>JBFWUW010000101.1:0-18405 GCA_050247075.1 Pirellulales bacterium | reverse complement strand
ACGGGCTGCGCGTAATGCAGTGACTTGCGGGCTTCTCCGACGGAGAATTGAAAGGCGTCTCTGGTGGCGCTAATCACCATCAGCCCCCGCGGCGCGACCAGCCCCAGAATGTCCCCCTCGCCGGAAAACCGCAGCGCGCCGGGCACGACCTCGCACATGCAGCAGGCCGCTCCCAGGTAGGCATCGTAAGTGCCAACCGAGCAGACCGGCACGACCGCCTTCAACCGCTCGTCCCAGGCTCCGGCGTACATCGACTGGTTGCCGCCGCCGCTGGCACCCGTGATGCCGATATTCGCGGCATCAACGTCGGGCCGAGATTGCAAGTAGTCAACGGCCCGCATGTTTTCGTAAACCTGCAAGCCCGATAGCGGCAGACCCACCGGCCACAGCGTGGCGGCCGTCATTTCGCCGTGGTACTCGCCCAGCGCCTCGCCAACAGCCCGCTCGCCCGCGCCAAAGGCATCCACCGCCAGTACCAAAAATCCCAGCTTCACCAGCCCCAGGCAACGGGCTTGCACCTGCGGCGATTGCTTGGCCTCGCGCCAGTGCCCATGCACATTGAGCACCGCCGGAAATTTCCCCTCGCCCTTTGGCACATAGGCATGGGCCGTCATCCAAATTCCCGGCCGCGTCTGAAACATCAGCTTCTCGATGCGATAACCGTCGCGATCAAGATCGCCCAGCTTTTGCACGTCTAGTGGACAAGGCTCCGAGGGAAAACCTCCCCAGGCCGACAGCAATTGTCGGCGGATTTCAGCCCGCGCTGCCTCCCAAGCCTCTTTGCTTTCCGGTGCAGCCGTATGTTCCTTCCGCAGCTCCTCCGCCTGTTGGTGAACAAACTTCAAAAATGGATACTCCGACCGCGGTTCCTCCGCCAAGCCAACAACAGCGAGCAGAGAGAGAAGGTAAAGCAAGGGGGCGCGGATGAGCATGGGCGATTTCCGGGAAGGGATAAGGTATGAGGTATGAACTGAAAACTGAAAACTGCAAACCCCCTCACCCCATCATAACCACATCCGGACTCCACTCATCCATCTCATCCCACGGCCAAACGGGATGCGTAACATGCTGGTACGGGTAGCGCCAATAGTCGGCAGGGGCGCAACCCGGCGCGCGGACGACCGAGATTTTGGCGGCATGAGGGGCGTAGGCCGCGCGGAAACCACAAGGGCTCTTGGCGATCAGCAATTGCGCGGCGTAGGGGTCGCAGCCGGCGGTTTGAAAGAACTGTGGGGCAAAGTGCGGGCCGCTACGGGTGGTTGCCAGAATGTGGACATTTCCCACGCGCAGCACCACCGACGGTCCCATGTCGATGGCCAGGTTCTTGGCCAGATGTCCTTGCAGGATAAATTGCGCGTCGAAAAGCCGCTCCACGCGGGCGCTAACTTGCACCGGCTGCGAAAACCGCGTGTCACGGCGCCCACCCAGTGGTCCAGTCAACGTGTTGCCCACGCCTAACAGCCTCGCCTGTTCCACAATCTCCGGCGCAACCATCGGCACCAGTGCTGGTCGCGGCCAATCGTACTTCAGCATCTCCCGCAACAGCCAGGTGCTGTCCCCCGGCGCGCCCGATGTGGTGGCGTCGGCCGAGTCACTCAGCACGGTCAGACCCGCCTTGCGGTCGAAGGCGTCACGGATGGCTGGTTCAATCTCAGCCAGGTCGGGCAGAAGCTTCGTTCGCCGATCCCACAACGCCTGCGCTAACTCGGCGGCCGTGCGGCTCGCCAATTCTGGCTGGCCATCGGCCACCACCAGAGCCGTGCTTCCCAAGTCGGGAACATCCAGCCACGGTTGCACCGAGGCCCAGCCCGCCGCCAAGATGCCGGGCAATCCGTCGAGTCGCTGTGTCAACTCGCGCAGTGAATAACTGGGGCTGGCCGGGTCTTGGGTGTTGGCCATCTCAGCCGGAATCACCGCCGGAATCCGCACGAAAGCCGTCACCGGCCGGGCACCATCCACCAGGATCCGCCGCAGCAGCGCGGCACCGCGCTGTCCGGTTTCAAACACATCCAGGTGCGGGGCGGTGTGGAACAGCACCAGTGCGTCGGCCTGTTCGGCCATGCGGCGAGTGACGCTGGCATGCAGATCGAGCGTGGCCACAATCGGCACGTTGGCACCCACCACCGCCCGCACCGCCGACAGCATCTCGCCTTCTACGTCAAAATGTTGGTCGGCCACCATCGCGCCATGCAGCGACAACAGCACGCCATCCACGGGCAATTGGGCCGCCAGCGGTTGAATAATTTCGTCCCGCGCCCACTCGAAGGTATCCGCGGTAGCCATGCCAGAAGGCCAGGCCATCAACCGTACCAGCGGTACAATCTCGGGCGCTTCGGGCCATTGCCGCAGCGACTGGATAAAGCCCCCCAACTCGTTTACATCGGCCATCCGTTCGACTACGTCGGTCCCGCGGAAATGGCCGAAGTCCTCAAAGTTTTGCCGCGTGGTTGGCAGCGGGTTAAAGGTGTTGCTCTCTTGCGACAACTGGGCAATGGCGATGCGCATGGGCGATCAACAATGGGCAAGCGGATCGTTGCGGCCCCACGGCTAGTGGAGCGTCAACCCAGCTTTGCTGGGTTGCACGCAACGCCGACAAACACGCAAGTGGTTTGGAGGCAAGGAATACCTAGTGCGACGAAGTCATGCTACCACCCATCATTAAAGATTAGACAGAGCACTAGACTAACTCGGCAATCGGCTGGCGTCGGTCCAACAGATACCGGGGACGGCCAGACAGGTCGCGGACCAGGGCCTGCTCGGGATCGATGCCAATCCGCCGGTACAGCGTGGCCAGAACATCTTGATAGTGGATCGGTCGGTCAACGGCAAACTCGCCCAGGCGATTGGTCGTGCCCAAAGCCTGGCCCATTCGCATGCCTCCGCCCGCCAGCAAAGCGCAACTGACTTGCGGCCAATGGTCGCGCCCGGCTCTGTCATTGATGCGTGGCGTGCGGCCGAACTCGCCCCAAGCCACCACACTGACATCCTCGGCCAGCCCCCTCTCGTGCAGGTCATCGACCAAGGCGGTGATCCCTTGATCGAACAGCGGCAGCACCTTGCGGCCATACACAAAGTTGTTGCCATGCCAGTCGAAATCGGCAAACGATACCGTTACGCAGCGCACGCCCGCTTCAATCAACCTCCGCGCCAACAGAAAACGCGACATCAGCGCCTGGTATCCCGCTTTGCTATAAGGCAATGCCTCGGGGTCGTCCTTTCCATAACGCTCGCGTACAGCGGCATCCTCGCGGTCGAGGTCCAAGGCTTCGGCCACTTTGCTGCTGGTCAGCAGGTCGAATGCCTGGCTGGTGCAATCATCAAAATCGCTGGCGGAGCGGGCCGCATCGCTTTGTCGGCGGAAACGGTCCAGCCCTTCCAGCAACGTCTTGCGGTCGGCCAGGCGGCTCATACCCGCCGGTGCCACCGCCAGGTCCGCCAGCACTTCGCCGTCGGGGCGAAAGGGCGTATGGCCAGCCCCTAAAAAGCCCGCGGCTGGCACGTTGTACGGCAAATGCTGCATGTGCATGGAAAGGTCGGCCGCCGCCGGAATAGCCGCATCGGTCGTCCCTTGCAAGGCTGAAACAAACGCGCCAATCTGCGGCCACTTGCCGGGCGGCTGATTGCTCCAAGGCCAGCCCGATGTGCAAACGGTCGAGGCATGTGCGCCGTCGGAACCGACCAGTGAGCGGACAATGGCAAACCGGTCCATCCGCGTGGCCAACCGCGGCATGTGCTCGCAGATCTCAATGCCCGGCACGTTGGTGGCGATAGGTTCGAACTCGCCGCGAATCTCCATCGGAGCGTCTGGCTTCAGATCGTACATGTCTTGATGCGGGGGCCCGCCCGGCATGTAGATCATGATGATCCCCTTGTGCCGCGCCGCCATTTCGCCTGTCTTCTGTTCCGCCCGCAACATTTGCGGCAGCGACAACCCGCCCATCGCCAGCCCGCCGATTTTCAGAAAATCGCGCCGCGCAACACGGTCGCAAAAGTTATTTCGTCGAGCACCGGTGAAAGTCAGCATGCGGAAATCCTCGTCGCGGACGGCACAACCCAAGCGACCACAAACATGAGGGATAGTTTATGCGTTCCGCCGCGGCATGGCAATCCGATCGGCCGATTGTCGAAATTCATGACGCGGTAAGTCCGTCCAGGGATAATAGAAGTTAATGCAAGCATGAGATATCAATGTGGATCGTCTTCTATCCCGGGCTTAGTTAGGACCACGAATCGAACGAATCTAACGAATGGCTTTTCCGCATGGAAACTTGCCATGTGGGAACAGGGCGTCGCGGCATCCGAGCAAAATCGTTCCTTAGAACTCCTATTCGTTAAATTCGTTCGATTCGTGGCTTTCTCCGAGCAGCGGCCCCATCTTGGTGAACACGCAATAACGAGGGCCAGTATCAGGATGCGGTGCCTCCGCGGTTTCGGCCTTCGGGAGGGAACGCGTATTGTCGCCGTCGGTAGACGCCTCCTACAGCGATCTGCCTTCGTTTGACAACCATGCGCCTGCTGCCTCAAATAGCGGCGAATGCACCGCATCGTCAGCCGCCTGTCGGTCCGCCCGCCAATATTTGAGGATTGACCATGTCTGCTCCTTGGTACCAGATCGCGAACGCCGATGAGATCGACTCGCCGGCCTTGCTGGTCTTTCGTGACCGCGTGGCCGAGAACGTCCGGCGGATGATTGCCTACGCGGGCGGCGTGCAGAATTTGCGTCCGCACGTCAAAACGCACAAGACGGCCGAGATCATCCGCATGCAAATGGCGGCCGGCATCCATCAGTTCAAGGTCGCCACGCTGGCCGAGGCCGAAATGGTTGCCCGTTGCGACGCTCCCGATTGCATGCTGGCCTATCAGCCGCTGGGGCCCAAAGCCACACGCTTCGCTCAACTGGTGCGGGCGTTTCCCGCCACCCGGTTTTCCGCGATAGCCGATGACGCGGAGGCCATTCGTGGCCTCTCGGTGGCACTCATCGCCGCCGGAGCCACGGTCGATATCTGGCTCGATATCGATGTCGGCATGGGCCGCACGGGCATTCAACCGGGACCGGCGGCTGTCGCCCTCTATCGGCTTCTCGACGACCTGCCGGGCGTAAAGCCTGTCGGCCTGCACGTCTACGATGGCCATGTGCGGCAGAAAGAGATCGAAGAACGCCGCCGCGCCTGCGACGAGGCCTTCGCCCCGGCGGAACAAATGCGCGAGGAATTGGTCCGGCTGGGTTTTCCTCGCCCGCGCGTCGTGGCTGGCGGAACGCCAACCTTTCCCATCCACGCCCGCCATGCCGACCGGCAGTGCAGCCCCGGCACCTGTACATACTGGGATATCAGCTACGAAACCAAATTCCCCGATCTGCAATTTCTGCACGCCGCCGTGTTGCTGTCGCGGGTGATCAGCAAGCCCGGCCCCGGCCGCCTGTGCATGGACCTGGGATACAAGGCCGTCTCCCCCGACAACCCCGACCCGCGGGCCGTCTGGCTCGATCTGCCCGACGCCAAAATGGTCAACCACAGCGAGGAACACATCGCGGTGGAAACGTCCCTGGCCGATCGGCATTCCGTGGGCGACATCCTCTATGCCATCCCCTTTCACGTCTGCCCCACCGTCGCCCTGCACCGGGAAGTCATCGTCGTCGAACAAGGCCAGGCGACGGCGCGATGGACAGTAACGGCCCGCGACAGGCGGATAACGATATAAGGGAAAGGCGAAAGCCGAAAGGCGAAAGGCTGAAGGCTAAAGGCTAAAGGACAAGCTCATAGCTAACGGCACTTCACCGAACACCGAACACCGAAAACCGAAAACCGAAAACCGAAAACTGAAAACTGAAAACTGAAAACCGAACCCCCCATGCCCCGATATTCCACCGGCGTTCCAGGACTCGACGATCTGCTGGGCGGCGGTTTGCTGCCGGGTACGTTGACCGTAGTCGTCGGCGCGACGGGGGCTGGCAAGACACAACTTGGTTTGCAGTTTGCGCATGCCGGGCAACAGGCCGAGGGGCAGCGTGGAGTTCTGTTCGACATGACTTGCCGCGGCGACTCGCAGAGCCATGCCGAGTACGCGCGGCGGATGTTCGATTGGAATTTGCAAGCAGCCGACGCTAACCGCCCGCCTGATCTGGAGTCGTTTTTCGATCAGGCACCGGCGGGCGAGTATTTGAAAGTCTTCGACTACCAGGGCCGTCGTGTCACGCGCCGCGACCTGGAGGAGGAAATGTGGCGGCAATGGCAGACGGAGATGGTCCGCAAGCTGAACATCACCATTGGCTTTTTTTACGGCCACTTTGCCCGCGGCGTACGGCGAGCCGTCATCGATGGCATCGAGCCGGCCGACCGGGCCAGCGATTCAATTCAGTTTGAATTGTTCGAGTACGTGCAGCACCAAATTCTGCGAAAAGAGGCCGAGTGGGTCGCCCGCGACCTGTTTCGCCAGGACTATCTGCGCAACGCCCCTCAAATCGCCGCGCACGCCTACGACCACAACCAGATCGCCAGCCTGCTGCTGTACACCTCGCATGAGACGATGCTGGAAGGGCTGATCGAACGGCGTCTGGACGAGGGCGATTTGCTGGCTGGTGCCAACACCGTAATCTACATGGGCAAGATTCGCGAAGGGCAGCGGCTGACCCGCGCCCTCTATATCCCCAAGCACCGCGGCAGCGCATGCGCGGATGAAATCGTCCCCTATTCAATTGACGATCACGGCATGAAGATGGCGTAACTGCTTTCGCGGGGAGCTGTCGCTGGATTAGTCAAGCGATCAGCTATTAGCCGTCAGCAATCAGCTCTTCGTATCTCATTTCTTCGCCTTTCGCCTCTATCCTTCCGCCTTTCCCCTCCGCTGGCACGATATCTGCAATAGGTATCTTCCGGGGGTTCGCCCAGGTGCCAAATGTGGTTCCCAGGCGGTCAACTTGCGCGGTCGGCGGCCAATGCTTGCCGTTCGCGCGAAAATAGGCAAAGGAGAAACATCATGAAAAAGTTGTTCTACACAACGGCTTTGCTCGGCGGCCTGTTGTTGAGCGCGGCATTGGTTTCCACCCGGTCGGCTCAGGCGGATGAGCTTGGCGTTCGTGGCTCGAACAAGGCCAACATCGTCTTCGCCGATCTCAAGCAGAGCGGTGACCAGTCCGCGGCCAAGGTGGATCAAGTTCGCTACGGCCGTTATTACAACCGGGGCTATTATGGTGGACGCGGTTACTACGGTAATCGTGGCTACTACGGCGGCTACCGCAACTACTCCCGTCCCTATTACGGCGGCTATCGTTCGTACTACCGGCCCTACTACGGCGGGTATGGATACTACCCCAACTACGGGTACGGCGGTGCCTACTACAACAGCCCCGGATTCAGCCTCCGCTTTGGCTTCTAAGGCAGCAAGCTGAGTCCTCCCAACTCAGCCCACGGCCTTAACCAGCGAACTCCGGCCCATCGCCCTCCCGCGATGGCCGGAGTTTTTTTGATGGTTACCCAATGGAAATGACGCCGCCCAGAAAGAAAATCTTCCAGTTGTCAGCGAAGAACATCCTTGGCGTACTACCCTTTCCAGCTTGGCTCCGCCCAACCCATTTCAAGCCGGGACGGCGGGAGCCGTGCGGCAACGTTTTCCCAACTCCCCATTCATCCTTCCGCCTTCATCCTTTCCCGTTCGCCCTCCCCTTCCCCCGCGCGGCGGCGTTTGCTACCCTCATGGGCTATTCCTTACTGGTTGCCGTCTTTGGGATTGCGTGCGATGACACAGGCTATTGCCGGGGTCTCTCCGGCTGAAACTTCAGAAGTCACCATCATGACCGTTTGGCCCAGTGTGGCGGCCGTCGGCATGGGCCGATCGTTGGGCAAGCTGTACGCCATGCAAGCCGGCATTGGCAAGTTTTTCACCATCGGCAAGGTGTTCATGCTGGCCACGATTCCGCTGGCCCTGGGACTGTACTTTGGCCGCATCTTGCCGATTATCGGCCGCCGTTACCGGCTGACCAACCGCCGCGTGATCGTGCAGAAGGGCCTGGCGGCCATCAACGACCGGTTCATCGCCCTGGACGACTTCGACGCGATCGATGTCCAAGTCTTGCCAGGCCAAGGGTGGTACCATGCAGGCGATCTGGTGTTTCGACGCGGCACGATCGAAACATTCCGGCTGAGCGGTGTATCTCGGCCCGAGGCTTTTCGTCAAACCTGCATGAAGGCCCGCTTGGGCGTGGTTGGCGCACAGCGGGCCAACACGCGCGAGAGAGCAGCCGTCTAGGTTCGTCACCCGCGATGGCCGAACAGGACATCACCAGCCCGCACAATCCCCGTGTCAAACAGGCCGTACGGCTGCGCGACCGCCGCCAGCGCAACGTGCAAGGGCGAATGCTCATCGACGGCGCGGTGGAACTATCGCGGGCCATGGCTGCCGGGTTGCCGGTAGAGCAGGTCTTTGCTTGTCGCGAGGTGGCCCATTCCGAGGCCAGCCGACGGACGATTGAGCAAGCTCGTCGTACAGCGGCGGAACTGCTGTGGATTCCCCCGGCGATCTTTGAAAAACTGGCGTTCGGCCAGCGTAGCGACGGCGTGTTGGGCGTCGCGGCGATTCCAAGGGCGAGCCTGGCGGACCTGGTTTTGCCGGCCTTGCCGTTGGTAGCGGTGTTGGAAGGTTGCGAAAAGCCTGGCAACCTGGGGGCCGTCTTGCGCAGTGCCGACGGAGCTGGCGTCTCGGCGGTCATCGTGGCCGATGGCCGCACCGACCTTTACAACCCCAACGCCATTCGGGCCAGCCTGGGAACGATCTTTACCATGCCCGTCCGCGAGGCAACTTCGGCCGAGACAATGGCCTGGTTGCGTGCGCGGGGGATACCGATGTTCGCTGCCCGCGTGGATGGGGCGGTCCCTTATACGGCGGTCGATCTGCGACAACCGGCGGCGTTGTTGTTGGGGAGCGAAGCGCTGGGCCTGTCCAGCATCTGGAGCGGTACCGGCCTGACCGCCATTCAGTTGCCGATGCGCGGCACGGCCGACAGCCTGAATGTCTCGGCCACGGCGGCCATCTTGTTCTACGAAGCCTTGCGCCAGCGGGGCGGCTGAGGACTGCGTAGGGAGCTCTCCTACTGTCGTTGCCTGCGCTGCATCCGTGGGTTGAAATTGATTTTTACGGCCAAAAGTACGCCTTTCGGCCCAGGGAGGGCTTTGCTACACTCCCGCCCCCTCAAACAGAGGCTGGTCCTCTGAATGTTGATCTTTTGCATTGGAACGGAGAAGCTCCCATGCCTGGTACTCGTTGGCTGTTGCTGGTGGCGCTGTCGTGGGCCATGTCTTGCGGTGTCGCCAGCGATTTGTTGGCCGCGCCCCCTTGGCGGCAGATCAGCCTGTTCAAGCGCATCGAGGCCAACCCCGACAAGGACTACCGCATCACCGAGGACCAAGGGCCGTGGTTGGTGATGTGCTGCACTTTCTCGGGCGAGGGGGCCGACGAGGATGCCCACGAACTGGTGCTAGAGTTGCGCAAGCGCTACAAGCTGCTGGCCTACACCTACGAAATGGAATTTGATTTTTCCAAGTCGTTCAATGGCCGCGGGTTTGACGAATATGGCGATCCGCGGCGGATGATTAACCGGCGCAATATGAAGACCCGCGAAGTGGCCGTGCTAATCGGCGACTACCGTTCGGTCGACGACAACGACGCTCAAAAAACGCTTCAGAAGATTCGCTACGCCAAGCCGGAATGCCTTAAGCTGGAGAACCAAAAGCATGTCACCCGCACCCTGGCCGGCCTGCGCGAGATTCAAAAGCACATCATGGCCCCCGGCGATGAGCGCAAGGAACGCGGCCCCATGGGGCATGCCTTTATCATCACCAACCCCCTGCTGCCCAAGGAATTCTTCGTACCGGAAGGGCTCGACGCCTTTGTGGTCAAGCTGAACGAAAAGGTCGAGCACTCGCTGCTGGACTGCCCCGGCAAGTTCAGCATACAGGTAGCCATGTTCACGGGCGAATATGTGCAGACCAACCAAACATCCAAGCTCATCAAGGCCGATACCTCGCCTACCGGCAAGTTGGAGGAAGCGGCCGACAAGGCCCACCGCTTGACCATGGCGCTGCGCGCCAAGGGCTACGAAGCGTTTGAATTTCACGATCGCTACAGCAGTGTCGTCTGCGTCGGCAGCTTCGATACGTTGGGCAACGCGGGCCCCAACGGGGCGACCGACTTGCACCCGGCGGTGTTGAAGATCATGACTTCGCTGGGTGCCCAACAGCGCACCGGCCCGGGCGGCATTATCCTGGGAAATGTGGGCAACGCCACGCCGCAAACCATTGCCGGAATCCAACTCGACGCCACGCCGGTTCCGGTCGAGGTGCCGCGCAGGAACAGCTCTCGTGGATATCAGCAGGCGGCGCGCTAAGCGGCAAGCCGCTTGGCAACCGGGCTGGCCAGCGAGTATAAAACGCGGCCTATGGCTGACGCGCGCGAACTGGTGTTGGGAACTCACAACCGCAAGAAGGTGGCCGAAATGGTCCCCTTGCTGGCTCCGTTGGGCATTGGCCTGCTGACATTGGCCGAAATCCCTAACGCTTTGGAAGTCGAAGAGACGGGCGACTCCTTTGCCGCCAATGCCGCGCTGAAGGCTGGCCAACAGGCCATGCATCTGAACCGTTGGGTCTTGGGCGAAGACAGCGGCTTGGCGGTCGACGCGCTACAAGGCCGGCCGGGAATTTTCTCGGCCAGGTTTTCCGGTGAAGGCGCTACCGACGAAAAGAACAACGCCCGGCTATTGGAGGAACTGGACGATGTGCCTTGGGAAAAACGGGGGGCGCACTACGTTTGCAGCGCCGCACTGGCCAACCCGCATGGGCGAATCGTCGCTACCGCCGAAGGCGAGTGCCACGGCCGCATTCGTATGCGGGCGGCCGGCGGAGGCGGATTTGGCTACGATCCGCTGTTTGAGGTCGTGGAATACCACCTGACATTTGGCGAGCTCAGCCCCACGGTAAAGGCTTGCCTCAGCCACCGTTCGAGGGCCTTGCGGCAATTGATCCCGCAATTAGCCACGCTAATCGCCACCGGCCAATGGCCCGCCTGACCGGGCAAGACTACGGCTTGCCGGCGGGGGTATTCATGCGATCGTTGGATTGGGTGCCGTGAAGGATTTGTTCATGTTCGTTCAGACCCAGCCAGCGCACCAGCGCGGCCTTCGGCCGCTGACGAATGTCGGTTAGCCGCTCACGGATCCGTTCCAGCATGGACGGTTGACATGCCAACTCTTTGTCAGAGAACGGCACGCCAAACACGATTTCGTGAAGTTTGGCGGCGCTGGTCATGCCATTCAGTTCGCAACCAATCAAAAATCCATTCTTTTCGTCCAACTGCCAGCGGACCTTGGCGTTAATCTCTGGCGCATGGCGTTCATTGTCGCGAGTCAACAGCCGCATGCGGCTGCCGACCACCGCCGGCACGGCTGATCGCAAACAGAATCCGCCGGGCGAAATGTCAATCAGATCGACATCGCGAGGCTCGGCCGACGCGCTGCATTCCCAGCGGGCTTGCAACGGCACGCGGGTCTCTTTCCGCGGAGCCAGGCGGCGTTCCAGAATTCCCTTGGTCAGCATCTCACCAATGGTCGATTCGGGCAGCGACGGCGAGAAAACCACGCCCAGGCCGAAGCGATCGCCCGACCGTTTGATCCAACCGACATTGGCGGACACGGATAAACGTAAGTCAAAGGCTGCATCTTCGATCCGCATCAAGACGTTTTCGCCATTTTGCAGCGCCTGCGCCACAAACAGCTTGGCCCCACCTCGCGACATGTCGAGCAGTTCACCCGAGATGATCGCGGGCGAGCGTCCATCGGCGCGCTCAAACACGACCTTCACATGGTGAGGCGCGGCAACTCGAAACCGTGATTCGCGCTGATACTGCATGAAAGAGGCTGCAAGCCAGTCGTCATTCGAATGGAAAGGCCGCTGCCACAACCAAGTGTGCGGCCTTTCGCGTGAGAATCTGTCCTAGATAACTTTACGTCACAAATGGGGTGCGGGTGTGCCAGTTCGTCGTTTTCTCGCGGGGCGGATTGCGATCCACCCCGCGGTGGGGATGCTCGGTCAGGCTCTAGATATGATTGTTGTCGCCGTATGCCTCACGCTCGAAAGGGTTATCGCGATACCAGTCGCGTCCTTTCCACCATTGGTAAAACGACGCTCCAAAATAGGCCGGGACCAGAAACAGCCCCCAACGCTGGAATTGTCGAACGTGTACCCGTTCGTGCTCGCGTGAGATATCCAATGCCGCCGCCGACTGGCCGATCACCACATGCCCCAAGGTCATCGCCAGGGTCAACTGGCCGTACGGCAGATGGGTGACCACCCAGGTCACGGCACCGCCATAACATTCCAAGACGGGGCCCCGTCGCTGAATTCGCCCTCCCGTCAGCAATCCGGCCATGCCAATGGCCAATCCAATCAAGCTGACTGGCGAAGCCCAGAGGATGCCCACCACCAGGGCCAGAGGTTTTAACATGAATTGTGACCCGGTTGGCAATCCAGGTCTGTCCCCCTGGCACCTTGGAGAATACGTCATCCCCTCATTGCGAGAGACATGCGGCTCCCTTAATATAGATCAAATCGAGAATCAGTCTCAATAGCGTAAAGCGTACCCTTCAACCTCAAGTGGCTTGCATGCGGGTGTCGGAACTTGTCCCACTTAGTCTGTTGCGCGGCGGCCAGATGGCCCGCGTTAGCCAATTGTTGGGCAAGCCGGACCAGGTTCATCGACTGGAGGAGTTAGGGCTGCGCGGCGGGGCGGAGATCGTCATGTTGCAGCCAGGCTCCCCTTGCATTATCCGTTTGGCTGGCCAAAGGCTTTGCTTTCGGGCCGATGAATTGACCAGTGTGCTGGTGGAACTGTTGCCCGGCCATGCCGGTTAGAAACGGGAGAATCGGTCGGATGCTGCTTTCAGAGTTGGCCAAGGGTGCGACGGCGCGCGTAATCCGCGTCTCTGGCACCGACGATGTCAGCCTGCGTCTGATGGAAATGGGGCTGACGCCGGGAATAGCCATCGCCTATTGCGGAGCCGCGCCGCTGGGTGATCCCCTGGAGTTTGAGCTGCGCGGCTATCGGCTATCGCTGCGCAAGCAAGAAGCGGCGCGCGTGGAAGTAGAGTAATTTTCCAGGACGATTGTCTCTTTCACAACCGAGCGAGCAAGAGCGAATGTCGGTCAAGACCGCCCAAAACATGATCGTGGTGGCCTTGATTGGCAATCCCAATACGGGCAAGTCAACCTTGTTTTCCGCCTTGGCGGGCGTGCGGCAGCAGACCGGCAACTATCCGGGCGTCACGGTGGAAAAGAAGATCGGCCACATGGCCGATGCCGGCCAACGGTTTGAACTGGTCGATCTGCCCGGCACCTATAGCCTGGCGCCGCGATCGCCAGACGAAATGGTGACGGTTGATGTTCTGCTGGGCCGGCGTGCCGACCAGACCCCGCCCGATGCCGTGTTGTGTATCGTCGATGCCAGCAATCTGGAGCGAAACCTTTATCTGGTCAGCCAGGTATTGGAGTTGGGCCTGCCCACCGTCTTGGCGCTCAACATGACCGATGTGGCCGAGCAGAAAGGAATTGTCCTGGACGTGCCTAAACTGCGCGAGCGTCTGGGCGTCCCCGTCGTTGAATTGCAGGCCCATCGCAAACGCGGCCTGGCCGAGCTGAAAACAGCCTTGGCCGCCGCGGCCACCACCGGCATGCGGTTTCAACCTAGCCCTTTTCCACCCCTGTTTCAACAAGAAGTCGCCCGCCTTCAGGAATTCCTGGGCAAAATGCCCGGTACAAACGGAAACGCCCCGCTGCCGCGATATCTGGTCGAACGATTGCTGCTGGACAGCAGCGGCTATTTGGCCGGTTCCATTCTCAACGGTGACCGCGACAAACTTAAGGCTGAGCTGCAAACGTCACGAAATGCATTGGCCGAAGCCGGCTCACCCGTGCCGGCCGTCGAGGCGGTCGCCCGCTATGGTTGGGTGGGGCAAATCTTGGAAGGCGTGGTCAGCCGGCCAACGGAGCACCGTGTCACGGCCACCGACCGCATCGACCGCGTGCTAACGCACAAGGTTTGGGGAACCGCCATCTTTGCACTGGTCATGCTGGCGGTATTTACGTCGATCTTTCTCGTCGCCAAGATTCCGATGGACTTGATCGGCGCGGCGGTCGATTGGCTGGGTGAACTGGTGGAAGGCCGCATGGCCGAGGGCCCGCTCCGTTCGCTGTTGGTCGATGGCATTATCGCCGGTGTCGGCGGAGTGGTTATCTTTCTGCCGCAGATCATGTTCTTGTTCTTCTTCATCGCCGTGCTGGAAGACTGCGGCTATATGGCGCGGGCCGCCTATCTGATGGACAAACTGATGGTCCGGGTGGGGCTGAGCGGCAAGTCGTTCATTCCGCTGCTGTCGTCGTTTGCTTGTGCCATACCGGGCGTGATGGCGGCCCGCGTGATCGAGAACCGCCGCGATCGGCTGACGACCGTGCTGATCGCTCCGCTGATGAGTTGCAGCGCGCGGCTGCCGGTCTATACCGTGATGATCGGAGCGTTTATCCCCGCAAGCCTGTGGCTGACCCGCGGGTTGACGATGTTCGCCATGTACTTGCTGGGCATCGTAACGGCGGCCGTGGTGGCCTTGCTGCTTAAACGCACGCTACTGAAAGGGCCAACGCCCCCCTTTGTCATGGAACTGCCCACTTACAAGTGGCCGTCGCCATCTTTGGTGCTGTACCGTATGTGTGAGCGCGGCTGGGCCTTTATAGCCCGAGCCGGCACATTGATCCTGGCGGTGTCGATTGTGATTTGGGCCTTGTTGTATTACCCGCACGACTCCGCCGCGATCGAAGGGCCTTATCAGGCGCGGCAAAGCGAGTTGGCCGCCCAGGTCGAGGCATTGCCCGCCGATGACCCGCGGCGGCAGACAGCCGAGGATGAATTGCAACACATCGATGCCGAGATTGCCGGTGACTACCAGCGGCAAAGTCTGCTAGGGCGGATGGGGCATGCCATCGAGCCGCTGGTGCGGCCGTTGGGTTGGGACTGGCGGATTGGTTGCGCGGCGATTGCTTCCTTCCCCGCGCGGGAGGTGATCATTGGCACGTTGGGAGTCATCTACAACCAGGGCGAAGTCGATCTGGATGATGAAGACAGCCGCTCGCAATTGGAGCGCGCCTTGCAAACTGCCCGCTGGGACGGCACTGACCGGCCGGTCTACAATCTGCCCGTGGCCTTGTCGATCATGGTCTTCTTTGCCTTGTGCGCGCAATGCGCGGCGACCTTGGCCGTCATCAAACGCGAAACGAACAGTTGGCGCTGGCCGGCTTTCACCTTTGCCTACATGACATCGTTGGCCTATGTTGGGGCGCTGGTAACCTATCAGGCTGGCATGTGGCTGGCGAGTTAGTATCCCACTCAGTCGCGGTTGGAGCATACATGCTGGAGTTGGAGCTTGTCCTCGATTGGCAAACCATCGCCACAGTGGTGGTTGTCGGCCTGGCGGCGGGCTATATCGGCCGGCAAGCCTGGCGTGCGCTCATGCAGCGCCGCGGTGGTTGCGGCCAATGTGCGGCATGCCCCAGCGAACAGGCTAAGGCAGAGCCAGACGAGCCGGCACCGCCGCTGATGCAATTGGGAACGCTGAAGCCTACCGAAAGAGAAAGCAGATCGTAATCCGCCGGGTGGCATGGTCTTCTAGCCCATGTCCCAGCCTTTCGTGGGCAAGAAGCCCACGCTACGGCTTGGTCTACTCGCGGGCTTCCACCACGACGGCATAGACATCGCATTCCAGCTTGCCTTGATCGGCCAGATCGGTCTCGATCACGATCTTCTGCGTGATCTTGCCCGTCTTGTCGCCGGCCACAAACGTCACCGGAATAATATGCAGCGGCTTCATTTCCGCGTCTTGATTGAACGAGAACGCCTCGTCCTCGCACTTCATCCCCTTAATGCGGAAACCGGCCTGGGCCTTGACCACCAGCGACTTGGTAATCTTTTGCCCCGGCTGCAACACACCCATGTTGAGCGAGCTGGGATTCACGGAGATGGAGGGCGTGACATGCCCCTCGACATCGACCGGCAATTGCTTGGATCGCGTGTCGTTGGTCAGCAACAATAGTTGTTCCTTGATGTAACCGGCCGGGGCGTCGCCCGCCAAGCGCACTAGCAGATCGTATTTGACCTGGCCGTTCTGCCGGCTGGTCTCGGTCAATTGGGCCGTGATCCGGTCGTTGGCGGTTTGTACATCGGTAATCTTCCAGTCGCTGCGGCCCGCGTAGTTCACCACGATCCGCTTTTCAACCGGCGTACCTTGGTTGATGGCGCCAAAGTCGACCAGGCCCGGATCTAGCACCACATCCTTGCGGATGTAGCCCGACACCTGCACCTGCACCTCGGCACTAAAGGGCTTGTCGAAGGTCACGGTGACGGTGGCGTTCTTATCCCCCTCAAACGTCCGCGTGTTGAACACGGCGACCAACTCGGTCTTTTCGAACGTCTTCAGGTCGCGTTTGTCCACGGTTGGCGTGGTGCAGCCGCAGCTAGAGCGGACATTGGAAATGTGTACGTCTTCTTCATACAAGTTGGTGATCGTAAAGCGATGCTCTACCTTGGCCCCGCGGGCGACCGCGCCAAACTTGATCTCGGTGGAGTCGAACATCTTGCGCGCCCACTCCTGGGCCAGTCCAAGACTGGGGCAGCATGCCGCCACCGTCATCACAGCGCCCCACGCCAACATCGAGGCTTTCTTGAACATCGCCGAGTCCCCCAACTTTCCGATTGCTATTTTCCAAGGCATCCGTGAGACCCGCAACCAGTTCCCAGCACGGAAGGTACTTCCGTTATGGTTGCGACCGACGTAAGCCAAAGTTATCACGAAAGATGCGAACGATTCGCACTCGTTCTAGCATGTTAAAATAGGTTGTTTCATTGAGATTCTAGGTCGTCTGGTGGGACTGGCAACTCGAAGTTTCTTCAACGCCCCGGCCTTGCACGGCAAGGGCCGAAAATTCGCGCGCAATCCCCACCCTGCCCAATTGGCGACAATCCGTGCATTTTGCTAAGCCTATAGCCACGACAAGTTTGAGTCAATGGTTTTGCGGTCCTCCGCCGCGCGCTATGGCCTGCACAACCCTCATCGTGAGATTCATTCTCCTTCGAAACCAGCCAACTGGACACTCCCTGTCTTGGTAACAAGCGGCACCAGGGCAGCACTTGATGTCGCTGCCAGACCTGGTGCCGCGGGTCTCAGGCTCATGCGGCCCGCCGCCGTTCTGTCTGTCCACGCCGCACGCCCGACCAGGCGACGTAGACCTGTTTGCCGCCCCCCTTTGGCAGATTGATGGATCGAACAGCCACCTCCTGGCAGCCTTCGCTCAACCAGCCGCTGAGCTCCCTCGGTGCGAACCATTGTTCCCACGGTTCATGCTTAGAGAGCGGCTGCGCAGCGGCATCCTTATCGATAATCAATAGCCGGCCGCCGGGGCGCAACACGCGAAACATTTCTCGTAGCGCCCGTCGCGGTAGCAGCGAATGTTCCAGCGACTCAATCGCCAGCACCGCGTCAAACTCGCCGTCGGCGGCGGGAATGCGCAGGAGGCTGCCCGCCCTGGCTTCCACGCCGCGCGGCATCTCTCGGCACCAACGCTCTGAAAGGTCGACTCCCACCAGCCTGGCCCGTGGCAGCCAGGTTGCCAGATGTTGCAAGTACCGCCCGCGCCCGCAACCCACATCGGCGATGCTGGCGTTGTCGGGCAATCGGGCCGACCACCGCCGCACCGTTTTTAAACGGGCATCGTCTGTCGATATCTCCGCGTAGGCCGCGTCTCCTTCCGCGAAGGTCGCGGCGACGCGCAACAAGGTGACATCCAGGAATTGCAACGCGCCCCAGGCTACTTCCCGCCGTGGAAAGTAGCGGGCACCGCGGCCATAGCTGCCGACAAACCCGCCGTTTGGCAGTTGCCGCGCGGCAATGGCATCCCAGGCCCGATCGGCATGGACTTTCTGGCCAAGACGATACCACACTCCGGCCATTCCTAAACAGCCGCTTGTCGAGCACCAGCCCCCTCGCGGCAGTGCCGGCAGACTACCATCAGACTGTTGTGCGCCGGCCGCCAATTCCATTGCATCCGCCGCTGGCCCGCGCAAGCCAGGATCAATCGAGGCCAACTCGGCCAACGCGCCAACCCCTGTGGCAAACAGGTGGCTGACACTATCCCACCGGGTCAGATCAAAACTTCGCTTGTAATGGCGAACGATGGCTTGGATACGGCCCACCCAGCCGTCGTGCGCGAACCGCCGCGCGGCCTGCAACACCGGTGGCAAGCAACTCAATTGCAGAGCGGGCGAACCCCAGGCCGCCAGACCGCCAGCCGATGTGGCATCCCGTCGCAAGATCGGAAGAGC
>JBFWUW010000100.1:0-19800 GCA_050247075.1 Pirellulales bacterium | reverse complement strand
CGCAGAGCGAATGTTTTGCAATGGGCTGGCTCTCAGCCGAGAGCAAAACCAAACGGTTGTTGCATCCGCGAGCGCGGCCGCCGTACAATTTGAAATTGCCGCAAGTCATGTCCGAATACGCGCGGGAGCGAACCCTATCATGTTCAACGAACAAGCCGCCAATCCGTTGGAATCCGTCGATCCCGGTTGGGCCTGGGCCGCGTTTGAACCGTCCCCGGATCAGCCTTGGTCGCTTGACCTGGCGGCGCATCTGTACCGCCGCGCGGTCTTCGGCGGAAACTGGGAACAGTTGCAGCGGTCGGTGGCCGCTGGCCCGCAAGAAACCGTGGACGAATTGATGGCCGCCACGCCAGAGAACAGCTCGTTCTACAAACAAGCCAGCCGCTCCCTGGAATCGCTGGTTGGCGGCGGCGGCGTGCAGCATCTGCCGGCCTGGTGGCTGTACACCATGGTGTCGGCTCCCAATCCGCTGGTCGATCGGATCGCCCTGTTTTGGCACGGCCATTTTGCCACCAGCGCGGCAAAAGTGACCGACGCGCGATTGATGCACCAGCAGCACCTGCTGTTGCGCAAGCACGCGCTGGGCAAGTTCGGCCCGATGCTCAAGGAGTTGGCCCAAGACCCGGCCATGCTGTTGTGGCTAGACTCGGCGGTCAACCGCAAGTCGCACCCCAACGAAAACTTCGCCCGCGAAGTAATGGAACTGTTCAGCCTGGGAATCGGCAATTACACCGAGGCCGATATTCGCGAGGCGGCCAGGGCCTTCACCGGTTGGGAAGTCCGCCAGAATGCCTTCCGCATCAACAAACGCCAACACGATGAAGGGGGCAAGACCGTCATGGGCCAAAGTGGCGATTGGAACGGCGACGATGTGATCCGCATTCTGCTTTCACAACCGGCGGCAGCGCAGTTTATCGTCAAGAAACTATTTCGAGCGCTCATCAACGAGACGTCTTCTCCGCCGGCCTCGCTGGTCGAAGGGCTGGCTGGCGAGTATCGCACGCGCGATTACGATAATGCCTGGTTGGTATCGACCGTGCTGCGTTCCAACCTCTTCTTTTCCCCGTTGGCCGTGCGGCAGCGCATCAAAGGGCCGGTCGAGTTTGCCGTGGGGCTGCTGCGATCGTTGGAAGGGGCGACCAACATGTACTCGTTGGCTGAAGACCTGCGGGCGATGGGCCAGGGCGTGTTTTATCCGCCCAACGTCAAAGGTTGGGACGGCGGCGAGGAATGGATCAACTCGGCTACCCTGTTGGCGCGGGCCAATCTTGTCTGGGAAATGGTCAGCGGCGCTGACAACCGCTACGGACAAAAAGTTCCGCTAGCCGCCATTATCCAACGCTACGCCGGCGACACGCCCGCTGACTCGGCCCGCTGGCTGGCGGAACTGCTGCTGGGAACGCCCGCCCCCAACGCCGTAAGCATTCAACTGGCGGCGTTAGCCGGCGACACATCGGGCAGCCAGCAACTTCGAGCGGCCCGGCTGGTGCAGGCCATCGCCACTTTGCCGGAGTATCAGTTGAGTTGAGAACTGGCCCGGAATGACTTCGTCATGAAGCCCCTCGCCCATTGGAGGTCGTGCAGCTTTTAAGTTGTTGACTTTCAGTGCTTTGTGCCGCGTCTGGAACGAAACACACTGAGCATTGCACCAGATTCAAGTGCATTCATTGCTGCGCGTGCTTGAGGAAAGACGCTAATCAACACAGCAAATCGCACAATCCGTGGATGCTACTGAACTAAAAAGCTGCACAACCTCATTGGGAGAGGGCAGGGTGAGGGCGGAAAGACGCCGAAGTCACTTCGGGCCAGTTCCTTAGGGTTGCGGCGATGTCCCCACCCGTGCCCGGACTTGTTCGCACAGTTTCAGCATCGTGGCCACATCCAGTTCCTCGGCGCGCACCGTTGGCGAGAGCGATAGCGCGGCGATGATCTGGTCGGCATCTTGTTTGGAAAGCCGGCCCTTGTAGCCGCTCTCCAGTACCGAGCGGAGCAGCTTGCGGCGGTGAAAGAACATCGCCCGCACGAAATCGTGGAAGAATTCCAGGCCGGGTATTTGCCGTCGGCGGCTCTCGTCGATGGTGATCCGCACGATGGCCGAGTCAACCTTGGGGCGCGGCCAAAAAACAGACGGCGGCATAATCCGTACTAATTCCACCTGGCACTGGCTCTGCATCCAAATGCTCAGGGCGCTATAGTCCTTGGTGGATGGCGGCGCGATCAGACGCTCCGCGACTTCTTTTTGAATCGTGGCCGTCATGCTGAACGGCAACGGTTGGCTGGAAAGCAGGTTGGCCAGAATCGGCGTCGCCACGCAGTACGGCAGATTGGCAACCAGTTTGAAACGGCGGCCGGGCGATTCCGCCATTTTTTCGGCCACGGCCGCCAGCACCACTGGATGCAGCGCATTTTTATTGCGCAGGGCATCTTGATGCAACATGGTCACATTAGGGCAGTCGATCAGTTCCTCGCTGGCCAGTTGGTACAAGTGGGGATCAATCTCCACGGTCACCACCGCCGCGGCAACCTGGGACATCAGCGCCGTCAGCGAACCCGTGCCCGTGCCGACTTCCAACACGACATCGTTGGGCCCGATCTCTGCCGTTTGCAGCAGCAACCGCACCAGATTCATGTCGATCAAGAAATTTTGCCCATGCCGCTGCTGCGGGCGAATGCCAGCCTCGGCAAAACGCCGGGCAAGAAAGGACTGCGTTTGATTGAATGTTGAGGAAGCGGACATTTTGCGCGGGGGTGGGAGGTAAGAACCTGTCGGAGGCGATTCCATCGCCGATTGAATTGCGTGGGATGATGCGAAAGGGTGTTGACGGGGCCTCCCGCGGTTTCATCGGCGTTGGAAACGCCACCTACAAAATGATGGGCGACGGAATCGCCTCCTACAAACCTGGCGGGGAAATCGCGGCCATTTGAGTAGCGACGTACTTGGCCAGCAGATCCGTTTCCAGATTGACGCGGTCGCCGACTTGCTTGCTGCCCAGCGTGGTGACGGCGAGCGTGTGGGGAATAAGTTGCACGCTGAACCGATCATCCGCGACCTCGACCACGGTCAGGCTGACGCCGTCGATGGCCACGCTGCCTTTCGACGCTATTTGCGGAATCAGCCCTCGCGGAACCGTAAACCAAAGCGTGGACCACTCTCCTTGGTCTTGTCGTTCGAAAACGGTTGCCAGCCCGTCGATATGTCCGGTAACAAAATGCCCGCCCAAGCGGCCGCCAGCCTGCAACGAGCGTTCCAAGTTGACCGTGCCCCCCTCTCGCAATTGGCCCAGATTGGTTCGGGCCAGCGTCTCTGGACCGGCCTGAAACCGCAGAATGCCTTCCGCCTGGCCCACAACCGTCAGACAGCAGCCCGATACAGAGATGCTGTCACCCAGCGCAATGCCGTCCGCAATGGCAGAGGCATCGATCTCCAGCAGTTTGCCGGGCGGCGCATCGACGATCCGGGCGACCGTGGACAAGGCTTCGACCAAACCAGTAAACATGCGAACAAACGGTCCATTCTGAAAAGGCCTAATACAACGGCTCTTCCCGCGTGGTGCGCTGTTGAATTTCGCGCCAGACGTATCGTGCTGGCCCGCTCAATGCAAACGCCGTGCTGACTATCGCCAACGAGTAGCCGCGAACCAGCATCACCGCCACGACCGTAAACACCACCGCCACCAAGTGGTTGAAGCTCTTGTGCCCCCGGAAAAACTGGTTCACCAGGTGCGGGTAGCGGACACGCGACACCATCAGCACGGCCACGCACAGAGTGAAGAACGGCAAGACCGTCTGCAAGAACTGATACACCTGTTCCGCGTAGTTAAACGTGCTGTTTTCTCGCAGAAGTGAATGAAACAAGATGGCAAAACCGGCCACGGTCGATGCGGCCGCCGGCGACGGCAAGCCGCTGAAATTCATGTGGTCGTCGTCTTCGCCGCTTTCCACATTGAAGCGCGCCAGCCGCAAGGCCGCGCATACGGCAAATGTGGCGGCAATAATCCACACCGCCTCGTTGTGCAGATAGGTGAATTTGGGGCATAGTTTGACCAACAAAAAGGCCGGTGCCACGCCGAATGTCACCATATCGCAGAGGCTGTCCAACTCGGCCCCAAAGTCGCTGGATGTCCGAGTCAGCCGCGCGACGTGGCCATCCAAAGCGTCAAAAATCATCGCCAGGATGATCAACCAGCCGGCCAGCATGCAATTGAACACGTCTTGCCGGGCCACGAATTCGATCGTGTGCGGAACATCGCCCGGCTTGTCCACGCGCGCCGCGATGACGATGGCGAAAAACCCGCAGACCAGGTTGCCCAGCGTGAACATCGTCGGCAGGATGGCAAGTTTGCGGATACGTTTCATGAATTATGAACGGGTGGAGCGGACCAATCGGCGATGGAATCGCCTCCTACAAATTTTCGGCGTTGGAAACGCCTCCTACATAATCGGGGTCAATCGGCGGATTTTTCGGTGCTGGCATACTTTGCCAGAATCGTGCCGCCGGCTTGTACATGTTGGCCGACTTGCGTCTCAATCTTTAGTCCCGATTCGTCGGCCAGGATCAGTTCCGTCCGCGAGCCTAGTTTAATCATCCCAAACTTCTGGCCTCGTTCAAGGACTTCACCCGACCGCAGTCCACAAACAATGCGTCGGGCGATGGCTCCGGCTATCTGGCGCACGACCAGCCGACGGTGTGGGAATGCCTGTTCCTCCAGGCCAATCCACATGTTTTCGTTCTCTAGCGCGCTTTGGGGATTCAAGGCGTTAAGGAATTTGCCCGGCTCGTACCGCAAGCGGATCACGCGGCAATCGAGCGGTGCCCGGTTGATGTGGACATTGAAGATATTCAAGAAAATGCCGATTCGCACGGCCGGCCCGTCGATAAACTCGTGATAGTCCAACCGCACAATTTCAACCACTTTGCCGTCTGCCGGAGAAATGACCAGACCCGGTTCACCTGACACCTGGCGGGTTGGATCGCGGAAAAACCACAATACCCAGCCCAGCAGTACCAAGGGAACCAGGCTGGCGTACCACCAGGGGGTGAATCCCAGGGCTACGGCGGCCGCCAGTAGCGGCGTACCCATTAGCAATACTTCAGCCAAGCCCCAACGTGCCAGCGGGATACGCTCGCGCCAGGCAAATGGATCTTGACCGTTTGGCCAATCGCATTGGCAAAGGTTGCGGCAAAATTTCAGATCGCGCGGATCGAGGATCTCATGCGGTGCCCCGGCGTCGCTGCCTACGCGGGTGGCGGCCATTCGCTGAACATAGCCGGGCCGAAACCGTTTTAGCCACCACCGCCTAAAAATGCCCCAGCGCAATTCCAGACGATAACAAAAACCGCTGCCGGGCTGCACGCTGATAATGTTGCCTGGCAAAGGCTCTGGAGACAAACGGGCGGAATTGGCGGACGTTTCCGACATAAGGGCGAAAGCAGGACGAACTGTGTAAATGCCACGGCATTGGTAAAGAATCGTCTATCATACCGCAGCCGTCCCGACAGCAATAGGAGCAACGATTCGTCGATTCGTGACGCGCAAGAAACCGCCCGGAGCGGCGAAAGGGGCTGCTCCGGGCGGATTGGTTTTCAAGGCTGCTCGAGGGCTTCCAGCCCACATTCCGTTACGAGCAACCCATGCTGTTTCCGCAATTGTGGCAAAGATAACAGTTGCCATTGCGGACGGTGATTGCGCCACAGTTGTCACAAGCCGGCGCGTCGAGTTGGAATTGGGCGAACTGCTCGTCGCGCCCCCCCGCGGAATTCGCCGCAAGCATCACTCCCGCCCTTTGTAACAAGTTGACATTCACGGGTGTCGCCGCCGTACCACCGTGGGAATGGCCATTGCCATTCGATGCGGGCTTGGCTGCGGCCGGTGTGGCAACGGACAACGTCGCGGCCACCGGTTTGGCGGTGCCATTCTTGACGCCGGTCGGAGTTGCCGGAGTTGGTTGGGCGACGGCCGGTTTGGATGGTCCGTTCCCCGCGGTCCGCCCGTCAGCCATCTTGGCGACGGGCTTGCTGACTGTCTCCGCATCCTCCCCGTCAGAGCCGGCTTTGGCCTCGTCGGGCGACACGCCCTGGTTGGCCTCCTTAAAACCCGGCAAGAAGGTGTTTCCCAACCAGCGGAAGATGTAGTCCACAATGCTCTTGGCAATGCGGATATCGGGGTTCTTGGTGAATCCCATCGGCTCAAACCGCGTGTGCGAGAACTTGTTCACGTACACTTCCAACGGAACGCCGTACTGCCAGCTCATGGAGACCGCCGTGCCAAAGCAGTCCATCAGTCCGCCGACCGTGCTTCCTTCCTTGGCCATGGTAATGAACAACTCGCCGGGGCGGCCATCGTCGTACAGGCCCACCGTGATGTAGCCTTCGTGGCCAGCCACGTTGAACTTGTGGGTGATGGAGCGCCGCGTGTCGGGCAGCCGTTCGCGCCGCGGCACGGCAACTTGCTTCCCGGCGGCCTTGTCCTTCTCGGTGGAAGTCGACAGCGGCTGGCTTTCTTTCGAGCCGTCGCGGTAGACCGCCAGGGCCTTCAGCCCCATCCGCCAACCCGCCGTGTAGGCATCGGCGATATCGGCCGGCGTGGAATCGCGCGGCATGTTGACCGTTTTGGAAATCGCACCCGACAGGAATGGCTGGGCGGCCGCCATCATCTCCACATGGGCTTGCCAACGGATCGACCGCGTGCCGTTCTTGGGACGGAAAGCACAATCGAACACCGACAAATGCTCCGGCTTCAGGCCGGGTGCCCCTTCGATCGTGTCGTGCTGATCGACGTAGTCGGTGATCTGCTTAACTTCGGCAACGTCGTAGCCCAAGTTTCGCAAAGCCGAGGGAACCGTCTGGTTCACGATCTTCATCATGCCGCCGCCGGCCAATTGCTTGTACTTGACCAGTGCAATATCAGGCTCGATGCCCGTGGTATCGCAATCCATCAAGAAGCTGATGGTGCCGGTCGGTGCCAATACCGTGGCCTGGGCATTGCGGAAACCATATTTGCGGCCGCTTTCCAACACGGCATCCCACAAGCGGCGGGCAGCTTGCTTGAGGTAGTCGGGGCAGCCCTCGTCGATCTTTTCGACCGCGTCGCGGTGCATCTGCATCACCCGTAACATCGGCTCGCGGTTGATCGGGTAGGCCTCGAACGGGCCAACCGCCCCAGCCAATTCGGCACTGGTCAGATTGGCGGTGCCGTGCAGCAAGGCCGTCATGGCCCCGCACAGCCCGTGCGCGGCGGCGCTGTCGTAGGCCAGGCCCGACGACATGATCAGGCTGCCCAGGTTGCTATAGCCCAAGCCGAGCGGCCGAAACTGGTGGCTGTTTTCGGCGATGCGCTTGGTGGGGTAACTGGCGTGATCGACCAGAATTTCTTGGGCGATAAAGAAAATACGGCAAGCCGCCTGGAACCGCCGCACATCAAACCCGCCATCTTCCTGACGGAACTTCATCAGGTTGATGCTGGACAGGTTGCAGGCCGTGTCGTCCAGGAACATGTATTCCGAACAAGGGTTGCTGGCGTTGATGCGGCCCGAGTTAGGACAGGTATTCCAGCGGTTGATGGTCGTGTCGTATTGCACGCCAGGGTCGCCGCAGTACCAGGCACCCTCGGCCATTTTGGCCATCACGTCTCGCGCCTGGAAGGTTGGGCCGCTCTGGCCGGGGTTGGTCACCCAATGCGTGGCCCAGGGCTTGTCTTCCAGAACCGCCTGCATGAATTCGTCGGTCAGCCGCACCGACAGGTTGGCGTTTTGGAACAAGATGGAGCTGTAGGCCTCGCCATTGAAGTTGGCGTCGTAGCCGCCATGTTCAATCAACAGGCGGGCCTTCTTTTCTTCCTTGGCCTTGCACTCGATAAACTCCATCACATCGGGATGCCAGACCTTGATCGACTGCATCTTGGCGGCGCGGCGGGTCTTGCCGCCGCTCTTCACCACGGCCGCGATCTGGTCGTACACCCGCATGAAAGACAACGGGCCGCTAGGACGCCCGCCGCCCGACAGCTTCTCGCGGTGCGAGCGCAAGGTCGAAAGGTCGGTGCCAGTGCCGGAACCAAATTTGAACAGCATGGCCTCGCTCCGCGCGAGTTCCATGATGTCTTCCATGTTGTCCTTGACGCTTTGGATGAAGCAGGCCGAGCCTTGTGGATATTCGTAAGGGTTGTCGGGCTGGCTGACTTCGGTCGTTTCCGGATCCCACCGCCAGTTGCAGGCCGCGCCTTTCACGCCGTACTGATGAAACAACCCCACATTGAACCAGACGGGCGAATTGAAGGCCCCGTGCTGGTTCAGGCAGAGCCAGGTAAGCTCGCGATAGAACCGCTCGGCATCGTCGTCGGAGGCGAAATAGCCGTCCTTGGCACCCCAGTCGGCAATGGTGCGGCTGACGCGGTGGATCAATTGCTTGACGCTGCTTTCGCGCTCGGGAGTGTTGACCTCGCCATAGAAATACTTGCTCACCACGACATTGGTGGCCAATTGCGTCCATGAAGCTGGGACTTCGCAGTTGGTCTGCTCAAACAGCACCTCGCCCGACTCCCCCTTGATAGCCGCCGTGCGCAGGCTCCATTCGACCGTTTCAAACGGGTCTGAAACGTCTGCCGGGCAAAACAGAGCGTCGATATGCAATGGTCGCCGTGCCGCGCCCATTGCGGACTGTCGCGGCTGTTTCTCGATCACGTTCGCACTCTCTAGTTCGACACTGGCAGCGGCCATGCTGGACCTCCCTGCGGGTTAAATGAAAACGGCATCCCTTCCGATAGCATACACGTGTACACTATACCAATCCATCGACAATCCATGAAACAAACGTGAACGGAGCAACCCAACGTGAAAGTCAGCGGGTTACGAAGCCCTGGAAAACAGGGTTGCCTGGAGAATTTCCGGATAGGTGTGGAACGGTCTTTGATCGCAATAGGTAGTGGTCGATGCCTAGATAACCACTATATCAGGTATTGCGGCTGGTGAGTTTACCGATTTTTCAAGGTGAGTCAAACGAGTTCCGGGGATTGTTTGCAAGCCATTGTCGGCAGAGAGTTTAGGAACACAAAATTTTCTTGATTTGCTAACACAACGCTAGCAATGCGAGCGGACTGTTAGGCGTAAGTTCTTGTCTTCAATACGATTGCAAGATTGGACAGGAGAAACATCACGCTATGTCCAGTGCGCTGCCGCTTTTAAATCAGGCTTTGTAACCTGTCCGTTGTGCAGACCAGAAGCCACCAGAGCCCCGTTGTAGCCGGCTTCCGCCAGGGACCGCAGATCGGCCAGCGACCGCACTCCCCCCCCGCCGATGAGTTCCAAAGTGGGCCAGCGGGCACGAATTTGGCGGCATAAGTCCAGCGTACCCACGCCGCCGGCCATCCCCACCTGGGCCAGATCGAGCACAATCATCGTTCGCACGCCGCAATTCACCGCCGCCTCGGCGATTTCCAATGGTGACTTACCGCGCCAACCAACCGCCATGGCCGCCAAGAGGGGCACGCCCCCTTTCAGGTCCAAGCTGAATGCGGCTCGCCGCGAAGTCGTTGCCGCGACGAGTTCGGCCAGCCGCGCGGGGCTTTCCAGCGACTCTAGGCCCGCAATCAGGCGGGTGATGGGCTGGCCATTCGCGGAGAAGGCAGCCAGTTGCTGGGCGCGCTCCAGATCGCCCATTCCCGCGTCAACCCATAACTCCAATCCGGCCGCTGCGACGGCACAATAGGCGGCCCAATCTGGTTCGGCTCCGCCGATGGCATCCAGATCTGCAATGTAGGCCTGGCGCAGCCCTAGCTTCTCAACGAAGGCCGCTGCGACCGTCTGCGGTTGCGCATCGTCCGCTACGCAACTCTCGACCGGCCGATACGTTGCCCGTTGGCCGGCCACACCACGCACCACTAGCCCTTGTTTCAAATCCAACACAGGCAAGATGAGCATGGACGTCGTTTCCAGAAATTGAACAAAAAGCCTACTTCTCCTCTTCCTCCAAGCCCAATTGAACCAGCCGTCGGTAGAGCTTGGGCCGAGTCATGCCCAACAGTTTCGCCGCTTTGGTCTTGTTCCCCTTGGCCTTGGCCAAGGCCCGCTGAATCAACTCGGTTTCAATCTCCGCCAGAAACTTTTCCAGCATGATCGTTTCTTCTGGCTTACGCGGATGGGCGGCCGCGTCGGCCGCCAGATGCAGTCGGCGCGGCAAGTCGGCCAACGCCACCTCGACCCCTTCCGCCATGCCGTAAGACTCTCGGGTGACTTCCGTCAACTCGGCCAGATTGCCCGGCCAGGAGTAAGCCGCCAACCGATCGAGTGCCTCGGCCGACCAACCGCGAAGCTGCTTCGGCCCGCGAACATTGAACTCCTCGAGCATGCGTTGCGCCAACAACGGCACATCAGCCGGCCGAGCCGAAAGGGAGGGGAGCTCAATTGTCAAAGTGGCCAACAAGCAGGCCAGATCGTCGCGATACTCTTGCCGTGCGGCACGGGCGGCCAACGGCTCGCGCGATGTCGCCACCACCCGCAAGGGAGCGTTGCCGCCAGATAGCAAGGCAACAATTTCCGCTTGTAAATCGGGCGATGCCAGATCGACATCCGTCAGCAGCAGCGTTCCACGGCGGGCGGCTTTCTCGCGGACCCGGTGCGACCGTATAACGGCTTGCAGCGTGGCAACGAGAGCTTCTCCACTATTCGCCGAGCAAGACAACGGCACAAGCACTGGCGCGGCCGGCGAAGGGTCGGCGCTGTAATGAATGGCCCGCGCCACATGCTGCCTTCCGCTGCCCGGCGGGCCGACAATCAGCACGCTGCTTTCGCTAGCCCCCGCCAGCGAGATTTGCGACCGTACGCGGCGCATGGCCGGGCTGTCGCCGATCAAGTTGTCCAAGGCATATCGCCGCCGCTGGGCATGCCGCAGTCGCTTCAGCCGTTCGTGCAGCCGCACCGACTCATCGGCCTGCACCGCCAAAGATTCGTCTACCTCCTCGCCCGTTAGTTCTTGCGGTTCGGCCAGCGCCACGATGGCTTGGACGTCTTGTTCATCCCCCAATAACGGCAAGAACCGCACGCGCCGCAGAGGCAGCCGGCCATCCAGCGTGGGGCAAGATATGTCGGCGGTTCGCGGTTGCCCGGCAAAAACTTCTGGCGGCGGACAAATGGCCGCGGCGATAGCCGCCGCGCCGCCCACGTCCACCGCCGAATGATAGCGGCAAGTTTGGCCTACCAGGTCGGCGGCAGGCCAGCCCGTCCACTCCTCGCACGCGCGGTTGGCATACACGATCTTGCCATCCTCGTTGGTGATGTAGATGGGGCCAGCGACTCCATCCAGCAACTTAGCGAGTTCATTGGCACTAACGCGATGGGCCATCGACGAAGTCCTTGGGCATGCTAGGGAATCCAGCCTGTTCAACTTATCATATTCGCCGCGGGCCGTTCGCTCGCCAGGCGAGATTGGGATAATATCAATCTGGCCACGGAGAATCGCCTTTTTGACGAATTGCCCCGTCATGCTTCCCGCCGAGATCGACAACTGGCACATGCAGCGAGCGCTGGAGCTAGCGGCTTTGGGCCGCGGCTTCGTCGAGCCCAACCCCATGGTCGGCTGCGTGATCGCCCAAGGGGCGGAAATCATCGGTGAGGGTTGGCACCGGCTGTTTGGCGGTCCCCACGCCGAAATCGAGGCTTTGGCCGTGGCCGGCGGACGTGCCCGCGGCGCAACCATGTATGTCACTCTGGAGCCTTGCTGCCACCAGGGCAAGACTCCCCCCTGCACAAAGGCTGTCATCGCGGCTGGAATACGCCGTGTCGTTGTGGCCCAACGCGACCCGTTTTCCCAGGTTGATGGAGGGGGAATCGCCGAATTGGCGGCGGCCGGCATCGACATTCAGGTTGGCGTTGGCCAGGCGTCCGCCAGACAACTGAATGCGCCTTATCTCAAGCTGCTAGACACTGGCCGGCCGTGGGTCATTGCCAAGTGGGCCATGTCGTTGGACGGAAAAATCGCCACCCATGCTGGCGACAGCCGCTGGATTTCTGGCGAGGCATCGCGGGCGATTGTGCATCAACTTCGCGGCCGTGTAGACGCCATACTCGTCGGGTCGGGCACCGCCTTGGCCGACGACCCGCTGCTGACCGCGCGCCCGTCTGGTCCCCGTGTCGCCACGCGAGTTGTCTTCGATGGCCGGGCAACACTTCCTGTTACCAGCCAATTGGCGCGGACGGCGCGCGAGACACCCTTGCTGATCGCCGTAACCTCACAAGCCGATGCAAGCGCCTGCCAGCAACTAACCAATGCCGGTTGCGAAGTCTTGCGAAGCAGCGGCACCAACCACGCTGATCGGCTGGGCCAACTGCTCGACGAATTGGGATGCAGACGGATGACCAATGTGCTGGTAGAGGGGGGAGGCGGGCTGCTTGGCTTGCTATTTGATACCGGCCTAATCGATGAAGTCCATGCCTTTATCGCGCCCAAGCTGATTGGCGGCGAACTCGCTCGGTCCCCTTTGGCGGGGCAAGGAGTTGCCCGCATTGCCGATATCCTGCCATTGATGGACATGAAAGTGGAACAGCTCGATGCAGACTTGTACATGAGCGGCCGGGTTGACCACTCGGTTCCATCATTCAAATGAGAAAAGGGATCTGCGGAGTCTCCTTTGGCCTTATAGGAGTGCCGAGAGAGGGGGCATCGGCCGACTTCATCCCAGGCCGTTGAAGTTCTCGCGGACATCTCAAGCTCGGCAAGCAACACGGTGAAGCAGAATAGCCGCGAAAGACAGGCGTAACACTGTCGGCTGCTAGCGGCGGCGCTGCCAGTCTGGCTGTGTGTAATACGGTGGCCCACAGCCAGCAGCGATGGCCCGCGCGGCAGTTACTCTATTGCTTGCGCTGCATCGGATCGCTTTCCACCCGGTGCCCTTCTCGCCGAATTCGACCTCGTCGGCATCTTCTCCATCGAACTTGAGCCGAATCTTGGGGCTGGCCTTGACCCCGCGCGCCGCGGTTTGGTATCCACCCGCCATCAGATTGCGCGGCAGAAATTCCCTGTTGGAAGAGCCCCTTGTGTGTGAGGACGTACCGCTGAAAATGCCCCGCTCATGGTGCGGCCTGCTGGCCGTGGCGATGTGGCTGGCCGCGGCCCCGGTTTGGGGTCAGCGTACGCAGTTCCCCACAACCACCCCCTCGGCAAGTCCGTTCGACCGCGTGCAACCGGCACCGGCGGTGACTTTGGACGACAGAATTTTGCCGCCCGGCGGCTGGGATCCCTACGACACCACGACGCAGCCGGCCATTCCGCAGACGCTGGATGCTTACGGAGCCGATCCAACGGGCCAGCCGAACTACAACCCCTTTGAGCAGGCTATCTATGGCGGACCGGCCAACCAACGCCTGATCCAACAAATCAAAGCGGAGTTCACCTACCTGGGCAAAACCGGCACGGCCGCGGCATTTCAAACGCAAGACTTGGAATTCTCGCTGACCGCGGCATTTCCATTCTTTTACAATGTGGCGCCCTTGCTGGTGACCCCCGGCTTTAACTTTCACTTTTGGTCGGGACCAGGCACGGTGGCGACCAACCTGCCGCCGCGGGTGTACGACGCCTACCTTGATTTTGGTTGGCGGCCCCAGGTGACGCCGTGGTTCAGCCTGGATCTTGGAGTCCGGCCGGGTCTGTACACCGACTTTGCCTTCCTATCGAATCGATCTTTCCGCGTTCAGGCGCGGGCCTTGGGTATTTTTACTGTATCGCCCGAAGTGCAGATCGTCGCCGGGGTGCTATACATCAACCGCTACAACATTAAGCTGTTGCCGGCTGGCGGCATCATTTGGACCCCCAACGAAGACGCCCGATACGAAATTCTGTTTCCCCGCCCCAAGCTATCGCAGCGGATCACCACCTTTGGCAACACCGACTGGTGGGTCTACCTGGCAGGCGAATACGGTGGCGGTGCCTGGACTGTCGAGCGCGATGACCCGGCTGGCGGCGGCGGCACCATCCGAGATGCCGTTGAGTATGACGATTTCCGTGTGGCCGTCGGCCTGGAGTGGTTCGCCTGCTCGGGCACAAAGGGATACTTTGAGGTTGGCTACGTGTTCAATCGGCAGTTGTATTATTTATCTGACCGGCCGCATCGGTTGGATCTCAACACCACCTACATGCTGAGGGCCGGCATCATTTTTTGACGGCTGTGTTCCCGCCAGCCGATGCCAAACTCTCCAAGTTTGTTGACCCCTCGCCAGATTTTTGTCGCATGAGCAAGGAAAGCAGAATCGCGCTATTGCTGCTAGCGGCCCTGGCTGGCTGGGGCGCCCACGTTTATCGACAGGATGAGGCTGGCGAGTTTAGTGTGGCGGATCGCGCCAGCGTGGTCGATTCTGGCCGAGGAATTCGCGGAGCCGCCATTGACCGCGACGGTAGTCGCTTCAGCCGCCAGGTGGCGACTTCGCCCGTCCGCAATCCGGCACGCATCGAACGCCCGAGCGATCCAGAACCTGAACAGCCGCCAGAGCTGGTGGATGTGGTCGTTCCGCCTTTTGATAACGTCGAGCGAAACTTGGCGGATCCGCTTACGCAGCTTGACGAACGTGAGCTGCCAATCCGCATGGACCTGGAACCCCAATTGGCCGAGAACCCCGTGCCCGTCGATTGGCCGGTCGAGGACGAGCCGCTTGCGCCGGTGGCCGTTGACAATGAATCGCTGCCCGACAATCGGTACGATTTAGATGCCCTCGTTGACGCCGATCCGCCCAGTGCTGATGCCGACCGCTACGATCAGCCGCTGGCCGAAACGCCGCCTACCGAGACGCCGATCAAGATTGACATCAATCCGCCCGTCGCCGTCGCGGCCGATGTGCCATCCGAACCCGTCCGCACGTCACCTGTGGCGGCCCGGCCAGCCATTCGTGCGCGGACTTTGCCTCAACCCAAAGCGGGCCCCACGGCACCGCCCGCCGAGGGGAACGAATTCATCGTGTATGCCGGGGACGAGTTTTTCACGATTTCGCAACGGTTGTTTGGAACGGGCGGCTATGGACAGGCAATTGCCCAGCATAACCGCGCCCGGCTGCCGACCGATGGAACATTGGCCGCCGGCGACGTGCTGAACATCCCCTCGGCCGCCGAACTTCGGCGGCTCTACCCGCAACTCTGCCCCCAGGTTGCAGCCAACGAGGAATCATCGCCGACGGGTGTGGGCCTGACGGTCAGCCGCCCGCGGGCCCGCTTGCAGCGTCGGACTTATACGGTTGGCGATGGCGAGAGCCTGTTTGACATTGCCCGCACCGAGTTGGGAAGAGCCGACCGCTGGGTCGATATCTACCAACTAAACCAGTCGGCCATTGGTGAAACTGTCGATTATCTTGCGCCTGGCACGGTCTTAACACTGCCCTACGAACTTGCCAGCGATCAAACCACGTCCCGTCCTGGCGGCTTTTACCAGCGGCGTTAATCACGGGGTTTAGCAGATGTGGCAAGCGACCACCGGGCGATTTCCGTCTCGTCCTTGACCAGAAGCCCCCCTTCGACCGGTACGAGGTGCGCCCAGGTTGGACTTGCGGAAACCTGGTAGCGGGCGACTTCCACCATTTCATTCCGTTGTTGGCCGAAGGCCACAAACTGGGCCTCGTCATTGAGCGTCAACAACAACTTGCCGGCGACAACCAACGAAGCATTCTCGCCGAAACGGGGCTTGCCGCTCCATAGCCGCTTGCCGCTCTTGGGGTCCAGCGAGACAAGCCGGCCGCTATCCCGCTGCGACATGGCATAAATGCGTCCATCCAGGGCCACCGGGGACGACATATACAACGGCAGGCCATCGTTCTCCCAGGCGGTCTCCACGCTCCATGTGCTACCTTGTTGCCGGGGACGCAGCGCCAGTAAGCTACGTTGATATCCGCCGCAGATCAGCAACTCGCCCATCGGCAATACCGTCACGGAGTTTTGCTCGTACTGCGTTTCAAAGGGGACGCTCCACAGCAGCTTGCCGGCTGTCGATACGCTAACCATATGGCCCCGAGTCTGTGTCACATATTGTTTGACGCCCTGTAGCGTAGCCGCGATGGGCGAGGCATAAGCCGGCCCGTCCGCATGTTTGTAGCGCCATCGAATTCGGCCGCTGGCAACGTCCAATGCCGCCAACATGCCCCCTTCCGCGCCTCCCACGTCGACAATGAGCGACTCGCCATGGACAAGCGGCGACATCGAAGCTCCAAACTGCGGGTACGTTGGATTAAAGTCCCTCTCCACATCCAATTGCCATAGGCGTTGGCCGTTCTTGATATCCCAGGCCGCCGGAATCCCGGTAATACTCACCGTGAAGAGGCGTCCGTCTGCCACGGTTGGGCTGGACTTCGGACCCAAACCGTGCGGTTCCGCGGCGCTGTCGGGCTTGTACGGCACAGGGTAACGCTTCGACCATAACTCCGACCCGTCCGCCAGATTCAGGCATCGCACGGTCTCCTCGTCGCCTTGTCTGGAATGCACATAAACACGTTCTCCGACAACCGCCGGAGTGGCATGTCCCGCGCCAACTTCAACCTTCCACACCTGTTTCAGCTCGGCCGGCCAGATTGCCGGAGCGCGCCAGGCCGCCTGTCCATCGCGCTGAGGCCCGCGCCATTGCGGCCAGTCCTCGGCGGCAACCATCGCCGTGAAGAACAGGGAAAGGCCAACCGACGACATGGATACAATCAAGAATCGAATTCCGTTCGCAATCATTATCTGCTGCCTTGTTTTGACGTGAGCGGACGCATGATCGTCCGGCCTGAGTTGCTGAGCGCGTCCCGGAACTTGGTCAATCAAAGCGTATGCACCGACTCCGCCCGGCGCAGCCCTAGCTGCAAGAACAATAGCGTAGCTCGTTCAGTAAGCTGCACTTGCGTTCTTCAAATTCAGGCTGTAACCGGAGCGAACCGCCATGAACTCGTTTATACAACGCCGCAAGGACCAAGTCATGGAGTTTCCGCCCGGCTTTGAGGGCTGGTGCATGGGGACCATCCGGCTGGTTTGTCGGCACCAGGACGCCTGTATAAAGCTTGCAGGCAGATAAAAGCATGGAACGACTTGGTATAGGGATTGGCATCCGTTTGGCCGCAATCGCCCAAGCAACGCCGGTAAGTCCCGCGATGACCCGGGAGCGAAATTTTGACAGGTTGCCCTTCTGTGCTTCATCCCACCCCTTGACGCCTCTTAGACTATGACGGAAACTGCTCAAGTTGAATCGAGCCGGAGTGGCGGAATGGCAGACGCGCTGGACTCAAAAATGAGTTTTTGTGCGTTTGCTAAACCGCCATTTTTTACGTACTTACAGCAACCGCAACGGTTTGCAGTTTGGCCGTTGCGGTTGCTGGTGGTCAAGGGCGCTAGCATCAGGTTGTGGGCAGGGGCGAGCAAAGGGCGCGCAGCAGATATGCTCGATTCGACGGTGCTGGTATGAGCGGTGAGAAACGAAAACAACGCCCGCTCGACGAAATTCCCCTAGTCGAGCGCGGCAGCCGCACACAACATGGGCTGGGGCCGGCTGCGCTGAAAGCAATGGCACGGCTCTTGGTTGAACTGGACGCGCAAATCGAAACTAACGCTGCGACCGCCCCGGACGCGGCGACACAAGGGATTGACGATGTTAGACCCACGGATTCCAGCCGCTTTGGCTGACGCTGAAACACGGTTGAGACTGCAAGCCGTCCTGGCCGACGCGGGCCATCGCGTGAAGCTGTCGGCCGGGTACGGCCCGCTACGCGGCTCCGAGACACTTAATGGGCAACTGCTTTGGGGCGAACAAACAACGCTTTGCCAAACGCTAGGCGGCCGTTGGCTGTTGCTGACGGAGAGCGAATCGCCAGACGACCCGCCATCGTTCCGCGCCGTCGAACCGACTGAAGCGGCGTGTTGGTTGCTGGACGCGGCAACCGTCCTGCCAGACGAACTGCGTTGGGTGGCGAGCTTGGCGAACCCGCCGGCAGACCTTGCGGGAACGCTGAAATACTGTCGCGATTGGCGGCCGGATTTGTTGGGTCCAGTGAAGCCAAAGGCAAAGCGGCCGCGCCGCGCCCCGCGTGGCGAGCGGCAACCCAAACCGCTAACAAAGTTGCAGCTTGAAGCGTTTCAAGCCGTGCAAGATTGTGAGGGCAGTATCGCCAAGGCTGCGCGACAATTGGGACGCGACCGCAAAACGGTGGACCAACATTTCACGGAAGCGAATCGCAAACTTGGCAAGGCCATCGTCGCCAAGCCAACAACCACGCAACTGCGGGACGACCGACGAGGGCAAGCGGATGTTTGCAAAGACGATGATAAACGGGCGTAGCTAGGGGTATTCGTAGGGGTATTTTCTCTCATTTCGCGCAAAATTTTTTCTCCTTGCGCGATAACGACTTGCGGCGCATTCGGGGTAGTCCTGCGCGCACAAATACCCCCGCGCCGGGAAAGGTTAGGAACCTTTCGGGGACGCAACCATGAACAACGCGACACTCGCCCAACGAACGAAGCGAGCATTCTCCGCTCTTGACCACGCCGAAACAAAACTGCCGGTTGGCCCTAGTCAACGCGGGCTGTTGCTCGCCGTTGTCGGGTTGATGATTCAACACGGCGTTTCGGACCCGTCCTACGTTGACGTGGTTACGTTCTTCGCCGCGCACGACCTGGAGCGCTTGATCGCAGAGTTCCGCGCCGGCCGAACCCATCTGCTTTTCGCGCCGACCGGGCTTGTTGTCCAGCGGCTTGCAACGCCAAACGAAATCGACGCGCTACGGGACGGCTTGCCCGATGGCACCGCAACTGTCGCGTTCGACTTGGCAGGCATTGCTCGGCTGCTGCGCGTGAAGCTGACAGCGGCAGGAGGGCAGAACTAGCGAAACAAAAAATACCCGGCTTGCGTGGCAAAACGCTGGCCGGGCGAAGTTTGTGCGGGGCGTTTCGGTTGGATTCCGCCCGCACTGGCATCGTATCAAACAGCCCGCGATTGGCAAGAGAACAACCGCCGCGTGTTGCGCAAGAGCGTAGCACTTGCTGCTCGGAAGTAGACAAGGGTGAGGCCCGACAGCCAGCGAAATTAGACGTTTCCAAGGGGGAGCGTAATCCCAGTTTGCGCGCTAAAGGGACCGCGATGAATTCAAAACTCAAGACGCTCGGACGGCTGGCGAAAGCACGCAAGGCCCGCACCGACCGACGAAATGCCGAACGACTTGACCCGCCATCGGACGTTGAACGACTGGCGAAATCAATGGGGTTCACAGTTGCCGGCAGCGTTGCAAGGCGGGGCCGAACGCAACACTGGCGGTTTTACATCGGCGGACTACTGGCCGGCGAATGGTGGACTGGCTCCGGTGCGGTTCGCGTCGGAACAACCAACACGACCGCCGAAAGTTTGAAAGATGCGCTTGCCATAGTGGGCAGGGAATGCAGCGCGGGGAAGTCGCAGGGGCTTGGCAAGATGGAAAAGAGACGACGAAAAACGTGACGGTTTTGAAGGCTAAAAGAGGAATTAAACACTAGCCACGCCTTTCCCGCGCTGGCCCCCGCCGGCTAGCAGAAACGAACGACCATGAACAGCAGCGCAATACCCGCCGAAACGCCGGTTCCCCCGGTAATGAACGCAGACGACGTTATTGCATATCTGCGATTGGACGCGCAACCGGGCAACGCTCGCGAGCGGCTGAGAAACCTAGTGAGGCGGCAAAGGCTGCCAGTCTGCAAAAAGGGCAAGCTGCAACTGTTCCGCCGGGCCAGCGTCGATGCGTGGTTGGCCGCCGGGGAACGTGGGGCCAAGAGCAAACATCCAGCGCGTTTAGTTGGCAATTAACGACTTACGACGAAAAAACCGGCGGCGCGCAACCGGCGCG
>JBFWUW010000099.1:0-20540 GCA_050247075.1 Pirellulales bacterium | reverse complement strand
ACGTGGATCTTTTGCACCTCGCTGCGAATCCGCAGATCGACGCCGTTGGCCAGCAAGTCGGCTTTCATCAGCCCCACCAGACGGTCGGTTCCCCCTTCAATCGTGTAGACCCCCTTTGACATGAAGTTGCTGAACACAATGCCGTAGCTAATGGCCGGGTCTTCCAACGTCGATCCATTGGCATAGGTGATCGGCTCCATCAACAGGCGGATCACATCCTCGCGGCCGGGAAAGAACTTCTCGAAAAGTTGGCCGACCGTAAGCGACTGGTCGTCGTAAAAGTTCATGCCGCGGGCGTAGTCAAAAAAGGCCGTGACCCGTGCGGCGGGCACCTGGAATTTTTCAATCAGCAGCCGCGTGAAGTCGTCGCGGTTGAAGGTGGTGGTCAGCGAGAACATGGGATTGTCGAAACGAATCCCCTTCAGTTGCACGATGGAGTCGGCGATTTCTTGCGTCCAATAGCGGCGGCAACTTTTGATCATGCCGACGGGGAACCCGTGCAGCGAGATATCAAAAATGTGTCCGCCGGCCCGCTTAAACCAGGTGGCCATGCCGCCCAATTGATAGTGGTGCTCGAGCAGCAGCACCGAGTGGCCCGCTTTGGCCAAGGTGTTGGCCGCCGTCAGGCCGGCCAGGCCGCTGCCAATCACCACGACGTCGTACTCGTCGCGGCAGCCTTTGAGAAAGTCTTTGGACATGATGGAATCGCGGCATGAAATAATGCGTCCGGCCACATGCCGGACGCCACATGCCATGATACCGGCCACCAGCCGGTCTGTCCTAGGGGCTGAACAAGGTGGTTTCCTGACCGATTAATCCGTAGGAGGCGTTTCCATCGCCGATCACCCCATAGGACTCGTCTCCGATGGCGACAAACCGTTACCCACACAAGGAACCGAGGCTGAGGGATTACCCGCAACATGAAGCGGAAACCCGCTTGGCGGTGCTACATAGTGGCGGCTGTATACCCGCTGCCAGGAGAAGAACCACGAATCTAACGAATAGGGATTCGTCGGAGCGTTTTCTTGAATTGCACCCCCTCGGCCATTCTGCCTAGCCGGCCGCCACGCCGAGAGTTCATTCGTTAGATTCGTTCGATTCGTGGTTCTTCCCAAACCTGGGCGAAGCGACGGGCCTTCGGTTTAAATAGCTGACGGCTGAAAGCTGATAGCTAACAGCTACTTCACAACGCCGCCACCTCGCCCAACCGTTTGCTACCGCATCGTCGTTTCCGTATTGCCTTGGCGGCGGGCCACGGCTTGCAGGGCGGACTGCATCTGCATCGCCAGAAAATGGGCCGGCTTCTTGCCCTTGATGCGGTTGAGCAACACGCCGTCGGGCGACAGGAACAAGATGGTGGGATAGGCTTGGACGCTGAACTCGCGGCAGACAGCCGGTTCGGCATCGGCATCGACCATGACGCACGTAAAGCGGTCGGAGAGTTTGACCACCTGTTCCTGCACGAAGGCTTCGTTAGCCATCTGATGGCAGACCCTCCACCACTCGGCCGAGAAGACGACCAGCATCGGCTTGCCCGACGATTGGGCCTGCTCGGCACCCGCGCGAAACCCCTGGATGAAGTGCAGATTGCCCAGGGCGATGGTTTGCTCCGGACTTTGTTGCATCTGGCCGGCGTCCGCGGATTCCGCCGACGGCTGGCAGCCGCCCGCCAGCAGGCCTACGCACGCAATCGCGGTATAGACTAATCCTTGATAGCGGTGGTTTCCCATCGCACGACCTTTCCAGATTCGAGGTTGGCGCTTAGCTGCCCTAGGAGTGTCCGGCATCAGATGGGAGGCATCACGAATAAATTTCGCCGGCGCGCCGTCTCCTTTGGTACGTACTGTTATCGCCTAAGGTTCGACTGAACTTGAAGAGCAACTTTACGCTGGCTACCCCATCTGATAGCGGCACCGCCAATGCCGACAGTGCCGCTGCCAGGCTGCTAGCGGGCTGAATCACGGGCACGGTGATTGACCCCCAGCGGCACCCTGGCTACAGTACCCGCCGCAGCGGAAAGGATGAAGGCGAAAGGCGGAAGGATGAATACAGACTCCGCCGCAACATCGAGGCTTAGAGCAAGCTGATAGCTTTAATCACACTCGCGACATTTCCGCCATGCAGCCATCCTCCACTAGCCGCCCGCTTCCGCCGCTGCCGTGGGGTTCGCTGCCGGCGCGGATGCGAGTGTTGCATGTGGCTGCTCCCGCCAGGGGTACGGAATGGCTGTCCGAGGCGTTTGCCGCGGATAGCGCGACTTTGGTCACGCTCGAGTCCGTGGCCGGTTCCACCGCCGCCATGCTGTTGCTGCACGAACAATCGTACGATGCCGTGTTGGTTCGCCACGAACCGAAGCCGCTCGACGCGCCGGAGTTTGTCGCGGCGTTGCGGGCCGGGGGCGGCGACATGCCCGTGGTTGTGCTGGGGGATGATGCCGCCATCGACATCGAGGCGGCTTGTTATGAGGCCGGTGCCGACGCCTACCTGTGTCTGGCCACAACGGCCACGCGCTCCTTGATTTGGACGCTCGCCCGCGCCGCCGAGCGGCACGCCTTACTTCGCGAAAATCGCCGCTTGCGGCAATTTGAGCAGCGGCGTTTGAAGGCCGAGCATGCCGAGGCCGACCGCTTGCTGGCCCAGCAGCGGTGGCTAATCCGCGACCTGGAGTCTCTGCGCGGCGAAGCCGCCGTCGAGGAAGTGCCGCTGTTGGCGGGCGAGGCGGGGATCGACCTGGCGGACGATGCGGCCGAGGTCCAGATTGGCCTCACATGTGAGATCGATGCGGGTGTTCCCCCCGCTTACTTTGTAACCCAGTACCGCGAGATGTTGAGGGCGTATGTCATGATGGGGTCAGGCCGTCTGACGGCCGAACTGGCCGCGCTGGCGGATTCGTTGGTGGCCGACGAAGTTTCGGCGGCATCCTCGGTGCAGTGGCACATGCAGGCGGTCGAGGAAATGGTGCGTGGGCTGGGCCAACGCAGCAGCCGGCATGTCTTAAACCGCGCCGACGCTTTGATCCTGGAACTGATGACCCACCTTGTCGAAGGCTATCGCCGACACATTCCCAACCGTGACAGCAACGCTAGCAGGCCGGCCGCATGAGCGACACCCAGACCACGGTGGCCGAACTTCGCGAAGTGGTACGCCAGTTCGTTGGAGAGCGAGATTGGCAACAGTTCCATACGCCCAAGAATCTGGCTATGTCGCTGGCCATTGAAGCCGCCGAGCTCATGGAGCATTTTCAATGGCTCACACCGCAACAAGCGGCTGACATTGCCGACGACCCCGCCAAACTCGTGGCAGTCGGCGAGGAACTGGCAGACGTTGTGTGTTACACCCTGGCCTTGGCCAATGCCCTCAATCTGGACGTGGCCACCGCCGTGCGCGACAAAATGGTGAAGAACAAGAAGAAGTACCCGGTGGGAGAAGAATGGCGGAAGGCGGAAGGCTGAAGGATGAAAAACTGAAAACTGAACACTGAAAACTGAACACTGAAAACCTTCCCCCCTGCCCACTTCCTAAGCAGCAAATCGTTCCCACCCCCGCTGTTTGGGTTCCCGTCCAACCCTTCGAGGGGCATATCGGTCGGTAGATCGCTCCGAACGAATCGGATCGCGGCAAGTGCTGATCGGGCAAGCGGTTCTCGACGTGCTGACTTTCACAAGTCGTTTGGCTCCCCAGCATTCAAGCCGGCCCCCGACGGTGCCGTTCTGGTGTTGGCATGCCTTTTGCTGTTGGTCCGTCTTTGGAAACAGGCGCACTTTGTGGGGGCGGACGAAAGGAAGCAGTGAATGCCGTTACATGGATTTTTGATCGACATGGATGGAGTGATTTACCGTGGCTCAGAGTTGATCCCCGGTGCCGAGCGTTTCGTGCGGATGTTGTTGGACAAAGACATCCCGTTTCTGTTCTTGACGAACAATAGCCAGCGGACGCGTCGCGACGTGGCGACCAAATTGTGTCGCTTGGGAATCGAAGTTCAGGACCGGCATATTTTTACCTGCGCCATGGCCACAGCCCGCTTTCTGGCCTGGCAAAAGCCTGGCGGAACGGCTTATGTGATCGGCGAAGGGGGCCTGCTTCAAGCCCTGCATAAGAACGGCTACTCCGTGGTCGATCACGACCCGGATTACGTCGTGGTGGGAGAAGGCAGGTCGCTGTCGTTCGAAATGCTGGAATCGGCCGTCCGGATGATCTTGGGGGGGGCGAAGCTGATCGCCACCAACATGGATCCCAATTGCCCCACCGCCAACGGAACGCGGCCAGGATGTGGTGCCACCGTGTCGATGCTGGAAACGGCGACCGGGCTGAAAGCCTTCAGCGCGGGCAAACCGAGCCCCATCATGATGCGGGCGGCCCGCAAGGAACTGGGGTTGGAAGCCAGCGAAACGACCATGATCGGCGATACGATGGAGACCGATATCCTGGGCGGAGTGCAGTTGGGTTACCGTAGCGTGCTGGTTTTGTCGGGCGGAACCCAACTGGCCGATCTAGCTCGCTATGCTTATCGGCCCGACATGGTGGTCGATTCTCTGGCCGATCTCTGCGATCCCGACTTTATGGCTGGCCAGCCGATTTCCAAATCGGCACGTTCGCGTCGGACAGTTCCCGGATGAAGCGAATAGCTGTCAGCGGAGAAGCTATCAGCCATCAGCTTAAGAAATATGAAAGTTTGCCGGAGCAAAGATGGCGGGTGGCTGGGTCAATAGCGAAGCGAATGGCGCGAGCGGAGTTGGCGTTCCAACCGAATTGGATGGAGAGTCCCCGCTTGCACTTTCCGCTGGCCAGCCTTAGGCACCCTCTGCCCCTTCGCTACCTGTTGCTAGCTGTGTTCCAGTTTGGCCATTCATGACGCTGGCTGGTACACTATGGTTCACGGGAATCCTCCGTTCGTTCGGGATTTTGCCGATTTGCCATAACCGGCTTGAATAGCCACCACGCACGGAGCATGCGCGATGCTCAACATCGTCGAACAGGGCCGTTCTCTCAATCGGCGCGAACTGCTGACGATTGGCGGCTTGGGATTAGGCGGCGCTGTGCTGTCGTCGTGGTTGGGCCATGTGTCGTGCGGGGCGGAGTTGGCCAAACTGGCGACTGGCCGGTCGGTGATCTTCTTGTTTCAGCAAGGTGGGCCGAGCCAGTTTGAAACGTTCGACCCCAAGCCGGCCGCGCCCGATGGCATCCGCACGGTGACGGGGACCTGCCAGACCTCGCTGCCTGGCGTGCTATTTGGGGATTCACTGCCACGGTTGGCTGCGCTGGCCGACAAACTCACCATCGTCCGCTCGTTTCAATCGAACAACGCGGGGCATAACATTCAGCCCATTGTCGGTCCCGATACGCGGCAGGCCAACATCGGCTCGCTCTACTCGCGGGTGGTCGGCGCGGCGAATGCCGAGAACGGCCTTTCCACCAATTGCGTGATTTTCCCCGATTCAGTCTGCGACGATGTCCTCAAAGGGCGTGCCCGCGGCGACATTGCCGCTACCGGCAAGCTTGGTGCGGCCTATGCGCCGTTCATCCCTGGGGCGGGTGGACAGTTGCAGAAGGACATGCGTTTGAACCTGCCCCAAGACCGCTTTGCCGACCGGCAAGAACTGATGGAACAGTTAGGCGCACTCAGCGAAAGGATGGAATCGTCGGAACCGTTCCAATCCTTGGAGCGGGCACAACAGCAGGCCTATCGGGTGCTGCTCGGCGGCGGCGTGGCCGACGCGCTCGATCTTACACGGGAAGCCCCCGAAACCATCGCCCGCTACGACACGGCCCAGTTCACCCGGCCCGACGGTTGGAGCCAGGCCAAGCGAGGCAAACAAGGAATGTACACGGGGCACGCCAAGGCTCTGGGCAAGCAGTTGCTGTTGGCCCGGCGGTTGTGCGAGGCGGGCTGCGGCTTTGTCACCATTCACGCCGGCTATGATGGCGTGTGGGACATGCACGCCGATGGCAACAATCTCAACATGGTGGACGGCATGCAGGCCGTGGGGCTGGCCTTCGACCATGCCGTGGCGGCGCTCGTCGAGGATATTGAAGCCCGCGGATTACAAGACAAAATTTTGCTAGTGGCTACCGGCGAGATGGGGCGCACCCCGCGGATCAATCGCAATGGTGGCCGCGACCATTGGGCCAGGCTGGCTCCACTGCTGCTGTACGGCGGCGGCCTGCCAGAGGGGCGGATCATCGGGCAATCGACGCGTGACGGCGGCGAGCCGGCCTCGCAACCGCTGACTCCCAAGCACCTTGTCTCGACGCTGCTGCACAAACTGTTCGACGCCGGGCAACTCCGCTTGCAGTCTGGCCTGTCGCAAGTCGCTAGCCTGGCCGAACACCCGACCTTTCCGGTGTAGCGCCGCGAGAGGAAAGGACCCGGGGGAGTGACTTGGGTTTCCCGGATCGGCCATTCGTAAGGATTCAGTACGAAATAACTTCCCCTCTTGGCTCCCTCTCCCGGTACTCCGGGAGAGGGTTGGGGAGAGGGGGATGTGGCGAAATGGCCGCCAACTACGAAACCCTCACCCCGGCCCTCTCCCAGAGGGAGAGGGAGGTTCCGATGGAGAAGTTATTTCGGACTGAATCCTAAGCTTCGATTCGGCTTGATCTGCCGCGACCATTCCGACTCTGCCCCGTTGGGTTGCTCGCCGGGGAAGTCGCGGGCGACCAACTCATCGCGCATGGTAGGCAGGTCCACGGCCACCAGGCGGTTCCCCTCGGCCCACAGCCTTTCCACCGTGAGGCAAAAAGGCCACGCGGTTCCGCATCATTGTTGCCCAGGGCCAACAAGGGGCCAAGCCAGGCAGGGGTGAACAAAATCATTCGCGGTGCCGTAACAGCTTATGGAGGCTGGTCTTAGCGGTTTTCGCGATGGGCGATTCACAAACTTGGCACGGCGGGTGCTTTTCTCTTGACTCGTCAACGTCGGCCAATTAGGCCAGCCCCGCCGCCTGTCGAGTAAAGGAACGCATCTTGAGCAAACGCATCTCCAAGCAGCCCGCCGCTGGCAGTCCCATCCGTAATGCCAAGGGGAAGGGCAAGAAGTCTAAGCCCGACACCGACCTGATCGAAGCGTTGGACCTTGACTCGCACGACTCCGATGGCGATGGCTTTGAAGATGGCGAGCCTGATTTGGACGATGTCGAAGAGTTGTCGTTGGACGTGGCTGATTCCGGCGCCGACATGATCATCGACGACCCGGTGCGGATTTATCTCATGCAGATGGGCGAAATCCCCTTGTTGAACCGCGAGCAAGAGATTGCCTCGGCTAAGCAGATCGAGCGGACTCGCACCCGCTTCCGCAACAACGTGCTGGCCTGCGACTACGTCTTGCACGGGGCGGCCATTCTGCTGCGGAAGGTCCGCGATGGTGAACTGCGACTGGACCGCACGGTGGAAGTCAGCGTGACCGACGCCGCCGAGAAGAAGTCGATCATGGCCACGTTGCCGCCGAACCTCAAGACGGTCGAACATCTGCTCAGCCAGAACCGGCAAGACTTCCGGTTGGCGATGAATCGCAAGCAGCCGATTGCCGCCCGCCGTGCTGCCTGGCGGCGATTGGTCGTCCGCCGGGTCAAGGCCGTCCGTTTGGTCGAGGAACTCAATCTGCGGACGCAGCGATTGATGCCCATGGTCGAGGCCCTGGCCGAGATCTCGCGGCGGATGGACTTCTTGCTCGGCCAGATTCGCCAACTGGCTGGCCAGCCTGGCATGGCTGAAAAAGTGGCCACACTGCGTAAGGAACTGCGTTATCTGATGCGGACCACGCAAGAGAGTGCCTCCACCTTGCGTCGCCGCGTGGCCCGCACGGCCGAACGCCAGCAGCAGTACGACGCCGCCAAACGTAATTTGTCGGCGGGCAACTTGCGACTGGTTGTCTCCATCGCCAAGCGGTACCGCAACCGTGGTATGAGCTTCTTGGACCTGATCCAAGAAGGCAACACCGGCCTGATGCGGGCCGTCGACAAGTTCGAGCACGCCCGCGGGTTCAAGTTCAGCACGTATGCCACCTGGTGGATTCGCCAGGCTATCACCCGCGCTATTGCCGACCAAAGCCGCACGATCCGTTTGCCGGTTCACATGATTGAAACCATGAGCCGCATGCGGAACGCGGCCCGTGACCTGGTGCAAGAGCATGGCCGCGAGCCAAGCGTGGAGGAGACGGCCGAAGCGGCCGGCCTGACGCTGGAAGAGACCCGCTGCGTCTCGAAACTGGCCCGGCAGCCGTTGTCGTTGGACCAGCCGGTGGGCGACCACGACGACAGTTTCTTTGGTGAGTTCGTGGAGGATCAGCGCGAGGAAGACGCTTTGGGCGATATGACCAAACAGATGCTCAAGCAGCGGATCGCCGACGTACTGGAAGAGCTCAACTATCGCGAGCGGGAAATCATCCGCCTGCGTTACGGGCTGGTCGATGGCTACAGCTACACGCTGGAAGAGGTCGGCAAGATTTTCTCCGTCACCCGCGAACGCGTCCGCCAGATCGAAGCCAAGGCGGTCCGCAAATTGCAGCACCCCATGCGTTCGCGATCGCTCAGCGGTTTCGTGGACTCGCTGGAAAGTGCCTAGTGCAGATCGTCAACGGTAGCGGGCCGTGTCGGACAGGCCGTGCGCGGCAAACCCGGCCAGCCGAAGTTGGCAGGCATCACATCTCCCGCAGGCGGCGGCGGTGGCCGGGTCGGGGTCGTAGCAGGTGCTGGTCAGCGAATAATCAACCCCCAATGCCAGCCCCCGGCCGATGATCTCGGCCTTCGTCAGCGATATCAACGGTGCATGAATACGTAGCGGCGATGCCCCTTCCACGCCTGCTTTGGTCGCCAGATTTGCCATCCGCTCAAAGGCGGCAATGTACTCGGGCCGGCAGTCGGGATAGCCGCTGTAATCGACCGCGTTGACTCCCAGGAAAATGTCGGTCGCCGAGCGGACCTCGGCAAAGGCCAAGGCAAATGACAGAAAAATCGTGTTGCGAGCAGGGACATAGGTGACGGGTATCCCTTCGGCCATGTCGGACGTGGCCCGGTCCTTGGGAACCGGCAAATCGCCCGTCAATGCCGAACCGCCAAAGACCCGCAGGTCGATATCGACAACCACATGCTCCGCCGCCTGTTGCCGCTTGGCCACCTGGCGGGCCGCCGCGATTTCTACTTCGTGCCGCTGTCCGTACCGAAAGGTAATGGCATGGCAACGAAAGCCTTGTTCGGCGGCAATCGCCAGCGTCGTGCTGGAATCGAGTCCGCCGGAAAGCAGGACAACGGCGGGGCGGGTTACCTGGGACATATTCCGACTTATGCCTTGCGAATCTTCTCGCGGCCTTCGCTCACTTGCCGCGTGGCGTTGCGCGTGTCGATCACCAGCCGCGCGTGACGCACGATGTGCTCGTAGTCAAAAGCGGTGTGGTCGGTGGAAATCAGCACGCAGTCTTGCTGGGCCAGAAATTCCGGGGTTAGGGTTTGGCTGGTCAGCAAAGGGACGTCGTAGTGGCGCATCTTCGGCAAGCTGGGGACATGCGGATCGCTATAGCTCAACACCGCGCCGCGTTCCCGCAACAGCTTGAGCAACTCAAACGAGGGACTCTCGCGCGGGTCGTCCACGTCTTTCTTATAGGCCACGCCCAACAGGCAAATGCGGCTGCCGCGCACCGGGCGGCCATGTTCGTTCAAGGCGGCAATCACCCGCTCGATGACGTATTCTGGCATGCGCGTATTGATCTGCCCGGCTAGTTCGATAAACCGCGTTGGCAGCCCGTGCTTGCGGGCCACCCAACTAAGGTAGAACGGGTCGATGGGGATGCAATGTCCACCCAGCCCAGGGCCGGGATAAAACGCCTGAAAGCCAAACGGCTTTGTGCGGGCGGCGTCGATAACTTCCCACACGTCGATGCCCATTCGGTCAAAGAGCATCTTCAATTCATTGACCAAGGCAATGTTGACCGCGCGATAGGTGTTCTCAAGAATCTTGCAGGCTTCAGCCACTTCGCAACTGCTGACAGGCACGATATCGACCACGGCCTGGCGGTAGAGTGTCTCGGCCAGTTGAAGGCTGAGGGGATCTAGCCCGCCCACCACCTTGGGAATGCTGGCGGCGGCAAACCGTGGATTGCCGGGGTCTTCGCGCTCGGGGCTGTAGGCTGCGAAAAAGTCGCGGCCCGCTTTCAACCCGGATCGTTCCAAGATCGGCAGCACGACATCGCGGGTGGTGCCGGGATAGGTGGTGCTTTCCAGTACGATCAACTGCCCCGGGCGCAGCGAGGCCGCAATCTGCTCGGCTGTCGATTCAATGAACCGCAGGTCAGGGTCGCGCGAATCGTTGAGCGGCGTGGGAACGCAGATCAAAATGGCGTCGGCCTCAGCAAGCCGGCCCATGTCCGCCGTGGGGGCGAAGGTTTCGTCTCGGACACATTGGGCAATCCACTCGCCTGGGATGTGGCCAATGTAGCTTTCGCCCGCCGTCAGCCGCTCGACCTTGTAAGGATCAACATCAAACCCCAACGTGCGAAAGCCGGCTGCCACAAAGGCGCGAATCAACGGCAGGCCGACATAACCCAGCCCCATCACACCGACGCGCGCCGTTTTGCGTTCCAGGGCCTGTCGCAGTTCGGCGGCACGGGCCTCGGCGGAAACGGCGGTCGGTTGTGCCTTCGACATCGAATGGGTTCCTGAATGAGGGGCGGATTGTCGCCGTCGGAGACGGCTCCTACAGTTGATCGGCGATGGAATCGCCTCCTACGGATACCCGCGGTGGTAGTGGCAAATCGCCCGTGCGGGTATCTTAGGCGGAGTGCTGGAAACCAGCTCGTCCAGGTTGTATTTTCGCCGGTTCAGCCCGTTTGGGCAATGTCGATTAGCGCAAGCCGTTGAACTTGTTGAACTCGCCGCTGTCGTTGAGGACTTTCCGTGGCCAAGATTTTGGTGACCGGCGCGGCCGGGTTTATCGGCTATCACGTCAGCCGTCTGTTGCTGGAGCGCGGCGACAAGGTCGTTGGCATGGACTGCCTGAGTGATTACTACGACGTCAGTCTGAAACAGGCTCGGGTGGATCAACTTACACCGTTGGCAGGGTTTCGCTTTGTGCGGCAAGACCTGGCCGACCGCCCGGCGGTCGCGGCGTTGTTTGGCGATGAAGGGTTCCACGGAGTGGTCCATTTGGCGGCGCAAGCCGGTGTGCGTTATTCGACCGAAAACCCGGCTGCCTACATTGACAGCAATCTCGTCGGCTTTGCCAACGTGCTGGAAGGCTGCCGGCAGACAGGCGTGAGGCATCTAGTGTTTGCTTCGTCCAGCTCGGTGTATGGCGCCAGCACGAAAATGCCGTATTCCACGCATGATCCAGTGGGCCACCCGTTGAGCTTGTACGGGGCCACTAAGCGTTGCGACGAGTTGCTGGCCCATAGCTACAGCGTGATGTTTGGTTTGCCGGCGACGGGCCTGCGGTTCTTCACGGTGTATGGGCCGTGGGGCCGGCCCGACATGGTCATGTTCAAATTCACCAAGGCCATTTTGGCGGGCGAGCCGATTGAAATGTACCACCACGGCCAGGCGCAGCGGGACTTTACCTACGTCGATGACGTAGCCGAGGGAGTCGTACGGTCGCTAGACAGGCCGGCCGCCCCCGCCCCCGGTTGGTCGGCCGAACAGCCCGACCCGGCCACCAGTCCCGCGCCGTTTCGCGTTTACAATTTGGGAAACAACCAACCCGTCGGGCTGATGCATTTGGTGGATACGATGGAACAATGCCTGGGCCGCAAGGCCGACCGCCGCCTTGTTCCGCTGCCGCCGGCCGATCTGCCGGCCACTTGGGCCGACATCACCGATTTTCAGCGCGACATTGGCTTCACCCCGCGTACATCCATCGAAGAAGGCGTCAAGCGGCTGGTGGAATGGTATCGCGGTTACTATGCGGTCTAGGCGGCGATTTCTCGCCAGCAATCGATTCGGAAGGTGTGCTGGCGATGCCAGCATGGTGGACCATCCGCGATCCATGGAATGCTTTGACATATTACGTGGTTGAGGCCGCCAATTTTGTCCCTGGACGCCGCGCCAGAGATTCGGGTATAAGCCTTCCACCTTGAACTAAACATGGCGCTGGGACAGTGCCGATGCTATTCAACCGCCGCGCCCGCCAGGATGGCTGACGACAGGCGGCCTAACGGGAATAACGCCACCTTACTTCGAGCCTTACAGCCTCGTCCACAATCTGTTCCGCGTTGGCAGCCTTGTGGCAATCGGGCCACGCGCGGCGCATAATGGTTGTAGACGATCCTTTTGGATCGGGATGCTCGTCATGTCGCTCATCATCCGATCGACCCATTCGGCTGCATGGAATCCGACTTCATTGCCTGGCTGCGTGACCGTTTGCCCTCCCATGCGCGGTTACGGCTGGGGCCCGGTGACGATGCCGGTATTTTACGGTTGGGCGACCGCGCAGAATGCGTCGTCACCACCGACCTCCTCACGGACCAGGTCGACTTCGACCTCGCCACCGCTGACCCGCGCCGCGTAGGCCGCAAGGCCCTGGCGGTCAATCTCAGCGATCTGGCGGCCATGGCCGCTCAGCCCGTCGGCGCGGTGATCGCCCTGGCATTTCCGCGCAACGGCGGTTGGACGTTGGCCAAAAGCCTGTACGAAGGCTTGCTGCCGCTTGCCGAGGAGTTCGATCTGCCCATCGCCGGGGGTGACACCAACACTTGGGATGGCCCACTGGTGATCAGTGTGACCGCCATCGGCCAGACAACCTCGCGTGGACCGCTCTGTCGCGGCGGTGCTCATCCTGGCGATGCCATCGTGGTGACAGGGGAGTTTGGCGGCAGCATTTTGGGCCGGCACTTTGACTTTACTCCTCGCGTGCGAGAGGCTCTGCTGCTGCACGAAAAATACGAACTTCACGCCGGGATGGATGTCAGCGATGGGCTTTCGCTCGATCTAGGCCGGCTGTGCGACGAAAGCCGCTGCGGCGCTCTGCTCGATCTGGCCTCGATTCCGATCAGCGCAGCCGCGCGTCAACTGGCCGGAAAACATCGGGCCGCCGAAGTTGGCACTGGCCAAACGGCATCAGACCACGCGCTGGCGGACGGCGAGGACTTCGAGCTGATTCTGGCGGTTCCGCCGGATGAGGCGCAGCGCATGATCGTTGAACGGCCTACCGAGGTTTCGCTGACGATCATCGGCCAATTCGTTGCTGAACCGGGCCTGTGGACGACCACCTCCGCTGGCCGCCAGCCGTTGCCACGGCGCGGCTATCAGCACCGGATGACGGAATGAACAACTGGACCTATCACGCCCGCGATCTGGCGGCGACGGACGCCCTGGGCCGGCAGCTTGCCAATCTATTGCCCGCCGGTTCGGTGGTGGCGCTGAACGGCCCGTTGGGTGCCGGCAAGACCCGGCTGGTACAAGCCCTGGCGGCAGCCTTGGGCGTGGCTGGCGGTGAAGTCACCAGCCCGACCTTTGTGCTCATCAACGAGTACCGGGGAAGCCGGCCGATTTACCACTTCGACGCCTATCGCCTGCGAGACGACGACGAGTTCTTGGAGCTTGGACCCGAGGAGTACTTCGACGGTGACGGCCTGGCCTTGATCGAATGGGCCGAGCGCGTGCAGCGCTGTCTGCCGCGGAACCATCTGGAGATCCGCCTGGAAACCATCACCCCCACCGAGCGACGTTGTACGCTGACGGCGCATGGCGCGAGATACCGGACATTACTCGACCAGTTGGCCCAGGCTGTAGGAGCCGTCTCCGACGACGATGGTGCGGCGTCTTGAAAAGAATTGCCGCGAAGCAAAATTTAGCCATCAACATGCGGTATCCGCGAGATCTCAGTGCTAGAAATCGAGCGCGGATTGTCGCCGTCGGAGACGGCTCCTACAGAAGATGGCAATTCCCTTTTTCTCTGTTTCCCATGCAACTCACGCTGACGGAAATTGGCAACGTGCTGACCCGCACGACCGGTTTTCTAAAAACCGTCTCGTCGCACTCGGTGCAACCGTATCGAGGGTGCGCGTTTGGAAATGCCTTGTGCGGGGTGGCCTGTTATGTCCGGCAAAACGGGCATGTCACACAAGGGCGAAATTGGGGCGACTTTCTGGAAGTGCGGCAAAACGCAGCCGACAGCTATTTGAAGCACGTCGCCCGCGAAAGGGCTTGGGCCCGGCGGTCGCGGGCGGAGTTCGCCATCTTTTTGTCGAGTTCCACCGAGCCCTTTCTGCCTCAAGAGTTTCGCTACGGAGTGACGCGGTCGCTGCTGGAAGCCATGTTGCATGAGCCGCCAGACCTGTTGATTCTACAAACGCACACACACAAGGTGACCGAGTATCTTCCGCTCTATCGCGAGTTGGCCGCCCGTTGCCGCCTGCGGGTACACATCTCAATCGAGACCGACCGCGAGAATCTGCCCGGCCTGCCGCCACACGCCAGCAGTGTCGAGCAACGGCTGACCGCCGCGGCACAATTGAAGGAGGCGGATCTGAACACGGTTGTTACTGTTTCTCCGTTGCTGCCGATTGCATCGCCCGAGGGCTTCTTCGCCCGCGTGGCTGAAGTGGCCAATGCGGTTGTGTTGGACCATTTTATCCAAGGCGACGGCACGCCCGACGGTGCCAGAACCATGCGGACCGTGCTGCCATCGGCCATCGCGGCGATCGACCCTGCCAGCGTTTCGCTCGACTACCGCTTGGCCATGGAAACTGTCGCCCGGCGGTTTCTGCCCGGCCGCGTGGGAGTGAACATCGACGGGTTCGCGGGCAGGTATTCTTGACTAGAATAGAAGCATCGGCGATGGAATCGCCTCCTACATTGTTCGCCTCGGCGATTGAATCGCCTCCTGCAAGCTGATAGCCGATCGCTTCTCCGCTCTGACCGCGCTTCCCCAATCAAGCTTAACTCCTCCAATCCGGCGTCTCCCGTGTGTGGACGATTCACTTTGCGAACCTCGGCCGCTGACGTGGCGGCGGCTTTGGATGTGCCATCGCTGCCGCTGTTCGAGCCACGGTATAACATCGCTCCGACGCAGAATGTGGCCGTGGTGCGGCAAACCGACGACGCCCCGCGCGAATGCCTGCCGATGCGCTGGGGGTTGGTGCCGTCCTGGGCGGAAAACCCGGCGATTGGCAACAAACTGCTCAACGCCCGCAGCGAAACCGCGGCCCAAAAGCCGTCGTTTCGGCAGGCGTTCAAACGCCGCCGCTGCCTGATACCGGCCGACGGCTTTTACGAATGGCAAAAGCAAGGCCGTCAAAAACAACCGTTCTACATTCATCGGGCGGATGACCGGCCGTTTGCCTTGGCTGGGCTGTGGGAACATTGGGACAAGTCGGACCAGGTACTGTTGTCCTGTACAATCTTGACCACGTCCGCCAATGGCCTGATGGCCCAATTGCACGACCGGATGCCGGTGATCCTCGGCCCGGACGACTATGCCCAATGGCTCGACCCGGCCCAAGATTCGGCCGATGTGCTGCAACCGCTACTGCGCCCCTGCCCCGATGATTGGCTGGCGGCTTATCCCGTCAGTACCGAAGTCAATAACCCCAGACACCAGGGGCCAGAACTAATCGAGCCGGCGGAACCTCCCCCCTCCCAACAGGCGTTGTTTTGAAATAGTACCGTCCGACGCCAATTAACTAGCCACCAGCGTTCTCTCCATCTAGACTGTGGCGATTGAGGTTCGTCCTTAGTAGGTACCGCCTGCCGGGCGGTACCTGGGTATGCATAAAACTTGACCATCGTGGGTTCCTCTCCCGTTAAATTTCCTCGCTGCCTGCCCTTTCTCAATCCACATCCGCACCCCATGAGTTCTCCCATGAGCAACCATCCGTACTTGCTTTCCGGCCGTCGGCTTTGTCGATGGATGTTGTCCGTGGCGGCGGCAGTTGGCGTTATCGGCACGTTGCAATGGGCCGTGGCGGAAGGGCCGCGCGTCATGCCCGAGGGCAAACTGCCCGCCGACGCCCGCTTGGGCCCGCTGAAGGATCTGGATGGCTATTTCCCCTTTACGCCAAGTGACTCGCCAGAGGCTTGGGCCAAGCGGGCCCAACAGGTTCGCCAGCAGATTCTGGTGGCCAACGGCCTATGGCCGATGCCAGAGCGCTCGCCCCCCAACGCCGTGGTGCATGGCAAGGTCGAACGCGACAGCTTCACGGTTGAGCGGGTCTACCTGGAAAGCTACCCCGGCTTTCATATTACCGGCAGCCTGTTTCGCCCGGTTGGCAAGTCGGGTCCGTTCCCGATTGTGCTCTGTCCGCACGGCCACTGGCCCAACGGGCGGTTCTACGACCGGGGCGAGAAGGAAATCCTCAACGATCTCGTAAACGGTGCCGAGCGGTTTGAGGTTGGCGGGCGGTACCCGTTGCAGGCCCGCTGCGCCACGTTGGCCCGCATGGGATGCGTGGTGTTTCACTACGACATGATTGGCTACGCAGACAGCCGGCAATTGTCATTCGAACTGGCCCATCGCTTTGCCAAGCAGCGGCCAGACAAGAACGACCCCAACTCTTTTGGCCTGTTCAGCCCTCCGGCCGAGGCTCGCTTGCAGTCGATCATGGGGTTGCAAACGTACAACTCCATCCGTGCCCTGGACTGGGCCTTGGAACTGCCTGACGTCGATAAGGACCGCGTGGCGGTAACCGGGGCCAGTGGCGGCGGTACGCAGACCTTTTTGTTGGCGGCGATTGACCCGCGCGTGACGGTAGCCTTTCCGGCGGTGATGGTCTCGACCGCCATGCAAGGGGGCTGCACCTGCGAGAACTGCACCTATCTGCGGGTGGGAACGGGCAATATTGAGTTCGCGGCCATGTTTGCCCCCAAGCCGATTGGCATGACTGCCGCTGACGACTGGACCAAGGAGATCGCCACCAAGGGCCTGCCGGAGTTGAAGAAGCACTTTGCCATGATGGGCGTGCCGGACAATGTCATGGCGGCACCGCTGATTCAGTTCCCCCACAACTACAACTACGTCAGCCGCGCGGTGATGTATAAGTGGCTCAACAAGCATCTAAAACTGGGCCACCCCGAGCCGGTCGTTGAGCAAGACTTCGTCCCTCTGACCGAGTCCGAACTAACCGTCTACGACGACCAGCATCCGCGTCCGGAGGGGGGCGACGCCTTTGAGCTCAAGCTCACCAAGACCATCGCCGACTTGTCTGACAAGCAACTGGCGGAAATGAAAACGTCCGACCCGGAAAGGTATCGCCAGACGCTGGCTGGCGGTTGGAACGTGCTGATTGGCCGCGGCCTGCCGGAAAAAGGGACGATTGAGTTCGAGAAAATCGGCGAGGATGACGCGGGTAAGCATTACGAGTTTACCGGGTTGCTGCGCAATCCCGCGCGGGGGGAAGAAGCTCCGCTCCTCTTTTTGCATCCGCACGACTGGAACAGCGAAGTCGTAATTTGGATCGATGAGCAAGGCAAATCGGGTCTGTACGGCAGCGATGGCACTCCCAAGGCCGAAGTGTTGAAACTAGTGCAGGCGGGCTATGCCGTGGCGGGGATCGACCTACTTTATCAAGGCGAGTTCTTGGCCGATGGCAAGCCGCTGGCCGAAACACGCCGCGTCAGCAATCCGCGCGAGTTTCATGGCTTCACCTACGGGTACAACCATCCGCTCTTTTCGCAACGCGTTCACGATGTTCTGTCGCTCGTGTCGTTCGTTCGCAATCACAAGAACCAGCCCAAGCAGGTCCATCTGATCGGGTTGAACTCGGCTGGTCCCCTGTGTGCCGCCGCTGCCCTGCAAGCAGGCAAATCGGTTGACAAGGTGGTCGTCGATGGCCGCTTCCGCTTTGGCGAGGCTAGGTCGCTGCAAGACCCCAACTTCTTGCCCGGCGCGGTCAAGTACGGCGACGTGCCAGCGCTGCTGGAACTTATCTCGCCAGACCACAAACTGCGCGTGCTGGAAGAGAAGGTAACCCCGGCTGACGCGGCAGCGGCGATCGTGGGCAAGAACTGAACCTCATGCCCATTCAACGCGTCCATGCCCGCGAGGTTCTCGATAGCCGCGGCCATCCCACGGTTGAGGTCGAAGTTCACTGTGACGGCGGCGTAGTAGGCAGCGCCATTGTGCCTGCCGGTGCCAGTACCGGCCAGGCGGAGGCTTGCGAACTGCGCGACGCCGAACCGCTGCGTTATGACGGACGCGGCGTGCGCCGCGCGGTGGAGAACGTGGCGCGCGTGCTGGGGCCAGCCATCATCGGCTGCGATCCGCGCGAGCAAGAGTCGGTCGACGCCGTGTTGATTGAACTCGATGGCACGCCGCAAAAGTCCCGACTGGGTGGCAATGCCCTGCTGGGGGTGTCGTTGGCCGTGGCTCACGCGGCGGCGGCCTGCGACAAAATCCCCCTTTATCAGCACATCCGGCGATTGATTGGCGAAGCGTCCGCGGACCATGCCGAAGCTAATGCGGGGGACAACGTCAAGGCCGTAAGACCTTTCGGGCGAATGCCGCTCCCCATGGTCAACATGATCTCCGGCGGCTTGCACGCTGGCGGCAATCTGGATTTTCAGGACTTTTTGATTCAGCCGGTTGGCGCGCCGGATTACCCCACGGGATTGGAGTGGATTGTCCGCGTCTACCGTCGATTGGGTGAGTTGCTGTCGCAGGCCGGGTTTGAAGGTCGCCTGGTCGGTGACGAAGGAGGCTACGGCCCGCGGCTGGCCAGCAACCGCCAGGCGGCGGAGTTTGTGGTCCGGGCGATTGAAGCGGCCCGGCTGCGGCCGGTCGAGGACGTGACGTTGGCCCTCGATGTGGCCAGCACGCACTTTTTTGATGGTTCTCACTATCGACTGGCGGCAACGGGCGATGCGCGGCTGACCAGCGACGAAATGATCGACCAACTGGCGGCACTAGTCGATGAGTTTCCGATCGACAGTATCGAGGACGGGCTGGCCGAGGACGACTGGCCCGGCTGGCAGCGGCTGACGGCCCGCTTGGGAAAGCGCGTGCGACTGGTCGGCGACGACCTATTTACCACCAACCAACGCCGCCTGGCACGCGGGCTGGAACTCTCCGCCGGCAATGCCGTGCTGATCAAAGTCAATCAAATCGGCACGCTGACGGAAACGCTGCAATCCATGCATCTGGCCGGCCAGCATGGCTGGTGGCGGGTGGTTTCCGCTCGCAGCGGAGAGACCGAAGACAGCACCATTGCCGATCTGGCCGTCGGCGCGGCGGGTGAGCAAATCAAGATTGGCTCGATAGTACGCGGCGAACGGCTGGCCAAGTACAACCGGCTACTACGGATCGCGGAAGAGTTAGAGCGGTAACGAGAGATTACTCACGCCGCTTCCACGCATTCGTCGGCATCATCGCCCTCTTGGCTGGCCCGTGCGCCGGGCAAATCCTCGGCATACCATTGGTCCAGTACGTCTTGCCATTGGCCCGGTTTGCTGACCGCCACAAAGGCATCGCGGACTTGCTGGCCGGCGGGGTGCAAGATGGAGTACTTGATGCCAAATTTGCGCATCTGGCGGCAGCATTGCTCTGGCCCGTAGATCTGCTCGGCCAGCCCGTAATGCTCGCGGATTACCTCCCGCTGCTCGAACAGGCTCGGGGGGGCCGGCAACGGCAAACCGGCGGCTAGCGCCCGGGCCTCGCGAAAGATCCAGGGGTTGCCGATCGCCCCGCGGGCCGCCGTGACGCCGTCGATGCCAGTCTGCTGGATCATCTCCAGGCAAGCCTCCGCCGTAAACAGGTCGCCACTGCCCAACACCGTACGCGTGCCCGCGTGTCGCTTAACCTCCTTTAGAAAGGCCCAGCGGCTGGGGCCGACATAACGTTGTTCGACGGTACGGCCATGGACCGTAATGGCCGCCACGCCGCGGTCGAAGGCCCCGTCGAAGATCTCAAAAAAGTTGTCGCGGCTTTGCTGGGTGTCGTCCAGCCCGCGCCGCATCTTGACGGTGACAGGCACATGTGGCGGAACGGCCTCGCGGACGCGGCTGACAATCTCCAGCGCCGTGGCGGGCGTGCTCAGCAAAAAGCCTCCCCGGCAGCGCCCCAACACTTTCTTCACCGGGCAGCCAAAATTGATGTCGATCACGTCAAAGCCGGCCTGGACCAGTTCGCCGGCTGCCTCGCCAAACTCGACCGGGTCGCTCCCCATCAATTGCCCGCCCACGGGGTGTTCCTCGTCGGTCACCTTCATAAACCGCCTAGTCTTGCGGCCCCCTTGCAGCACCAACCGGTCGAGCAGCACCTCGCACAAGGTGTACGGCGCGCCCAGCCGCCGCGCAATCACCCTCATCGCCCAATCGCTGTAACCCGACAGGGCCGCTTGCACGACAGGAAAGCCAATGGGGACGGTGCCGAGGTGGAGCATGGGGAAGGGTGAAGGCAGAAGGATGAAATAGGGAGGTATGAGGTAGAAGGTATGAGGTATGAATTTTAGTGCCGGCTCTATCCGCTAATCATACCTTATACCTCCTACCTCATCCCTCTCTGGTATGTACTTTTCCAGCTTTAGAGAATTAAAGGGGAAGTGCCATCCGGTCTACATTTGGCGTGGGGAGGACTTTTTGTTCCTCGTTGCCAAAGGAGATCGTCATGGCAGTTGCCAGCCAGAA
>JBFWUW010000098.1:0-20540 GCA_050247075.1 Pirellulales bacterium | reverse complement strand
AGCGCGGCGGGCATGTTCGTGGAGCTCACCCTGGCTGCCATGGCCACGTTCTTGTGGTGGTACAGCCAGCCCGGCGTGTTCAACTCGCTCTGTTTGAATGTGATGCTGGTCTGTTCGCTCAGCACGTTGCTGTTCAATGGCAATCCTCTGCTGCGCTACGACGGCTACTTCATTCTTTCCGACTTGATGGAGGTTCCCAATCTGCAGAAGCAATCGTCCGACGTGATCCGCCAAACATTGTCGCGGTGGTTTCTGGATCTTTCGCCCCGCGACCCATTGCCCACGCCAGATATTCGCCCCTATTGGCTAGGGTTATATGGCCTGGCGGCGACAGCCTATCGCTGGGTAGTGCTGGCCAGCATTCTGTGGTTCATGTATCAGGCGTTAAAGCCGCACGGCCTGGCGATTGTGGCGGAGTTGGGCGGAGCCTTCGTGGCCTGCGGTTGGTTCGCCGCCCCCTTGGCCGCGGCGGCGGCTTTTGCCCGCGATCCGTGGCGGGCCCAAGGGGCCAATTGGCCGCGGGCGATTCTGTTGACGACATTCCTGGGAGCGTTTCTGGCGGCACTGGCGGTTATACCATTGCCTTACGGCATTTACGCGCCCGTCGTGTTGGAGCCTGTTGATGCCTCGCGGGTGTACGTCACTTCGCCAGGCTCGCTGGTCGAAGTAAGGCAACCAGGCGAACAAGTGCAAGCGAACGATATCGTGGCCCGATTGGAGGATCGCGATCTGGATCGGGATGTACTACGGCTTTCGTCGGAACACGCCCGCCAGCAACTCCATCTGCAACACCTGGAACGGCGTCGCGTGCAAGATCCCGCGGCGGCGGCGGAAATTCCCACGGCACGCGAGGCCCTGGACGATCTGCGCCAGCGCCTGACACAGCGTCAAGAAGATCTCGACCGCTTGCTGCTTCGCGCGCCGGCAGCCGGCACGATTTTGCCGCCGCACGACCGCCAATCTGGTACGCCGGCCGGTGAACTTCCGTCGTGGACCGGTTCGCCGCTGGAGCCTCGCAATTTGGGCTGCTATCTGCAAACGGGCGATGTCGTTTGCCTGGTCGGCGAACCGGGCCGCATGCAGGCTGTGCTGCTGGTTGACCAGGCCGACGTCGAATTTGTGGCACCGGGCCAACCGGTGCGGCTCTTGATGGACCAATACCCGCAACAGACGTTGTACGGCACGGTGCGCGATTTAGCCCGCATCGACCTGAAGGTGGCCCCGCGCGAACTGGTTGCCGAGAAGGAGTTGCCGGTCCGCACCGACGCGCAAGGCATATCGCGCCCAGTTCAAGCCGCCTATCAAGTGCGGGTGGCTTTGGACGATCACAATTTGCCCTTGTTGCACGGGGCAATCGGCCGTGCCCGGATTCGTTCGTCACCGCAGTCGGCGGCTCAGCGACTATGGCGCGCACTGAGCCGCACCTTCAGGATAGACCTCTGACGGACGGTTCAAGCAACGAAAACAGCCCGGCGGCTGGTAAAGGCCACCGGGCTGCATTCAATGGACGAAAGGAAAGTCTTCGTTACTTGGCGGCCGGCGGAGCGGGGTCGGCGGGTGGAACAATGGCGGCGGTCTCCTTCGGAGGCTCGGCATTGGTCTTCACGCTCAAGGCGCCGTTCGGCTCGATGTGGATTACATGCTTGATCTGGTCATTGAGATAGATATTGATCGTGGCCTTGCCATCGTAGCCGTCGATGACTTCGTAAAGGCGGTCGTTGGACTTGCTAAAGGCGTTGGTCACGCTAGAGCCATCGGGACGGGCCTCGATATGCTTCGACAAGTCGCCGCTAGCACTGCGCAGGTCAAGAAACAACTTGCCCTTGGGCTTCAGGCTGAGCGATTGATTGGCAAAACTGTATTGCCCTTCGTTGCCTTGCAAGTTCAAGTCGATGTTGTCGCTGTTTGACGCGGCAAACTCCCCACGCCCGCGGACTTTGCCCGAATCGTCCGTCAGGCCGAACTTAAAGCCGATTCCGCCAGGCAGGTCCAACTTGGGGGCGGGATCGTTCCCCTCGGACTGGGCAACAGACCACCCAACCCAGCTTCCCAACAACGACAAGACAATCGTGGCGGCCAAAATTCTACGTGACATCGTGCAAGCTCCTCGAAGAAATGAAAATGAGAAATGGTCGCTGGCCAGGCCGGACTTGTGGGGCAATTACAAGTGAAACGCGCCATGTACGATCGACTCGGCGAGTTTCCCACATCCGGCATCATGCCCACGGCACCGTCGCTTCGGTGTCGCAATTTACCCAACCTTCTCAAATTATTCAAACGTATTATTCATCTCAATATTCGCATTCCACCCTTCCTTCGATGGGCGAGGTCGGCAATTCGGCTCTTCGTGCCCTGCGTTAAGGGGGGTCGCGATAGCGGCGCTACAGGCATGGGAGCCGCCACGCTAAACTACTCCGGCGGAAAATCGCGATGATGCCGCCAGACTGATCGAACCATTGGATGATCGACTTATGAAAACCATGCGTGCCTTGGTCAAACAACGCAAAGAGCCGGGCCTGTGGCTGCAAGAGGTGCCGGTCCCCGAGATTGGCATCAATGATGTGCTCATCAAAGTGCTGCGGACGGGCATCTGCGGCACCGATGTCCACATTTACAACTGGGACGCCTGGGCCCAGCGGACCATCCCCGTCCCCATGGCCGTGGGGCACGAATTCGTGGGTGAAATCGTGGAGGTCGGCTCGAACGTCCGCGACTTTCACCCTGGCGAAATCGTCAGTGGCGAGGGGCATGTGGTCTGCGGGCATTGCCGCAACTGTCTGGCGGGCCGCCGCCATCTCTGCAAAGACACGCAAGGGGTGGGTGTCAACCGGCCGGGTGCCTTCGCGGAGTACTTGGCGCTTCCCATGACCAACGTGTGGGTCCACGACCCGGCCATCTCGCGCGACGTGCAGTCGATCTTTGATCCGTTTGGCAACGCGGTCCACACGGCGTTATCGTTTGATCTATTGGGCGAGGATGTGCTGATTACCGGCGCGGGGCCGATCGGCGTGATGGCCGTGGCGGTGGCTCGCCATGCCGGGGCGCGGCATGTGGTGATTACCGATGTGAACCCCTTCCGATTGCAACTGGCCAAGAAAATGGGGGCCACATTGGCGGTCGATGTGCGGACCATGTCGATCGCCGATGCCCAGCGGCAGCTCAACATGAAAGAAGGGTTCGATGTCGGACTGGAAATGTCGGGCAATCCGACAGCTTTCCGCGACATGCTGGCCAACATGTGCCACGGCGGCAAGGTCGCCATGCTGGGAATTCCCGAACAGGAAATGGCCATCGACTGGACAACCGTGGTCTTCAACATGCTGACCATCAAGGGCATTTACGGCCGCGAAATGTACGAGACGTGGTACAAAATGACCGTCATGCTGCAATCGGGCCTGGACATTGCGCCCGTCATCACGCACCGCTTCGAATACACCGAGTTTCAGCAAGGCTTCGACGCCATGCGCTCTGGCCAGTCCGGCAAAGTGGTGCTGACGTGGAGCGAGGGTTAGAAGCCAGAAACTCCTTTGCTGACTGCCACACCCGCCAGGAGACTTACCATGTACGGCTCATATCAACAGCACGCGGCCCAGCAACTGGACAAAATCCGCGTGGCGGGGCTATTCAAGGGCGAACGGGTGCTCACCACCCCGCAACAGGCACATGTGGCCATGGCCAATCGGCCGCCGCTGTTGAATATGTGCGCCAACAACTACCTTGGCCTGGCCGATCACCCGGCGGTGGTGGCCGCCGCGCATCAGGCGTTGGACGAGTGGGGTTACGGGCTGGCCTCGGTGCGGTTTATCTGCGGCACGCAACAGCCCCACAAGCTACTGGAAGAGCGGCTTTCAGCCTTTTTGGGAACGGACGATACCATCTTGTACTCGTCCTGCTTCGACGCCAACGGCGGCCTGTTCGAGACGTTATTGGGAGCGGACGACGCGATTATCTCCGACGAATTGAACCACGCTTCGATCATCGACGGCGTGCGGCTGTGCAAGGCCCATCGGCACCGCTACCGCAATAACGACATGGCCGACCTGGAAGCCAGGCTGCGCGAGTCGGCCGGCTCGCGGTTCCGTATGATTGCCACCGACGGCGTGTTTTCCATGGACGGTACCATCGCCAATCTGCCGGCCATTTGCGAACTGGCCGACCGTTACCAGGCGCTGGTCATGGTCGATGACTCGCATGCCGTGGGTTTCATGGGCCGCACCGGCCGCGGCACGCACGAACACCACGCCGTCATGGGGCGCATCGACGTGCTAACCGGAACCCTGGGCAAGGCGCTGGGGGGAGCCAGCGGCGGCTACACTAGCGGACGTCGCGAGATCATCGACTTGCTGCGCCAACGGTCGCGGCCGTACCTGTTTTCCAACTCGGTTGCGCCATCCATCGTTGGGGGCTCGCTGGCGGCGCTGGAACTGCTATCGCAATCGACGGAGCTGCGCGACAGGCTGGCCGCCAACACCCAATTCTTCCGGGGCGAAATGGCCAAATTGGGTTTCAACATCGTGCCGGGCGAACACCCCATCACGCCCATCATGCTAGGCGATGCTACCTTAGCCGCCCGCATGGCCGAAAAACTGTTGGAACTCGGCATTTATGTGATCGGCTTCTCGTACCCGGTCGTGCCGCAAGGCAAGGCGCGCATTCGCGTGCAAGTTTCGGCCGCGCATTCCGACGACGACCTGAAGCGGGCAGTGAGCGCGTTCGCAATAGCAAAAGATTAACAGAGTGACGAGTGAGGAATGCCGAGTGTCGAAGGAAAGCTATCAGCTATTAGCCGTCAGCTATCGGCTATCCCGGGTAACCTCGTGATTGGTTGCGAACGCCGCGGAACTGAAAACTTTCCTTGCAATTCCTTCAAGTTCCTTGAACTTCTTACCGACACTCTGCCGGCAAAAACTGCTAGCACGCGGCAATCAGGAATTGACTTACCGCCAAAGCGGACATAACTTGCCGCTCTCGCATGACGTGGCACGGCATTCGCATGGTAGGCCAGGTAACACGAAAGGATTTCGTGCAGCGTCTGCCCGCCGGGCCGGCCATCCCCTTGGAATGGACTCCAGGATCCCCCGCATGGTTCACCTCACTTCAGCCGCCCCCTTGTGGCTTTTGGCAACCGTACTGCCGCTGGGTTTGGCCAGCGCCGCGGCCGCCCGTATTAGCGAAGGCTCGATGATTCAAACCTGGTGCCAGCGGCTGTTTTTGGCGTTCTTGGGGATCGTGGGCGTAACGACCTTTGTCTCCCTGAGTTGGGGCCAAGGCTCTTGCATGTTGTCTGGGTTTACCCTCTCTACCATGGCCGTCATGGCCACCGTGGACTTCGGCTTTTCGCAACGGACAGCACCATAAGTTGGCGGGCCACGCCGTTCGATCAGCCATAGAATCGTCATCAGCGATCATGGCAGCGACTGCGGTCTAAGTCGTGGCGGCACCGTAGAAGGCCGCCGCTAGTAAGCCGGTTTTCTCTCGCACCAGTTCCACGATCTGGTCGACTTCCCAATCGCTCAACGGCGCCACGTAATCCTCCGCGGGACGCCGGGCGACCGTGTAGACTTGCACCAGGCTTAGCTGCCCGCCGCGGGACGAGATCTCTTTCAACCGCTCGCAAAATGCCGCTAGTTCGTCGGCACCGGGCGGCTGCCCTTGCACACGCATGAATAAAGCCTGAATCACCAGCGGACGGACTTGGGCGGCCGCTGCAATGTTCTCCACGATCTGTCGGAAGGGAATCGGCGTGCGGTCGATCTGGTGGAAGTAAGCCTCGGTGCCGGCCTCCAACTTGGCCCAGATTTCTCCCTGGTGGGCGTCCAGAACCGCCAATCCGCGTTGTACGTGCGGGCGGTGGAACATGCTGGCATTGGTGATCAGCACCATCTTGGCCTGGGCGACCGCTGGCCAGTCTTGGCCCAGGCGTTGCTTGACGGCGGCGCAGGCGGCCATCAACTCGTCGAAGTTGCGGTACGTCGTGGGCTCGCCGTCCCCGCTAAACGCAATGTCATTCAGTCGCCGCAAGTGGAGCGGGGTCTGCTGGAACTTCTCATGCTGGAACAACTCACCCGACGCCACCAGTTGCAGAGTCTCTTGCAATTCGCCTAGCAAAGCCTCCGTTTCGACGAAACGGGTCTCGCTTTGCCGGGTGCGGTCAACCTGACAATAAATGCAGTCGAAGTTGCAAACCTTGTCGGGATTGAGGTTCACGCCGACGGAGATTCCGCCAGACCGCCGCGACAGCACGGGATACACGAACCGGTTCAACTCAAATCGCCGCGGGTGCTGTCGAATCAGGTCCAAATTGGCGAGCGGCGGATCGGTGGAAGGTTTAGCCAAGGGACGTTCTCATAACAACAGGGTCGCCAATGCCGGCGATCGACGCACCATCGGCGTTGGAAACGCTTTTTACAGGTTTTGGCGTTGGCAACGCCTTCTACAATTTCTTCAACTCGCTGAACTCATCCAGCGTCACGGTGGTTAGCTCGCCGTTGGGGCGGCGGAGAATGATCAGGTCGCTGAAGACCTTGTCGTCCCGATTTCGGCGAAAGTGCAAGCCGTGGCGGCGGCGCTCTGTGCGGACCACTTCGCCCGCGGTCTTGGTGTTCCAGATTTGCTGGCCCACCTTGACCTCGTGCGTCAATTCGACCTTGTCGCCCGGCAGAAGCTGGCTGAATAACTGGCGGGTCTTGGCAACGCTGGGCATGGCGATATCCGAGCAGTACGGGAGATTCCTGGTAATCGCAGGTGTCCCGTCTATTTTCACTGTCGGCGCGTTTCCGGCAAGGCCTAGATCTGGATTGGTCGAAAACACCGGCATTGTCAAGGAGATTGATGAAGGGAGTAAATATAAATAATCGCCATCAGCCGATAAGGTTGATAGAATAGATGTAGAGCAAAACGCCGCCCCGCCCGAGCGCATCCAGCGCCTTGAAAGTCCATGACTAGACCCGATGTATCTCGTCGCGAGTTTTTTCGCCATACCGCCGTGGGGGCGGCCACGGCAAGCAGCGCTGTGGGGACGTTGGGGGCCAGCGTGTTGGCTCGCGCATTAGGGCCCAATGGCCGGCTGAGGGTGGCGTTTATCGGAACGGGCACGCGCGGGCAAGCCCATCTCGATACCGTGCTGCGGCTTCGGGGCGACGGCTTGCCGATCGAACCGGTTGCCGTATGCGATGTTTACCGCAAGCATCGCGAACAAGCCGCCGACAGGCTGAGCGCCCGCGGCATCGACCCCATAGTGACGGGCGACTACCGCGAACTGATCGACCGCCAAGACATTGACGCCGTTTGCATTTCCACGCCCGACCATTGGCATGCTCAGGCTACGCTTGACGCGCTGGCTCGCGGCAAGCATGTCTATTGCGAACGGCCCATGACGCACACCTTGGATGAAACTCGCGCGGTCTTGGCCGCCTGGCGGGCTTCGGGCCGTGTGATGCAAGTTGGCGTGCAGGGAACCAGCGATGCGCGCTGGCGGGCCGCTCACGACTTCGTGCGAACGGGCGGCATCGGCAAAGTCGTGCAGGCGCAGACGGAGTATTTTCGCAATAGCGCCATGGGGCAGTGGCGGTATCAAGGCCTCAGCCGCGACATGACTCCGCGCAACATCGACTGGAAGATGTTCCTGGGAACCGACCGTGGACTAGCGCCGGAAGTGCCCTTCGATCGGGCCAGGTTCGCCCAATGGCGATGCTATTCCGAGTTGGGATCGGGCTTGCTGGGCGAATTGTTCGTGCCGCAAGTCACGCGGATGTTGTCGGCACTGGGAGGTATTGTTCCGCGGCGGGTGGTGGCCGGGGGCGGTATCTTCCTGGAACTGGACGGGCGCGACGTGCCCGACACGGCCACGCTGGTAGCCGATTTCGACGCTGGCCTGCAACTGCTGGTCACCGCCACGATGGCCAACGACCACAAGATCGAGCAATGCATTCGCGGACATCATGGGACGATCGTGTTCGATATGAGCCGCGACGGCTTCGATGTTTTGCCACAACGTCCCCAGGTGACCCGCATCCGCGATGCCCAAAAGCGGCACGTTTCCGCTCTTCGCCCCAGCGACGAAACGCGCGCCCACTGGGAGAACTTCCTGACCGCCGTAGTGGAGGACAATCCGGCCCGCTGCCACAACACGCCAGAACTGGGTGCCGCGGCCGTGATTACGGTGCAATTGGGTGCCGAGTGCTATCGACAAGGCCGCGTGCTGGAATGGGATGCTGGCGAAAACCGTGCCATCGCCAGCAGTTCGGATTACGCCCGCCAACAGTCGCGGCGATCGCAAGAGCGGGCCGCGCCGTCACAAATCACCGGCTGGCAACCCCCCGCTGACAATCCTTTCTTTGGCCGGCAACGGCCCGAAGACTATCAAAAGCTGGCCGGTCCCTGGCAGGACGGAATTGACCCTGCGGGGTAAGGATGGCAGGAGGCCGCGCTATTTATACAGCGGTCCCATGACTTCCACGGGGCGAATATCAAGGTGGATGTTGGACACAGTGTACTCGTCCGTGCCATTGGAATGGGAGTACCAACCGACGCTGTCTCGCTGGCGATAAAAGCGAAATTCGAATCCTTGGGTTGGCTCGCGGCGGGCGGCATTGCCATCGAAGGCCAGACCGATCGCTTCGTCGTGCTTGCTTTCGATCAGCTTGGCCATGACATCGGCCACGGTGGTGTTTCCCAAGATGTCGCTGAAGAACAGCGGGTCATGGTAGAACGGCTTGAAGTCTTCCGCACTTGGGTCGATGCGAGGTTCATCCCGCTTGGACGGCGCGGGTGTAACCGCCAGTGTCTTCAAGTTCAAAGTGTCGCCACGGTCCAAGTAAGTCAGTCTGGCGTTCTTCATATTGAACGAGGAAATTTCTGGATCTTGGCTGGCCGCGGACAGGTCCAACATCACCGCCCCCTTGTAGCCGGCCACGGTCAACTCGGTGCCGTTGCGGATAATCATGGCGGTGTTCTCGTCCACGCCCACGCCGTATTTGGTGCCGGCGGCTTGCATGGCCGCCAGCGTGCGGGCGAACCGTCCGCGGACCAGCAGGTGTTGATCGACAAACCAATCGGCATCCATGAAGCCCAATCCGCGGTCGAGCTCCTTGCCCATTTCCAGGGGCCGCTTTTGCATCGTCCGTAAAACACTGGGAGGATCGCGAAACATCACCTGGCTCATGATCGCAGCGCCGGCGCTCGTCCCGGCGATACAGCCGCCGCGATGGTAGACTTCCCACACCGCATCAAGCATGGGCGTATTCTCGCCATCTTCGGTATATAGCGTGCGGGTGATGCGAGATTGCGTGCCACCGATAAAGAATACGCCGTCGGCTTCGCGGACGGGCGAGATTTGCGCTGGGTCGTTGACGACCTGGGTGTAATCTTGGTCGATATTCTTGACACCCAGCGGCACCAGAAACGCCTGAGCGCCAAAACGATTAAGCGTCTCTACCACGGGCGGCCCATATTTCATCGGTTCGCCGCTGGCGGTGGGAAAAACCGCGATTTTGGCACCTGGCCCGCCCGCCAGACTGACGATGGCGCTCCAGACTTCCGGTTCGCTGTAGCGCAGCGAACCGCCTATAATCACCAACGAGCCGCGGACTTCCTCGGGCGGTACGACAGCATCTCCAGCCAAAGCCGGCAGGCAATTCAGGGTCCACATGAGCGCAACCCCCCAGGCCGTTTGCTTCAACATGGCGTTTTCCTCCGACTGGTTTAGACTGTGTAGTGCGTCTTGCAACGACAGAGTAAACAACTCGCGACTTCCGATTGCCGGCGTTCGTGCCGGCAATTCTTGGTCGCACCCGCCATCCTCGCGGAACGGAGCGAAGCCAGAATCCTCGCTTGGCGGCATCTGCCCAGTGCCAACCGCGATCTAACAACATATTTATATATCCATACTCGTTGCTTATGAATACCAATTCAACCATCGCTGCGCAGTATCACCAACCGCAATCCTGGTACAGCCGCCGGCAGTTCATGTCGCATTCGGCCACGGGCCTGGGTGCCATGGCGTTGGCCTGGCTGATGCAGCGCGACGGCCAGGCCTCGCCAGAATCGACGAATGGCCCGCATTTTCCGGCCAAAGCGCGGCGGGCCATCCATATTTTCTCGCCTGGCGGCGTTAGTCACGTCGACACATTCGACTACAAGCCCGATCTGGCCAAACACGACGGCCAGCCGCTAACCGGCAAGGGAGCGATTGATACTTTTTTTGGAAAACCGGGTAATTTATTGCGGCCGTTATGGTCATTTAGGCAAAGGGGCCAGTGCGGCAAGTGGATGAGCGACCTGTTGCCGCACCTGGCCGAGCAAGCCGACAACCTAACATTCTTGCACTCCGTGACGACCAAGAGTTCGTCACACACGCCCGCCTGTTTCCAGATGAACACCGGTTTTACGCTCAATGGGTACCCAAGCCTGGGGTCGTGGCTGTCGTATGGCTTGGGGACCGAGAACGACCAGTTGCCAACCTTCGTGGTGCTGCCTGACCCTCGCGGTTTGCCAAATGGGGGAAGCAACAATTGGAGCCAAGGCTTTTTGCCGGCGGAACACCAAGGCACGGCATTTCAAACGGGAGGCGACGAGCCGATCACCAACCTACGCACACCGGAGGGCGTATCAGTCGGAAGCCGCCGGGCCAGCCTGAACTTACTGGCCGAACTAAATGGCCGCTTTGCCCAGGAGAACCCCGGCGACAGCGCGTTGGCTGCTCGGCTGCGGACCTACGAATTGGCGGCCAAGATGCAGGCCAGCGTGCCAGAGGCCGTGCAAATGCACGACGAAACGGCCAACACGCTCAAGCTGTACGGCATCGACAATCCGCTGACGTCCGGTTTTGGGCGCAATTGCCTGCAAGCACGACGGTTGCTGGAACGGGGAGTGCGGTTCGTGCAGCTTTATAATGGGGCGTCGCTGGGGGGCAATCCCCGCATCAATTGGGACGCGCACGAAAACGTGCAAGAAAACCATTCCGCCCAAGGCGAGCTGCTGGACAAGCCTTGCGCGGGATTGTTGGCCGATCTGAAACAGCGAGGATTGTTGGACGATACACTGGTCTTTTGGTCGAGTGAGTTCGGCCGCACGCCCTTTACCGAGGGAATCGGCAAGCTGGGCCGCGACCACCACAACCTGTGCTTTACGGTCTGGATGGCCGGAGCGGGCCTTAAACCGGGAACCAGCTACGGCACCTCCGACGAGTTTGGCTATAAACCGGCCGAGAACCCGACCACGGTCTACGACGTGCATGCCACCATTTTGCATTTGCTGGGCTTGGATCACACGCGGCTTAGTTATTACCACAACGGCATCCAACGCCGCCTGACCGACGTGCATGGACATGTGATCGAAGACGTATTGGCGTGAGGGTTGCACAGAGAGTTGGCGCAATAACAAAGGAGCCCGGCTTCACATCGAAGCCGGGCTCCCCTTGCATCACGGTCTTGCGTTACGCGTGGCACTTACTCTGAACTGGCGAACCGAAGTCCATGAATTCGCCAGCCAGCCTTGTGCCCGTCCCTGCCGCAAGTGTGTCAAATCATCCTCAGAACCCTAGAAGTAATAACCAACCGTGGCGATCAGCTCATTGCGGCGGGCGAAACCCGTCGTAACGGGAATCGAGTAGCCGATCGAAGCCCGCACGCCGTTGCACAAGAAAGCCGAGGCACCGAAGGTCATATCGACCACATTGCGGTCTTCAAACAGCACACCGCCGAGGTAGGTGGTGCCCGTTCCGCCAACTACATGCTTGCCGAAGATTTCGTATTGCAGCGAAACCTTTTGCAGCCAATCACAGCAGCAGCAGCTACGGTACAGCCAATAGCCGGTGCCCAACGACCAGTCGAACGAATCGACTTGCGGGCCAGCAGCCAGGGGAACGCTATATTGGGCACCGCCGTAGTTGAAAATATCGTCGGTGGTGTTGTAGTACCACAACAAACCAGGAGCTAGCCGCACGGTGTTTTCGCGAATCTCACCGGCGTCGATGCCGCCGATGGGAAACTGCATGCCCAACGTCGCCGACACGATCAGGTCACAGTCCTCGTATACAACCTGCTTGACCATGAACTGCGGGTTCGACCAGCTATCGAGAACGCCACTAGCATTTGGGCCAACATCGGCGTATTGCGTCATGAACGAGACACTGCTCGAGCAGGTCAGCATCAACTCGCCGCCAAAACGGTGCAGCGACTGGTTCACCGTCGTATTCGGTGCCGTGGTGACATGGAACCGGTCAATGCTTTGAAAGCCGTACCAAACCCGGTTGGCGGGCAGGGCGCTTTGCGAATCGAAGATGTTCAAACGGTTGACGTTGTCGGCACGGCCGATGTGGCCGACGTTGCTGCCTTCTCCGCTCGTCGCCACCTGGAACTGGCTGTTCTGCGGTGCCAAGTTCAGGTCGTTGTTGGGCTGAGGCTGTTGCGGCAGCGGCTGTTGCGACATGGCCGCCGAGTTGGGGTCGGCCATGCCGTCCACGCCAACAGGGGTTGGTGCGTCTTGTAAATAACTCGGCGGGCAGTTGTTGTAGCTGGGCGGACAGTAGTTGTAGCACGGGGCGGCGGCAAACGCCGACGCGCTGCCGGCTATAACTCCCACGGCCAGACCGGCCTGGGCGAAGAAGCGAGCCAGCTTCTTCCAATTACAAATGATCCTCATTGGACAAACTCCTCCTTGATGGTGGTCCTGCTTCACTCCCTTGCGGCGTCGCACGGACGACGCCGCACATCCCAATTGCACCGAACATGCCGGAAAAGCGGCCTCATTCGGCCATGCCCGGCATCTTGCCGGTGACACGGTTCCCATGGGTTCGAGACCAGACGGGCGGGCCATTCGTACCGGATGGTTAAATGCATTCTACGAATGCACTGCCGCGATAGCATCGCCTGCTGGTCGTATTAGGGCTATCGGAAAAGCGGGGCCTGTCGCTTTAGACCGTTACCGGGATTGCACTTGCGCTTAGAACGACCGATTCAATCGGCAATGCTAGCAAGTTAGGCGCGAGTGGCATGGCCGGTACAATGCGACTACGAGCACCGTACACGAACGGTCATCGTTCGATCTGAACAAGGCGATTCCATCGGCGATCGCCCTGCGCGGCAGTCTCAAACCGCCGTTTACACCGTCACAGGCCGCACTACCGGCAAAATTGTTGCACCGAGGCGGACGTTTTTCAGCATTTGGATTATGTTGTGGCCGGTCACCTCCCATAAAAGGAAAGTCTATGTCGGCAGGAACGCCGGAAGCCGAGGGGCAAAGGAAACTCTTTGGGACATTCGGCGGCGTATTTACGCCCTGCACGCTCACCATTTTGGGCGTGATCATGTTTCTGCGGTTCGGCCAAGTGGTCGGCCAGGCTGGAATGTATTGTGCCGTTGGCATCGTCTTGGCGTCCCAAGCCATTACCACGCTGACCACGCTTTCGTTGTCGGCGATTGCCACCAATACCCGCGTCCGCGGCGGAGGGGCGTACTACCTCATCAGTCGCAGCCTGGGCGTGGAGTTTGGCGGAGCGATTGGCATTCTGTTTTTTCTGGCACAGGCCATCTCGGTGGCAATGTACGTGATTGGGTTCACCGAGGCGCTCGCCGGTACCTTTCCGTCGCTGGCCCGCCATGCCCAGGCCATCGCTACGTCGGTCAACCTGGCCACGTTCATTTGCGTCTACATCGGCGCGGGCTGGACGATCAAAGTGCAGTACGGAATTCTGGCGGTCTTGGGTGCGGCCCTGCTGTCGTTTTACACCGGTGCGATTGGCAACTTTTCGCCAGAGACCCTGCAAGCCAACCTGGTTCCGCATTTTCTGCCAGGAGAAAACTTCTTTTCGGTCTTTGCGCTGTTCTTTCCCGCTGTCACCGGCATCATGGCGGGTGCCAACATGTCGGGCGACCTGAAAGACCCCACGAAGGCCATCCCCCGCGGCACACTGGCCGCCGTAGCCGTCACGGGGCTGGTCTATCTGACCCAGGCTATCCTGCTGTCGGGCGTGCGGACGCACGAGGAACTGATTAACAACAACTTCGTGATCCGCGATATTTCTCAATGGCCGCTGTTGATTACCGCGGGGGTGTTTGCCGCCACGTTGTCGAGCGCCCTCGGCTCGATGATGGGTGCCCCGCGCATCATGCAGGCGTTTGCCCGCGACGAGATTTTTCCCTGGCTGAAGTTCTTTGGCGCGGCCAGCGGCAAAGCCCGCGAGCCGCGCCGGGCGACCGTATTGACGTTTGCCATCGCGCAAGGCTGCATTCTGCTGGGCGATCTCAACGCCATTGCGCCGATCATTACGATGTTTTTCATGATCACCTACGGATTGCTGAACCTGGCCACGTTCTACGAGGCCATCGCCAAGAACCCCAGTTACCGGCCGACGTTTCGCTACTGCCATTGGACGTTGTCGCTGCTGGGTGCGCTGGGGTGTCTGGCGGTGATGTTGCTTATTAATTGGATTTGGGCACTGGCCTCGATCGTGGCCATCGGCGCTATCTACGGCTATATCCAATATCGCGAAATCGAAGCCCGCTGGGGCGATCTGCAAGGAGGCATTGCCTTTGAACGGGCGCGCCGCGCACTGCTGCGGTTGGAGGAAGAAGCGTACCATCCCAAGAATTGGCGGCCGGTAGTGCTGGCTTTGTCGAGCAGCGTCTGGAACCGGCCCCATCTGGCCATCTACGGTGAATGGCTGACTTCAGGGCATGGCGTGTTGACACTGGCGCAAGTTGTCTGCGGCGATGTGGAAGACCACGCCGAACGCCGTGAGAATTATGAACGGGCTTTGCGAAAATTCATCGCCAAGGAGCAACTGAGCGCTTTTCCGGCCGTGGTGGTGGATGACTATCTCTCCGACGGTATCGAGTCGCTCGTGCAATGCCACGGTATCGGGGGATTCAAGCCCAACACCGTGTTAATGGGCTGGCCCAAGACGTTGGCCAAGTCCGAGGCTTTCGGCGCTACGTTGCGGTTGTTGGCCCGATTGCAGCGCAGCGCCGTCTGCGCCCGGCTGCGGGTTGATTCGTCCGAGAATGAAAACGAAGCCTCGCCGGAAGAGGTCGAAGCTAAGCTGGCCGAGGCTTGGACCGCGCCCGTGGGAACGATCGATGTCTGGTGGCGCGGCATGGAGAACGGCGCGCTGATGATGCTGCTCGCGCATTTGCTGCACCAGAACCCCGATTGGCGGCGCAACGCCATCCGCGTGCTGCGGATTGTGTCGCATGAGGACGGCGTGGCCCAGGTCCGCGGGCACATTCTCGAGCTGGCCCGTTCGTCGCGGATCAAGGTCGAACCGGTCGTGGTCGTGGGAGAGGACGTGCCCGCCCTGATCCAACGGACCTCGCACCGAGCGGCCATCGTGCTGTTGGGATTCGACGCGCCGCCCGAAGGGGAGGAAGCCCCGTTCTTCCTGTGGATGGAAAGCCTGGTGGGAGACTTGCCGAGAGTATTGTTCGTCGATAGCGCCGGCGGCATGGAACTGGAGTCGTAGGGCCAATTGCACTGGGAAAGGAATTAAAAACACGACATGGACTCTAGCAAAGGCTCCCCACGTAACATGGGCTTGCTGGGCGCAACCGGCGTGGGAGTAGGCGCGATCGTGGGAGGCGGCATTCTGGCACTGGCTGGCGTGGCCTTTGCCGTGACTGGCCCGGCGGCCATGCTGGCCTTTGGGCTGAATGGCGTCATCGCGCTGCTAACGGCGTTGAGCTTCGCGGAAATGTCGTCGAAGTTTCCGGAGTCGGGCGGAACCTACACGTTTGCCAAAAAAGTCCTCTCGGTCGAGGCCGCGTTTACCGTCGGCTGGGTGGTGTGGTTTGCCTCGATTGTGGCAGCGGTGCTGTACGCTATTGGTTTCGCCTACTTCTTCGCGATCATGCTGGGGGATATCTGGCACGCTGCGCAAGGAGAGGCCCTGCTTTGGCTGGCTAGTTCCCGCACGGTGGCGGGCGTGGCCGTAGCTACGACGGTCCTCTTGGCCTTGGGTCTGATGCGCAAATCGGCTGGCGGTGGCCAGTGGGTCAATGTCAGCAAGGTCGCCGTCTTTGGCGCGCTGATCGTGGGGGGGCTGTGGGCCGTGGCAAGGCAAACGGCCGGTGATACGGGCAGCGCCATGCGGCCGTTCTTTACGGCCGGTTGGAAAGGTTTGATCCAGGCCATGGGCTATACGTTTATTGCGCTGCAAGGCTTCGATCTGATTGCCGCCGTGGGAGGAGAGGTTCGCAATCCCGCCAAGACGCTGCCGCGGGCCATGGTGTGGTCGCTGGGCATTGCCCTGGCCATTTATCTGCCGCTGCTGTTTGTGATAACGGCCGCGGGTACGCCCGACGGACAAACGATTGCGCAAGCCGCGGCAGACGATCCGGCGGGAATCGTGGCGCAAGCGGCTCAACAGTACCTGGGCCGTATTGGCTATTGGCTGGTGATTGTGGCGGCGGTGCTGTCGATGTTCTCGGCCTTGCAAGCCAACTTGTTTGCCGCCTCGCGCATCGCCATGGCCATGGCCCGCGACCGCACGTTGCCTTCCTCCCTGGGCACGCTACATTCCACAAGGGGCACGCCGGCCATGGCCATTGCCATCACGGCAACGCTGGTGGCGGCCATTATCGTAGTCGTGCCCGACGTGAACGCTGCCGGGGCGGCATCAAGCTTGATTTTCTTGATCACGTTCGCCCTGGCCCACTGGGTGGCCGTTTTGGTGCGGCAACGCAGTGTCCGCCGACCGCCGCCGTTTCGTGTGCCGCTGTTTCCAGCGATACCGGTGGTAGGGGGGCTGGCCTGTCTGGGACTGGCCATTTTCCAGGGAATCGCCGTCCCCTCGGCGGGCATCATCACCCTGGTCTGGCTGGGGTTGGGTGGCATTCTATTCATGGCGATTTTCGCCCGGCGTGCCCGCGTCATGGATGCCTCCAGCAAGGCGTTCAACCCCGAACTAGTCGCGCTGCGCGGCCATGCGCCGTTGGTGCTGGTCCCCATTGCCAACCCGCAAAACGCCGCGGCCATGATCGCGCTGGCCAACGCGCTTGTACCCGCCGCGGTTGGCCGCGTGCTGATGCAGACCGTGGCGGCCGTGCCCGACAACTGGCGTCCCGACGACGATCCGGAACCGATTGAGCGGGCCTTGGCCGTGGTGCGAGAGTTGCTGCGAGCCAGCGCCCAGACGGGTATACGCGTGGAGATGTTGACCACCGTTGCCTCGCAGCCGATGGAAGAGATCGCCCATGTGGCCCAGTTGCATCGCTGCGAGTCCGTGCTGCTGGGTCTCAGCGAAATCTCCGAGAACCAAGACAGAACAAGGCTGGAATCGCTGTTGGGCAGGCTCGATGCCAACGTCGTCGTGTTGCGTTCCCGAAAAGACTGGAACCTGGCCGACGCCGCCAGGATACTGGTGCCGATTGCCGGACGCGGCGGCCATGAGCATCTGCGGGCGCAACTTCTTGGCAGCCTGTTGCGCAGTGCCCAACGGCAGGTGACATTTCTGCAAGTCTTGCCAACCCAAGCCAGGCCAGAAGAACTAAGGCGCGCTCAGCGGGATTTGAACCGATTGGCACACGACGAAGTCCGCCAGCCTTGCCAAGTTCGCGTGATCGCGGGCGACGACCCGTTACAAACCATCGTGGAACAAGCCGACGAGTCCGACCTGCTCATTTTGGGCGTGCAACGGCACGGACGCCGCAAAAAGCTCTTCGGGGACTTCACCCGTCAGGTAGCCCGGCACACGGAATGTCCGATCATTGTGACAAGCAGGAGAGGCTAAACAAATCACATACGAGGGCCATGGCAAATGACTTTCGGCATTTCCGTCTGCCTTCTGCCTTTCCTTGACTTCCTCCCCCCGTGAGCTATCCTTTCGCGGTTTTTGTTTTGTCCCACGGACAGTGCGGAGGTGCATGATGCGCCGTTGGGTGTGGAGTTGTGCCGGATTGATGGTTTGTAGCGGCTGCCAGACCGTCGATCGGACAGCCTGGTACGGCGGCTACGGAGCCGCCGAGACGCCAGCCGTGTCGTCGGTCGTCCGTTCGGTGCAAGGCCAGGCGGCGGCGGGCGGATGCGGCCCTGTCTGCGACGAAGTTCGGGAGTCTCCCTTTGGCGACTCCCGGCCGTTGCCGGATATGGGCTATGCAACCATCGAAGGGACTTCACCCCCTAGCACCTACGGTGAACAGTCAATTCCGCCGGCCACGCCGGTAAACGAGTTGTCGGCCGCGCCGGAAGGAAAGACTGACACAAACGTTTCTCCCTACCGCCGGACACCCGAAATCCGCCTGGCACCGCCCAACGCCAGCTCGCCGGAGAATGGCACGCCAGTGAACACCCCACCAGAGCGTTACGTTCCCGTGCCGCGAGGCAGCGTCACGGTCGATGGGGGCCCGCCTGACTTGGGCAGCGATCAGCCGTTGGTCGATGTCGTGATCCCTCCACCCGTACGCGGCGGTGCTTACCCTTCCACTGATGCGCCCAGCCAGCGGTTCAATTCCTCGTCGGCGGAAACTCTGGCCCCCTCCGACGTGCGGGCCATCGAAACCTTCCGCCAGAAAACGCCGGTTACTGTGGACTCCGGGCTAGTTCCCGTGCAACAGCGTCCGGCGACCGCCGGAAGTTCTTCCGCGCCGGGCGGCACGGCGTCTACGGACACCAAGAGTTCGCCGGTCAAAAAGCTTGTAGTGCCAGCGATCAAGCCTTTGCAACCCGCCTTTCAGCCGGGTGAACTAGCCCCCCTGCCCGCTAAGCCAGCACCAGCAGCCGGCAATCAGCTCATCCAGCAGCCGATTCTGCTCCCTCCCCGGTAACAATCGTCTTCCCGCTACCCACGCTAATTTGACAGCTTTCCCGGCGTGGTAGAAGATGTTGCCAGGGAGAGCCTGGCGGATGGTGCTCTTACCCGCCATTTTGCTGGCCGTGGGTGGAACTTTTCCCTTGTGGCCGGCGTCTCACTGGCAGACAAGCCCTGTGAATGACGACGCCCAGCTTATCGACGATGCTTTGAAAGGCCAAAGCGCGGCGTTCGGACATCTCGTAACCCGTTACCAGGACAGGCTGTACCACAGTATGGTGCAGGTTTTGGGATCGGCCGAGGATGCCCGCGACGTGGTGCAAGATGCCTTCGTGCAAGCGTTTATCAAGCTGAGGACGTTTCAGGGGTCGTCCGCGTTTTATACCTGGTTGTACCGGATCGCCTTCAACCTGGCGGTCAGCAGCCGGCGTCGGCGAAAACCGACCCAATCGATCGACCAGTCGCGAGAGTCCGCCGGCGAGGAGCCGGCTGACGGCGGCGCGGCACCCAGCGAGCGCTTGGAGCGTGAAGAGCTTTCGGATCAGGTCAAGATGGCACTGGGCCTGTTGAGCGAGGAACATAGGGCGGTACTGGTCTTGCGAGAGATGGACGGGTGTGACTACGAAACGATATCCCAGATGCTCGACATGCCGGTGGGAACCGTGCGCAGCCGGTTGCATCGTGCGCGCATGCAAATGCGAGAACAGTTGAAAGCCGTACTGCAAGAAGATGGTTAGGACGAACATGGACAAAATGCCCGACGACGAACTAATCAGCGCCTATCTCGATGGCGAGCTTAGCCCCCACGAGCAAGCGCAGGCCGAGCAATTGCTGGCCGAGAACGCCGCCGCCCGGCAATTGCTAGACGAGCTGCGGGCGTTGTCCGCGGGTCTGCGTGCCATGTCTCGCGCCACCCTGGAACCAGACTTTTGCGAGCGCGTTTTGCAACGGGCCGAACAAGAAAGGCAGCAGCAAGCCCAGGCCGCTGCCAGCGCGGATGCCCGGCCTCGCCGGGCCGCCGTTGCTGAGGTACCCAATGACGATGTTTCTTGGCGGCAGCGTATTGCCCGGGTGGTCTTTTGGCCTGCCCTGGCCACGGCCGCGGCTCTGACGTTGTTCTACTTCGATCCCAGCCGGCAAGATCGCGGCGTAGTCGAACGCCAGGTTTCGCGGGGCGATAGGCCAAGTTTGAAAGACCTTAACGAGGGATCGGGTGGGCCGGCCGGCAACGGCATGTTTGAGCCACCCCAGGATGATGCCGCTTTTCCGTCGATCTCAGCCGCGTCCCCAGCCGGCGACTCGTCCGAACCAGCCAATGCCAGCGAACTCGCTCGCGCAAATAGGTCCGCCGATCGGCCAGGTTCTGGAACGGATCGCAGAGACCTCGGCGAGTACCGCAAACGTATCATGCCAGCCGCTAATGCGGCGGCCGAGGAAGCCACGCTAGAAATGGCCGATGGCGTGGCCAATGCCGGCCATGGCGCTTGGGATAAAGTTGGCACCTTGCCCAAGAAGCCGGCAATTGAGTTCATAATCGCCTCTACATCGGCTGACGTGCGTTCCGTGGAGTCGCTCTTTGCTCGGGCGGACCTGCAGGTACGATGGTTTCATGCCTCGGATCATCGCGACGATGACTTTGCCGAGCTGGGCGATGAGATGGCCGAGGGGCTGTACGAAAAAAGCGGCGCGCCGGCGGCGGCATTGTCCAACGGTCTCGGGGAAGTGGGGCCACCCGGTCAGCCATCGCCCGCCAAACCACCGGCGGCTGCCAAGATGGACTCGCCTGCGCCTGCCGCGC
>JBFWUW010000097.1:0-20817 GCA_050247075.1 Pirellulales bacterium | reverse complement strand
TGCAAGCAGGAGACTTAGAAGCAGCCCACCGCCGCGCCAACGCGGCGTTTGAGGCCTAGCAGCGGCTTTCTCTTGTTGACCAGAAATCGCCGCGCAGCGAACTGGGGCTGGCGTCTTGTTACATGCAATTGGGAGAAACAAGCCGCCGTTTGGGGCAAAGCGACATCGCCTTGCAATGGCTGCAACGTGCAATAGAACTGCAACGTCTGCGCGAAACGGCTCGTCCGGACGATCCTTCGATCCAGATGGGGCTGGCATCGGCCTACGACCGCCTAGGTGGCCTTTGCTTGCAAGTGGGCCAGACGGACGAGGGCCTGGTTTGGAAAAGGTCTAGCGTGACTGTTTGGACGCGCTTGCACGAAAAATCGCCCGACAGCGACTGGAATCAACAGCAGTTGGCACGGGCATGCGGGAGTCTCGCGGATGAGATGCTGCGCACCGGCCATGCGGACGAGGCTCATCCCTTGGCTGCGCAAGCCATGGAATTGCGCGAGAGGCTGGCCCGCAAGCATCCGGGCAATCTCGCCGCCGAGGACGCTCTGGCCGATTCGCTAGTGCTGCTGGGTGATATAGCACAGCGGCGATTTGAACACCGCGACGCATTGGACCACTTTGTAAGAGCACGAGAGATGCGCGAGCGAACTCTGAAGGCCGATTCGGAGAATTTCCATCGGCGGCGCTCTTTGTGCGGCCTTTATCGCCGCTTAGGTGTACAATTCTCACTGTTTGGGCGGCAAGACGAAGCATTGCAAGCCGTCCAGCGTCGGTTGGAACTTCATAAGGATATGGCCGCCGCCAATCCCACGGACATTTCGGACCAGCATGATCTGGCCAATGCTTACTTTGGGGTTGGCGGTGTCTTGGCGCAGCAGGGGCAATGGAGGGCAGCGATCAAACTGTGTGAACAGTCCGTTGAGGTGCTGGAGAAATTGCGCGAGATCGACGCGAAGCGTACCAGTTTGCATCGCGATCTCTCCAACGCGCTGGCATACATTGGCTACTGCCTGCGATCTCAAGACAATCCGGCGGCAGCGCTGCCATACTATGAGCGCAGCCTGGCGATCCAAGAAGAATTGGCCAGTCAGGACCAGGGCAACCGCATGAACCGCCAAGGATTGGCCCTTACGCATCAACTGCTGGGGGATTTGTACGATAAGCTCAAACGCGGAGAACAAGCCTGGCGGCATTATCAACAGGCCCGCTCTCTGTACGAGCAACAACTGGCGGATGACCCCACCAATGCCGCCGGACGCACGGCGCTGGGCTTGGTTATCTCGCATCTGGCGAGTCTGGCGCAAGGCAATGGCCAGTTGGAAGCGGCCCTGACCTTGTACCAAGAGTCCTTGGCCGTCCGCCAAAAAATTGTCGCAGACAGCCCCGGAGAAGCGGTCTCGCAAGTCAATCTGGCCAGCGGGTACGAATCGCTGGGAAGCATCAGTTTTTCATTGCGGCGCTTCGATGGGGTGCGCGATGCCTACCTCTCCGCCATCGACTTGCGGGAAGAAATTCTCCAACACGATCCGCGCGATTTGGCTTCCGCCCGCGCACTCAGCGGCGATTTCAAGCAACTTTCTCGGCTGGAGTCGCTGTTGCGCAATCCAACACAGGCACGACTGCGATTCGAACAGGCGCTGCGAATTGACCGCCGCCTGGCGGAAACCATGCCGGTAAATCTGTCCGATCTGTCTGTTTTGGGAAATAGTTACCGTGAGTTCGCCGACCAGATAAGCAACGCGGGCGATGTGGCGTTGGCTACGCTGCATGACGAGAAAGCGATCATGGCCTTGGAACGCGTCGCCGAGGCCGCTCCTGGAGAATGGGTGCATGTGCAACAGTTGGCACTAGCCTATTTGTCGCTGGCCCAGCGCCGCCAATACCAAGGATGCAGGTCTGAAGCGTATGGTTTCTGCAACCGGGGACTGGAACTGTGGCAGCGGATCGCGGTAGCACCGACAGGACAGCAGTTGTTGGGCCGGGCAGCGCTGCTCTCGGGGGCGGGCCGACTGCTGGGAGGTCTGAATCTACCGAACGAATCCGTTGTTGCTTTTCAACTCGCCCTCCAAGATTACCAGGCCGCCCTGGAATCCCAACCAGATTCGTTGGACAACGCTTTCATGTTCCATGTCGCCTGTAAGGACCTGGGCTTGGCCCAACATCGCGCTGGCCAGATTCAGCCGGCGGTGGAGTCATTCCGCCGCGGTTTAACCGCGATCGAACCGCTTACTCAGCATGCGTCCTTGGGTATTTTGCACCTGGGCATGAAGGCAACCTTGCTGGGGGCGACGGCGGACGCATTGCGAGACGCCGGCTTGAAGGCCGATTCCGTCGCGGCACTGCAACAGGCGGCCGATGTCCGCCAGCGTCTGGTAAATCTGCAGCCACTCAACGACGATGCCAAGCGCGATCTGGCCGCGGCCTACAAGACATTGGGCATGAATGTCGTCGCTCCGGTGGATTCACTCCGCTTTCACCAGCGTAACCGTGAGATTCACCAAGCGCTTTTGAAAGCCAACCCACAAAATACCCAGGCCCGTTACGATCTGGCGTCAGCCGATGGAGCCATAGCGAACCCACTAATCAGGCTCGGACGACTGACCGAAGCGGCCGAGTCCGCGGAGCGCGCCGCCGCCGGCCTCAAATTACTGGATAACGATAAGCTGTTGCCGCCGAACGACAAGATCTTGCAGTCACTGTACGAATCGATAGCAGGCTTCTACCGCGAGGCGGAAACCGTCATTTCCAATCCGCAATCCGTTGAGTCCATTCCTCCAAGTCGCCGTTGCATGATTGTCCAAATGGCTTGCCGCGGCCTGCTCGCCGCGCAACGTTGGGAAGATGCCAAGTCCCTCATAAAGGCTGTCGAGCGGCCAGGAAACGCCAACGAGCGGATTGCGTTGGCTGCCTGCCATGCCATGCTGGCTGACAGCATGGCGCAACGAGCGGGCCACGACGATGATCCAAACTTGGCCCAATCCGCCGCCGGCCACCGCGACCGGGCTTTGGCGGAGCTGCGCCTTGCCCTGACTCCCGGAGACACCATGTTGCGGTTTCGAGCCAAAGACGAAGACTTTAAGGTGCTCCAAGGCTTAACGGAATACCAGCAACTAGTTGCTGAACCGCCTCTCCCAGTCGATCCGCCAGCCGATTAATTTCACCGTTGCAGCCTGTTGAATTAAGGGGATGATCTACTCCGGGCATGTGTTCACATCGAGGGGCTAAATGCCCTTCAATGGATCCGCCTCCTTTTTCAAGGAGTCTTTGTGGCGCAAGGGCCCCGCCCCATGGGGTTGGCATCTTGCCCGTGGCGGACGTTGGAAGATAACGCAGTGGCAGTACGCTGAAGTCGTTGCAAATCGCGGCCTGGCGGCCCATGTCGGCCGCCAGCGTTGTATCTTGGCCGGCAATTCGCCTGGGTTGATAACGCGGGGCGGGGCGTTCCGCGTTGCATTCCCCCCTGTGGGATGCCTACACTGCCGCCTGCGACCTTTCCGCGACGGGCAGAAATTGTTCAATCCATTCTCGTTTCACGTCAAGAGAAGCCTCATGAGTGCCGCCATCCCCTCTTCGGAACAATCCGTGCCGCTAGGGGCGGGCCAGTCGGATCATTCGCGACGACTGTTCAACCGCAAGCTGATGTCGGGCAGCTTTTTGGGGCTACTGGTGACGCAACTGTTGGGGGCGCTGAACGACAATGTCTTTCGCTGGCTGGTTGTGCCTATTGCCAAGCAGATGTTTATTCCCATGGTGGGCGATGAAACCCGGGCCGAAAGCCTGGCCCTGTCGGTCGGGCTGGCCTGCCTGGTGGCACCTTACCTGTTGCTGGCCGCGCCGGCTGGTTATCTGGCTGACCGCTATAGCAAACGGGCCGTGATCGTAAACTGCAAGATCGCCGAGATTTTGCTAATGCTGTTGGGGGTCGGGGCGATTTATCTGGGCAATATCTATCTGCTGTTTACCGTGGTGTTCCTGATGGGGAGCCAATCGGCACTGTTCGGCCCGTCCAAGCTGGGTTGTATTCCGGAAATGGTCCGGCCCGACAGAATTTCCGCCGCCAACGGGTTGGTTGGGCTGACGACCGTGATCGCCGTTGTGGTGGGGGCTGTCGTGGGGGGGTATCTGTACGAACTGACCTGGTCCAAAGAGGCCGGATTGCAAAACCTGTGGCCCGCCTCGGCCATGTTGTTGGGAACGGCCCTCTGCGGCTGGTTGGCCAGCCTGTTGATTGATCCTTTGCCTAGCGGAAATGCCGCGCTGAGGTTTCCCTACAACCCGCTGCACAAGACCTGGCAAGACCTGCGGACGCTGGCCGTCAGCCGGGCCATGTTGCGGGTAGCGATTGGCTCGGCGTTTTTTTGGTCTTTGGCGTCTTTGGCGCAGATGAATGTCGATACGCTGGTGGTCCGCGACTTTGGCTGGCAGCAATCGCAAGTCGGGCCGTTGCTGGCCATTTTGTCGCTGGGCGTGGGGATCGGCAGCGTGTTGGCCGGCGTGTGGTCGGCCGGACGGGTGGAATTGGGCATTGTGCCGTTGGGGGCGGCCGGTATCGCGGTTAGCTCCATGTTGTTGTGGCTGGTCGACCCGGCGGGCGTGCAGCTTTATCCCTGGGGCGGGCTGCTGCTGTTCATGCTGGGCGCATCGGCCGGGCTGTTTGATATTCCGCTCACCAGCTATATCCAGCACCGTAGTTCGCCAGAACAACGCGGGTCGATCATCGCGGCCAGCAACTTCATGACGTTTGCCGGCATGTTGCTGGTGTCCGGGCTGTTTTACCTGCTGCGAGATGCCTTGCATCTTTCGCCGCAGCAAATCTTTTTGGGGGCGGGACTGCTGACCGTACCGGTCTTTTTGTACATCGTGTTTCTGCTTCCTAATGCCACGATTCGCTTTGTGGTGTGGCTGGCCACGCACACGATTTACCGCTTGCGATTCTACGGCCGCGAAAACCTGCCCGCCGAAGGGGGCGCGTTGCTGGTGGCCAACCATGTCTCGTGGCTGGACGGCATCTACCTGATGCTGGCGACTTCCCGGCCGGTGCGGATGGTGGCCTTCGCCGACAATATGGAAAAGCCGGTCATCAAGCAGCTTGCCAAACTGTTTGGCGTCATTCCCATCAAGCCTGGCCGGCGGTCGGTGGTGGAGTCGCTGCGGGTAGCCCGCGAGGCCATCGCCGCCGGCGAGTTGGTCTGTATTTTTCCGGAAGGCGAAATGACACGGTCGGGGCAGATGCACCCCTTCAAGCCGGGGCTGCTGCGGATCGTGCATGGAACCGATGCGCCCGTCATTCCGATCTACCTCGATGAGCTATGGGGAAGTATCTTTAGCTTCCAAGGGGGCAGGTTTTTTTGGAAACGGCCACAGCGCTGGCCTTATCCCGTGTCGATTCACTTCGGACAACCGGTGCCGCAGCCGTTGGACGTGCATCGGGTGCGGCAAACCGTGGAGCAGTTGGGGGCGGCTGCCGTCGTCCAACGCAAGGACCGAAAAATGATACTACCGCGTGCTTTTTTGCGAATGTGCCGGCGGAATCTGTTCCGCGAAAAGATCGTCGATTCCACCGGTGCCAAGCTCAAGGGCGGCGGCATGCTGCTTAAGACGCTCATTTTCCGCCGCCTGCTGGACCGCAAACTGCTAGCCCCCGATGAGAAATTCGTCGGGCTGCTGCTGCCCCCTTCGGTCGCCGCCGTGCTGGCCAACGCCGCTTTGCCGCTGTGCGGCCGGGTGGGCGTCAATCTCAATTACACCGTCAGCGACAATGTGCTCAATGCTTGTATTGGGCAGTGCGGCATTAGGCATGTGTTGACCAGCCGCAAGGTGATGGAAAAGCTCGATCTGAAGCTGAACGCCGATCTGATCTATCTGGAAGACCTGCGCGACGCCGTCACCACCGGCGACAAACTGGCCGCCGCCTTGCAAGCCTATGCCACACCGGTTGTGCTGCTGGAGCGCCAGCTTGGCCTGACCAAGGTCTCTCCCGACGATTTGCTGACGATCATTTTTACCTCTGGTTCGACGGGCGATCCCAAAGGGGTGATGTTGACGCACTACAACGTGGCCTCGAATGTCGAGGCCATTAACCAAGTGGTGCATATCACCCGGCACGACGTGGCGATTGGGCTGCTGCCGTTCTTTCATGTGTTTGGCTATACGGCCTTGATGTGGACTGTTCTCGCGCTGGAACCGAAGGGGGTGTACCATTTCAGCCCCTTGGACGCGCATCAGGTGGGCAAGCTTTGCCGGCAGCATGGCGTGACCTTGCTGATGGCCACGCCCACCTTTTTGCGGAACTACCTGCGCCGCTGCGATAAGGAAGACTTTGCCAAACTGGAGGCGGCCTTTGCCGGGGCCGAGAAACTTCCGCCCGATCTGATTGAGGCCTTCGAGGCTAAGTTTGGCATCCGCCCCATGGAAGCCTATGGCGCTAGCGAACTGACGGCACTGGTCTCGGTGAATATCCCGCCAAATCGGGCCCGCGGTTTGGAATCGCTGTGCTGCAAGGAGGGGACGGTTGGCCGGCCAGTCCCTGGTGTTTCGGCCCGCGTGGTTCATCCCGAGACGGGCGAGGAATTGGGCGTGGACCAGCCCGGCATGTTGCACATCAAAGGCCCCAACGTGATGAAGGGCTACTACAACAAGCCAGAACTGACGGCGGAAGTCATCAAGGATGGCTGGTATGTCACCGGCGACATTGCCTCCATCGACGGCGATGGATTCATCCGCATCACGGGCCGCGTCAGCCGTTTTTCCAAAATCGGCGGAGAAATGGTGCCGCACATTCTGATCGAGGAAAAGCTGCAAGAGTTGCTCTCGCCCGACGCCGAGGAGCTGCAGGCGGTGGTGACGGCCATTCCCGACGGCAAGCGGGGCGAGCGGCTGGTCGTATTGCATCTGGCACTCGACCGGCCGCCTGCGCAACTCTGCAAGGAGCTTGCCGCCGCCGGCCTGCCCAATCTGTTCATTCCCTCGCCCGACAGCTTCGTGCAGGTCGAACAAATCCCCGTCTTAGGGACAGGAAAGCTAGACCTGCGCGGCCTGAAAGACGCGGCGCTGGCGCACTTTGGGGAAAAGGATTAGGCGAAAGGCGGAAGGCGAAAGGCTGAAGGCTGAAGGCAAACGGCCAACTGCATTCGGCCTCCCTCAAAAAGCTGATAGCTGGTAGCTGACGGCTATTAGCTTATAGCTAGCCGCATCCATTTGAACACTGAAAACTGAAAACTCCCCCACTCCCCCTTACCTTGTAGCCATGCATTCATCCGCGTAAACTAGACGCCAGTAAGCCTTTGTTGATTCTCTAGCCGGCCGGAAGGGTCGAGAGCGGAATTGCCGTGAGCGGGACGTGTGTGATTGGGCTGCAATGGGGCGATGAAGCCAAGGGCAAGATTGTCGATCTGCTGACGGAACGCCACGATGTGGTGGTCCGTTACCAGGGTGGTTCCAACGCTGGCCACACCGTGGTTACTGGCGGCCAGACGTACAAATTGTCGCTCATTCCCAGCGGCATTTTGCGGCCCAACGTGCAATGCGTGGTGACGGGCGGCGTGGTCCTTAACCCAGCCAGCCTGTTGGGAGAAATCGACGGCTTGGCCGCCCGCGGCGTGCAGGTTACCACCAATCTCATGCTTAGCGACCGGGCCCACGTCATTTTTCCCTGGCATACCGAGGAAGAACGGCTGACCAACACCCGCTCGGCGGGCGGAGAGTCGATCGGCACCACCATGCGCGGCATTGGACCATGTTACCGCGACAAGGTCGGCCGGACCCACGCCGTGCGGCTGGGAGACCTGTACCGGCCCAGTTTTGAGGGACGGATCGCCCAGATTGTCAGCGACAAGAACCAGATGCTGCGTTCGCTGCCGGGAGTCAACGGACAATTTGAGCCGTTGGACCCGGCCAAGATCAGCGAAGAGTACCGCGGCCTGGGAGACCGGCTGAAACCGCACGTAGCCGATACCACCGCCTACCTGTTGGACGCTTTGGAATCTGGCAAGCGGGTGCTGTTTGAAGGGGCCCAAGGCGCGCTCTTGGATGTGGACCACGGCACGTTTCCGTTTGTGACCAGCAGCAATAGTTCGGGCGTGGGCATTGCCAGCGGATCGGGCGTACCGGCGCGGTGGCTCAACAAGATTATTGGCGTGGTCAAGGCTTACGGCACGCGGGTGGGGGGCGGGCCTTTTCCCACCGAACAGAACAACGACCTGGGGCAGCATCTGCGCGACCGCGGCAACGAATATGGCACCGTCACCCGGCGGCCGCGGCGTTGCGGCTGGTTCGATGCGGTGGCCGTGCGCTACACGGCCCGGCTGAGTGGGATCGACGTGCTGGCCGTGATGCTGCTGGACGTGCTGAGCGAGCTGGACGAGATCAAGATTTGCACGGCCTACGAAATCAACGGCCGTCGGGCGGAGGTCTTTCCCAGCCATGTAGAAGACCTGGCCCAAGCGGTCCCCGTTTACGAAACGCTGCCCGGATGGAAGTCCGATATTTGCGGCATACGCAAGATGATCGACCTGCCCGCTGAAGCCCGGCAATATCTTGCCCGGCTGAGCGAACTGGTGGGACGTCCGGTGGAGATCGCCTCGGTCGGGCCTGACCGCGACCAGACGATGTTCGCCGCCTGACGCGGTTGGCTCCGCGTAGATGAGAGGCGCAATAAACCCTTGTGGTTGCCTGGCCATGTCCACTTTGTCCGACACCGCCGACCTGCTGGAAGTGCCGCTGGAACGGCGGCCCAAGCACATTGCCATCATCATGGATGGCAACGGCCGCTGGGCCGAACGCCAGGGCCTGCCGCGGATAGAAGGGCACCGTCGCGGTGTGGCCAGCGTGCGCAGCGTGACGGAAGAGGCCGCCCGGCTGGGCATTGGCCAATTGACGCTCTACTGCCTTTCCAGCGAAAACTGGAAGCGGCCCCAGCATGAGTTGGATTTTCTGATGGCCCTGCTGGAGCAGTACCTGGTGGAGGAACGCTCCACCATCATGGCCGAGGGAATCCGTCTGGCGGTCATCGGCCGCCGCGAGGGGATTCCCGATTCCGTCCAGCGCGAGATGGACAAGTCGATCGCCATGAGCCGCAACAACTCGCGAATGCGGCTTTGTCTGGCCGTCAATTACGGCGCGCGGGCGGAACTGGTCGACGCCGTGCAGGCCCTGGCCCGGCAAGTCCGCGAGGGCAAGGTAGCCCCCGAAAACATCTCTGAGGAGTTGCTATCGGGCCAGCTTTATACGGCGGATATGCCCGACCCCGACCTGGTGATCCGCACGGCTGGGGAAATGCGGGTCAGCAATTTTCTGCTGTGGCAAATCAGCTATGCCGAAATCTGGGTCACGCAGCGCTGCTGGCCAGAATTCACCGAAGCCGACCTGCATCAGGCTATCCGCGATTTCTCCATCCGTGGCCGCCGTTTCGGCGGATTGAATCTGCTGTAGGCCGTGTTGCCACCGGGGACATGTCCGACGGGAGTGAAACAACGATCCAACGTGGCCGTGGCAAGGGGTGGCTGGGCCAGAAGCGAAGCGAATGGCCCAGCGGTTTGATGTTCAAACTGGGTTGTCCTGGAGCGGCGTCCATTGGTTTTTCTGGTTGGATTACAACTCCACTGGGCCTTCCCGTTGGTCAGACCCAGCCACCCTTCACTCCAGCCGGCCGCGAATGCTATCGCCATTAGCACGACAGTTGCCGATTTTATCTGACAATACCCATTAGCCGCGGACGGCCGTAGGAGGCACCGCCGATGGCGATCAGTCGCCTACTTGCCCTTCATGGCTTCGGCCAGGATCTTCGAGGTGCTTTCCCGCATGATCCGCGGATCGACCGTCTGCCCGCCGACCAACGCGGCACGGACGTCTTTGCCGGAGATGGAGACCGGTTTTTCGTCCTTGTGGTTTTCGGTCAAATCGACGCGGCCCAGCGAGGCGTAGAACGCGGCAAAGCCGACTTTCACGGGCTTGATTTGAAGGTCGCCGGCCAGCTTGCCAAAAATCTCCTGAGCGTCGAAGTCGCCCCAGATGGCGGTGCCATCTTTGTACGGTGCATCGGCATGTTTGCGGCCGATCACGATATCGGTGAAGCCGTAGTTCTGCCGATAGATGCCATGCATCACGGCTTCCTTGGGTCCGCCGTAGAACATCTTGATATCCAGCCCCAGCAAAATAACGCGGTCGGGCACGGTTTCTCCGCGCGGCTTCCAGAGCGATTCGTCGCTGTCGCCCACGCCCAGGGCCTTGGTGTCGATCAGCGCTTCGTAGGTATGCATCCGCACGTCGGCCTTTACGTCGTCTCCTTTGGTCTCGCCGATCAAGGGGTTCAGGCAGGCACCGGCGTTGTGGCCGGCGCGGATCAGCGACTCTAGCCCGTACACCAAGGCATATTCGTGTGCCCGGTGCAGCGGATTGCGCGTCTGAAAAGCGACCACGCGGTCCCAGCCTTTTTGGGCCAGCAGCTTGCGGACCTCGCGCGGCGACAAGACATACTTGCCAAACTTGGGATCCTTGGGCTGCGGCAAGACGCGGATCGAACCGCCAATTAGATGCGTTTTGTCGGCATCGCCCACCAGAACCATGTCGGCACCGGGATGGTCGGTCCGTTCCGTCTGGTAGACACTTTGGATGTACTTAGGCTTGTCCCAGGGGAAGACATCGCTGATGCCCAGCCGGGCCACGATTTCGCCCTTGCTGTTGACCAGGGCCACATGCATGCCCGGCGATAAGGTGGCGGCCAGTTCGGCGGTGACGGGCAGCGCCAGTGGAATCGTCCAGGCGTACTTTTTGCCCCCCTGCACGATGCAGCCCTCTTCCAGCACGCGATTGTACGTGCCAGAGTCCATCGGGCCGGTCAACGGGCTAAGCGCCCCATCGCCAAAGCGATAGACGGTCGAAAGATCGGCGTCGGAAACGGGCACCTGGGGCAGTTTGGCACAAGCGGCCTTGAACGATTCAATCTCGTCGGCTGGCACCGTGCAACAAACGGGCTGCTTCAAACCACCGTGAGGGGCAATCAAGTCGGGCATGTCCTGGCTTCCTTTGTCGTGCGTTTTGAGAAACGCGATCAGTGAAAATGTTCTGGTTGAGGAAGCCGAACAGTATAGGAAAATAGCCCGGCTTGCTCAACGGCTGAAAATGGCCCACGAGAATTTGAAGCCCACTGTCGCCGTCGGAGACGGCTCCTACAGCCCATCCGAATTACTACTCCGGCTGGCGGCGCTCGCGGATCCAATCGGTATGAAAGCTGCCGGGTTGGTCGAGCCGCTCATAGGTATGTGCCCCAAAGTAGTCCCGCTGGGCTTGCAGCAAATTCGCGGGCAGCCGCGGTTCGCGGTAGCCGTCGTAATAGGTTAGCGCCGTGGTGAACGCCGGAACGGGCACGCCCAGGTTGATCGCCGTGCTAACGACATGCCGCCAGGCAGGCTGGGCTTTCTTAACGGCCTCGGCAAAATAGGGTGCCAGCAGCAGATTCTCCAGATCGGCCTGGGCATCGAAGGCTTCCTTGATTCGCTCCAGAAAGCGCGCCCGAATGATGCAGCCGCCGCGCCACAGCAGGGCGATGGAGCCAAAGTTCAACGGCCATTCGTGTTCCTTGGCCGCGGCCTGCAACTGCACAAAGCCTTGCGCGTAGCTGCAAATCTTGCTGGCATAGAGTGCTTGCCGGACTTGCTCGATAAATTGCTTTCGGTCGCCCGTGTACTTTTCCTGGGGACCGGTGAGGACTTTGCTGGCTCGCTCGCGTGCCGGCTTCAGGGCCGAAAGGCAGCGGGCAAAGACCGCCTCCGTCACCAGCGTGCTAGGCATCCCCAAATCGAGAGCCAACTGGCTCATCCATTTGCCGGTCCCTTTGGCCCCGGCCTTGTCCATGATCTTATCGACCAGATACCCGCCGGAAGGATCCTTCACGCTGAAAATATCGCGGGTGATTTCGATGAGATAGCTGTCCAATTCGCCGCGGTTCCACTCGGCGAAGACGTCGTACAGCTCGTCGTTGTCCAGCCCCAGGCAGCGGGTTAGCAAGAAGTACGCTTCGCAGATCAACTGCATGTCGCCGTACTCAATGCCGTTGTGGACCATCTTCACGTAGTGGCCGGCGCCACGCGGGCCGACCCAGTCGCAACAGGGAATGTCGTTCTTGGGCCCGACTTTGGCGGCAATAGCCTGAAAGATCGGCTTGACCAGTGGCCAGGCGGCGGGGCTGCCGCCGGGCATCATGCTGGGGCCCTTGAGGGCACCCTCTTCGCCGCCGGAAACACCCGTGCCGATGTACAGCAGGCCCTTCGATTCGACATATTTGGTGCGGCGCTCGGTATTAGTGTAGTGTTCGTTGCCGCCGTCGATAATTACATCTCCGGGAGAGAGCAACGGCAGCAACTGCTCGATCAGTTGATCGACCGCCGCGCCCGCCTTGACCATCATCATCACCCGCCGCGGGGCCTTCAGCGCGGCGACCAGTTCCTCTAGCGATTGGCAGCCAACAAAGTTGTGCCCCGCGCCATGGTTCTTCATGAATTCATCGACGACGCTAGTCGTGCGATTCGTCACGGCGATGGAATAGCCGCGGCTTTCGATATTGCGAGCGAGGTTTTCACCCATCACCGCCAAGCCGACAAGGCCGATGTCACAGGTTGGTTTCATTTGAATTGGGTTACCTATATTTGTAGGAGGCGATTCCATCGCCGAGGAACGGCCTTGTGTTATCTAACAATAATTGTAGGAGGCGATTCCATCGCCGATTGACCCGCGTGCAATCGTTCGATCGGCAATGGCATCACCACATACCGACGCATTTAACTCCAATCGCGGTACCAATCCCGGTCCAACGTTGCCGCACGGCTGGGATGGGCCGACGAATACAGCCATTCCTCCGGATGGATGGCTAACCCTGCCGTCACGGGATTTCGCTCAATGTACGTCAGGCGGTCGATCACGTCATCTTCATCGCGGCACTTATGGTCGTGAAAACCTTCTTCCCAGAACTGGCCCGACATGCCGAACAGCCGATTGAGACGCAGGCCCGTGAACGTGCCAACGCTTTTTACCAGATTGGACAACGATTTACCGGGCAAGAGTACGAAGAGTGCATGATAGTGGTCGGGCATGATGCAATAACCCAACAATTTGATCTGGCCTGTTTCGCGGAGGTGCTGGTAGCTCCCTAAAATGATCTCGGCGGGCCTCGGTGCCGCGAGGATCGGCCGGCGGTCTTCGAGACATTTCGTGATGGCGTAGCGGCCAAACGGTTCGCTTTGGCGTCCGGCGCGAAGTGCCCGGCGGCGGGGAGGAATTGGATCGTCCATGGCGATTCAATCGGCGATGGAATCGCCTCCTACAATGTCGTCGCGGTCGGGGCGCGGTTTATGAGAATGGATAGCGGATTATCGGCGATGGAATCGCCTCCTACACCCACGGCGGACTCTCCGGCAAATACCGGTCGAACTCCGCCAGCAGGCTTTCTTGGTACGCCCCGGCAAAGGTGCCGGCGAAGAAACGGTCGATCGCTTCCTGCTCAAACCGCTGCCAACTGGCGTCCTCGGCACCGGGATTGATGGGGTAGAACAGCGAACTGTTGGCCTTGGCCGCCGCGTAGTCGCCTGGCGCGTCGCCGATCATGAGGGTGTGGTTGGGCTGGTACTTCTTGGCCAACGCCAGGCTTTCTTTCTTGGTGCCGGTCTCTTGGCCGCAGATCAAGGCCACGTATTTCTTGATGTCGTGCTCTTCCCACTCGCGGGCCAGAGCATCGTTGGGCGTGGCCGAAATCACCAGCATGTCGGCCTGGCCCTTGAGCTTCTCCAAGCTCTCGCGGAGAAAGGGAAATGGCGGCACGCCGCGAACGAACTTTTCCACTGTGTCGTTGACCGCCACCGACCACTCATACGCCCTGCGCAAATCGGCGTCGCCCGTCTTTTCCACTGCCGCTTTCAGCGCCGGGTTGCCCAGCTTGCTTTCGGTCTTGACCCAATTTCGTAAAGAGTCCGGAACAGCCACCTTGACGCCGCGGGCTTGTACCTCGGGCCGCTTTTGCAGCCACTCCAGCGTTTCAATCAGCGCCGGAAAGCGGTTGATGCCGCGGCTCTTGCTGTACAAGTTGACAAATTCCGCCGCCTCGCGGGCAAACTTGCTCACCCCCTGCAATTCATACGAATTGATCGTGTTGGGGATAAAGCACTCCTTGTGCTTGACCTCCATCGTATCGAAGGCGCAACCGTCGGAATCGATGCCGACGAGGAAGGGGTGTTGGGGAGAGAAGTCGAGCATGGGGGGAAGGGAGAAAGGCTGAAGGCGAAAGGATGAAGGCTGAAGGGGGGCGGCAATGGCCAAAGGTGAATTCAACTCATTCTTTCTTTCGCTCCGCCTGAGGAGTGTAAGATGGAAGCGTCTGATTGGCGTATACTTTTTCCAGCCTCGTCAGCCTTTGCCGGCCGGAGATCATGGGGAGGCTGACCATGTCTTCGCCCACGAGCGGCTGACAGTAGCGGATGAAGTCGTCGGTGACGTCGCGGCCGTTGGGGGTGATCCAGTCAGAGCGGAAAGTTCGCTCGCTATTGGCCACGTCGGTTAGTGGTACCTTGTCGTATCGCACGGTGTAGATGGGGCCGGGGTTGCGGAGAATGGTGGACATGTATCCACTTTCGCCGCGGGCGGCCAGCAGGGCAGCCATTTGGCCGCTCTTGTAGGCTTCCTCCAGATCCACGGTCGAGGCATAAGCCATGGCGTGGCGCTGGTCCGTGCCCGACACATTGCCGCGGGCGGCCCCCTTGGCGGCCAGACCGACCTGGTTCAGATAATTCACCACGATCTGGGCGACCGTGATCTGGCTGCTGCTGAAGGAGGTATGGCCGAAAGAATCCTTGACTTCCCCCAGGCTGCCGACATCCAACCCCTCGCTGACGACCACGATGCATCGGCCCGATTGCCGCAGTTCGTCATTCACCTGATCGGCCAATTGGGCCAGCGGCGTCGGACGCTCCGCCAGATAGATGTGCAACGGCATCTCCCTGCCAGGGTCGGCCAGACGGGCCGCCGCCGGGATAAAGCCAATTTTGCGGCCCATCGCTTGCAGCACCAGCACCGGATCGGCCGGGCAACTGCCGGCGTTTTCCTCGTTGGCGTACTGCACCATGTGCATCCAGTACTTGGCCACGCTGCCATAGCCGGGCGTATGGTCGATGAGCTTGAACTCGCTGTCCCCCACGTCGTTGTCGATCGTCTTGGGGACGCCCACCGCCACCAGGTCCAACCCGCGTTGCTGGGCCAGGGCGGCAATTCGGTTAGCCGTGTCCATGGAGTCGTTGCCGCCGATGTAGAGAAAGTACCCAATGTTGTGGGCTTTCAGTACCTCGATCACGCGGTCGAAATCCTCGGTCTGGTTCGGCTTGAGCTTGTAGCGGCAAGTGCCGATCGACCCGGCGGCGGGCGTATACCGCAACAGGGCGATTTCCTCGGGCGATTGAGCGGAAAGATCGAGAAGTTCTTCTTTCAGCACCCCTTCGATACCGTGCCGTCCGCCGTAAACCGTGCCGATTTCCGGCAATTCGCGGGCCGTTTCGATAATGCCCCGCAGGCTGTTGTTGATGACCGGGCTGGGGCCGCCACTCTGGGCGACAACCATGTTGCGAGGCTGCGGCATGACAATTCCAACGGCCAAAGTACGACAAATAACCAGCAAAACCGCGAAAACGCGAATTGTACCGCTGCCACCGCACAGGGGCAATTGGCCCCCAGCCCGCCAAAACCGGCCTCGAACCGGCGGCGTGCTAGCGGTAGAATCGGGCCGAACCGCTTTTCCTGGCTTCTTGTCCTATTTTCCATGCCGACCGTGAACCCGACCGATATTTTCGCCGATCTGAAATGGCGGGGCCTGATTCATCAGACCACCGACGACGCCGGGCTGCCGCGCTGGCTGGGGGAAAAAACTCGCACACTCTACGCCGGGTTCGATCCCACGGCCGACAGCCTGCATGTGGGCCATTTGGTGGCATTGATGACCTTGCGGCGGTTTCAAAAAGCGGGACACCGGCCGATTGCCCTGGTGGGCGGGGCCACCGGCATGATCGGCGACCCCAGCGGCAAGAGCGAGGAACGCAATCTGCTGTCGGTCGATGCGCTGCGGGCGAACGTCGAGGGGATGCGGACGCAGATCGCCGCGCTGTTGGACTTTGACCGCGGCGAGCGGTCGGCCTTGCTGGTCAACAACTACGACTGGATGAGCCGCTTTAGCTACCTCGACTTTCTGCGCGACATTGGCAAGAACTTTCCGGTCAACGTGATGCTGGCCAAGGATTCCGTCAAAGCCCGTCTGGAGCGCACCGATAGCGGCCTGAGCTACACCGAGTTCAGCTACATGCTGTTGCAAGCTTACGATTTCGTGTACCTCAACGAACATCACGGCTGCGAGTTGCAAATTGGCGGCAGCGACCAATGGGGCAACATCACGGCCGGCACCGACCTGGGGCGGCGGATTCGCAGCGCGCAGTTGCAGGGACTGACCTGCCCGCTGCTGACCAAAAGCGACGGCACCAAAATGGGCAAGACGGAGCGCGGGGCGGTCTGGCTCTCGCCACAACGGACCAGCCCGTACCAGTTTTTTCAGTTCTGGATCAACGTCGATGACGCCGACGCCGGCCGTTGCCTGCGGTTTTTCACGGAGCTTTCGCACGAGGAGATTGAAGCCCTCGACGCGGCCCGCGCCGCCAATCCGGGCCAGCGAGAGTCTCAAAAGCGGCTGGCCAGCGAGGTCACGCGGTTGGTCCACGGCGAGACGGGCCTGTCCGCCGCCACGCGGGCCACGGAGATTTTTTTTGGCGCGGAGATTGACGGCCTTTCCGACAGCCAACTGGGCGAGATCTTTCAAGATGTCCCCAGCCAGGAACTGCCAAGGGGGCGTCTTGACGGGGAGGGGTTGAACATCATCGACGCGTTGGTGGAGAGCGGCCTGTCCAAGAACAAGAGCGAGGCCCGCCGCACGATCGACCAAGGGGGTGCCTACGTCAACAACCGCCGCGTCGACGGCATCGCCCAACAACTCAAGGCCGACAGTCTGGCGAGTGAAACGGTGATGGTATTGCGGTCGGGCAAAAAGAAGTATGCGCTGTTGAGGTTTTCGTGAGTACGATGATCGCCGTCGGGAGACGGCCCTTACAAGTTTGAGCACGGACGCATGATCTTTTTCGACATCAACACGTTCTTTTCGGATCGCGGCGGCGGCATTCGCACTTACCATCGGGCTAAGATCGACTGGTTCGCGCGGCATCCGGAGCATACGTATTACGTCGTACGTCCGGGACCGAAGTACCGCGAGGAAGCACTCCACCCCAATGTCACGCTCGTCGAATGTTACGGCATTCGCACTGGTGAGGCGTATCGGCTGATGCTGGACTATTGGCACGTCGCCCGGCTTATCCGCCGCGTGCGGCCCGACGTGGTCGAGGCCGGCGACCCTTGGATCACTGGCATTGTCACGCTGCTGTTGCGGGCCACGGGCCGGTATCGCGGGTTGCTGTCGTCGTTTTATCATGGCGACCCTATCCGCACCTGGGTCGATCCGCTGGCCAGCCGGCCAGGTATGTTTCGCTGGCTGCGGAAGGCGATCCGCTGGATGGCGGCGGCCGGGTTCTATGGGCTGCAAAGGCGATATCCGCTGACGGTGACAACGTCGCGTTCCACGGAAGAACACTTGCGCGGCGTGGGCTGTCAGCATGTCGTCCGTGCGCCGTTGGGGGCCGACCGAATGTTTTTTGAGCCGACGGGCAAAACCTTGCCGGATGATTCTTCCGAAGACACAGATGCCAACGACACGGGTGGCCCGCGGCTGCTTTATGCCGGCCGGCTGGGAACGGAAAAGGGGGCACCACTACTGCTGGAAGCCCTTCCCCAATTGCTGCAAATACCTGGCGCTTCGTTGACTGTCATCGGCAGGGGAGAGTTGGAGCAGCAATTCGCCGCGTTTTCGCATCCCAACTATCACTTTCGCGGGTACGTGGCCGATCCCCGCGAAGTCGCCAAAATCTACCGGCGGCATCAGGTGCTGTTGGCTCCCGGTCCGTTTGAGACTTTTGGCCTGGCCGTGCTGGAAGGGTTGGCTTGCGGGCTGGTGGTGGTCGGACCCGATCAAGGAGGAACGGGCGAAATGCTGGCCGAAATGGATTCTCCGTTTATCTTTGCCGCTGGCGATCTGGAAGGCTTTCTGTCGGCAGTGCGGCGTGCCGCCACGGCGGAACTGGAACCGCTGGCCGATCGTGCCCGGCAGGTAGCCGCCAGCTACGGTTCGTGGGACGATTCCTTCGCCCGGCTGGTCAAAATCTACGCCGACGCCACCAACGCCACACCCGTGCCGCGCCGAAAGGCACCGCGCAATTCAGTTCGGGTGTAACGAACCGACTGCGATGCCAAGGCCCGCCGCGCTTGTCGGATTCTGGCCGGTCTGTTGAAATACGCGCGGGCGGATGGGTTGCCAGGCCGCCGCGACTTTTGCCAGGGAGGATGCACCGTGATTGTGGGAGTGCCCAAGGAGACCAAGCGGGACGAATACCGCGTGGCCATGCTGCCCGTGGGGGTTGAGGAGCTGCGCCGCGCGGGCCATCGCGTGCTGATCGAACAAGGGGCCGGGCTAGGCTCTGGCCTGTACGATGAGGAATATACCGCCGCCGGGGCTGAACTGGCCGGCACGCCCGAGGAAGTCTTTGGCCAGGCTGACATGATCGTCAAGGTCAAGGAGCCGCTGGCCGCCGAGTGGCCACTGCTGCGCCCTGGCCAGATCGTCTTTACCTACTTTCATTTTGCCGCTGACCGTGCCCTGACGGAAGCCGTGCTGGCATCTGGCGTGACGGCCGTGGCGTATGAAACGCTGCGCGACGACCAGGGGCGGCTGCCGCTGTTGACCCCCATGAGCGAAGTCGCCGGGCGGATGAGCATTCAGGAAGGGGCCAAGTTCCTGGAACGCCCGCAGATGGGCCGGGGAATTTTGCTGGCTGGCGTGCCGGGCGTGGCACCGGCGCATATCACCATTTTGGGCGGCGGCGTGGTGGGGGCCAACGCCGCCAAAATCGCGGCCGGCTTTCGAGCCGATATCGGCCTGCTCGATATCAACATGGAACGGCTGCGCTACCTGGACGATGTCATGCCGCACAACGTCGATACGCTGTTCAGCGACCGGCACACCATTCGCGACCAACTGCGCCGGGCCGATCTGGTGATTGGCGCGGTGCTAATCCCCGGTGCCAAAGCGCCGCGGCTGATTGAAGAAGAAGACCTGAGAATGATGAAGCCCGGCAGTGTGATTATCGACGTGGCCATCGACCAGGGAGGCTGCACGGCCAGCAGCCGGCCGACCACGCATAGCGAGCCGACCTACGTTGTCGAAGGGGTCGTCCATTACTGCGTGACCAATATGCCCGGCGCGGTCGGCCGCACCAGCACGTATGCCCTGTGCAACGTCACGCTGCCTTGGGCCTTGCGTATCGCCAATTTGGGCATCGAGCGGGCCGCGGGCGAATTTCGCCCGGTAGCCCGCGCCATCAATGTCATGCAGCACGAAGTGACCAACCGGGCGGTGGCTGAAACCTTCGCCCTACCCTGGAACAAGCGGTGGGATGTGTAAGGCACGGACGCCGAATGTCTGTAGGAGGCGATTCCATCGCCGATGAACCGACAACGCGGCCACATCGGCGAGGAAGCGCCATCAATTGGCTGCGGCGTTGGAAACGCCTCCTACTTGACCGCTTCCACCTTTAGCAGCGTGAAAGGGTAGATCGTCGTGGCGTAGATGGTGCCGTCGTGGGCCACGATCATCGCCAGCACGACGTGCAGCGGGGTGAGCGTACCGTCGGGCAGGGTGTGATAGCCGTGAATCGGCCGTAGGCTGCCGTCGGCGTTCTTGGCCTGCGGGGCCTTGAAATCGAAGAAATCGGGGTTACTGACGGCCAGCACGCCCAGATCCTCAATCTGGCTGCCAGCCGGGTCGTGCCGCACTATATGGTGCAGGTAGCCCGTGCCAAAGCCGGTCTCGTTATCGATGCGAATCGCCGAGTAAACGCGGCCATCTGGTCCCAGGGCAACCGAGCCGCGCGAATCGGGATTCTTGCCTTCCAAGCGGTTGCCCAGATTCGTGGCGATGACCGGTTGGCCGGCCTCGCCCGACAGATCGACGCGAAACAACCGCAGGTCGTCCAACATTTGCAGATAAGCTGTTTTGCCGTCGTCCGTAATCCGCCAGTCCGGGTGGACGCGGTCGGCCCCCAGGTAGTCGGCAAGAGGTTGGCCATCGACCAGCAGCGGATCGACCGTCACCTGGTCGGTGGCCGGGTTGTAGCGGGCGATTTTGTAGTCTTCGGTAATGGCCGTGCCGCGTCCCTGGGCGTCGATGAGCGTGTTCGGTTGGTTGCGCAAAATCGGCCCCAGTTCGCGGTACTTTTTTGTCCGCTGGTCGTACAGCATCCAGTGCTGTTCCTCGCAGGTGATGACGTAAATCAGCCCGCGCAATTCGTCGGCCGTGACATCAATCACTCCCTCGCCCTCTTTCTTGCCGGCGGCGATTTGCTCATCGGTCAGCGGCATCGGCATGCCCAAGTTTTCGGAAGTGTCGGTGGCCGGGTCGTAAGTCAGCACGAAACCGCCCTGATAAACGGGGATTTTCTCGCCCCGTTTGAGGGCCTCGTTCTCGGCCGCGTTGGGGTAGCCTTGCTTCGAGCCGACATAGATCTTGCCCGACGGTCCCACGAAGTTGCGCGTGTGCAGTTTGGCCTGCGCGGCGTATCCGGTCGGCGTTAGCGGCAAGCCGACCAGCTTGTGGACATCCATCACGATCCGCATCTTCTCCGTCGCCGGATCGAACTCCACCAG
>JBFWUW010000096.1:0-22301 GCA_050247075.1 Pirellulales bacterium | reverse complement strand
TCGGGTCGTCGAGGTACCATGGGACATGCCGCGAGTGGCCAGCATCGGTTTTGGTGCCTCTGGCAACTCGTCGGGTGGGGGCGATACAACACCCTGGCCCACTGGCGGACATGCCGCCAGTGGCACCCGATAACTTCCTGTTGGCATAGCACTAGTCCGTGAACGCTTCAAGCTGTTCCCTTCAGTTCATCACGCGCGGTCAGTACATGCCGCAAGATCGACTGCATGCGGTCTTCGTCGGAAAAAGGTGACAAGACGTAGGACTTAAGCGCCACGATCGGTTCGCCGTAGTCGGTGTGGCGGTAGCACTCGGTAAGTGAGATGGCCACGCCGCGGCCAGACAATGCCTGGGCATGGACGCGCTGGTAGATGCGGCGGTTGTAGTCGTTGTGGGCCAGGAGTTGCTCGCGAAAAGCGGGGTCGTGCCGTTCGCGCTGTTTGACCGTAAAGGTATCTACGCCGTGCGGGTAGACGCGGAACAAAGTCACCGGGCCGACGTTGTCTTCATTCTGCACGGTCAGGTCGGGGTGCGACTCGATCCGTTCGCGCAGGACTTCGGCCATCTCCACCGCATGCCCTAGCAGCACGCGCAGGCCATCCTTGCCAAATAACAGCAGATTGGCCAGCGCCGCCATGGGGCCACCGCCACTGCGGGTCGTTTCCAGCGTATACATGCCAGGGTGGCAGATGCCGGTCTGAAACAGGTAGGGCATGGTTTCGCGTGCCCTGGCAATCAGTTCAAACTCGCTCTGGCTGGCGGTTAGCACCAACGACGAGACGTACGGCGTAAAGCCGGTCTTGTGGAAGTCGATGCCAATCGTATCAGCCAGCTTGAGCCAACGAATGCGGTACTGCGCGGCGGCCAACGCCCTCACCGTGCGGCCGCGAAAGCCAAGTTCGTTATCTTCAAAGCTGTAATCGTTGAACACGCTCCAGGCCCAGCCGATCACGGCATCGGCATGGATGTGCGGGCGGTAGTGCAATGTGAATTCTTCGACCAAGGAATCACGAATGGCCCGGATGCCTTGCAGATCATCAATGCCAAAAGCGTCGGTCGAGCCCATCGTGGCCACGATGGCGGCAATTCGCCGGCCAGCGCTGAGTGCCTCGCGGGCAGCCTTTTCCAGCAGATCGAGCCGGATGGAATTGTCGTCGTGTGTGGGAATGGCGATCACGTTGTCGCTGCCAATCCCCAGCCAGCCAGCTACGTTCAGCGCGCAATAATGGCTTTGCTTTGACGTGATAACCACCGCAGGCTCGCGCAATCCAGACTGCATGCAGCCAGGCAAGGCTTTTTCCAGGCCGATCTTTAGCCCGTACAGCATGGCCCCCGTTCCGCCAAAGGTGAACACGCCGCCTGCCGCCGACGGGTCGTAGCCGACCAGTTCGGCGGCCATGGCGCTGACCCGCACTTCGGCCTCGGCGATGCGGCGGCTGCTCTCCTCGCTGACCAGATTAGGGTTGTAGGTCGCGGGCAGCAGTATGCCAATGATGCTGGCGATGGAAGGGGGCGGAACGACATTCATCTGGCTGCGCGGATGCCCCCAGATCGGCAGTCCGTGTAGATATTGCACCAGTTGGGGAATCACCTGCTCCAGCGATTGCGACCGCTGCTCAACCCGGCAATCCTTGGCGGCGGGCCAATCGGTCTCGATCTGCTCGCCCAAAATGGGTGCCTTCGACTTGAGCGCATCTACTTGGTCCAGCGCCCGCAAGATCGAAAACGCAAAGTAGGCATCGTGGACCTGGTCCGAGACGGGCTGCGGAAAAGCCTGCCGCAAGGAATCGAGAACTTTGCGATAACGAAGGGTCATGCGTGGCGGCGCGTTGGTGGCGGGTTGACCATGCGGGCAAGGAGGAACCTTGCCCGCAATGTCATTGTACGCGGGTTGGCCGCCGGAGGGCTTGTTTTCACCCAAACTCTCCCTGCCAAAACCATTGGCCGTCGCGCAGGCGGCGGAACAGCCAGTGCCAGTGGCCGTGCTGGTTTTCCACGCGGTAGTAGTCGCGGCGGGCCGATTGCCGCCGCCACCAGCCGGTTTCAATCCGTTCCGGGCCTACACAACGATGGACGATATGCTCACACCCGGCCAGGCGAAAAGTCCTCGGCGGTCCATCGGGCGGATGGGCTGCTACATCAATGTGCTTGGGTGAGCGGACCACAAGCAAGGGGCGAATCGGGGAGCAGGCATCACTCGCGGCAGCCGTTGGATTAGCCGCGCTGCCGATGAGAGCGGCCTTGGATTGCTTTCGCCGCGCCGCTGCGCGGCGGGGACGCTGGTCGAGCCATGATTCGTAATGGCAGGCGTGCTCGGGTTGGGCCTCGGGCCGCGGGCGGGCACGGAGCACGGCATCTCGGCCCAGGCGGCTGGCCAGACGGTCGACGAACGCCGCCAGTTCTCTTCGTTCTTCATCGCTGTCGTGCCAGGCAGGCTGGCCGGCATCGTCAAAGGGCAGTTCGCGTTGCCGGCATTCCAGCAATTGCCACGCCGTGACTTGCATCTTCACGCGGGAGACAGGGGGCAACTGCCGCACCCGCTCGAATTGCAGTTGGATCAGCTCGCGTACATGCCGCGCGGAATTACTGGGCCGAAACAGGCCCACCCGCAGCCGTAGCGGCTCGCCTCTTTCAGGACAGAGCCAGCACTCCAACTCCGTCACGCCGGCGCGTCGCTGGGCCAAGGGAGCCAGTAATTGCTCCAGCACGGGATCGAGTACCGCTTCCACGGCCTGCTGGCAGGCTGTCGGCGATTCAAAATCCCACTCGGCCACCAGTGGCGCGTCTGGCCGTTCGGCCGTAATCACCTCGGCCCGCTCGCCGGCAGCCTGGTCGATCCGGGCCAACAGATTTGGTCCAAACCTCGCCGCTAAACCGGCCCGCGGCAATGCCCGCAACTCCTCCAACGAGGACAGGCCCAACTCGGCCAGCAAAGCCAGCAAGTCGGGCGGCAGCCGGAGAAGAGGAAGGGGAAAGGCTGAAGGCTGAAGGCTGAAGGATGAAGGGGGAGAAGGAAGGGATGAGGTAGGAGGTATGAGGTAGGAGGGATTTGCTAATGGCTGATCGCTTTTTCCTGACGACTGAGAACTGACAACTGCTAACTGACAACTATCTCCTGATTGCTGATCGCTCTTGATGGATTCCTCTTCTTCTCCGCATCCGGCGAAGTGCGCGCGGGCCCAGGCTGCGCCGACGGTTTCTCCCAGGCCAAGATGCGCCAGGAGGCCGCGCGCGGTGAAAGCGCTGGCGACTTGCTGGACCAGGGCCGCTTCGCTGCCCAAACGATCCGCCGCGCCGCTCACGTCCAGCAGCAAAGCCGCAGGCTCGGGTACGTCTTCCAATCCCACCGTGGGACTAAACTGCTGGCACCAGGCCGCCAAGGCAGAGAGTGCGGCACGGTCAAGGTGAGGAGTAAGGGGAAAGGCTGAAGGCTGAAGGCTGAAGGCTGAAGGAGAAGAAAGGTATGAGGTATGAGGTAGGAGGTAGGAGGAATTTGCTGACAACTGACAACTATCCGCTGATGGCTGACGGCTGATAGCTGACGGCTGATGGCTTTTCGCTGACGACTGACAACTCTCCGCCGCTTGTTGCCCGCTTGCCAGCGTTCTGGCTTCCGCCAGGGGCATGTCGGGCTGGATGCCGCGGGCGGCGGCCTCGGGCGAGCAACAGGCTACGGCCGCGCCGTGGCGTGGGCGCTGCCGATAAAGGATGAGCGGCTGGCCTTTAAGCTCCGGCCGCGCGAGGCAGAGTCGTTGCAGAGGCCAGTTCGGCAGCCAAATGCACAACACACGTTTCATCGTCAATCTCCAGTTCCACATTGCCTCTGCTAGCTCCGCCACGACAGCGGAGCAATTCCACATTCACTCGGCGCAACCCGCCCGCTAGCGGTTGAACCAGCAAGCGGACTTCGGCCCAGGATGGGCTGGCGGCGGCGCTATCGGGCCGCAGCAACAAGCCCACGCTGCCCCCTGCCAATGCCGCCAGTTGCCAGCGGCGGAACGTGCGATCGTCCAACCGCTGGGGCCAGCCCAACACGGCCCGCACACCCCGGCAACGCAAAGCCTGGTCGAAGGCCCAATCATCGTCCGCCGCCCGCGCGGGCCGCACAAACAAGGCGCGGCTCAGGTCGATTCCCCAACGGGCGGCGGACGGCGGGTAAAACTCTCCGCGGCGGTCCACCACGGCCAGCACTCCACCAGCACGGCAAGCTTCGCGGGCGATGAGCAAAGCCAGCGTGGCAGCACCGCCACCGGCGGCGGGAGACAGCCACTCCACCAAGGTGCCGCGGCGCACGCCGCCGCCGGGCAGCAATTCGTCCAGCGGCAAACAGCCGCTACCAAATTGCAAAGGATCGTGTCCATCGGTCGGAGTGGCAATTTCCAGGCGGCCGACCTGCTCGCGCAGTTGGGCCACCATTTTTTGTCGATTTTTTTCCGCCAGCAGCGATAGCATGTCCGACCACCTCCTAGGGCCGAAAACTGTACATACGTACCGTATTCGAGTCAAGCCGATTCCAAGACGAAATCCCCAACAGCGGCAGATCGGGTGACCGCGGCCATTCGCCAGCCGCTCCCTCAGCCCCTTCCCTTCACCGCGCCCTGCCGTGACTGGCTTGTGCCTCGTGGCGGCCACCCGCAATCGCACAAAACTCTTACTGCTGCACGAAATAACGCGGCTGGCGACTCTTGTTCCGCATGGAGAAGCGCGGGCTGCCAGCCGCCATTTTGAAAATGATTCTGGAGGACACTTTGGCGAATGGGAAAAACCGTACTGCCTGCTTTTTGTGCAATCACACCACTGCTACCAAACGTGGCACGCCTGCCTGAAAGCAGTGCAGTCAGATAGCGGTGCTGTAAGTGCTGTCATTGAAATGACATACGTGCTGGCCTTGACCTGCATCGACAATCTCGGCAATAGTGCGGCCGAAGGTGGTCGCGAAACGGATTTTATTAGACCCCAAGAAAAGGCAAGGAGACCCACATGTCCGAGAAGCAGCAAGAAATCTACCGCGTCGCACACGAGTTGTTTAGCAACAAGCCCGACTGGGTGACGTTCTTCCGCGAGGTGTTGGGCTTGGGCGGCATCATCCGCCAAGCCTTCCCCACGCCGGACGCCCTGGCCCAGTTCGAGAAGACCACGGAGTACCAGGAGATCCAGCACATGCTGGCTCAACTGCGGACCAACACTCCGGCCGGCACCCCAGAATCGGACGAGCCCACCCGCGTCATCACCGTGCGGCTTCCCAAGAGCCTGCACGAAGCGTTGCGGGTAGAAGCTCACGAGCACCGCACCAGCATGAACAAGCTGTGCATCTCGAAGCTGTTGCAGTTGATCAACGACGAACTGGTTCCGGCCGAGAGCTACTCGTCCAGCAACGGCTCGTCCTCGTCCAACAACAGCTCGTCGATCAGCATCAGCGAGCCGAGCGCGGCCGCCGTCTAAGTCCGGCCATTCCAGCAGCGGCCAAAGGTGCCCCGCCACCACCACCGCACTGCCGCTGGCCACCCCCGGCGGTAACAAGTCAGTCCCACCGAAACCTGGCCTTCACAAGTTGTGGAGGCCAGGTTTTTTGATGGAATCGTAGGTTAGCCAGCGGGGGCGAGAAGCTGTCAGCGGAGAAGCGATCAGCAATTCGCCGTGGCGAATACGGCGGGTGCCTGGGTCAGCAGCGAAGCGCATGGCCCAGCAGAGTTAACATTCCAACCGAACAGTCCGGAACCGCAAACACCCGCAATCGGGGACAGCCATCATTGCCAACCGAAAAGGATGGCTGTTCTCATTGTCGGTTCCGATGGGAAATGGACGAGACGCCGCAAGATGGTTGATTGTATCCGGGGCTAATGGACCTTCCAGCGATTCGTCCAGGACGACTATTCCATCCATCGGGCGAGTCACAGGGTATGTTTGTCCTCGCCGCTGGGTAGAATGGGGGCGGCGTCTTGCATTTCCTGGGTTCTCACCAGACCGCCGTCATGTCCGACTCTTCTCTAAGGGACGATAGAGGCCAGCGCGGGTTCTCCGTGCTGTCGCCAGCCGTGCGGTTGATGAACCGGCTGTCGTATCCGCGAAAGTTCGCGCTCATCAGCCTGTTGTTTGCCCTGCCGCTGGGCTGGGTGATGTACCAATTGGCGCGCGAGACCAACTATCGCATTGGGTTCGCCCGCAAGGAACTACAGGGAACGGCCTATTTGCGGCCGCTGCAAAAACTATTGGTCGATGTGGCCGCCAGCCGCGGCCTGGCCCAGCGCCCCGCGGCGGAGCGCATCGCCGGCCGGCCAGAAATCGTCCGGCTGCAGGCACGGATAGAACTGGACGTGCAAGAACTGTTGGCCGCCGACCGCCGCCTGGGGACCGCCCTGGCCACGGCGTCCGCTTGCCAGACACTGCAAGAAAACTGGCGCGGGCTGCGCGAGCAACTGCTCGACCTGTCGCCGACCGATTCCGATAGCCTGCATCAAGAGATGATCGTAGATGTCCGCCGCCTGATGCAGCATGTGGGGGACGCATCGAACTTGATCTTGGACCCCGATCTCGACTCGTACTACCTGATGGACGCCGTGCTGCTGAAATTGCCCAACCGGCAGACGATGCTGGCCGAGTGCCGCCTGCTGGCACGGCAACGGGCTGCCGATGGCGAGCTGTCCGCGTCCGCGCAAGCCGACCTGGCCCGTTTCACTGGAATGCTGGAAGCCAACCTGGCCGACTCGGCGCGCGGTATGCAAACGGCTTTCGACAAGACCAGCTCCGAAAGCTTGCAATTGCGGTTGCGGGCCGATGTACAAGCCGCCGCGCTGCAAGGCCAGCGCCTGGCAAACACCATGCGGGCGCAAATGGCGACGAGCTGGCCTTTGCCGGCGGTTGCGGAATTCGATGCGACGGCCGACGAAGCCTGGATCTCGACCCTGCGACTTTGGGACTCCACGATCGCCGAGTTAGACGTTTTGCTATCAGCACGGATCGCCGGACTGCGGCGGCAGCAAATTCTGGTGCTGGCCGTGGCGGCGGTGTCATTGCTATTGGTGGCCTATTTATGGGCGGGCTTTTATGCCGCGGTAATGCGAACCGTGTCGATGTTCGAGGAAGCCACACTGAACATGCTGGCCGGAGATTTTGACGCAGCCGCGGCGCTAGCTCCTACCAACGACGAGTTGGGCAAGGTGGTTGTGTCTTTTCATACCATCGCCCAGCGCCTGAGAACGGAATGCGAGCAAGCCCGCCAGGCCACGCGGGCCAAGAGCGAATTCATGGCCAACATGAGCCATGAGATTCGCACACCCATGAACGGCATTCTGGGCATGACCGGACTGCTGCTTAACACGCCGCTTAATGTTGAACAGCGGGAGTTTCTGGAGATGGCCAGGAGCTCGGCCGATTCGTTGTTGCGGATACTCAACGACATTCTCGACTTTTCCAAGCTTGAGGCCGGCAAGCTGGAACTCGAGAACACCCGTTTTAGCCTGCGCGAAAGCGTAGGCCGCACCGGACAAACATTGACCGTTCGCGCCGCCGAGAAAGGGCTGGAGCTAGCCTGCCGCGTTTCGCCCACCACACCCGACAGCTTACTGGGCGACCCCGGCCGGCTGCGGCAGATTCTAGTGAACCTGATCGGCAACAGTATTAAGTTCACGGAAAGCGGCGAAGTCGCCCTGGATGTTGACCTGGCAAACGGCGAAGCCGACCAGCCTCCACCGGGCGGCAACGAAGCGCTGCTGCACTTTGCCGTCCGCGATACGGGCATCGGCATTCCTCACGATAAGCAGCAAAAGGTCTTCGAGGCCTTTGGGCAAGCAGATAGTTCCACCACGCGCAAATATGGCGGAACGGGCTTAGGGTTGTCGATTTCGTCACAACTGGTGCGGCAGATGGGAGGACGTATCTGGCTGGAGAGCGAGCCCGGCCAGGGGGCAACGTTTCACTTCACGGCCAAATTTGGCGTGGCCGGCAACGAGCAGCCGAGCGAACGGCTGGAGTTGCCGCAACTGGCAGGCCTGCCGGTGCTGGTGGTGGATGATAACGCCACCAATCGCCGAATTCTGCAAGAGATGCTGACCCAATGGCATTTTACGCCCAGCGTGGCCGACGGCGGCGGCACTGCGCTAGCGGCGTTAGCCAGCGCCGCGGCCGCCGGCAATCCGTTCAAGCTGGTGATGCTGGATTGCATGATGCCGGAAATGGATGGCTTTGAATTGGCCGAGCGGATCAACGCTGATACGGCATTGGGCCGGCCAGCCTTGATCATGGTTTCATCGGCCGCGCGCCCCGCCGATGCCGAGCACGCCCGGCGGATCGGCATTGCCGCCTACCAGACCAAGCCGTTCGTCCCTTCGGACATTCTAGATGCGATTGTGTCGGCGCTGTCGGACGGCGCAGCAGAGCCGAACCGCGAAAAGCCCGCTGGCCAAAAGGTGCCCGCCTTCGCACTGGCACCCGACCCAGCAACTCCCTTGAACATTCTGCTGGCTGAGGACAACTTGGTGAACCAGAAAGTGGCGGTCGGAATCTTGCGCCAGGGCGGGCACCAAGTTACGGTAGCCCAGAATGGCCGTGAAGCGGTCGATCTCTCCGCCAGCCAATCGTTCGATGTCGTGTTGATGGATTGCCAAATGCCGGAACTGGACGGCTTCGAAGCCACGCGGGCGATACGCGATCGGGAACGGGGCCATGCTTGCCATCTGCCGATTGTCGCCATGACCGCCTCGGCCATGGAAGGTGATCGGGAACTTTGCCTGGAAGCTGGCATGGACGACTATCTATCCAAGCCGATCGACCCCCGGCAATTACAGCGTGTGCTGGCGGGAGAGTTAGTTCGGAACCGCGCCGCCAGCACCTTGCCCGCCGCGATTGACTTGGCGCTGGCCCGCCAACGCCTGCCCTCCGGCGACGAACATTTACGGGAGATCGCGGAGCTTTTCCTGGATGAGTCCGCCAGGCTCTTGCAGCAGATTCAGTCAGCGGTGGCCGCCGGCGATGGCAAGCTGTTGCGGCGCGGCGCACACACACTCCGCGGGTCAACCGATATATTCAGCGCGCACAAGCTCTCCTCCCTGGCTGAGGGAATGGAAAAGCAGGCGCTGGAATCGCAATTCGAGGCGGCTGCCAGGCTTCTGCCGGAATTGGCCGCGGAAACCGCCCGCGTGCAAGCGGCACTGCAGGCCTTTGTCCGGGGCGGCTGAATGGCGTTAGCGGCTGCTTGTAGGGTGGGACAAGCGGAATGCAAGCTCGCCAGGCACAACCGGTTTGGCCGCGATGTCCCACCGAATACGGCCGCCATCGCGCATCATGGTGGGACATCGCGGGTCAACCTCTCTTGAATGGAACGTCGTCCTTCGCTTGTCCCACCCTACTCAAACTCGATCCCATCCAAATAAAAAGTCACCGGTTGCCCCTTGGCTTCCAAGACCCAGGCGAACCCCGTCTTGATGCGGGTCAGGTCCACGCCCTTCAGATCGATGGTGTGTTGCCGCCATTCGGTGGTGAGCGTTTGATCGCCCGTCTTGCCGGAGCCACTGTCGGAAAAACGCTTATCCTTGCCCAACAGGCCAAACTCAAACTTGACGACTTCGCCCCCTTTCTCACCGCGAGCCCAAAACGATAGTTGTTTGGCACCGGTCAAATTCCAGCCGCCCGGCCTATCGCCCCAATCGTCCGCCGGACTTTGCCAAACCACGCCAGCCCAGCCTTCGCTCTCTTTGTAGTCAATACGAATGCACGTCTGACCATCGTGCGGGTTGCCGGCATGTTTGAGATCGACCTTCATTCCCTTGGCATTCCCCATCCAGCCAGATGGTGCAAAGGGCAACTGCTTGTCGCTACCGTCATCGTACAGCACCAACGGCAATTCAGCCTGACGCGCCGGTGTGATCGGGGCTTCGCCGGAGGCCCGCAGCGGTATATTCGCCACTGCCGCGCCATCGTGCCCATCGCTAAGGTAGGCAAACAGCCGATAAGCACCACCGGCGGGCAAGCGCACCTTGGCCCCTTGAAGATCAGACTCGATGATCGACTTGGGATGCGTCGGCGGAACATCCTCGGCATCGCCCCCTACGCCTAGAGCGACGGGATCGCTCTGCAACACCCAACGGACTTGCAATTTGTCACCGTCGGGATCGGCCGCCGAAAGCCGGGCGACGACCGTTTGTCCTGGATCAACTTGCGCGGGCCCCACCAGCTTAAGGCTTTCAATCGTGGGGCAGGAGTTCCTTAGCGGCTTGCCGGTCCATTGCCGCGATAGTGCGTCAACGCCTCCCAGCCGGCTGCCATCGGGCAGCAACATCCCAAACCACGTAGCGGTTGCCTCTTGTTTGTGGCCCCAGGTAAAGGCGTACATTCCCAGGCACAGCGCCGCGTCGTCGATCGCCGTGGCCTGCCACGTCTGGCGGTATTGCTCTGCCTTCTCGGTGCTGGAAGGTTCCAGGCTGGCGCCCCAAGGGGTCTTCTCGGTTTCCCATGCGCCGGGCGGCCCGCACTCGGTGACGATATAGGGCTTTGTTCCACCCGCCTCGCGGTAGCGTTTGGGCAGCGATGCCGCGCCGGCGTAGCTGTTAATACCCACGATGTCCAGGTCGGGGCACAAGCGATGGATGTTCTTGACGCGGTCGCCCCCGATTTCCGCCACCACCGTCATCGTCGGGTGATAGGGGTCGATCTGGTGGACCAGCGTGGAAAGGTTATTGATGGCCGACCAGATCGCCGCGTTATCGCCGCGCTCGTAACCTTCCATTTCGTTGCCTAGCCCCCACAGCAATACCGCGGGGTGGTCCTTGAAACGCTCGATCACCTGCCGGACCTTTTCTTGCTGCTCGGCGACCTGGTCCGCATCGTTGTAGTTGAAACCATGCCGCTCGTGCCCTAGCCAAATGCCGACCGCCACGGTCAGGCCCAGCTTGTGGGCTTCGTCCAGCCGCTCCTCAAGATTGTCCGTACCCCAAGTCCGAACCGAGTTGCCGCCGACGCCCGCCAGCAGCTTTAGCGAACCATCGCCCCCCGCCCCCTGCACGCGATACGGCTCGCCGTCTTTCAACAGCCGAAAGCCATCGGCGCTTTGCTCGACGAGAACGGTACTCGGTTCGTGGGCCGTGGCCGGCAATGCCCAGCAACCACCAACAATGGCCCAGGTTAGCGATGCGACAATCGCCGAACGGTGTGTCCAAGAATGCGTATTCATCAATCGTGGGCCTATACTTGCCAAGGATGCTAACCAAACAGTTCCAAGTAGCCGTAGGGTGGGACAAGCGGACATCGGCGGTCCACGATTAGAACGGTTGACCCGCGATGTCCCACCATCATTCGTGATGGTGGCCGCACTCGGTGGGACATCGCGGACAAACCGGTTGTGGATGGCAAGATCGAATTCCGCTTGTCTCACCCTACGAATTTCCGCGGTGATAATCCATCCCCTAACCAAACAGATCCAGGATCGGTGAGCCCTCGCTGATCTTGGTTGGCCTGCCGGTCTGGTCGCGAATCAGCAAATCGGGCGACAAGCCCAGCGAATGATAGATCGTCGCCAACATATCCTCGGGCGAGACCGGTTTGGTCTTGGGGTAGGCGGCGTGGCCGTCGCTGGCTCCGTAGACTTGTCCCCCGCGAATGCCGCCGCCGGCCAGCACGGCCGACTGGCACGCGCCCCAATGGTCGCGGCCGGCGTTGCTGTTGATCGTCGGCGTGCGGCCAAACTCGCCGTACATGGCAATCATTGTCTCGTCCAGCAACCCACGCTGCGATAGGTCTTCTAGCAGCGCGGCAAAACCTTGGTTCAGCGACGGCAGGCAATAGTTGGCCTTGAGCATGTCGTAGCCGCTTATCCCGCCCAGCGAACCGGTGCCGCCGTGATTGTCCCACACGTTTGCCACATCACCGTTAGTACAGACGTAATACCATGTAAAGGTAATCAACCGCACGCCCGACTCCACCAACCGCCGCGCCAGCAGAAAACTCTCGCCATATTCATTGCGGCCGTAAAGGTCGTGCAGCGCGGCCGGTTCTTGCTCCAGGTCGAAGGCCCGTTTCGACTCCGGAGAGGTCAACATGCGAAAGGCCTGCTGGCGAAAGTCGTCGGTCTCTTGCGCCGCGGCACCCCCCTGCATCCGCCGGTCGTGCTGTTCCATCAATTCCAGCAGTCCAAAGCGGGCCTGCACACGCGCGGCGTTCAGGCCGTCGGTCAATTCAAAGGTGTGCGGGGCCGGCTCGTTGACTTCGGCCGGCGGCATCAATTCCAGCGGATCGTGCCGTGGACCCAAAAAACCAGCATGCGTGCCGGAATAGACCACGCCATCGTGTCCAATCGGCCGCGGTATGGTGACACTGGCCGGCATACCGCCGGGCGGCGAAAAGTTGGAAACGATCGCGCCGGCACCCGGATGGTCGCGGCGGTTGCGCTTGTTGCGCGGAAGTGCCAACGTGGGGTTGGCGTGGCCCGTCAGGGTGTGATAGACGCTGGCTTCGTGGACGTTGCTGGGGTGCGTTAGCGAGCGGACGATGGCCAGCTTGTCGGCATGTTTGGCCACCAGCGGCAATTGATCGCTGATTTGCATTCCCGGTACGACGGTGTCAATCGGCCGGAATATGCCGCGGATCCCCTCGGGTGCTTCGGGCTTCATGTCCCACATATCTTGCTGCGGCGGCCCGCCCCACAAATAGACCAGAATGCAGCTTTTGGCCTTGCCACTGGTGCGCGGCACCTGGTCGGCCGAGGCCAGTGCATGTTGTGCCCGCAACAAGCCAGGCAGCGCCAGCGAACCAAGACCCAATTGCCCCAGTCGAAGCATGGCATCGCGGCGATGGAGCATGTTACGGGTCTCCGCTTGGTCCAGATAATTGCCTAACTTGCATCAACTTTAGCCGATCCGTAAGCGAAGTGAAAGCGCGGCGAGCGAACCTGCAACCGTATAAGGTGTCTCTGCCATTAGCTTTGTCTCGCGGAGCCGCGCGGCGTATAATTGCCTTTGAACGGGGCAATCAGCTTTTTGGTCTGTATTTCCCTGTGGAGGATCCCCATAACCGTGTACGAACTGAATCGCGCCGATAGTGTCGCACGCGAAGCGGCTGTTTTGGTCGGCGTGCTGCTGGACGGTCAGCCGCCGCACGAGGATCCGCTGGAAGAACTGGAGGGGCTGGCGAAGACCGCCGGCGCCCGCGTCGTGGGCCAACTGCTGCAGCGCCGCGAATCGCCCGACAAGACCACGTATTTGGGCAAGGGCAAGGTTGAAGAGCTGACGACGCTGGTGCAGGCTCGCGATGCCGACGTGGTGGTGTTCGACAACGATCTGGCACCCGCTCAGACCCGCAATCTGGAAAAAGCCCTCGGCGTCAAAGTCTTGGACCGTAGCGAGTTGATTCTGGATATTTTCGCCAGCCGCGCCCGCACTTACGATGCCCGGCTGGCGGTGGAGTTGGCACAGATGCAATATTCGCTCCCCCGTTTGAAGCGGATGTGGACCCACTTGTCGCGTATCAAGGCCGGCATCGGCATGCGCGGGCCAGGTGAAAAGCAGTTAGAAACCGACCGCCGGCTGGTCGAAAAGCGCATTCACGACCTCAACGTCGAACTGAAGGACATTCAGCGCCGCAAGGAGCGGCAGGTCGCCAGCCGTAGCGAACGGATGACGGTCTCGCTCGTCGGTTACACCAACGCAGGCAAGAGTACGTTGCTGAACACCTTGACTGGGGCCGACGTGGTGGCCGAGGACAAGTTGTTTGCCACGCTCGATACCCGCACCCGGCGCTGGCAGTTGCCCGGTTGGGGACCGGTGCTCCTCTCCGACACGGTCGGATTCATTCGCGATTTGCCCCACCATTTAATCGCCAGCTTCAAGGCGACTCTGGAGGAGGCCCGCCAGACCAACTTGCTGTTGCATGTGGCGGATGCCTCGAACCCGGCGGTCTTTGACCAGATTGGCACGGTGTACGGCGTACTGGAGGAACTGGGCATTCAAGCCAAGGATACCGTGCTGGTCTTGAACAAGGTCGATGCCTTGGAAGACCACGCCCGGCTGGATGCCTTGCACAATCGTTACCCCAACGCCGTGGCGATCAGCGCCCGGCGCGGACAAGGCCTGCGTGAGCTAGCCACCATGGTTAGTGACGCTCTGAGCCGCAATTTCTTGGATGTCGATATCGAGACGGGCATCGGCAATGGCCGGTTGCTGGCTTATCTGGCGGCGCATGGCGAGGTCTTGTCGCGGCAATTCACGGAACACCGCGTCACGGTGCATTGCCGTATTCCGCAGCAGTTCCTCAGCCAGATCCACGAAGACGGCACGGAAGTCCGCACCCACGGCAATGGCCAGTTGGTAGTGCCCAACGGCGAGCGCGAATAACCCTTATTGTCCATCTAGTCCGCACAATCGGCCTACCAGCAAACATATGCCAATCTATTGATTAGTCTGGTCGATTTCGCTTACAATCCAGGCCTGCTTGCTTGACATGAAATCCCGCCTCGATATTTCCTGCCCGCGGAGAATTCGCCATGCTCGGCTTTGGTTCCTTTGCCAACAAGACCTGTGAAGGTCTGCACCGCCGCGACTTCTTGCAAATTGGCACCTTGGGCGGGCTGGGGCTATCACTGCCGACATTGCTGGCACAAAAGCAGGCACAGGCCTCCGCTGGTTTGCCCAGCGGGCCCGATATCAATTGCATCCTTATCTGGACGCAAGGGGGAACCAGCCACCACGACACGCTCGACCCCAAGCCACAAGCACCTCAGGCGGTACGGGGCGAATACAACGTCATCGACACCGCCGTACCGGGCGTGCAATTTACCGAGATCATGCCCCGCATGGCTCGCGAGTTGGGCCGCTTTGGGCTGTTGCGCGGTTGGAATCCGATGAATGGCAGCCACGGCACGGCTGACGCCTGGGTGATGTCGGGCAAGAAGTTCAACCCGGCCATGACTTATCCCTGTTATGGCTCGGTCGTCAGCCATGAGAAGGGCTTCAAATCCGTCCTGCCCCCTTACGTGCAATTGGGAGGCAATATCGACCGGCGGTTTGGCGGCGGCTCGTCTGGCTATCTTGGCCTGGAGCATTCGGCCTTTGAACTGCTCAACGATCCCAACCAGCCCGATTTTGCCGTCCGCGATGTGACGCCCCCCAAGGGGGTCGATTTTGGCCGCGTCGACCGCCGCCGCGACATGCTCAGCCGCATCGACTCACTGCAACGGCAGGCCGACCGCCAGCCGGCCGAGTTCGACGCCATGGATCAGCACTTCAAGGCCGCCATCAACATGATTACGGCCCCCACCACCAAACGGGCCTTTGAAATGGAGGACGAGGACCCTCGTCTCCGCGACCGGTACGGGCGGACGAAGTTCGGGCAAAACTGCCTGCTGGCCCGCCGCTTGATCGAGGCCGGCGTGCGATTCGTGACCCTAACCGATGGCGGCTGGGACACGCACGCCAACAACTTCGTCTCGCTTCGCGACCGGCTGATTCCGCCCGTCGACCAAGGACTGCCAGAACTGCTGATCGACCTGGAAGAGCGCGGACTGTTGGCGACCACGCTGGTCTGCTGGTTTACCGATTTTGGCCGCACACCCAAGATCAATTCGGCCAGCGGCCGCGACCATTGGGCTTCGTCGGGCTTTGCCGTCATGGCCGGCGCGGGCATTCCCGGCGGTTACGTGCTAGGCCGCACCGATGACGAAGGGGGAGCCCCCACCAAGGATGAATACCTCAGCGCCGATCTGGCCGCCACTATCTTCACCAAGTTCGGCATCCCGCTCGACCTGATCCACATCACGCCAGACGGCCGGCCAATCCAACTCTGCGACGGCCGGGTGATTAAAGAGTGGATGTAGGGACAACATGTCTCGCGACCGCAACCGTAACGGCTATACCTGGAAGGAATTGATTGTCGTTTCGGTGATTGTGTTCGTGGGGGGCGGCTTGTTTCTGCGGATGCTGCCAAATGCGGCTAATGTGTATGGGCAAGCCAGTAGGGTGGGACAAGCGGCAATGGACGGGCCACCTGGAACCGGCTCACCCGCGATGTCCCACCATGACTCGCGATGGCGGCCACGATTGGTGGGACATCGCGTCGCGGCCGTAATGATTTGGCAAGTCGAATTCCGCTTGTCCCACCCTACGGCTTGTTGGCGAACACATGGGCCAAGGCGGCTTCCAGGTTCAGACGGCGAAAAGTTAACCCCGTGGCTGCATCATCCACGGGTTGGCCCGTCTGTTGCATGATCGCCAGCATGGCTTCGGGCAGATTGGCGCCATCGGCTTTCCAATCGTAGCCCGACTTTTCGATCGCCTCGCGCAAGATCATGGCCGCGCCGCAGGCGATGGCGTTGGAGGATGAGGTGGCCGCGGCCGGCACCAGCAGATCGACCTTGCCGTGCCGGTCGAGATAGGCCTCGTCCTTGCCGGGCCGCACCGCGCCAATGGCAAAACAGTTGGGCTGGCAGGAAGGCCACGATATACCGGCGGCGAATGCGTGGTTGCCGGTCGGCGCGCTGACCCACACCCCGGCCGCCCGCAGTTCGGCCAGTTTTTCGTCGATTTCGGAGGCGACCGGTTCGCCGTGTTCCAGATCATCGACCGGAGCCAGATTGGCCGTGGTGATGGAATATTTTTGGCGGTGGTCGATGATCCATTGCAGGCCGGCGGCCAACGTCTTGCTGTCCTGGACTTTGCAGTGGCAGCATTCCAAGGCCCGAATGACCGCCACCTGGTTGTTGTACGCCACGCCCCATTTCCCACCATGATTCAGCGACGATGGAATGCCGATGGTGGAACCGTGATAGCCGCGGCCCTCGTGCTGGGGGTTGTCGTCGCCATCCACGCTGTCGTACGAAACCAGCACCTTGGGCCGCTCTCCTTCCGGCACGTTCCATTGAGGCAGGCTCAAATCGCACCCGTCATCAACAAGCGCCAATGTCTGGCCCTGGCCGAACGTCAGCACGTCGGCATATTTCTTCCAGGCGGCGGTGATGCCGGCATGTTCAAACTCCACCGGATTGACCGGCTCGGCGGCGCTGGCCAACGACGCGGAAGCAATCAGAACGAACATGGCCAGATTGCGGATGCCTGCGCAAGCTAGTAATTCAGCGGGATGGAGTAACGACATAAACGGGGCCTCGGAGAATTCAGTAGTGATCTGTGTCCAGTCCTCTCTTTGCGTCTTGGCGGCTTTGCGCCTTTGCGAGAAACTACTTCGCGCTTGTCCCGCCATTCTAGTCGTCGGCTATTCTTGAACCCTTGAAATTTCCTGATTCCGTGGCTAATCGGCGATGGAATCGCCTCCTACAGGTGTTCTGTGGTATGGGCCTGTTGTGCCGCGATATCCGCCAGCAGTCCTGCCCGTAGGGCGGCCTTTTGATCTGGGCTGGCCGCTACCAGGAGTTGTTGCTCCGTCAGATAGGGACCGGTCCGGAATTGCTCGCCGCCGATGACGTCGGCCCAGAAGTAAATGCGGCCGCCGATCTCTTGCTGGGACGTCACTTGGCATTCCAGCCGCGCCAGGCAATCGTCCAGCAGGGGGCTGCCGTTGGTTCCGTCGGAGAATTTCAGGCCGGCAAGTTTGTCGCGGTCGCGGCCAGACCCAATCGCAAAACGCAGGGCCAAATCGGCCTGGTCGGGCCGCATCAAATGGGCACCGAAGGCTTGGGAAGCGGCGACGAGTTCCGCCGTGTAATGGTTGGCGGACAGGCTAGCCAGCAAGCTTGGCCGCTGGGGATCGAGGGAACTCTGCAAGACCCAAGTAGCGGCCAGGCCACCCCGCCGCTGCCCGTGCCGCGCGGTGATGATCCACACCGCCTTGTCCGGCAGGCGAAGAATGGCATCAAGGTCCGTGTTTGGCATGGCAGGGGGGCTCGAACGGTTAATCGGCGATGGAATCGCCTCCTACAAAAACAGGCGGTGGAATCGCCTCCTACAAAAGTGGGCGATGGAATCGCCTTCTGCCTTGCGTTATGCGGTTGGCATAAGGGGGACTTGGACGATAATATGAAGTGTCATTGATGAATGATTAAGTGTCATGCAGAACTGTCGCGAAACCTTGGGATCACCCGCCCATGCAATATGCTTTGAGATTGTCGATACTTTCCGCTTGCTTGGCCGTGGGGGCATTATACGCCCGCGCCGCTGATTTGCAGGTCAGTCCGGCCGCGATCTTGTTGGAAAGCCCGGAATCGTCGCAGCAAGTGCTGGTGGGCGAGGCGCTCCCCGACGGCCGCAGCCTCGATCGCACCCGTGACGTAACCTATTCGACCACGGATCCAAACATCGCCTCGGTCAACGCATTGGGCCGGGTAGAACCGCGCGGCGAAGGCCGGGCCGAACTACTCATCACGCGGGAGGGGATCGAGGTCCGCATTCCGATCGAGGTTCGCGGGCTGGCATCGCCCCAGCCGATCTCGTTTGAGCATCAGATCATTCCCATTTTGACCAAGGCCAGTTGCAACGCGGGTGGATGCCACGGCAAGGCCGAGGGACAGAACGGTTTCAAGTTGAGCGTATTTGGGTTCGACGCCCCCGCCGACTATCAGGCCTTGCTCATGGAAGGGCGCGGCCGGCGCGTCTTCTTGCCGGCTCCCGAACACAGCTTGTTGCTGCGCAAGGGCACGGCCGAAGTCCCTCACGGCGGCGGTTTGAAGATTGAACCGGGCGGACTGGCCTTTCGGCGGCTGTTGCGGTGGATTCGCGAAGGCGCTCCTTACTCGGCCGAAGGGGTAGAGCCAGCCGTGTCGATTGAGGTGGAACCCCAGGCCCAAACGCTTTTGGCCCACGGCACGCAGCAGTTGCGCGTGGTGGCCTTGGATGCTGCCGGCAACCGCCGCTGCGTTACCGCCGAGGCTGAATTTTCCTCCAATGCCACCACCATTGCCGAGGTCGATGGCCGAGGTTATGTCAACGCCACGGAAGTGCCGGGCGAAGCCGCGATCTTGGTGCGGTACATGGGGCATGTGGCTGTCTGCCGGATCACGCAGCCGCGTCCTGGCGTGCAATTTGCCCGTCCGGCCGAGGCCAACTTTATCGACCGTCTGGTGTGGGACAAGTTGGCCGCCTTGGGCATTCCGCCCAGTGACGCGGCCAGCGACAGCATGTTCATGCGCCGGGCTTTTCTGGATGTCTTGGGCGTGTTGCCCACCGCCGCCGAGGCTCGCGCCTTTCTGGCGGACAACGCCCCGGACAAACGGGCCCGGCTGATCGACCATTTGCTCGACCGGCCGGAGTACGCCGATTACTGGACCATGCGCTGGGCCGACGTGTTGCGGGTAGATAAAGACAAGATCACGCCCGCCGGCGCGGTTGGTATGACCCGCTGGCTGCGGCGGCAACTGGCGGAAAACCGGCCCTACGATCAGTTCGTGCGCGAGATCATCACCGTCCAGGGCGATTCCACCGCCGAAAGCCCGGCCGCTTTTTACAAGGCGCTCGAGACGCCGGAATTGCTCAGCCGATCGTTCAGCCAGGTCTTTCTGGGCGTGCGGATCGAGTGCGCCCAGTGCCACCATCACCCGTTCGAACGCTGGGGCCAGGACGACTATTTTGGATTAGCGGGCTTCTTCACCGGACTGGGCCGCAAGGCGTTGCCATCGGGGGGTGAAGGGATCTTTGTCACCGTGGGGAAGGATCTGGAAAACCCCCGCACCAAGCAAATTGTACCGGCGCGGGCCTTAGGGGCGGAGGCGGCCGACTTCACTGGCATGGCCGACCGCCGCCAGGCGTTGGCCCAATGGGTCAGTTCGCCCGACAACCCTTATCTGGCTCCTTCCATCGTCAACCGGCTCTGGGCGCACTACTTTGGCCGCGGGCTGGTCGATCCCTTGGATGACTTGCGGGCCACCAACCCGGCCACCAACGAGCCGCTGTTGGCCGCCGCCGCCCAGCACCTTAAAGACCTCAAGTACGATATCAAGGCGTTCACCCGCACCATGTTGAATTCGCATGCCTATCAGCTCAGTTCGAGCGTTAGCGACGGCAACGCGGATGACGAGCAAAACTTCTCCCATTACCCGTTCAAGGCGGTGCCGGCGGAAGTATTGCTGGACGCCATCAGCCAGGCGACCGGCGTACCAGAAAAGTTCCAGGGCTGGCCGGCCGGGTATCGCGCGGTGCAGGTGTGGGACAACCGCATGCATTCGTACTTCTTTCAGATTTTTGGCCGTCCGGTGCGGTCGAGCGTGTGCGAATGTGAACGGTCCAACGACCCTAGTATTTCGCAGGCGTTGCACCTCATGAACTCACCGGAGCTTATGGAAAAAGTGCAATCCAAGGCCGGCCTGGCACGCGGTTTGGCGAACGGCAACCTGCCTCCGCGAGAACTGATTGACGAGCTATTTCTGGCGACCTTGTCGCGGTTCCCCAGCGAGACCGAACGGGCGTTGCTGCTGGATGCTTTTGCGCTACCTGGCGTAACACGCCGGGCAGCCGTGGAAGACACTTTGTGGGCGCTGCTCAACACCAAGGAGTTCGTCTACAACCATTGAGCCAATGTAGGAGGCGATTCCATCGCCGATTAGAACCGTGCCACGCGCATCATTCGGCGATGGCATCGCCTCCCCATGAGTTTTGACCGTCGGAATCGCGATCCGCCGTGCTGACAGCGCTAGTATCCGGGGTTGGCTGGGGCAAAGGGTAAAGAGTGCCCGGGACGAACGGTGGCCGGGGTGCAGGGTGGATGGGTCTGACCAACGGGAAGGCCCAGCGGGGTTGCGCCATTCGCGGCGCCGCTGACCAGGCCACCGCCCAGGTCTCGCCACAGCCAAATTGGCGGTCTGTTTCTCTACCGGATTTGACGGCCCAGACTCATCAGGGGCAATCGCGCCCAAAGGATGCGTGTCCCTTGGCCGCCGCTGCCGCGTCGAACGGGCCAACGGCCAACTGGCCGGCTACCAGGAAGCGCTGGCCGCGTGGCACGGCCGCCCGGGCTTACCGACCTGTGAAGACGCCGAAAGCTCGCGGCATCTGGCCAACGACCTGGCGCGCCGCGATGGCCTGCGCGGCCCTACCGCGCGAGAACTCTGGGCCGCCCGGCTACCCGATCGCCTGTACCGCTCGCGGCGCCTTCCTGGCAACCGTGGAACGGGGCCGCGCTGCCGCCCGGACATCGTGGGACTTCGCGCCAGACGAACTGCTGACGCACTACCCACAAGCGGCCGTAGACCGTCGGGCGGCGCGCGATGCACTGGTCGCCCACGACCTGTTGCACATCTTGCCGCGTCATCCGCGGCGGACGGCGCGCTGCGACCGCATTGGTCCGGGCGCGTCAGTTCCCGCCGAGACGGTCACGTCACCGTTGCTTGCGCCGCGAGCAGGCGCTGCGCATCCCGACATCGATCCTCACCCGCCCGCAAAATTTTTAGCGGCAGCAATGCTGTCATCGCAAAGCGCGGGTAGAATAGAGTTAGTAGACATCGCTCCACCGATGGTCGGTGAAGTGATGGGACGTGACCAGATCTCAACCGGCACGGCCCACCCCAGTATCGAGCAGGCCCAATCCTCCACCGATAAAATGTCAGCTAGCGGCCAACATTACGGATAGGGCACACGAAGAAACGCACGGCCATGACCGATCTCGACCGACCGAAATTGCCACGCCGACGGTTCCGTTTCAGCTTGCGAACACTGCTCGTTTCGATCGCCCTCTTGTCCCTCCCGTTAAGTTGGATTGGCTGGAACATGCGGCAAGCGGCACGGCAACGTGAATCAGTGGAGGAAATTCGCAAAGAGGCCGGATTCGAGTCAATCAGGTATGACTGGCAGTACACGTCAGGCCCCGACGGAGGTTGGCGGATACCTTGGCCGAACTGGTTGCGGAAGCAACTCGGTGACGACTTCTTCTATCGAGTCGTTTATGTGAGAAGCTTGAAGACGAACGCCGGCCTCGCTCATTTGGAAAACCTGCAGCATCTCCGGGAGTTGGACCTATGGACGTATGACTCTGAAGTGACGGACGCTGGGCTGCAACACATAAAGGGGCTTTCCCAACTCGAAGTTTTGAGTCTGCGAGCTACAAAGGCTACGGACGCTGGCTTGGAGCATTTACGCGGTTTGAGTCGCCTCCGAACATTGAACCTCTCCCAGACGCAATTCGCGGGGACGGGGTTTCAGCACCTCAAGGGGCTGAAGCAACTCCGCGACTTGGATCTTTCGAGAACGCTCGTCAGCGACGTCGGGTTAGCGCATTTGAAAGAACTGAAGCAACTTGAGTCCTTAAACCTGTGGGCAACCCAAGTCACCGACGCGGGATTGGAACATCTCCACGGATTGGACCAACTCCGATCGTTTGATGTGAATGTCAATGTTGTGACGAACGCCGGCTTGTTGAAACTCCAGTAGGCATTGCCGAACTGCGA
>JBFWUW010000095.1:0-23452 GCA_050247075.1 Pirellulales bacterium | reverse complement strand
GCCTTCAGGAGACGGATCCTACACGCAAATCGGCCAAAAACTTATGTTGGAGCCGTCTCCTGACGGCGATAATCCGGGTTCTTGATAGCAGGCGTTCTTCAGCGACTCTTGCCTCACAGCGTTGCTCGGCAGGCGAAACCCGCGTTTCGTATCGTGGCCCCGTAGGCGTTACGAGAATATCGGTTCCTCCCATGTCGGATGATGCCACGCGCGAACCGGCGGATTTGCAACTGAGGGAGCAAGTGCGCGCCTGCCGCGAGGCCATGGCGCGGGGCCTGCGGTCGGAAGTGGAGCAGTTGCTGGCGGCGCACCCGGAGCTGCGAGCGGAACTGGCGGGCGATCTCGAGGCGGTGCCGCCAGCGGCGGGCGAACCGACGATCCAGGGGACCGTTTTGCAGCCAACGCTGACCTTTGCCAGCGGTCGTGAGCAGCCCACGAAAGGGGCCGCCAGTTTGCCCAGTGCCAACATGGGTGCAACGGAGCGGATCTTCGGCGACTATGAAATCGTGGAGGAGATCGCCCGTGGTGGCATGGGAGTGGTGTACAAGGCACGGCAGCGATCGCTCAATCGGCTGGTAGCGCTGAAAACGGTTCTCAAGGGCGATTTCGCCTCGGAGGCTGCCATGTACCGCTTTCGCCAGGAAGCCGAAGCCGCAGCGAACCTGGACCACCCCAACATCGTGCCAATCCATGAAGTTGGAGAACAGGCGGGCCAGCAATACTTCTCCATGAAGTTGATTGATGTTCCGCCCGGCCGCGGCCAAAAACGGGGACCAGCGGAAGCGGCCCGGCTGTTGGCCAAGGTGGCCCGCGCCGTGCATCATGCGCACGAGCGGGGAATTCTGCACCGCGACCTGAAGCCGGGCAATATACTCATCGACCGGCAGGGAGAGCCGCACGTGGCCGACTTCGGCCTGGCCAAGCATCTCGATGCCGCGACGAGCAACGCGGGCGAACATGCCACGCAAACCGGCGCGATCGTCGGCACGCCGGCTTACATGGCCCCCGAGCAGGCCCAAGCCGAGAAATCGCTCACGACAGCCGTCGATATCTACAGCCTGGGCGCGGTTCTGTACGCCTGGCTGACCGGTCAGCCGCCGTTTCGCGGAGACGATCCCGTTACCACGCTGATGCAGGTCGTGTCCGCCGAGCCGCGGAAGCCCCGCTCGCTGGATGGCGGCATCGACGCCGACCTGGAAACGATCTGTTTGAAGTGTCTGGCCAAGCTTCCTCAACAACGCTATTCCACGGCGGCCGCCCTGGCCGACGATCTGGACCGCTATCTGCGTGGAGAGCCAATCTTGGCCCGCCGCGCCAGCCTGGGCGAGCGGCTGTGGCGCTGGTCGCGGCGCAACCCGGCGCTGGCGGCGGCGAGTGGCCTGGCTCTTGCGGCGCTAGTAGCGGTGGCGGTGGTGGGAAGTTCCTTTGCCGTTTACCAAAGCCGCGCGGCCGCGGAACTGCGCGAAAAACAGGCGCAAACCGATGCCGCGCTGCAAGAATCGCGGTTGCGGGCCAGCAGCCTGGAACTGGACCGCTGCATCGCGCAGTGCGAACGGGGCGACATTTCGCTAGGACTATTGGGCATGGTGCAATGCCTGGCCATGGCCCCGGACGATGCCGCCGACTTGCACCGCGTCATTCGCGGCAACCTGGCTGGCTGGTCGCGGCAATTGCCGGTGCTAGCCGCGCCACCGTTCGAGCATCGAGAAGCCGTGCGGGCCGTGGACTTCAGTGGCGATGGCAAGGTGATGCTCACCGCTGGCTTGGACCGCACGGCGCGGTTGTGGGATACGGCCACCGGCCAGCCTGTGCGCGAACCGTGGGAACATCCCGATGAAGTCTGGTGCGCCGCCATCTCCGCCGATGGCCAGACCGTGGCCACTGGCTGCCACGATGGGTTCGCCCGGCTGTGGGACGTGGCCACGTGCCAGCCGCGGGGCGTTCCCATGAAACATGACAAGCGCGTCAACTCGGTGGCCTTCAGCCCCGACGGCCAACGGCTGCTGACGAGCGGCGAAGACCGCAAGGTGCAACTGTGGGAAACCGCCACCGGCGCACCGCTCGGCCCTCCCTTGTTGCAAGGTTCCGTCATTCTCCGGGCCGTACTCAGCCCCGATGGCCAATCGTTCGCCATTAGCTCCGGCAACGGGTTGAAAATTCGGAATGTGCAAACCGGTTCCGAAACGCTCTCCCTGGCCATGCCCGGCGATATCTTGATGGCGGCGTACAGCCCCGACGGCCAGTCGATCTTGCTCGGTGGCCGCGACAACGCCGCTCGCTTGTGGGACGTGGCCAGCGGCGAGCCGCTCGGCCCCGCCATCAAGCACCAGTTCGAGGTCACCTCGGCGGCTTTCAGCCCCGATGGCGGAACCGTCTTGATTGGATGCGAGGACGCCACCGCGCGGTTGTGGAATCCCGTCACGGGAATCCCCATCGGCCCGCCGATGGTCCACCCGGGCGCGGTTTGGGCCGTGGCCTTTGCTCCCGATGGCCAATCGGTGTTAACGGCCTGCGGCGATTACAAGGCCCGCCTCTGGAGGCTTCCTCCCGCCGACGCGCTAGGCAAGCTATTGCGGCACGAGGGAGAGGTCCGCGCGGTGGCGATCAGCCCGGATGGTTCGTTGGCGGCCACCTCCGTATGGCGCGGCGATCGTTCCTTTCGCTACTGGTCGATGTCCACCGGCCAGCCGATAGGCAAGCCGGCGACGCAGGGAACTTACTTCAATACGATTGCCTTCGGCCCCGACAGCGGATTGCTCTTGGCGGCCTCGCAAGATGCGCTGGCCCGCGTGTGGGACGTGGCGAAAGGCGAATTAGCCGGCCCTCCCCTGGAGCATGCCGCGCCTGTCGAAAGGGCGATCATCAGTCCCGATGGCCAGTGGGCGGCTACGGCCACGAGCGATGATCACGCGCATCTCTGGAATTTTCAAACGCGAGAACGCATAGGGCCAGCATTGCCCTTTTCAAACGGCCTGTCGGCCATGGCCTTCAGCCCCGATAGCCGTCTCCTTGCCGTGGGGATTTTCTCGGGAAATGTAGAGATCCTAGAAGCCGCCACCGGCAACCCCTTTGGCCAGCCCATGTCTTTGCCGGGCGGCCCTCCGCGCGTGGTTTGTTTCAGTGCCGATAGCCGCCTGATATTGACCGGAGGGGATGGACAAACGGCCCGCTGCTGGCACGTGCCAAGCGGTGAACCCGCAGGGCCGGTGTTGCGGCATCAGGGGCCGGTGATGTTCGGCGCGTTCCTTCCCGGCGACAAGACGGTATTGACGATGGGCTTCGACCGCACGGCCCGAATTTGGGATGTGGCGACGGGCCGGGCCGTGGGCAACCCCATGCCGCATCCAGGCGTTCTTTACGGCGGGGGGCTGACACCGGACGGCCGTCTGGCCCTCACACCGGGGTTCGATGGTACTTCGCGTTTGTGGGACACCGCCACCTGCAAGCCGTGGGGCCCGCCACTTGAACAACACAGCTCTGTCTTGTCCGCCGCCATCAGCCCCGACGGTCGATCGGTGGTGACGGGCGGCAAGGACGGAACCGCGCGGATTTGGAGCATCCCCGAACCGCTGGCCGACGATATCCAACGATTGCGGCTATGGATATCGGCACTCACCGGCATGGAACTGGCGGCGAACGGCGCACCGATTTCGTTGTCCGAAACGGACTGGCAAGCCCGCCGGCGGCAATGGAGCGATCTGGAACGGACGCGTTAGGCGGGCCGTAGCCGCAAAGCACCTGCTTTGCCGGCTTGATTGGCGCGTGGTTGTGGCTGTTCGCGCGGGGTTGTTGGGCATCGATTGTCGATCGTTGTGCCACTCCTCACCCCGCCCCCCTCTCCCGGAGTATCGGGAGAGGGGGGCGGATGTTGGGGTTGGAACGTCGAGGGTGAAGTCATCGCCTTGGACGTGGCGGCAGTAGGTTTGAACGCTTCCTGTTCCAAAATTGCCGTGTTTCGGGGGGTTGTGGTGCGGGTAAGCGTAGCCGCAAAGCTCCTGCTTTGTAGGCTTGATGTGTATGTGGATACCGCCTCTTGCGCGGTCTTGCCGGGCATGGGGCGTCGATGGCGGTGCCGCCCTCACCCCACCCCCCTCCCGGAGTACCTGGAGAGGGGGGCGGATGTTGGGTTGGGAAGCTTCCTGTTCCAAAATTGCCGTGTTTCGGGGGGTTGTGGTTCAAGTAAACGTAGCCGCGAAGCTCCTGCTTTGCCGGCTTGATGTGTGAGTTGCATGCCACTTGCCGTGCGGTTGCCCGGCATGGACCATCGAAACAGACTCAAGCCAACATGGCGGGAGCCATGTGGCTACGTATCCGCACCATTTCACGGTGTGGTGCAGGTTACAAACGGCCATTTCTCCGCGAAATCGCGGGGTTTTTGGTCTTCGCGGCCGCGTTACCTGTTCCAACAATGGGGGTGTGGTGCAGGTTGCGATTGCCCCGAATCGCCGTCGGAAATGGCTCCTCCAGGCCAGGGCGCACTGTCAGCGCCCCGCGTGACGACCGCGTTTCAAAAATATGAACAGGCCCCACGACACGTACCGGTCGGCGAAGGGGCGGCGAGAAAGACGCCGCACCCAATTGGGCCGACTAGCCGGCAACGGTAGCCGTAATGAGTGACTCGCCCGATCAACCGCCCGCCACGGCCATGCTGTTCGAGCACGCGGCGGACGACGATGCCTGGGCGGTTTGGGGGCTTCACGCCCGTTGGACGTGCAAAAGCCACGTCGGCGAGCAAAGCCGGACGCTGGTCATTGTAAAAAATGTATTCTGTTTGCAAACTATTAAAATATCTATTTATGAATATATTTTCTACTCGCGTCCAAAGGCTGGGCAGCCGGCGATGGTGAGCCTGCCCGTCGCCTACGTCCCTGGCGAGCCCTCGCCGCATCCATCAAGGCCCGCTTATGACACCCGGCGAAGCGAGCAGCCCGCGGTTGTGGAGTTCGTGCGACCGATTTCGTAACATGCATTTCAGCAATGGGATAGGTGCTCAACCCGGCCGCAATGACTCCACGCTCAAACATTTGAGTGTCCCCCGGCCGCGTCCCTGGCTGTCCGAGACTGGCCCAATCAGCCAACGATGTACCAACTAAACGAACAAGGAACCTCAAATGTCAGTAGTGGCGTTCATGGCTCACATTTGTGACACATCACCGGCATTTGAATGTTACGCCAGCGGTGATCGCGGAGAGTCCGCTCAGTTTGTCGCTCGTCTCTCTCACAACGTTGGTGCTCCAGCGACATCTGCTGCTTTAGATCAACTGAAAAACTGGCTCGGATCACACTCCATCGCATTCGTCGATCTTTATTCCAAGCACAATGGAGCAATGTTGTACCAAGACAGCAAAGGGGACGCTGTTGGCTTCTGGCTATACCCAATTGAAGCTTGGGAATCTCAGACGGAAGAAATGAGGTCACAGTTCGAGGCGATGGGGTTTTCGCCTGATGAACAACCTGCCGCTACTGCCGATTCCGTGGCGTTTGCCGAGATCCCACACTCCGCAAATTACTTCACCGTCAAGGTGTCAGGACCTGACATTGGCAAGATCTTCTATGCAGATCACGACGACTTCAATGACGAGCCGTTTGCCGAGTCACTCGACAGATTTCTTGCACGCATAGTCAGCGATCCAGCACAGTTCCTTTACGACGTCGGCTGCTATACGCGATATTCAGATGGGAAAACATCAAAGCAGTGGATTCCAAAGAGATACGCCAACTCTTCACATTAAATCGTGGTTCTTAAGAGGCGGAGATTTCACTCGACCCTTCCCCGCTCCCAAGTGAAAGGAACCCGCTCCACACGGCCGCCCATCCTGTCTCCAAGGAAGACGGGGAAAATCGGCCAGCGTGATTGCACGCGGGTTGGTTACCGTTTCTCCACCACCTGGCCGGTTTTGGGGTCGAGATACGGCATGGCACCGCTGTATTCCACCTTGGCCTTGGCCCGTTCGGACGCGGCCAGCGAGGTGAAGAGGTGTTGCACCACCCGCGGCTCCAACTCGGCGCGGGCATCTTGCCAGGTTTTGTCCCCCGGCCGAACTTCCGTGACTTGGATCAGGTGGACGCCAAAAGGGGAGACGACCGGCGGGCTGATTTCGCCCGCCTGCAGGGCGAAGGCCGCCTGGGCGAATTCGTCGCTCATTGGCCCGCGGCGAGGGATGAATCCCAAGTCGCCCCCCTCCTTGCTGCTTGGCCCCGCCGAGAACTTTTGGGCCGCGTCGGCGAAGGTGATCTGGCCCTCCACGATTTGCCCGCGGATTTCGTCGGCCTTGGCTTGCGTGGCTGGCAGGGCATCGTCGCCCGACGAAGGGATCTTGAGCAAAATATGGCTTACCCGCAGTTCGGTACCGTCGAATTCCACCCGGTGGCGGTCGAAGTATTCTTGGCGGACCTTGTCGGTAAGATGCTCGGCCAGATAGGCATTCCAACCCCAGCGCCAGGCCAGCAGCCAGCGCAGTTGGTCCTCGCTCTGGCCGCGCTGCCGTAGATAGTCTTCCCAGGTGGGAAACTTGGCCAACGCATCTTGTTTGGTTTGTTCCAGGGCCTCGTTCAACTGTTCGGGGGTGGGCAGCAACTTTTCTCGCTTGAGTGCCCGCTCTATTAATCGCTGTTGGACGGCCAGATCCACGGCATGGGCCACCAACAGCGGGCTGGGCCGGCTCTGGGTGCGGTCGCCGCTGCTTGTGGTCCCCAGCTTTCGCTCGATCTCGCTGGCGTAAATAGGCTGGCCATCGACGGTCGCCACGACGGCCGATTTTTCCTGGGGCGAGGCGGTCTTGGCCGAGCTCTTGCCGGATGTGCTTTTCGGGGGCTTTTTCTGGCCAGCCTGGGCCTTGGCCGATGTCTTGGGCCGCGGTTTGTCGTCCGCGAAAGCCTGGCTGGCCAAGGCCAACAACAGACTTGCCAGGCAGAGCTTGACAACCTGTTGAAAAAAGGGCGACGGTCGTCTCGTAAGATTCACCATGCCAACGTCCTCGATCGGTAGAACAGTTCATCCACGCGCCGCGGGTTTCCCGGCGGCTCTTGCCGGGCTGACGGCTGATAGCTTCTCCGCTAACGGCTTTTCCGCATGCCAAGTGCTCATCACGCCAGGATATCCTTCAGCACATGGCCATGCACGTTGGTCAACCGCCGCGGGATGCCGTTGTGGTAGAAGGTCAGCCGGGTGTGGTCGATGCCCAGCAGGTGCAAAATGGTGGCATGAAAATCGTGGACATCGACGCGGTTTTCGACGGCTTTCCAGCCGATCTCGTCGGACTCGCCATAGGCCAGGCCGTGCTTCAGGCCCGCCCCGGCCAGCCATACGCTGAAGGCGTCTGGGTTGTGGTCGCGTCCGGGGCCCGCCTGGTCGCCGGCACTCTCGGCATAGGGCGTGCGGCCAAACTCCGTGTTGAAGACCACCAGCGTGTCGTCCAGCATACCGCGTTGCCGCAGATCGCGGAGGAGCGCCGCCACCGGCTGGTCGATCTTGTTGGCCTCGCGGCGATGGTTGTTGGGAACGCTGCCGTGGGCGTCCCAATGGACCTCGGTTCCAAAAGCCGCCCCGCTCCACAACTGCACAAAACGGACGCCGCGCTCCACCAACCGCCGCGAAAGCAGGCAAGCCCGGGCAAAGTCATTTGTCTCCTGGCCATCGACGCCGTACTGGGCTAGCGTCTGGGCCGACTCGCGCGACAGATCGCTGGCTTCTGGCACCGCCAACTGCATGCGGGCAGCCAGTTCGTAACTGCGAATGCGGCCTTCCAGGGCGTCGTCGCCGGGCCGTTCGGCCAGATGCCGGCGATTGAGCCGGTCCACGGCGGCAAAGCGAGCCGCTTGCGTGGCTTCGTCCAGGTCGGAAGCTGGCCACAAGTTTCGCACGGCCGGGCCGCTGGTGTGCAGCACGACCCCTTGATGCCGGGCCGGCAGAAAACCGCTCGACCAGTTATTAGCACCCCCGGTCGGCCAAGAGCGGCTGTCGGGCAGCACGACAAACGTGGGGAGATTATCGACCTCGCACCCCAATCCATAAGAGGCCCAGGTACCGGCCGCCGGAAACCCCAACGTGCGAAAGCCGCTGTTGGCCTCGTAGGTGGCGGGCGTATGGTTGCCCGTCCCCGACCACATGGAGCGAATCACGGTCAACTCATCGGCCACTTCGGCCAGATGCGGAAACAAGTCCGAGATCCACAATCCGCTGTTGCCGCGTTGATGAAAATTAAAATGCGCCTGGTGCAGCAAGCCCACGCGGCCCATGAACGCCTGAGGCCGTTCCTCGCCCGGCACCGACTTGCCTTGCAGGCGTGCCAAGTCGGGCTTGTAATCGAACGAGTCAACCTGGCTCAGCCCTCCTTGCAAAAATATCTGGATCACGCGCCGCGCTTTGGCCGGGTGATGCGGCGGAGGGTCGGCGGCTTCGCCTGGCAGCGCTGCGCCGCGCGATTCTTGCGCCAACATCCCCGCCAAGGCAATTCCCCCCAGGCCCGTGGCGAACTGCCCCAGCCATTGACGGCGAGAATATACGCCTGGATTGGATACCCGGAACGGTTCAATCGACATACAAGAACTCGCTGGTATTGAACAAGACAAGGCAGTACTGCGCCAGCCCATGTTGCGACACGAACCGCTGGCCGAAGTCCAGGTCATCGGGCGAAGGCCGGCGCGCGTAGGCCAGTTCATGGGCGCGCACGATTTGGGCCGGCGTATCGCCAGGCCGTTCTTGCTGCAAACGCTCCGCCCAGCGCTGTGCGTAGTGTTCTATGAATGGGCCGTTGAGCAGCGACAAGGCTTGCAACGGAGTGGTTGTCACCCCGCGGCGTGGCGTGGCGACCGAGGGATCGGGACAATCCAGCAGATCCAGCAAGGGGCTGGTGCCCGTCCGCAACCAGGTGCGGTACAGGCTGCGGCGGTTGAACTCCGGGCCGACGGCATCGAACACGGTATAGGTTTCGTTGTTGCCGGCACTGGAGACCGTGAAGTCGCGGTAGCCCGGCCCGCCAATCTGGCGATTAAGCTGGCCCGATACCGCCAGCACGGCATCCCGAAAACTCTCGGCATCCAACCGTTGCGGCGGATGATGCCACACCAGGCGGTTTTCGGCATCGACGGCCACGGCTTCCGCCCGCGACCGTGATTGCTGGCGATAGGCGGCGGACAGGACCATCATCCGCTGTATGCGTTTGACACTCCAGGCCGGCCCTTGCTTAGGATGCATGAATTCTCCCGCCAGCCAGTCCAACAGTTCTGGATGCGACGGCTGCCCGCCTTGAAAGCCAAAGTCGCTGGGGGTCGGCACCAGCCCGGCGCCAAAGTGATAACCCCAGAGGCGGTTGACCAGCACGCGGGCCGTCAGCGGGTTGTTGGTATCGGCAATCCAATCGGCCAGCGCGCGGCGGCGGTCGGCCTCCGGCGCATCGGCCGGCAGTGACCAGTCGGGGGACAGTCCGGCCAAGGCTGCTATTCCGCGCGGCCCGACCGCTTCGCCCGGATGCCGGAAATCGCCGCGAGCCAACACTCGCCAGGCACCCGGCTGCCGCGGAACGGTGACGTGCGCGGGCCCACCCTGCAACAGGCGGATGGCGCTTTCCAACCGCGAGCGTGCTTCTTCCGCGCCTGGCCGATCGGCCACGGTCCCGGCTTCGGCCCGCCAGGCTTCTATCTGTTCTGCAGCCTTAGCGCGGCCAGCGCCCGACAGGCTTTCGCGTTCATCACCTTGGTACGTTCCCCCCAAGGCCGACGAGATTTGATAAAACTCGCGCTGCGTGACGGGATCAAACTTGTGGTCGTGACAACGGCTGCAATTGACGGTCAACCCCATAAACGTCTGGCAGACGGTCCCCACTAGGCCTTCCAGTTCTTCCTCGCGGGCCGCCGCTTGCATGTCGGGTGTGCCGTTAGTGTAGGCCGTAAGGTCGTACGGTCCCACGACCAAAAACCCGCTGGCCACCACCGCTAGGGGATTGTCTGGCTGCAACACGTCGCCAGCGATTTGCCAACGGACAAAGTCATCGTAGGGCAGGTCGGCGTTGAACGCCTCGGCCACAAAATCGCGGTATTTCCAAGCGTTGGGACGCAGCTTGTTGCGCTCAAATCCCTGGCTCTCGCCGTAGCGCACAATATCCAGCCAGTGCCGTGCCCAGCGTTCTCCGTAATGGGGCGACGCCAGCAAGCGGTCGACTAAGTGCTCATAAGCACGCGGGTCTTCGTCGGACTCGAAGGCCGCCACTTCCTCAGGTGAAGGGGGCAGGCCGAGCAGATCGAACGATAGCCGCCGGATGAGTGTCCGCCGCGCAGCCGCGGGCGAGGGAGTGAGCTGTTGCGATTCCAATCGAGCCAGAATGAAACGGTCAATATCGTTGGCCAGCCAGCCTTCATCGGTCACGGCCGACGGCTGCACGGCGGCCACGGGCTGCAACGACCACCAGTTGTAGCCAGCCCGGCGATCGCTGCTGTACAGAAACGGATCGATCGGGTCGGCGGCCCACTTGGCACCCGCCGCCAGCCAGTCGGCCAGCAGTTGGCGGTCCTCCAGGGACAGCGCGGGCCTTTCCGTCGGTGGCATTTCGTGGGCTTCAACTCTTTTCAGTAACAAGCTATTGCCGCCCGATTGCAGGTCGATCGCGGGACCACTTTCGCCCCCCGCGATGGCCCGCTCGCGCCGGGTCAGATCGAGCCCGCCCTGTTTTTCCGCCTCGCTATGGCACTCCAGGCAGTTGCGGGCTAATAGCACTGCAACCCGCTCTTCTAGTGTCGTCGCATCCGCGGCGGGCACCGGCGGAGGTTTGGGCAGCGGCCGTTTGTCCAGCGTGCCTCGCCAGATCTCCCAGCCCGACAGGTTGGCGTGGCCTCCTTCCGCCGTAAGCTCGATCATCCCGTTCTTCGCCTCGACCGGCCAGGGACCAAGCCGTGCCCATTGGCCCGCCGTGCCGCTACGGACACCCGCCGCCACCACGTTGCCATTGAGCCGCACGTCGAACACTTGCGGGTCGTTGTCTTCCCATACATACAATTGCACGCTGTATTTGCCGGCGGGAACCTTGGTGAGCCGCACCTGGGCCTTGCCGCCGGAGGACCACCGCGACGAGCGAATCATCTGCGTGCGGTTGTCGTCGGTATCGGGGATCAGCCGCACGGTTTGGTTTTCGAAGCGGGCGTCGTTGCATACCAGATCGGCCGCGTCGTTGCCTTCCCAGTGGTTTTGGTCAATCTCCAGCGCTGGCCCGCCCAGGTTAAAGGCCCGATAGAACGACGCTTTGTCCGGTTCATCGGCACCCGCCGCGTCAGCCGACAAGGCACCAACCAGGCCGGCACCAACAAACGAAGCCACGGCGGCCAACCACGTCAGGCAAGTCCGATACCCGCGGATCATGGAAACGGTCCAAGAGAAGAGATCGCCGTCACCAATGGCGGCTAAAACCGCCGGGGAAAAGCAACGGTGCCCGTTGGGTAGAAGCCAATAGGACGCGGCGACGGCTTCTCAATCGGTTATAGGCATCGCTTGAACGTGGGTCAAATCCGCCCGCCAGGCCGCGGACGGGCTGATGGGCGGACCAGCGCTATCCGCTGTCCGCTGGGCATTCCCCCCTACAACCCGTGCGATCAAACCGCACGCACGGATCGCCAATCCCGGCCAATTCCGCGTTGAAACCTCTAATCACACCCGTTTCCACACGGTCATCTTGCCATCCCCGGTCAGAATCCTTCCACAGGAAATCAGACGCCTTGCGACGGCAACGCCAAGAGCTATAATTTGGGACTTCCCGAAAATTCGGGGGCGTAGCTCAATTGGTTAGAGTACCGGACTGTCGATCCGGTGGTTGCGGGTTCGAGTCCCGTCGCCCTCGCTGTTATGCAGTAAGGACTTACGGCGACCATTGGTCGCCGTAGTCATTGGTATGCAAGGGGTCCGTATGACATCGGTATGACCTCCAGGGCAGGACCGTGGCACTGCAACCTCGGACATTGCAAAGGTGGACACTTAGGCCGGTTGGCCAAAGTAACCAAGTATGCGGAGGATTTAGCCGCGGCGGCAGGGATTGATTTGTCTGGGCAATGGCCCCATTTGGGGGCCGCTAAACGCCAAACCGAGCGGCTGCCTAACCGATCCTTGCTTCCAACAGCAGCAGCGTCGTCGAGGGCTCTCCAGCAAGCTCTTGGTTTATTCAAAATCAGTTTGAGGTCACAGGCCGGTCCGCAGGTCACTAGCCTCGACCTCAACCAGCCACACGACCCAATGCCCAGATGACGTCGTGCCTGACGGGCGTACTGCCGCGGCCACCCAAAACTCCTAGCCCGATCTTCCTTGCCGCTGGCAGCCGGTGTCCTTAGCAATTGTCTCGCTTCCGGCTAGATCAAAAAGGGCTTCGTCCAGCGATAGCGGTTCTATTAGTGGCGTGAGCCGTCCAAAGGGCCTCTCACAGATTTGGTGAAACGCACCTATTTCGCATTCTGCCCCCAAGACGGAAGAAAGGCATGTTACGGGCAGAGCCAAAGGGCAATGACAGCCGACTTGGTAACATGTCTACCAGTCTTGCGAGTTGCGTAGTCGGCGGCCAACACCACGCCGCGGCCTTCCGGTGTCGAACCGACAATCACCGGCCAGTTGGCAAGGCGACATTATCACGCCCTTTCACGGCGGCGTAGGGCCGGCCATGTCGATGTGAAGGATCACAGTTGGACCGATTGAACTCAGGCATTTCTTACTATCGGTGTCAGGGCGTCACCGTAGAGACTTCAACTGCTGCTCGGCCTGCTCTCGTAGTCGCGTGATCGCCCGCAGGACGTTGGCGGACGCATTTGCAAGTTCTTTCGGCAGGAGTTTGTTGTTACTTTTCTGACGCCAGTTGATCCAGCGATCGCTCTCGCCAATCAACTCTGAAATGGCTTCCTTGGAATCCAAAGGTTGCTTTCGTGGACGACCGCTCCGCACGGCTTTCCCGATTAGGCGATCTTTATTAATTCGGGTTTCTTTAACACTCCAGTTTTCCTTCGCGGCCCGCTTTTGCAATTTGCCCCTCTGCTCCTTGTCGTGAATCGCGAGGAAGATATCGAGGTGGCTTAAAGTAAGCGGAAGGCCGGAGGGCGTCCGCAACGCGAGCAACTCCTTAAATTCCGAAGCTTCGTATCTTGTTGCGAATCGGATAGCTCGTGTGACCAAGTTATTGTTCTTATCTCCCCTTCTCTTGACGGCTTTTTTTATTTCATCCTTGATCTTCGTTCCCGTTGGCTTATTTTCTTTGTCGCTCGCAGTTGCGGACTTCGATGCGACCATTGACATGCCGAGTTCGTAGCATTCCCGTAGCTCACGAAGCAGCAGATCGGTGTTATCGTTGCCGTCGGAGTCGAAGCTCGGCCGAGTTGTTTGCTGCGGACTACTGGACTGCGGACTACGCTTTCCCGAGCGTACTTTGATTTGATTCATAATGTGTTCGAATCCATAAAGGGTTGATTGGCCGCACCATCCAAGGGCACCTCTCGATTACCCAGACTGGGAAAACGGCCGAATTTTCATTCCATAGGTACCGTAATTGCGGGCCCGTCCAGACCTCGCCTTGATTTATTTCAAAGCAACAAAGCAATCCTTAACGCAACTACAAACTGGGATAGAAGTCCATCAGACACGGCAGAAGGACAACCTGCGGGCAGAGCCGGCGTGCGGTGGCGGCTGGCATAGCTCTACGCCTTCCAATCATGCGAGCGGCATAGTTGCCTGTCGACCATTCGTCGATTCTTCAGCCCTTCCCCAGCGGCGTAGAGGATGTCGATGTGAAGTATCGGGTCTTTACTCTGGCACTAGATCCGCGGCGATTGCTATTGGTATCGGATAGGCACTGACTCCTACCATGGCCGACCACCGTTTCCTGTCGTCCATTGGACGCTGCCCCTCGGCCACAGAAGAGTTCTTGGACGTCTGGCCAATCAGAGAACGACTCTTTCGGATCCCCAACCCCAAATTCTGCGGCCAAACCGCCGTTGGGCGATCTGGAACCGCATATCCCTCGCGACGTCCTCTTGTTCAGCCCAAATGTCCAAAAGGTGCATGGTTTGGCCGCCGTGGCGTCCCAGGTGTCTATATACGTCGTCGCAAATCACGTTGCTAACGTTGGGGCAATCCCTGCACAACTCGTACCCGAACCAATCGAGTAACTCTTTGCTCCGCTCAACGACGATGATTTCTTCGACCTCGGCTTTCAAACTGATCTTTCGTAGGAACCAACCTAGCCCGAGCCCCCCAACGACGACTTTCCCTCGAGCCATTTGGATGCCTCGACGTAGGGAGATCCTTTCCGAAGGAGTCAATGACATCCAGATTCGACCTTCGCAAATGCGTCTTTCTTCATCGACTTTTTTCGAAAACGACACTCCGTTGTTGCCGACATGCATTTCACTGAGAGCAGGGATGACTACGTCGCCATCCCAAACGACCTTTCCATCGAGGTCTTCGCCGTGAACGGCCAACGCCGTGCCGGCAGGCAAGATCAGATTGCGATAACACCAGTTTCGTTCCGGCGACAACTCAAAAGAGCCTTCGCGGACTTCCTTCTGGGGGCACGGTCGCGTGTCGAAGAGTGGGGAAGCTCGGTATGTGCTTGCCTGTAGGACCATGAAACGATCGACTTGCGTCATGTCCTCGTTCCACGTCTTGGCCGACACCGGGAAGCCGTTTTCGTCATGGTACTGGAGCTGCTTCTTGGAAAGTCCTCCGTTCTGAAATCGCATAATGTTCGAAAACTGCTGTTCTTTTTTTCCAATCACACTCTTCGACGCAGCACACCTCCAATAATCGAGACATCTTGCATCGCGGGCCGCATTGGCCTCGCTCCTACCAAAACAAGCGAGAGCCAATGGTTTGAGGTGCCACGAAAAGGCTGAAAGAAATTGTTTTTGCGAGTTTGCCAGCACTCACCGATCTGCGGGTGGTGACGCCTTATCGCTGGTACTCCCGCTTCCAACTCCCCAGACGAATCGCCCTTGAATCGACAGTGACTGAACGCCTCCGGCCCAAATTAACCGCGGTAGCTAGGCCGCTGGCGGGCGGAAGGCATGGCCAAAAAATCCAGATTATCCGCGAACCAATCTCGACTTGGCTGCGTCCATGTATCAGATAGGCACGAATGCCGGCCAGCGGGTGGGCCGTGCCGGGCTGAATTTCTGATTATGAAGGTGATGATTTCCATGTCTTTCATGCGGCTGAGTCTCACTACCGAACGTCAAGGGACGAGCATATTTGCCGATCAATCGGCGAATCCGCTCCCCTTGTACCCGTTCCGTTTGTGACACCGGCCGCTCAGGACCGTTCGAGGCTCAAAAGCCCGGTGTCAAAAGGACGCCGGGCTTTTTCTTTGGACTTATGACAAGCACGCGGGCGGCAAACGTCGCGAGGCAAGCACGCGGGTCGGTAGCTGAGATGGTTTAGCACCTGGCTGAAGACCACGAGACGAGGATTCGAGCACCTCCCGACCCACTCAAGGCATTTTTGATTTTTAATTTTGGATTTGCGATTGCAATGCGGCATCGGATAGAGAGCTTCAATCAAAAATCGGCAATCAAAAATCGAAAATGCCTCGGTCCGGTGTTGTAACGGAAGCATAGCGATCTGATACGTCGCCGGCGGTTGGTTCGACTCCACCCCGGACTACTGAAGTTCAACAGGAGAACACGCACATGTCACGACCAGCTCGATTGAAACGCCACGTCATAGCCCGATACACGGGGCCGTGGCGTAAAGGCAGCGTACCCGCCTTTTAAGCGGCGAGGCGAGGGTTCGACCCCCTCCGGCCCCAATCGAGATGGCACGTAGCTCAACGGTCAGAGCAGGCCTCTTATAAGGGTCAGACGGTGGTTCAACTCCACTCGTGCCGATCACGAAGGCAAACAAAACCAGAAACATGGGATCAAGGTGCTAGCGGCAGCATGCCTGGCTCTTAACCAGGTCGGTGAGAGTTCGAGCCTCTCTGATCCCATTGATGCGACGTTGGCAAAGGCACGGGTGGTCTAGCGGCGAAGACACTGCCCTCGTAAGGCGGAAACCTGGGTCCGAGTCCCAGCCTGTGCTCTGAAGTGAATGCTCTTTGACAATTCGGCACGTTCGTTTGCACCCATGATGTAGCGGTTGCCTACTGCCTTGCCATGGCGGAAGTGCGGGTTCGACTCCCGCTGGGTGCTTTGTTCAGGGTGTGGGAAAGCCTGGGAATCCGCCGGTATCGGAAACCGGAGATCGTCAGTTCAAATCTGACCACCTTGACTGAATTGCGGTGGGGCCTGTGTTGGTACAGGCAGGCGGCCGTTAACCGCCCCTTCGCGGGTTCGATTCCTGCCACCGCAGCTTCGGAAGGACAAGCCAACTGGCGATGGCACCCCGTTCGAACCGGGACGAGCTTTACGGCCTTGGGAGTTCGACTCTCCCTCCTTCCGCTGTATGTGCCCTTGGCCGATCGGCAAAGGCTCCAGCCTTCCAAGCTGGCGAGGCGGGTTCGATTCCCGCAGGGCACTTGCTGTTTGATTCTGAACTCATTCGGGGGTCGGCTAACGGTAGGCTCCCTGGCTTTGAACCAGGCGGTGGAGGTTCAAGTCCTTCTCCCCGAGCTTTCAAGTGTCGTTGCAGCTTAAGCGAGCAATTTGATCCGAGGCAGTTGCTGTTGGTAGTGACGCCTGGCTCTGAACCAGGAGGCCGGTGGTTCGATTCCACCCCTCGGAACTTGTAGTAAGCGAAACAGACGGAAGCCATCCGGCCGGATGAGGAGCCTGTCTTGAAAACAGGTGGCGGCATCAGCCGCTTGTGAGTTCGAGTCTCACGGCTTCCGCATAATTGGTCCCGTGGCCTAGCGGCGAAGGCAGCACCCTTACAAGGTGACGAGCGATGGTTCGAGTCCATCCGGGACTACTGCATGCCCAGGTACGCCACCTGGCTGAGCGGCTGGACTTAAACCTCAGCGTTTGCGAGTTCGACTCTCGCTCTGGGCACTGCATGGCTCGGTAGGCAACGGTAGACCACTTTGGCTTAGAACCAGGGATGCTGTGAGTTCGAATCTCCCCCGAGCAACTGAAGAAAACATTGTCCTCGTGGAGCAGCCTGGAGTGCTCGCCTGCCTGTCACGCAGGAGATCGTGGGTTCAAATCCCATCGGGGACGCTTATGGCACGGTACGCCAACTGGCAGAGCGGCCCAGCTCAAACCTGGGACAGTGCGAGTTCGACTCTCGCCCGTGCTACTAACGGGTTGTGTTCCCCATCGCGGCCTGTAAAGCCGTTGTCTCAAAACAAGTGGGGTGGATGACGAGAGGTTCGATTCCTTCACGACCCAATTTGGCCCGTTTGTCTATCGGTTCAGGACGGCAGCCTCTCACGCTGCAAGGGCGGGTTCGATTCCCGCACGGGTCACTACAAACCACGACCAAGTGGTGAAATTGGCAGACACGCGACGTTCAGGGCGTCGTGCCGCAAGGCATGGGAGTTCAAGTCTCCCCTTGGTCACTTGATTGCAGACGCGGCAGGTGCCCAGTTGGCCCTCATAAGGCCGATCCGCCCGGTTCGATACCGGGGTCTGCATTTTTGACGCGGGTGGGCCAGTGTTCAATGGAGCCTCATAAGCTCCGCCCGCCGGGTGCGACCCCCGGACCCGCTATGGGAAAGGATGAAGGATGAAGGATGAAGGCAGAGCGAATGTCGATGGCCGAGTACGCAATTCTGGCAAAGCGGCCTGGTCGAGAGCCAGGTGATTCTGTGGGTTCGATCCCCACCTCGGTCACTGTTTCCCCATTTTCGAAAATGGAAACGATCTTTGATCCCGTGGTCCAGCGGCTACGACTCCTGCGTGACGTGCAGGCAACGGCAGTTCAACTCTGTCCGGGGTCATTCCGTGGTTTGGTCTGTAGGTGTTTCGGCGGCACATCTGCTCGGTAAGCAGGAAGGCCGGGTTCAATTCCCGGACAGACCTCTGGTGATTTGCAAATGCCATTCATGGTGAACTTGAAACCCGGACTTCGTGTCCGGCTTTGAGAAGGTTCGGGCTGCTGGTCCAACGGGACGACACCTGCCTTGCAAGCAGGAGATCGGGGTTCGACTCCCCGGCGGTCCACTGGTGTAGATGGGCTCATGGTCCAACGGGACGACACCGCCCTGGCGTGGCGGAGATCCGAGTTCGATTCTCGGTGGGTCCACTGTTTGAATGGAAGGTATCCGAATTGGCTCAGGAAACTGGTTGCTAACCAGTCGCCCGTCATGGGGCTGGGGGTTCAATTCCCCCACCTTCCGCTGGTTGTTGGCCTCGATGGTGAAATGGACATCATGCCTCGCTTCTAACGAGGTGTTCCGGGTTCAAACCCTGGTCGGGGTGCTGATTGCAGATTTTGTCATGGTGCCTGTGGTGTAGCGGTTTCTGCACGGCTGGCTGTGAACCAGATGGTGGCGGTTCAACTCCGCTCAGGCACCCTTGAGAACGAGGAGGTTTCCCATGGTAGCAAGTGTTCTTGAGCGGCCGACGCTGGTCCTCAACCGCAACTGGCAGCCGGTGAACGTGGCCAAGGTGGCCCGGTCGCTGGTGCTGTTGTGGAACGAGTCGGCCCGCGTCGTCGATCCGCACGACTACCAGACGTATGCCTGGGAAGACTGGACGAAGCTCAAGCCCGTTGAGGGGGAGGCCTTCATCCAGGCGATCCGTCTGCGGCTGCGTGTGCCAGAAGTAGTCACGCTGACGGAGTACGACCGTTTGCCGGAGGCGGCAGTCGCTTTCAGCCGGCGGAACATCTTCAAGCGGGACCACTTCACCTGCCAGTATTGCCACGTGCAGCCGGGGACCGACGAGTTGTCGATCGACCACGTCCTGCCGCGGTCGCAGGGTGGAACGTCCACCTGGGAGAACTGCGTGCTGGCTTGTGTGAGCTGCAACAAGCGGAAGGCCGATCGCACGCCCATCCAGGCGGGCATGAAGCTCCGCGTGCAGCCGATCCGGCCAACTTGGAAGCCGCTCTATGCGGCCCACAACGTGCGGATCGCCAGTTGGTCGAAGTTCGTCAGCGAGGCGTACTGGAACGTGGAGCTGGAGAAATAGTCGTTACGTCGCCCCCGACTCCATCGTGGGTCGGGGGCTTTTGATTCAGGATCGTGCTCCTGGGAGAGCAAGCAGCTTCCAATCCTGCCGCACGGGGTTCAAATCCTCGCGATCCTGCTGAACAATTATCCATTCTCGAAGGTGCTCCATGCCAAGAATGTCCAGAGTAGTTCCTGAAGAAGATTTACCGGGTGCATTACGCTGCGTTGTATACGACTTGCTCATTCTGAAATGGTCCATCGAGGACGTCGAGAAGCCGAACGAGCCGATTTACGGGATCCCGTTCGGTCGCGAAGAAGTGTCACTTGTCGGTGGGCTGATCGTTTGTCGACGGCTCGTCGAGTTCCTGACTCGTGAGACTCCAGCACGTGACACGGACATTTGCATCCGAGACTTCCTGATTGAGCCGAATCCGCCGACAATCCCTAAAACCTTTATTGGAGCATTGGACAAGTTCGCAGGCCATCTTACGCTTATTCGAGCCAAGAAGAGTGAGCGATTCCCGCGACCAACGCATGACGATTTCTGTTGTCACGGTTGCGAAGTGCTGCTCAAAGGGATTGAGTTTGTCGAAGAAGCCAGAAAGACAGTTTGCCTTCGGGGCAACGGACTGCGGTACTACAAAGAACTTTGTCGTACTCATTAATTCGCGTCCCGCGTCCCAATGGTGTGGCGGATCGGTGCCCGGTTCGATTCCTGGACGGGCTACTTGGCCTTGCGAGTGTGCTGGCAGCACGGCAGTCTTCGGAACTGCAAGACGGGGTTCGATTCCTCGGCGGGGTACTGATTGTTGATTGGTCCTTGGAGTGTGGTGGAGCTTGCACGCGACCCTGCGAAGGTCGATGCCCAGGTTCGATTCCTGGCGAGGACATTGAGTTTTCTGACTACTTGACGCTGGCGTCACACGGTGTGGCAGCGGTCTGCAAAGCCGCTATTAGCGGGTTCGACTCCCGCCGGCGTCTCTGGCGGCTTACGAGGCCGCCTCCTGGAGGGTAGGCGGATATTGGTTCGCCGCGGCTGCCTGGAAAGCAGTTGGGCTGGCAATGCCGGCCCTCAGAGTTCGATTCTCTGGCCCTCCGCTCATGTCGATCGACCGTCAATGCCACTTTGGCAGCTTCCGTATCTGTAGGACTTGGCCGTACAATACGAGTGTAATTGGGTCATTCGTGTCCACGAACTTTGAAGGTTATTTGATGTCAGCTAATCCATGTCCCTCTCTCTCCGACCTCCATGACATTGTTGCCCATCTCGAATACGAATATCGAATGCTCTGGTCCACCGCATCGCTTCTTAGCAGGTACCAAGACATGCCCGCGTTGAGCGACGATAATCAAGATGCCGCAAATTCATTTCTCGAGTCGTTTGCTGTGCATGCCCGCAACTTAAAAGAGTTCTTTTTTCACTCGCCGTCCGAGGATAACGTCAGAGCGGAACACTTCTTTTCCGATCCCGAAGTTTGGAAAAAGGGACGATTACCCATGCCAACTGAGATCAAAGAGATTGATCGACTCGCCAACAAGCAGATTTCGCATCTGACCTACGCTCGTGTGGCACTCAACGACGATGAGCGAACTTGGAACGTGGCCCAAATTACGAATGCTTTTGGAGCCGAAATGAGTCGGTTCACGCGATTGCTGACTTCATGCGGTAAGTTACGCTTTGATTTACCGGTCTCTCCACCACCAACATCCTCGTCGCCACAATTGCTTGCTGGGCAAGGCAATCTAGCAACCGACTGTCGTACCTTAGCTTCAAGCTCTGCTTCGAAGATCTATCCCAGCTTACAGGCCAAGACCGAACCGGCACGGCGGCCTAGTTAATTTTTCAACTGGCAAGCTGATTCGGACAAGACGCACATCACAGCAGCATCTGAATATCTGAATAGCACCGGGTTCAATACAACATGAGGAAAGCGATCTTTGATCCCGTCAAAGTCGGCGTCGTGGGCCTGGGATCTTTTGGCCGACAGCATGCCCTGACGCTGGCGGGGATTGTTGAGGCCCGGCTTGTAGCCCTCGTAGCACGCCGTCAGGCCAGCCTGGACGCCGTGGGGAATGACCTGCCTGGCGTCCCAGGCTGGCTCGACTTGGACCAAGCGATCGCCGAGTCAGAGGCCGAAGCCTGGGTGGTGGCCAGTTCCACCAGATCGCACGTGCCGATTGCCAAGAAACTGCTGGCCGCGGGCAAAACCGTGCTGCTGGAAAAGCCCATCTCGGGTGACTTGACCGAGGCCGAAAGCCTGATCCCTCTGGTCAAACCAGACTCCAGCAACCTGATGATGGGGCACATCGTCCTCTTCAACAGCGAGTTCCTGACACTGCAAGACGAGGTACGCCGGCGAGGTCCGATTCGGTTCATCTCTTGCGAGCGGCACCGCCCAGCGGCATACGTGGCCAGGTTTCCAGGAGAAACTCCCATGCACTTGACGATGGTGCATGACTTGTACTCCGTGCTGGCCTTGGTCGATCGAGCCGAGCCGACTGGATTCAGCTCCCAGGCCCACTTCACGCCGGAAGGTGCTTGTGACCTGGTGCTGGCCCAACTTCGCTGGCCGAACGGAATGCTGACTTCTTTCTCCGCGTCGTTAATGACACCAGAAGGCATGGCTCCCAACGGCTTCGACCTGCTGGAAGTCTTTGGCGACGGCTGGGCCGCCCGCACTCGCTCGAATCCCCGGCCAATCGAAGTCTGGGACGACCGGGCACGGTGGCCGATGGTTCTGGAAATCCGAGCCGATCCCGCTGGTCCGACCGGTATGATGGCATCCGAGCTGCGAGCGTTCTGCCGGGTCGTGCGAGGACTTCAGCCCGTGCCGCTGGGTGCCAGCTATGCTGACGCGATCCAGGTGCAACGCTGGATGGACAGGCTACAAAAGTGCTGGACGGAGTGCTAGTCAGCCAGACGCCAACTGACACCAGTTGGCCACCGAAAGTATGTGGTTCGCGGGCGGATGGTCGTTGCTTCTGAATCTGCCGGTAAGAGAAGTTGCCGAGCGAACTGGATGCGGCCTCGTGGCCAACTATATGCGGCGGCGAGTTTTCAATCAGCCGGACGGAAGGTGTAGAACCCAGCCCTCTTAACGCACTCCAAGGTTGAAAGGCCGCAGTTCTGAGGTGTCCGTGTCGAAGATGGCAAACCGGCCCAAGCACATCGCCCCCACCACCACGAAGTAGCGGCCTTGATCGAGGTAAATTGGCAACTCGCCTTGCCACGGCGTAATTTCATCCGGGGTCGCCAGTAACCATTTGTGATAATGACCGGCGAACAGAATCCTGTTGGGGACAGAATTGAAGATACGTGCCAACTTGCTGCGATCGTCGGGCGGCCCTTCAAAGTACCAGAGGTCGGTGATGTCCTCGGGATTTAACCACGGCTAGACGTGCATGAAGTGGCAACCGCCAACGTCGAGCCGCGGCCGTAGCGTGGACATGAAGTCGAGCGTTGCGGACGAGAAACGGCGACGCGTCCGTTCATCTGGCTCAACACACAGGCCAAAGTCGTGATTGCCCCAGACACCGATCACCTTTGCCTCGGCCAATAGCCGACAAGTCTCGACGATTCGCTCTCCCGTCGCGGCCACGTCACCGATTAGTACGATCTGATCGACAGGGTGTTTGTGAAGCAACCCGAGTGCGGATTGCAGGTGATCTACCTGCTCGTGGATGTCCGTGATGAGACCGAGTTTCATGGTTGTGAATGGCTGAAGTCATTGGCGTTGCCACGCGAATGACTTGACATCCCCCACTTCTGGAGAGCGGCCTCGTTATCGACAACACATGTATAAGGCAAATGGAACAACTCAACCGCTGTCGATGCTGAACAACGAATGTTATAACCATACAAGTCAGTCTATATGGGGCGTAGCATAACTGGAGAGATTCACGCGATGGCTAAGAAGACGAGTGAGGATCTCAGCAAGACGCAGGTGCTCAAGGATTATTACAAAACGAACCCAGCGGCCTCTCCCAAGGAGGCAATCGCTGGTATCAAGCAGGACCAGGGCATTGACATTTCCTTCGCTTTGGCGAGCAAGGTCAAATACATTCGGAAGGCCAAGGCCGGAAAATCCCCGGCAACCAAGAAAACGGGAGAACATGGTGCCAAGGCACAAGCCATTCGTGAGGCCTTGGGCCGTCTCGGCCGGAAGGCCAAGGCCGTGGAAGTGTTGGCCGACCTGAAGGGACAGGGCATTACGGCCTCATACAGCCAGGTCCACACGATCCGCAAGACATTCTTCAAACGCGGACGTAAGCCAGGCAGCAAGGCCGCTTCGCCGGCCGCGGCAGCCGCCCTAGACCTTAAACAAGCGAGTCGTGGTGGCCGTTTGCTGGATTGCCTCGGCGCGTGAGGATTCGCCGCGGCGTTTGGGTGGGGGGCGCCGGGAGAAAGGAATCGAGTTGTGGGTTGAGCATGAGGAGTTGGG
>JBFWUW010000094.1:0-23561 GCA_050247075.1 Pirellulales bacterium | reverse complement strand
CCTGGATGCTGGAGCGGATGCGGCCCGAAATCTACGGCAAGCAAAGCCGGCCGACCTTCGACCAGATCGTCGATTTCTTCGAGCAAAACCGCGACATTATGCTGGCTGGCCTTTACCCGGAACAGGTTGAGGAGAAACGCCAGGTCCTGGAACAGCTCGCCGCCAAGTTCGCGGGCAAGCACCATTTTTCCCGCGATGCGGCCTACGATCTGGTGCCGCTGGCCACCGGCGAGGAAGAGGACGACGACGGCAATCCGTTGCCCAGGCGGCCAATTCCGCCCCCCAACCTCAGTCCCGAGGCGCTGGCGGCGCTGCGGGGCGTCGGCACCAACGTCGGACGCGGGCCGGTCCCCGATACCGCCAGCCCGCCGCCTGTCGCGCCTGTCGCGCCTGCCGCGCCCGTAGCACCCGTCGCACCCGTCGCACCCGTCGCACCCGTCGCACCCGTCGCACCTGTGGCAGCCGTCGAACCGTCCACGTCGGGCATCGCTCCCCTTGATCCGCCTCTCAAACGCTACCCGCGTCATCCGCCGATCGGCGGCACGCCGGAGAAGTGGGCGGATTGGCACGACATGCAAGAGATGAAGAAGGAGGGATTTTTTCCCGACGAGGACTACATGTACGACGACTACGACGAGGCAGCCGCCGACGCGGCCGACGCGGCCGATATCGCGGCGTCCGAAGCCGCCTTCGACGCCTGGCAGGCGGAGCAAGCGGCGAAACTTGAAGCCGCCAGGAAAGCGGCGGCGGCCCGCCAGGCCGCCGGCGGTATCGTGGCCCTGCTGATCGCCTTCCTGCTCGGTAGCGGCTTCGCCCGTAGCGTGGACTTCAGTCCACGCCAGCCGATCTCCGTGTGGGCTAAAGCCCACACCACGCAGTCGCCCACTTCACCCCCGACTCTCCACTTCCAACAACTGCCTCCTCTGCCAGAGCGAGAGGGAGGTTGCGATGGGGAGGTTATTTCGTACCGTAGCCTCTCCCAGCGGGAGAGGGAGCCAGATGAACTACCGCATGCGGCATTGGAAGCGGACGATGCCGCCTTTGCCGGCGGGGAGCGGGTCGGTGACTTCCCACCGCAGGACCAGCGAGCCGAACTCGTCTTCCTCGGTGGTAAAGGTCGTCGGAATGCTCGACTGCACGCTGTCGGGCACTAGCTCCAGCCGTTGGTGCAAGTGGTCCACCAGCACGATATTGCCGATGACCTGCCCGCCGGTGTTGTCGAACCGCAGCGTGAAATCGACCGTCTCGCCCGGCTGCGCCTCTTGCTTGGAGGCGATCTTGACCAGCCGGAAGCGGATGGGGCCTCCCTCGTCGACTGTGTAAGTAACCGCCGGCGTTTGCACGGTGGCCAGTTCGATGGCGTGTTGGTCGTCAAGAATGACTTGCGCCCGTTGCACGCTGATCCAGACATTAGCCGACAACACGGCCGCGGCCAGGCGTGCCCCTTCCGACTGTTCGAACACGCCGCGGCGAATAATCGCTAGATCCTCGAACGGCGAGAAGAGATCTTCCAGTCCGCGGGCCACCAGGTTCGTGGAGATCACGCCGTCGCCCCATTTGGTGGCGTAACTGCCGACGATACGGCGGCCTACATCGGTCTGGGCGCGAATCGGCTGCGTGCTGGCCACGGGGATACGTGTTTCCTCGAGCTTCTCCAAGCCAACCGGCGACATCACGCCCGCTGGCCCGTGGACCTGATCTTCTTCGACCACGGCGCGTACCATCCGCACCGAGGCAAACCGCGGCGAGTAGACACAGACCTTGTTGGAGGGATGCACAAACGTGCGGCCATCGAGCGATTCGTAGTGGGCTACGGTATCTTCGCGATCAAGTCCGTATATCTGCCAGTCAGGCGTGACACGCACCGGCAAGGCCGAATCGCCGCCGTCACAGATATACTCGTCGTTGGAGACCAGCTTGACGCCACCCTGTTCTGGTTCGGCCGGCATGTTAAGGACTTGCGAGGGGAGCGGCGCATACGCCAATCCTGGCGGGGGACAGCCGGCCGGTGCCGGCAAACAGTCGCCTGGCGGCATTTGGTAGCCCAGTGACGCCGGCGGCGGTGACGCGGCCGAGCCGGGGTAAGGAGCTTCGAGCGGGCCGCGGCCACGGCACGAACAGAGAATGAGCGTCGAGACCGCGATCAACGCCCAGCGCCAAAAGCGCGGGTGTGATGGGCGGCCGTGATAATGCGGTTCGCTCTTCATCGGCGGATCAGTTCCTGCTCGCGAGTGGTGCGGGTGGGCGCGTCGTAGTATTCGCGTCGCGCGGAGGCCGGTGTGGCCCGGCCGCGTTGTCCGGCGGCTGGTGGCAGCCGTGCGCCTTCGACAGGTTCCGCCGCTGGCGCGGGGGCTGCTTTGGGGGTGTATCGCTGCCACGGTGGGGCACCATAAAGGAACTCCATGCCAGGGTCGGCCGGATCGGCCGGAACGCGGCCTCCCATGCGGACCACCGCCACGGGCCGGCCAAGTTCGTCCGCCACGCGCAGTGGGTCTTCGCCCGCCACGGCATCAAACCAGCCTTGTTCTTCTTGCCGCACGGGCAAGGCGTTGTCGGGGTCTTCCAGGTAGACTACCCGCGTGACATATTTGCCGTCGGCCGCCAGTTGCAAGTCCTCGGCGGTCAGCTCAATCACGATCGGAAAGCGGGCCGCCTGGTTTTCGGGCGGGTAGAGGCGGTCGATAACTTCTATGGTGGGGAAGACTTCAGCCCCCAGGCGATTGGGGATGTTGGCCACCCGCAACCGGTAGACGGCACCGATCAACATGCCGGCCAGACGGGGCGTGGGTTGAAGTTTTTCCAGATGTCCTTGTTCCGCCAGTGAGACCAACGCTCCTTGGGGAGCGTTGATCTCGACCGGTTGGAAGTATCCAGCGTGAGGGCCACCACGCAGAAGTTGCCAGCTTCCAATCGCTCCCGGAGGCAAGTTGGCATGCAGCAGGTAGTGGGCGGGCCGCTCGGCCAAGGCCGGCGAGGCAAACCCGCAACACACGACCAACCACAGCCAACGGCTGGCAAACGGTGCTCCGCCACGCTTGTGTCGAGCGGGCGAGCAACGGTGTGGCAAGACCCTGTTCATGGATACTGTTGTGTTGGAGTTGATTCAATCAGGAAATGTTTGGCCGCTACGCAACCGCGGGCCAGTGTGGACTGGCCCGCGGCTGGCAACGTTGAACTGCTTCCAGCGAACCGCCGATGGTTACGGAGCAGGCTGTCCTGGCGGCACCGACTCGGCAGCAGGCTGCTGAGCCGGGTACTGGCCGGCGGGGTACTGCCCGTCCGAATATCCGCCGGCTTCGCCCTCGTAGCCCGGCGGGCAGTCGGCCCCGCCGCGACGGGCACCACGGCGTCCGCCAAACCGTCCGCCACCCTGGCCTTCACCCGGAGGACCAACCTGCTCATGCAAGTGGATCACGCTGGCCGGCTTGGGATAGGCAATGCCTGGATCTTGCCGAACGTGCGTCCGCTGATGTTGAACCGGTGCCGGAATGCAAACCGGCGTGTGGTTGTACATCGTGTGCGATTGCAATCCGGCAGGTCCACCCAGCGGAATGTGCGGCGGGCCAGGCAGGCCGATCGGCGTACCGGTGATCGGCATGCCGTACTCGGGCATGGTCACCCCCGACACATAGCTGGGCCCCATGGCCTGTGGCACATAGCCGCCCAGGGCATTGGGGTTGTAACCCGGCTGGAACATGCTTGGCGCGGCACCTGGGCCGGGCTGATTGTAGGCAGCTTGCTGCACGCCTTCCGGACCAACACCGCCTGGCGCTTGCAGGTCGATGTTACCGACGCGAATGACGGCCATGATGGCACCGCGACGGTCGGCTTCGACGATGGGATCAACGCCCGGATCAAGCCGCGTGCTGACCAGCGTCTCAACACCAGCGACGGCCAGCTCTTGATACTCAGGATCGGGCAGATAGATCACCTTGGTGACAAAGTTGCCCGACAGGACAACCTGGTCGAAGTCTTCCTCGGTGAACTGGATGGGAATAGGGTTGTGGGCCAGGTAGGCCTCCGTCCGGGGCATGGTGGGACCGATCTCGATCGTGGGATAAAGTTCGACACCCGGCCGGCCAGGAATGTTGGTCAGCTTGAGACGGTAGATGGCCCCTTGCGGAAAGTTGTACCGGCCCGGCGCGATCAACGGCTCCGAGTCGAAACGGCCCGGCGCGGTGACGTCCCAGGAAATGCTCATACCGTCTGGGCCCACGAAGGCCAGTTGCGACGAGCGAATAACTTGCGGAATGGGCGGTTCGGGCATCATCACGCCCGGTCCGGGACCATCCACGCCAGGCCCGGGATGGGCCAGCATCTGGGCGGGCGGCAGGTTGTACGCGTTGGGCGCACCACCGTCGTTCATGCTGGCCCTCCAGGTGCGATGAAACGGGCCGCTGCAACCCGTGGCGGCGGCCACAATCGCTAACAACATCCAACGGTATCTCATGGGGTCCCCCTAACAGATACGCTCAACGAAAAGTGTTCCAAACGCCATCGTGGCGTTCGCCAAGTTGTGTTTGGGCGGGCTGATAGCCTTGCCGGCGTTGCCAGCACGAAGGTTCAGCCGCCCTGCCATGTGCGATAACTCTTGTTGTCGGGCACTCGCTTGTCGTGAACCGCGATTGGCGTGGACCCCACCGAGTGGTTGCCGTTACAATCGCCTTCCCTCGAAACGCCGCCGGACTTTGCAATCGTGGGATAAGGCGGCCCGCTTGGCCGCTCTCCCACTTCCTCTAGTTGTAAAATTCGGCCCGGCACAACGCGATTCTTTGGCAAATCCGGCAAAACCGTGACATGAAGGCCAGACTGCCTATCTTCGCAGGGTTGCTAATGGCGGCGGGCGTGGCCGCGCTAGCGGGGTTGCCCATGAACGGGCAGACGCAGCCGCAACCACAAAGCGAGCCGCGAGATACGATTGTCGAGGTGCCCGGCGAGGACGACTCCGCGGAGGCCTCGGAGGTCGAATCCGACGACAATCGGGCGGAGATTTTGGTCGGCAGCGCGTTAGCCCAGATTGAACAACGCGATTCCATTTCCGCCCGGCTGCGGGTGAAGGTACACGCCTTCGACCAGCAGATAGAAGGGAGCGGTATTTATCGCCAGGGGCCGTGGAGCGAGTACAAACTGCGGATGTCGGTGGAGTTTTCCTTGCCAGCAGCGACAGCCCGGCTGCTCCAGGTGTGTGACGGCCAGCAACTCTGGATCGAACGCTCGATGCCGCACGAGAACGTGCTGGAACGGGCCGATGTCTTGCCGATCTTGTCGGCGCTCGACCGCGGGGCGCAACCCAATCAAACGGCCGATGCCGTCCGCACGCTAGGCCTGGGGGGGCTACCCCGTTTGCTACGCGGCCTGTACGACTCGTTCAACTTTACGTCGGCCCGGCAGCGGATGTTGGGCGACATGCCGATCTGGCTGATCGAAGGGGAGTGGCGGCCCGAGAGGTTGGCCGATTTGCTGCCCGAGCAACGCGAGGCGATTGCCGCCGGACAACCCATCAATTGGACCAACCTGCCCCCTCAAGCCCCCGACCGCGTGCGGCTGGTGCTGGGGCGCGACGATCTCTTTCCGTACCGTTTTGAATGGCTGCGAACCGACGCCAGCATTGCCAAGAAGTGGCAGCAATTTGGCCGCGACCAAAGCCACACGTTGCTACAGCTCGATCTGGTCGATGTACAGCTTGACGGTCCCATCAACGACAACGACTTCTACTACGATCCGGGTGAGGAGAACGTCAAAGACGTAACCGGGGATTATCTGAAGAGCATGGCACCGTAGCTTCTTACGGCTGGCTACTTGCCCGCTTTGCGGCCTTTGGCTTTGCCTTGCGTGTAGGCCTTATATTGCTCGGCGTATTCGGGGGGCGGCTCGCTGCGGCGAGAATCTCGCAGGCGAGTACGCTCGGCCTCTTTCTCGCGGCTGTCGCCATCGAGCTTGGTTCCGCGCGGACGCAGCCCCAGCCCGCGAAGTTCGTCCTCCAGGCGCTTGCGGGCGGCGTCTCCCTCGGCACCACGTTGGCCGGCCCGGCTCTTCATTTCCTCCCACCGCGAGACAAACCGCTGCATGTCCTCGCGCGACCAGCCTAGCTTGTCCAAAAGTTCCTGGTCGGGCTGGTCTTGATCGAGTTGGTCTTTGAGATATTCCAGCGCCAGATCGGTCTTCTTACGGGCGAACTCCAGGTTGGCTTCGTCGGCCTGGTCGGCCGCCGGGGTCGGCGCGCCGGGCGGTTGATCGACGGGCGGCTTTTGATCAGGATGGACGGTGCCCTGTTGGCCCGCCCCTTCTTGCGCGGCGGGGTTTTCCGTCTCACCGTTGGAGTCACCCGCCCCGCCGGCCGACGAGGGGGAGTCCTGGGGCGGTTTGGCCTGTGACTGCGTTTCTCCTGGCTCAGGCTGGCCCGGTTGCTTTGCACCGCCGGGCTGTTTGCCGCCGGCCTTCTTTTGGCCGCCGGGACCGGCATTCTGTTGGCTTGATTCGCCGGTGGGGTGGTCGGCCTCAACATCCTGGCCGGCTTTGTCGGAAGTGCGGCCGTTGCCTTCCCCTTCGGATTCGGAGCCGCCTTCGTCGGCGGCCGTGTTTTGGCCAGAGCCGCCAGTGCCTGCCTGGTTTGATTTCTGACCGTCTCCCTCTTTACCGCCGCCAGCCTTGTCGCCGGTTTGGTCGCCTTGCGAGTCCGACTCCTTGGCTTTTTCGGCGGGCGACTTTTCGTCCCCCTTGTCGTGGTCCGATTCGCCCAGCGGGCCTTTTTGCTTTTTGGGCCGGGCGGAACGTTTTTCCTCCGACGCCGGCGAACCTTCATCTGCCTTGGACGATTGGCCCGCCCCGGAGTTGCCTTGCTCTTGGTTTGGGTTGCCCCCCTTGGCATCAGGGTCTTGCTTTTCTTGCGGCTGTTGCTTTTCGCCTTGACGCGTTCCTTGGGCGCGATCGCCCTGACCCTCGTCGCCGGCCCCTTCCTCGCCGTCGTCGGGCTCGTCGTCTTGGGGCTTGGCGGACTGGCCTGGTTTCTTGGACTTGTTGCCGCCAGCCGGTCTTTTCTCGCCGGTGCCATCGGCCGCGCCGTCGGTCATTTCCTCACCATTCTCTTCGCGCGTGCCAGCGTCTCCCTCTTGTTGACCCGGTTTGGCGGAATCTTGCTGACCCTGATTGCCGATGGCTTCGCCCTCCTCTCCGTCACCTTGCGGATCTTGGTTGGTCGAACTCACTGCTTGCTGGCCAGCTTGCTTGGAACCAGATTTTCCGTTGGGCTGCTGGCTGGTCCCCGATTGGCCATCGCCATCGGGTCCCTCTTCGCCCGACTCGACGCCCGCCTCTTCTTGCTCGCCCGACTCGCCTTCCGCCGGGGCATTCCCCTTTTGACCGCCTGGCTGCTGCTCGTCTTGGCCTTTTTGGCCGCCATCGGCTGGCTGGGGCTGTTGCTTGTCCTGCGACTTTGGCTGTTGGGACTGTTCTTGGTCCCCCTTCGGCTGTTGTGGCTTGGACTGCTTTTCGCGATGTTTATTGATCTGTTCAATCGCATCGCCCGACTCGGTATCGGGATCTACGCGGTCATCTTGGCGGTTTCGCTGCTTACCGCCTGACTGTTGTTTGTCGTTGCTTGGCTGGTCCTGGCCCGCCGCGCCATCTTGCTTGTCGCCACCTTTCTGCTTGTCCTGGGCATCTTTCTTGTTTTGTCCCTCCTTCGATCCGCCCCCTTGCTTGTCGTCGGGTTCGCCCGATTCGTCCCCCTCACCGGATTGGTCCTGGGGTTGGTCCTGATTCTCCCCGTCTGACTTTTTCTGGCCGCCGGATGATCCTTGGCTTCCCTTCTGGCCGCCGCCCGATCGATCGTCTGGCTGTTGTTGCGACTCACCCCCTTGGGAGTCGTCGGGGTGGTCTTGTTGGCCATCGGCATTTTCTTCCTCGGGCCGGGCCTTGTCGTCCGCCGCGGCGTCTTCCTCGCGAGGCGTGTCGCGATCGTCCGCGTCGGGCTGGCCGTCACGCGGCGCAGCTTCGCCGCCGCCGTTTTCACCGGGACGCCCGTCGCCATCTTGCATACAGCGGCAGTCGTCCTTGGCCTGGTCGATCTGCTTCTTGCGTTGTTCGTCAGCCACCGGATCGACAATCTTGATCCGCTGCCGCAAGGTCCGCACGGAGTTGGCCGGCGGATTCTTGTTGTCCTCAGCCTCGGCAAAGTACAAGACCTCGTCCCCCGGCTTGAGCGGGTACTTAGAGGCATCGAACAAGAACTGCCCGCGAAACTCGCCGGCGTGCGTCTCGGCTAGCAGCGTCTCCGTAGAGAGCGGCTTGTCGCGCAGCTCTAGCTGCAAGGCCACCCGCGACAGGGCGTAGTCCAGGTCACGGGCTTTCACACCGATGGCCGCCGCGCCGTTGCGCGGCAGTTCGATCTGTGAATCGGCCGGCGCGATAAACGTAATCTCTGGGGGCAGATCGCGGACGATCTCAATGGTGTGGCGGACCGGTTGCGGGTTTTCGTGTCCGCGTTCGTTGGTAAAGCGAATCAGGTAGCTGCCGTGCTCCGGCTTGTCAGACTCGGCGCGTAACCGCAGCGGAAAGCTGGCCGTGGCCGTTTCGCCAACGATCGACATGGCCAAATCGCGCGAGCCATCACAGTCAAAGTCGATAGCCGCCGTGGAGATTTTTTGGTTGGCCGTGGCCCGCACCGTGACCAAGGTCCCTTCCAGGGCCTTGATGTCGCCACGGTCTTGGGAAGTCTTGGAAAGGCCCGTATAGCGAGGGTATTCCAGGTCGACGCTGCGCACGGCAATCGCCGGCGGGGCTTTGACCGTCACATGAAAATTGGCCGAGCGGGCATCGCCGGCCCGCAAGTAGTACTCAATATCTTGCTTGAAGCCGTCAGTGTCGGGAGGAATTGAACCGACGTACCGGTAGCCATCGACGGGCCGGGTAAGCGGCACGGGACGGTCGACCGTCTGGCCGTCGGCCGTGGTGTAGTGCAGCGTGACTGGTTCCCCATCGCGCGTGCCGCGGACAATGGCCGAGAGTTCCAGGTAATCGCCGTGAAACACCTCGGCATTGCCGGGCATGATTTCGTCGAAGGTGACGCGGCTAGGGGGCACCATTTGCGCCCAGGGAAAAACCATGCGTCCGATCGATCGAAACGGATCCTTGGGTGAAACCAGTTTGTAGACCGCGGCCAGCGCCGTCAGGCCGACCAGCACGTATCCCAACTTGATGATCCGCGAGCGGTCAATGGTGGCATCGACCTCGATCTGCGACAGGTCGGTGGCGGCCCGCTGCTCCACCGCCTGATAAATGACCGGCGACAGTGGCTGTGCTTGCGAACGCAGCAGCAAAAAGTTGATCAGGCCATTCTTCAACGAGGGCCGGTTTTGTTCGATCGTGTAAGCGGCGAATACCGGGTTGATGGGCCGCAACACGGCCGGCACGACTTTCCAAGCGAACAGCAACAAACCGCCGGCCAACAGCCCAGCCAGGCAAAGCCAGCGGCCCAGCGTGCTCAGACCGCTGGTGACCACCCAGGCATCCAGCACGGCCACGACCATCATGTAGGTCAGCACGGCCACCAGCAGCGTCATCATGCCGCTGGCGATTTCAACCCATTTGACTTGCGCGCGAGTGCGTTGCAACTGACCTTCGATATAGCGGCCATACTCCACCACTTCGACCGAGCGGGGGACGCCCGACGACGCGGGGGCGGGACTGACAGGCGCGGTACCGCTGGCCATGAGAGTCGTTCCGATGAAGTTGAATTATTTGGCTGGTGCGCGGGAACGCGCCAGCACCAGGAAATGGGTACGGCCACGGCGGTTACGCCGCGCGCAGTCGTACCATTGCATTGTACCATAAGAGACGCCGCCAAACTCGCGGAAGTTCCGCTTTGCGGAAGTTCCAGGCGGGGAGGACAGTGATACAGGCGGAATGGGCCTATCGCACGGAATGTGCGTTGCTCGCAGCCCGTTGAGAAGGCTGCACGGCCTCCCAAGGGAGCACCAGGAGAGAACGCCTAAGTTCTTTCGCGGAGGCTGGTTAGCGGCGAATCAAGACCTGCGAACCGATCGACAAGATGTCGAAGACGTTATGCGCGTCGATGGCATTCAGCCGAACTCCCCCCTCGGCGGTTTCCCTGCCGATCGTCTCCGGCGAGGTCGTACCATGAATGCCGAGTCCGTCGCCCAGTTCCAGCCAATGCTCGCCCACGGGGTTTTGAGGGTCGTCGGCTTTAAACTCGCGGCCGTCAGCCGTGGTGTACGTGGGATTGTCAATCTTGTCCTGCACTTCGTAGCGCTGCGACGGCGCTTCTTGTTCGTTGGGCAGGCCAATCTGGAACCGGCCCGCGTAGCAGCCAGCGACGTACAGTGTCAGACGATAGCGGCTGCCATCGACCACCGCCGAGAACGGGCCGGGCACGACCTTGAGCGTTTCGCCAGCTTGCACTTGCGTGGGGCTGCTGATTCCATTGATCTTGGCCAGCAACTGCCAGGGCACATTGTAGCGCGTGGCGATATCGGGCAAGGTCTCGCCAGCTTGAACGACATAGGCTGGGACCAACAGGTGTTCACGGGAATAAACCACCGTACCGGCCAACTGGTCTAACAGCTTGACAACCTCGGCCTGCTGGTTGGTCGGCAGCTTGCTATCGTACCAGGGGGTCAATGCGCGCAGGGCATCGGCCAACTTGTTCTGGTCGAGCAGTTCATAAACATGATTCACGGCGACTTCAAATTCCGAAGGCCCCGCGGCAGCCGGATCGCTGGAAACCGCCGTGGCCGCCACTACCTCCGCATCGGCGGGCAAGGCAACATCGGGCGGCACCTCCTCGGGCAACGCATCGGCGGCGCTGGCGTAGGCTTCAGACGGTACCGTCTCTAAGTCGGCGGGCCCTTCATAGGCTGGCGGATCATAGGTCGAATCGAGCGGGTCGGGCAGTTCGACATCCGGAGCATACCCGTCGGTCGCCGTCGCCTGGCCGCCGTAACGCGGCGCGGACTCAGCCGGCTCGGTCGGCAGGAATTTGGGCGCGAAACTTGTTTCCGAAGATGCGCTGGTGCTGGTGGCCATGGCCTCCATCGGCATCTCCACGCTCGGCCCGATCGAGTCCTCTTCGGAACCGGGCGCGGGGGGAGCCTTGGTCAGCGTGGCGTACACGCCATAGGCAACCACGCCCATTACGGTGACGACCATCATTGTCTTCAACGAGTTCACGACGCGTCCTCCTTGACGGCCAAAAGCCCCATAAGCGCCAGTGGCGCTTCGCTTCGTTGCTTGTCCCGTCGGCTGGAAATGCCCGGCCGACGCCCATCCCTGAGCATGAATCGGCGCGGATCATAGAAAGAATGCCGGAACGATGCTATGGCAAGCTGACGGAAGATCGAACTTTTGGTGAACATTCCGGCCACCGGCCGCACCATGTGGACCCGCTAGCATGGTGAATGCCAGCGGCTAAACGTGAGGTTAGGCAAGCCAGGACGAGTTGGGATTGCATTGCCGCGGTAGGAGGCAACGGCGCTAGTAGCGCCATTCCAATCCAGCCGTAAAGCCATGATAGGCCGTCGAACCCCCCGAGCTAATCCGTGCCGCGCGGGCGGCGTTGCCGGGGGGCGGTGTGGCGTTGAAGTTGTTGGGAGCTAGCGCCAAGCCGTTGATGTAAGTCAGGTAGTAGCCTAGCCGGATCGAAAAGTGTTCGTTCACATCAAACTGCAAGACCGGTGCGATGTCCGTCAGAAAGACCGCTTGCCTCCTGCGGGCACCCTCTCGGAAAACTCCGTTCTGCGCGGCGCTGCTGATCGTTTCGACGCTGGCATCGTTGCCGTAAACGCCCGTTTTGAGATCCACGTTGAAGTGCATCCAGCAAGCCAGCGGAATGTGCCAACGTCCGCCGCACTGCCAGCCAAACAGCTCATTCTGCGTGCGAACTTGCGTGCTGGCGGTATCCACGGCCGTCACGGTGTTGTAATTAAAGCCCTCGCTGAGATGAAAGTGCCGCACACCCGTCATCAGCCGCACATCGCCCCAATTGCAAGACTGATACCTGCGGAAAAAGAAGTTTGCTTCGAGATTGTACAGGTTTGAAGCGTACTCCGTGCTGGCGCGGCTGGCGCGGTCGCTGTCGGCGAAACCAGCCGCCGGATTGGTGCCAAACTGGCTGAAGGGGGAGTAAAGATTATTGGTCGGATCAACCACGCTGTTGTGCATGGTCCAATGATTCAGGCCGTAAAACGCGACTTCCATCGCATAGCCCGTGCAAAACTCGCTGCCAATGACCAGTTGCGTCACGGGCTTAACGGAGAAGTCCTTGTCGGCGATATTTAACACACGATGACCGTTGGGGCCGACGGTGGCAAACGATTGATCGTTTCCTCGAGTGCGGGCCAAGAACATGGCGTCCGCGCGAAAATAGATCGGCACGCCGCAACAATCGCAACATTCGCAGCCATTACAACAACCGCAGTCATCCTGGCAGGGAGGCAACGCCAGCTCAGGCATATCGGGATAGTAGGGTTCCGACGGCTCCGGCAATAAATCGGGCGAATGGGTCGGGGCAGGCGTGTCGGTCCAACTTGGCGGTTGTGGACGCGGAGCTAGCGCGGGACCATCTTCCCCGTCGGACTCGTCTTCCGCCGGTTGATCCGCGGAATCGGGAGCGGCTTCGTCCGACTCCGTCGGAATAGATTCCGGTTCGTCCGATTCCGTATCGTCGAACCGCACCGGCGCTATTCCACGGTCATCGCGGAAATCGGCGTAACCATCGGCCACTCCATGCGGCGCAAAGTCCGGGGCCATCGGTAAAACAGGAGGGGTTTGTGGAGCCCGTGAAGCGCGGCCGCGCCGGGTTGGTCCATCGCCACGCGCCGCGGCCGCGACAAATACCAGGCCGCAGCACAGAACCCAAGTCGCGGCGTTACGCAGATTGATTCTTGGCATCTCCAACTTCCTCCTGAAACGCGCCAAACATCGACGAACCTTGGATCGCGCGGCCTTCGTCCATCAGGGGCCGGCGCGACCGTTACGATCTGCAATCAAGGTCGTCCAGGCAGAACCGGAGCAACCAAGAAAACCGCTACCGGAAGCAGAACCGGTACATCCGCTACAGTTTCACAAACCGGCCTGCTAGCAGGCCCTGTCTCTGGGCCGGGCGGTGGGATAAAATGGCCGGTTCCGGTCACTACCAGGCTCACTTTGCGCGTCATGCCGCCCACGATCCGTGATACCCGCGCGGCCGCGCTTGAATATCTGTACGGCCGCATCGACTACGAGCGGTTCGCGGTCATGCCGTATGGCGGCCGCGAACTTAAGCTCGACCGCATGCGAGACTTTCTGGCGCGGCTGGGCAACCCTCAAGACAGCTTGCCAATCGTGCATGTGACGGGCACGAAGGGGAAAGGCTCGACATCGGCCATGATTGCCGCCATCTTGGAGGCGGCCGGTTATCGCACGGGACTGTTTACGTCGCCTCACCTGGACCGCGTGGAAGAACGAATGGCCGTGGGGGGCCGTCCTTGTACTTCCGAGCAGTTCGTGGAACTGGTGGCCCGCGTGCGGCCAGTGGCCGAGGAAATGGACCGCCAGGGATTCGACCCGCTCGCTCCCACGGGTCCGACCTACTTTGAACTCACCACGGGGATGGCGTATTGCCATTTTGCCGCCCAGGGGGTGAATGCGGCTATCGTTGAAGTCGGCATGGGAGGCCGGCTCGACTCGACCAATGTTTGCCGGCCCTGTGTGACGATTATCACCAGCATCAGCCTGGACCACACGCGGCAACTGGGCGATACCTTGGCGGCCATCGCCGCGGAGAAAGCCGGCATTTTCAAGCCGGGCGTACCGGCCATCAGCGGCGTGCTGGCCGATGAGCCGCGGCGGGTGATCGCCGATGCTGCGCGCCAGGTGGGCGCGCCGCTGTCGCAATTGGCGAAGGACTTCGACTTTCGTTATCGGCCGCCGCGCGGCCTGGAGGAACAGCCCTCCTTGGGCCGGCTGGACTATCTTTCGCCGGCGGGATCGACAGACTGCACCTTGGCCGATGTAGGATTGTCCATGCCAGGCCGGCACCAGGCGCAAAACGGGGCGGTCGCGCTGGCCGCGATTTTCAACCTGCGCCAACAAGGATGGCTTATTCCCGACGAAGCCATTCACGCCGGGCTGTCTCAATTGCGTTATCCGGCGCGCGTGGAAGTCATTGCCCGGCGGCCGACGGTCATTATCGACGCTGCCCACAACGTAGCCAGCATCCTGGCCTTGATCGAGACGCTGGAGGAGAGTTTCTCCCGGCAACCGCGAATTTTGGTCTTTGCCACGACACGCGACAAGGATTTGCGAGGAATGCTTTCCTTGCTGCTACCGCGGTTCGACAAGGTGATTCTGACGCGGTACCTCAACAACCCCCGCGCGGTTCCGCCCGAGGAATTGGCCGACATAGCCCAAGAATTGACGGGGCAACGGCCGACGATATGCCCCGATCCTTCTTCTGCCTGGAGCACGGTGCGCGAGCAGGTTCGCGAGGAAAGCCTGGTCTGCGTGACCGGTTCGTTCTTCATCGCCTCGGAGATGCGGGCCGAGATTGACCGATATCCCGTCCAAAACTGACTGTAGGAGACGGTTTCCTAGCCGATCTCCCTGTAGGAGTCGTCTCTGACCGCGACGATACGCGGCCTGCACTGGCGAATCCGCCAGACCGTGCGTTAAGGCAAAAATCGCCCGCTAGCGATCTTGCGCTAGCGGGCGACGAATTGCCAATTCTCGTTCACCCCAAAGACTACGGGTTGCCGGCCAGATGCTCGATCGAGCGGACGGCGCTGTCGTTACGGACAAGCTGCTCGAACCGCACCCGCGACTGGCCTTGGACAGGCGCCAGTGTGCGGTACAGATTCGACCGCTCGCCGTCGTTGCTCGCGGTGATCAGCCGGACTTGCTGGGCGCACTCGGCGGCGATGGCTTCATCACCAGCAGCGGCCGCGGCCACGCCGCGCAACCCCCAGGCGGCCGCCATGTCGGGCGCCAACCGCGAGGCTTCATCAAAGTACTGGCGGGCCACCGCTACGTCACCACGGCGATAAAGCCCGACACCCTCAGCCATGGCGCGGCCGGCGGCATCGCGGCACTCGTCCGCGGTGAGGCCTCCGATAGCGTCGGCTTCCACGATCGGTTGATACACGGCCAGCGTTTCCGCGGCAAACGGCGCAGCGAAGACGACATCCGCGTGCGGCGGAGCAACATGCTCTTCGCCAATCGCCGGACCGTAGCCCACCCCGGCATCGCCGTAGACTTCGTAGCCGTAGCCGCCATAGCAGCAGTCATAGCCATAGCAACCGTGGCAGTGGTGATGGTGGACCAACAGCCGAATCGGAGCCGTCACCAAATGCACGGTGCCACGCACCAAAAACGCCGCGGCGCGCAATACTGGCCGGTGGCAGTGGCAACAGGGATCTTGGGCCGAGGCGACCTCTGTCTTGTTGCTTACCGCCAGGCAAGCCAGCATGGCCAAACATAAGCTAAATCGTTGCATACAACTCTCCTCTAGGTATATGGCTTCAAGATACTATCCCGCTTTGAAACCATAGCTCAACAAATCAGACTTGAATCTATAGCCACATTAATTACTAAATAGGCGCGCAGATAGTCACAAAATGGCGACGAAGGCAGGGCGTTCGGTTAATCCTCTTGGCGCGATTGTCGCGACGGGCCCGCCAGTTATGGCTTTCCGGCTTGGGGTGGTTGGGCCTGTCGCAATTCCACCCAATGGCTGAGGGCATTGCCGAACTTGGGTGCGGGAAGTGAGATAGCCGTCAGCGAGCCTCCCAGGATGTCGCCCCGCAGTTTGACATTGAGATGCAAGTGATAGGGCCGCCGGTTGGCGTCGACCGTGCCGATGTCCCCAGCGAACACGCCCAACAGATAACCGTTTTCTTGCCGTGCCTCGTTGACCAGCGTCTTGAGCTGGCCATTCAACCGCACATGGATATCGCCATCGTCCTGAAACTCCAGGCTGATCGGCAACAGGCGGCCGTCTGTCCGCACTTGCCCTTCCCAACGCCCGCGGAACGAAACCTCCGGTTGGGCCAGGGGCGGTTTATCGGCCTGGATATCAACCGGTGCCTCGGTGGCAGGCTCCTTTGCCGCCGAGCGAGGCAGCAATCCAGCGATCTCCTTCGCCAGCCGCGTCACCAGTTCATTGCTGGAATTACTGAGGACCACCACAGCCGCTCGCAGCGACGGCAGCAACACCAGGTGCGTCCGCACGCCTCCCATGCCGCCGCCATGCGTTACCGCCGGCGCGCCATAATCGCGGCCGTTTATCGACCAGCCGATGCCGTAGGCCGCGTCGGGCCCAATCGTCGCCGTGCCGCGTTGCATTTCCTCGATCGACTCCGCCGTGAGTATGGCCTTCTGGTCGGGCAGCCGCTGGCCCAAATGAAACATGCCAAACCGCACCAGATCGTGAGCGCTGCTGTAAACGGCCGAGGCACCAGGATGGTCGAAATCGTAAAACGGCAGCGGATTCTGCTGGCTGTCGTAGCGCACGGCCGCGTAGGCCTCCAGGCCAGGCCCGATATCGACCGAGGTATGCGTCAGCCCGAGTGGCAAAAAGACTTCCTCGCGCATGAAGCTCGCGTAGGGCTTGCCCGAAGCACGGGTGAGGACGTAGTCCAAGATGCCGTATCCCAGATTGGCGTAGCGGTAGGTTTCGCCCGGCGCATTAACCAGAATGCCGTAGCGGCGGATGGTGTCATCCATCGGCGGACGGCGGTGGGCCTCGTCGGCATAGAAGAATTGATAGTGCAGCGGCAGCCCCGACGTGTGGTTGGCCAGCCGTCGCAAGGTAGCCTGTTGCGCATCGCCCACAAAGGCGGTCAATTTGGCTTCGCCCAGATAGCGGTTGGCGGGCTGGTCGAGCTGCAGCGCCTGGCGTTCGACCAACACCATCAAGCCGGTCGCGGTGATCGGCTTGGAAATGGAGGCCAGCGAATACATCGTATGCTCATCGGCGGGCCGGCGATTCTCGCGGTCGGCCCAGCCAAACCCTTGCTCCCACACAATTTGCCCATCGCGGGCCACGGCCACGGCGACCGAGGGAACCTGCTCGTCCACCAGTATCGTCGGAATGCGCGTCCGCAGATCGTCAAACAGGTCATCGGCGGACACAAGCGATTCTCCCTTTGCCAGCAGCAGGCAAAAAACGGCCATCCAGACGCGGTAAGACATGCGGCACCGAAGTCATCCAAGGATATACAGGGCCGAACAGGGCCGCATCTATTCTGCGCAGGGCAAACGGCTGTAACAACCTGTCAGAGCCCCCCCCGGCGGCACCCAGAGGCCTCACTTCTGTCATTGCTGGCAGTGCCATGTGTCCGCCGCAAACCCGGCTGGACAGTTAGAGCGGGTTGAAGTAATGTTCGCCCCCTCTTCATCTACCCCAACGGCAGCCGATGGCTGTCGGCGCTAGCAGAGTTCTGCATGCCAACCGCGGCCTTGCCATCATCGACCAAAGGCTCCCTGTTTTCACGGGGAAGGGACTTGGTGTTCCCCGTGGGGATCATCTGCTCCGTGCTGGTCATCATGGTGCCGCTGCCGACCGAAGTGCTGGACCTGCTGCTGTCGGTGAACATCAGCATCGCGGTCATCATGCTGCTGACCTCCATCTACGTGCGAACGCCGTTGGAGTTCAGCATTTTTCCGTCGCTGCTGCTGGCCACCACGTTGGGCCGTCTGGTCCTGAATGTGGCCACCACTCGGCTGATTTTGACGCAGGCCGGCAGCAAGGGCCTGCTGGCGGCGGGTGGAGTGGTCAAAAGCTTTGGCGAATTCGTGGCTGGCGACAAGGTAGTCGTGGGGCTGATTATCTTTGTGATTGTGGTCATTATCCAATTCGTAGTGATTACCAAGGGTTCGGGCCGCATCAGCGAAGTCGCCGCCCGCTTCTACCTGGATGCCATGCCGGGCCGGCAGATGTCGATCGACGCCGATATGAACGCCGGCGTTATCGACGAGGCCGAGGCGCAGCGTCGCCGCGGGGAACTAGCCGAGCAGGCCGACTTCTTCGCGGCCATGGATGGTGCCAGCAAGTTCGTGCGGGGCGACGCCATCGCCGGCATCATCATTACCATCATCAACGTGCTGGGCGGCCTGTTCATCGGCGTGATCGAAGACGGCATGGCCGTCGGCGAAGCCGGATCGCTGTTCACCAAGCTGACCATCGGGGACGGGCTGGTCTCGCAAGTGCCGGCTTTCTTGATCTCCATCTCGGCGGGCTTGCTGGTCACGCGAAGTACGCGGCAAGTCAATTTGCCCGCCCAGTTCATGCAGCAACTTTTCAGCCGCCCCCAGGCGATGGCCGTTACCGGCGGGTTCTTGGGAATGCTGGTCTTCACCAATCTGCCGCGGTTGCCACTGATGTTAATCGGCGCGTGCTGCGTGGGGCTGGCCCTCTCGCTGTCGCGTAAGAAGAAAGCCCAGGATGCCCAGTCCGCCGCACAAGACATGGCCGCCAAGACCCAAGAGGCGGCCGCCGCCAAGGCCGAGCAATCACCAGAAGACCAGTCGATGAAATTCTTGGCGGTCAACCCCATGGAGATCACGCTGGGTGCGGCCTTGGTCAAGCTGGCCGATGCCAAGCGGGGCGGGCCGCTGCTGGAACGCCTGCAAGGCTTGCGCAATTTCATCGCCGCCGATATTGGCATCATCATGCCCAAGGTCCGCATTCGCGATGACTTGCGGCTGCCACAAAACCAGTACCGCATTAAAGTGGCCGACATGCCCGTGGCCGAGGGAACGGTCCATCCCAATCTGCTGTTGGCGCTCGATACCGGGCTGACCAATGGCCGCCTGGAGGGAATCAAAGCGCTCGACCCGGCACTGGGCAATCCGGCCGTGTGGATCGATCCGGGGCTGAAGGATCGGGCCAAGACGCTCAACTACAAGGTCGCCGACCCGCCTTCGGTCATCACCACGCATCTAACGGAAGTCGTTCGCCAACATGCCGACGAACTTCTCACTCGCGACGCCACGCGCAAGCTGATCGACCAACTCAAGAAGGATCACCCGGCGGCGGTGGAGGAATTGATCCCCGGCCAGATGAAGCTGGTGGATGTGCAGCAAGTGTTGCAAATGCTGCTCAAGGAGCGCGTGCCGATCCGGCAGCTTAGCCTGATTCTGGAGACGCTGGGCGACTATGCCTCGCGGACCAAAGACCCCGTACTGCTCAACGAGATCGTGCGGGCACGGCTGGCCCGGGCCATTTGTACGCGGTTGCGCGACGAGCAAAACCGCCTGTTCGTCATTACCCTCGACCCGGCCACCGAAGACCTGGTGCGGTCGGGTATCAAGCATACGCCGGAACATGGCTTGCAGATCGCCCTGACGCCGCAAACCATAGACGCCATTTCCAAGGCATTCAAGCAAGAGCTGGAGAAACTGCGGCTAGCGCACAAGTCGCCCGTAGTGCTGGTCAATCCGCAGATTCGTCCCGGTTTGCGGATGATGATGGAAGCCCACCACCCCAAACTGGTCGTGCTGAGCTACAACGAAATCACCCGCGACACGGCCATTGAATCGGTCGGAATCGTCAGCGATGTGGGCATATTGGCCAAGGCTTCGTAACAAACCGCAATAAAATTATGGAAGTCAAAACCTACACAGCCCGCAACATTCAAGAAGCGCTGCTGCAAATCCGCGGTGATCTTGGCCCTCAAGCGGCCATTTTACACACGCGCGAGCTGCGATCCGGCGCGCTTTGGAACCTGCTGCCGGGCATGCGGCGGATTGAAGTCACGGCTGCGCTGGACGTACCTGTTCCTAGCCGGTTGCCGCCGCGCGCGGTGCTGACATCACCAGAACTAGAATCGCCGCCAGTGCCGCGGCCCGTCCGGACTACGGAATTGCCCCATGTAAGAATCGCCGACACTGAAATGCCGGCGATGAGCAAAACAGCGGAGCCGCCGCGCGATGTGTTGGCCTTCTCCCCTTCCGATCGTGACGCGGGCGGGTTGGAACTCGACACGGCCTCGCGCGAGATGTTTCATCACGAGGTCGCCGGGCAGTTGTCGGCCTTGCAGATGATGGTGGAGGAGTTGTACCGCCGCGCGCAAGAACCGGAGGAGCGGTCCGAGATTCCCGAGTCGGTATTTCAGGCTTATACGCGGCTGCTCGATGTGGAGGTCGATGAGGAACTGGCCCGCGAGCTGGTCGAGGACTTGCACCGCCAGACCAGCCCGGACGAACAGAGCGATCCGATGTTGCTGGTGGCACGCCTAAAACGGCTGCTGGCCACCGATATGTTGATTGGCGGCGGTATCCGGCTGAAGCCGGGCGAGTGCCGCATCGTGGCGCTGGTCGGCCCGACCGGCGTCGGCAAGACCACCACTTTGGCCAAGCTGGCGGCCCATTATCGCCTGCGCGAAAAACGGCAAGTCGGCCTGATCACCGTCGATACCTATCGCATTGCCGCCGTCGAACAACTGCGGACCTACGCGGAGATCATCGACCTGCCGATGGAAGTTGTCTCTACCACCCGCGACATGCGGGCGGCCGTGGAGCGGATGGCCCATCTCGACCTGATTCTGATCGACACCGCCGGCCGCAGCCCCAGCGACGAATTGAAGATTCAAGAGTTGAAGTCGTTCCTGGTGGAGGCCGGCACGCATGAGGTTCATCTGGTGTTGAGCAGCGTGGCTAGTGCCTCCACGTTGGAACGGGCCGCGAAGCAGTTTGCTCCTTGCGGCGTGAATGGCTTGACGTTGACCAAGTTGGACGAAGCCGGCGGCCTGGGCAACATCCTGCCGCTGCTCCGCGGCAGCCGCTTTCCCCTGCGCTACCTGACCGACGGCCAAAACGTCCCCGACGACATCGAAGCCGCCGACGCCACCCAGTTAGTCAACCGAATTTTCGAGAACGACAACTGAACACTGATAACTGATAACTAACAACCAATCCCCATGAACGACCAAGCCGACGAACTCCGACAGCTCGCCTTGCGCAGCGGTTGGACGCGAACCACCGCCACCGCGCCCGAAGCGCGGCTGGTTGTTGTAGCCAGCGGCAAAGCGGGCCAAGGGGCCACCACCGCCGCGGCCAATCTGGCGGCATCGCTGGCACGCGGCGGACAGCGGACGTTGCTGGTCGATGCCGACCTTAACAAGCCCGACGCCAGCACCCTGTGCCGCGCCGTCGAAGGGGGAACGCTGCCCGATGTCTTGGCGGGCCGCCGTACCATTCACGAAGCGCTGCAACTTGGTCCCGGCGGCATTCAGCTCTTGCCGGGCCGGTTGGCCGCGCGGCCGCTGCCGGCCTGTACTCCCCTGGCCCAGCAGCGATTGTTGGCCGGACTGCGGACGTTTGGCGCCCATGTCGATTGCGTGGTGCTGGATGTTGGGGCTGGCTTGGACGATGCCACGGGCCGTTACTGGCAAGCCGCCGACGCCGTGCTGGTAGTGCTCTCGCCCGAGCCTTCCGCCGTCATGGAGACCTACGCCACGATCAAGCTCTTCTCGGAACGGACCAGCGGCCAGGTGCTAACGCTGGTCAATCGGGCCAGTGACGAAGCCGCGGCTCAAGACATCCACGACCGTTTGGCCAGATCATGCCAGCGTTTCTTGGGGTTCGATACGCCCTTGGCGGGTTGGCTGCCGCCCGATGCCGCGCTGCCCGCGGCTAGCGCGGACCAATGCGTGCTGGCGGCCGACCGCACAGCGCCCCAACTCAGCCGGGCCTTCGACGCTATCGCCGTCGCCACCGAGGCCGCGCTGCGCGCCGGGCGTCGCCGCGATCCGGAGTTTACACCCGTCCGTCGCCGGCCGCAGGCGGCATGAAACATTGTTGGCCAGCCGGGCCAAAGTTTTACGATCCCAACAACCGATAACAGGAGTGAGCGTCAGCACGCCTCGTGCTGTTAAGATATGGCGATTAAGTAGAGTTTAACGAACGAGGTCGCAGCGTGGGCCGTAACTACGCGGGCGTCCTGGGACCGCTAGCCTTTGCCGTCGTGCTGATTCGCGGCGCATGGGGAGCTAGCAGTTTCGCGGCGACCATGGGGACGGCTTGTTTGGCCTTGTGGACGTTTGGCGCGGTCGGTTATGTAACCGGCCGGATCGCCGAGTGGATTGTCGAGGAGTCAGTAACCAACAAGCTTTCCGCCGAGTTGGCCGCTCAAGAAGAGCAGGCCAGGCCGGAGGAAAAACGTGCCGCGGCAGCCTAAGGAACGGTCGAAGAATAGCTTCTCCATCAACCCCTCTCCCCTGGGGAGAGGGCCGGGTGAGGGAAGGCCAACTGGCGAAGCTATTCTTCGGCCGTTCCGGATGCGGACGATGCCCTTGCCCCATCGCGGGCCTGGCATCGCGGGCGAACCAGCGGCCGGGCAGCCGATCACGAAGATCGGCCCCGAGCATACAGCTTCACGGAGGATGGCATGGCTTTAGCGATCGCACCAGAAGACGTGGCACAGCTTTGGGACGCCCTCAAGAAGGATCCCGAAAGCCAGGAGTTGCGGAACCGGCTGGTGGAAATCTATCTGCCCCTGGTCAAGTACAACGGCGAGCGCATTTGGGCCCGTCTGCCCGAAGGGGTGGAACTGGACGACCTGATCTCGGCCGGCGTCTTCGGCCTGATGGACGCCATCGACGCCTTCGACCTGACGCGCGGCGTCAAGTTTGAGACGTACTGCGTGCCGCGTATCCGCGGGGCCATGCTGGACGAATTGCGGACCATGGACTGGGTGCCCCGGCTGGTGCGGTCGAAGGCCAGCAAACTCAACGAGGCCATCAAGCAGTTAGAGACCCGGTTGGGGCGGTCTCCCACCGAGGTCGAGCTCGCGGAGCAAATGGGCATTAGCGTGGCCGAGTTGGAAAAAATGATGCTCGACGCCAACGCCGTCAACCTCATCAGCCTCAACAAAAAGTGGTACGAGACCGACAGCTACAAAGATGTCCGCGAGATCGACGTGCTGGAGGATAAAAAGGGGGAAGACCCCACCCGGCGCATTCAAAAGAACGACCTGATGCGGCTGGTCACCAAGGGCCTGAACCGCAACGAGCGGCTGATCATTATCCTCTACTATTACGAGGAATTGACGATGAAGGAGATCGGGGCCACGCTCGATCTGTCCGAAAGCCGCGTCAGCCAGATGCACAGCTCGATCGTGCAGCGGCTGCAAGGCCAGCTAGAACGCCGCCGCCCTGAGTTTGGCACGTAGGGCGTTGCCTTCGATAAAACGCAGCCGCAAAGCATCTGCTTTGCTGGCTGGATGCGCGGGTGGATGCTTTACCTCGCGCGGGGTTGCCGGGCATGGATCGCCGATGGCGGTGTTGCCCCCACACCCCAGCCCCTTTTTCTACAACGGGATGAGGGGGGCCAGATGTTGGGAGTGGAAGGTCAAGGGTGAAGCCATCGCCTTGGAAGTGGCGGCGGTAAGCTTGAACGCTTCCTGTTCCATTATTGCCGTGTTTTGGGGGGTTGTGGTACAGCTGCACTTTCCGAAAACTTTCAGTGTTATACCACCAGGGCGGTGAGGCGTTTGAGGAGGGAGCGGATTTTTGGAGCGGGCGGCGTGGGAGCGGTGAGACGCAGAAATTCCTCGTGGAGACACGTGC
>JBFWUW010000093.1:0-24429 GCA_050247075.1 Pirellulales bacterium | reverse complement strand
CGCGTGACGACCGCGTTTCAAAAAAATATGGACAGGCCCCGTGGCACGTACCGGTCGGCGGAGGGAGCGGCGAGAAACGTCGTCGCTCCCAAGTTGGCCGAGCAGCCGGTAAAAGTAGCCGTAATCAGTGACTCGCCCGATCGACCGCCCGCCACGGCCATGCTGTTCGAGCACGCGGCGGACGATGATGCTTGGGAGGTTTAGGGGCTTCGCGCCCGCTAGACGTGCAAAGACCACGTCGGCGAGCAAAGCCGGACGCTGGCTATTGTACAAGATATGATATTTTTTTAAAAATGTTAAAATAGATATTTATACATATATTTTCCGCGCCTGCACAAGGGCCGCGTGGCCGGCGATAGCGAGCTTGCCCATCGCCTACGGCCTTGAGAGCCCTCGGCACATCTACCAAGTCCCGTCTTCGGACCCCGGCCGAACGAACAGCTCTCGGCTCCATGGCGGTCTGGCTCGTCGCGATGGTGGAGGTCGTGCAGCCGATTTCGTAACATGCATTTCAGCAATATGTTAGGATTTCAACCCGGCCTCAATGGCCCCTCGCATAAACTATGGGCGTCCCCAGGCCGCGTCTCCGTCCCAGGCCGCGTCGCCTTGGCGGTCGTCCTGGTGTTGTACCGCCGCGCTCGGTCAACGAAATGATTCAACTTCGCGATGAATTCCCAAGAACATTCAAGGCCTATCGGGTAGCCTCTGGCCGCTGGCGATTTCGACATTGATCACAGTGTTGAGTTTTCCGAAATACGCTTTTCCACCTCCCGCCGCAACAGTTGAATCGCCAACCAGTCGGGCAGTTTCCAGGCTTGGGGCAGCGTGGAGTTGCCACTGGCGGCCTCCTGGGACCATTGTGTATCGTCCAACGCGCCTTGGGCCTGTTCCCGAGCGGCTGGGTCGCCCGCGGCAAACAGGGCCAACGCTAACCCAAGTTGATTCATACCCGGGCTCCAACCTGGGTCGGCCTTGGCCGCCGCTTGGAATGACTCGGCCGCGGCTTGCGGGTTGCCCGCGCGAAGTTGCACGATTCCCAATACGTGCAGATTCCAAGGGACCGCGGGATGAACCGATAACGCCTGCCGCACCCACGCTTCCACCTGCTCGGCCGGTTCGGCCAGTTCTGGCCCGTAAGATGCGATCCGAGCGAGCAGATAGGCGTTGCGGGCGTGGTTGGGATGCTCTGGGCTGATCCATTTCCATTCGATGGCTTGTTGGCGGGCCGCTTGAGAGACCCTGAGGTAGTTCTTGCGGTCGTTTGCCGCCTGGTACAGCGCCGCCACGGTGGACTTCAGTTCAAGATTGTTGTGAACCAGGTTCTCGCCCTGCTCGTAGGCCGATGCGCCCGCGGCGAATTGCCGTTGCCGGGCCAGAACTTCTCCCAGTGAAAGCCAACGGTCGGAGTTCTTTGGTTCTAAGACAATCTGGCCCCGCACAGCCGACTCCGCCAGGTCCCAGCGATTGGCGCGAATGGCCGTTTTCTCAAGCGTTTGCAGGATAGCCGGGTCGGCCGGGCTGCGCTTGGCCGCTTGGGCAAAGTCCTCGGCCGCGAGCGGAAACTGCCAATGGCGGAGATAGGCCTCGCCGCGCTGGCGATAGACGCTAGCGCTGTCCTGGCCGGCTTCGATCTGCCGCGTGAGTTCCGCGGCCGACGGCGGATAGGTCGCATGGGCGGGCTCTGGCAGGGGAGCGGCATCCCACAGCCAGACGGCTGCGGCGTGATCGAGCGCCGCCAGCCAGCGTCCATCCGGAGACAAGGCAAGTTCCTCGGCGTCAACGTCGCCGCAATCCAGCATGGCTAACTCTTGCCCCCATGCCAGATCCCAGATACGAATGGCGGCGTCCTCCGCGGCGGCGAACAGCCGGGTACTGTCCGGGCTGAAGGCGATGCTCGTCACGCGCTGCGGCGTGGCGCGCAGCGTCCAGCGGTGCCGGCGATCGCGCGTGCTCCAGACGCGGATGGCATGGTCTCGGAATACGGCCGCTAACCATGCGCCATCGGGCGAGAAGCAAAGTTGGAAGGGGATTGGCCCGCGAGATTCGACGAGCGAATGGCGCTCTCCGGTGATGGTGTCCCAAAGCCGCATTTCGATCGAATGGCCCAACCTCGTCACAACCGCCGCCACCAGTTTTCCATCGGCGGACAGTTCGCAAGCGTTGATGGCGGCGTCTCCCGATTTCCAGGCGTCTTTTTCTTGGCCCGTGACGGCATCCAGGACGACAAGCTGAAAACCGGCGGGCGCTTGGCCTTGGGCATGTCGAAAGTGGTCGGGTTCCAACAACAGGGCCAGGCTCTTGCCGTCGGCGCTGAAGCCCCCGGCCCGCAGCCAATTTGGCTCGTCCCGCGTCAGCAAGGCGTTTCCGCTGGCGACATCGATCAGACGAAATTGCCCAGGGCTGAAACGAAACTGGGACCGCGTTAGTGACCGGCCCGTAATCTCCAGCCGCCGCTGGCCGTCGAGGCTTGTCCGCGGATGGTCGGTTTCTGGAGCCGCGGGTTCAAAGTCCGTCATTCGCACGGATTGCATTTTCCATGTGTCGCGCGGACGCCGATCGACCGCCCGATGCAACCGCTGGGAATCGCCGCTGAACCACAATTTGGGATCGTTCTGGTGGAACAACTGCAAGCCGTAATAATCTAGCGCCAGCGAATCCTCGGTCGTCGTGGTCCCCTGTTGGGCCAGGTAAGACAGCCCGGCAACCTGGGTGCGATCCTGGCGGGACCGCAGATCCCACACATGATAGGTCATGTTGACAGCCGCGCCGTTCTGGCGCAGCGGCAAGCTCCCCACCGCCAACGTTTGCCCATCGGGTGAAAACGCCAGTGCATACGCCCCGCCGCTGCTGCCGTGCCGAAACGTCTGCAATAACTCACCACTGGCGGAATCTCTCAATTGCACGCGGCCCGTGGCGCCGGCCACCGCCAGCCGGGCGTTGTCGGGCGAAAACGCCAGGCTCATGGCGGATTCCGCGCCGAGCGGCATGTGGGCCAACTCCGCGCCGGTCTCTACGGAAAAGACCGCCACTTCACCAAATTTCTCGCGCGAATTGGCCATGCCGGTGCCGCAAGCCACCAGCGATCCATCGTGGCTGAAGGCGATGGCGTTAAACATCGCCCGGAAGTAGCCCCGCCGCCAACTTGGGCGATCCATTGACAGCACGGACTTCACTTCGCCTGTCAGAGGATCGCAAATCTCCAGCAATGGCCGCTCTGCCAGGGAGTGCTTGAGCAGCCACCGCCCGTCGGGGCTAAGTGTGACCGAGCAGACCAGCCCCATTTCGTCGATTTGCTGTCTAGTGCGCATGCGGGTGGCATTGTTGTTGAGGCCGACGCCGTCGAGCTCTCCCAGACGAATATCTGTCGCCTTGCGCTCTTGCAAGTCGATACATTGGCCGGCGCCCTCCGCCGGAAAGACGCATACAAACCGTCCATTGCCACTGAATCGAACGGAACCGGTCAGCGAGATATTCGACAAGTGATTGACTTTGGGCCTGCCTTGGCAGGCCTGCATGGCAAAAACCCGCTGACCGGTGCGCGTGTTCCAGACTCGCAACATTCCGGCGGCGTCGATCATGCAAACCGTGGCCGGCTCTGGCCCTGGATGCAAAGCGACGCCAGCGGCCGATTCGCCCTCCATCTGGCGAATTAAACTTCCGTCGTTTGCGTCATACAGTTGCACCACCGCGCGATCTTTGTTCGCTTCTGGCCGCATCACGGCGATTTGCTTTCCTTCTTCCAACAGACAGGCCGCGTCTCCCACGACGGAAAGAGTTTCTTGCCCGGTGCTGGCGTTCCACAATTTGACTTGGAACTCGCCCACCATGCCGTCTCGTTGTTGTCCGCTGGACAACAACCGTTCGCCATCCGGATGGAAGACGACCTGGCCGCTGTTGTCATGGTTCTCGTAGATCAGCCGCAATCTTTGGCACTGCCGGGCCAAGTAATGCCATTCCCAGCCTCGCCGCGCAGGGGGGCAGAGTTCTAACTGCTCCATGCCTTGGCTGTAATCGTTATCGGTCCAAAACTGCCGCGCCTGCCGCAATCGGTTGGCGACCAGCACGGATTCCGCGCGCTCCAGTTCCTCCGCCCGCAACGCCGATTGTTCCTTGGCCCTATCGGTGGCCAGGTTGGCCCTGGTGACTTCTTGGGCTAACTCCTGGGTGCGGTTTTGCAGAGCGCCGCTCGTCTTTTGCAATTGTTCGGCCCGGTCGCTTGCCAGGCGCGATTGCTCGTCGGCTTTGGCGCGTCCGGTGTCCGCGGCCTGGCGCAGGCCCGCTTCCCGCGCGGCCACGATGGGGCCGCCCACCGCCAGAACCGCCAACAGTAACGTAGCCACGGCAATCAGCGCCGCGGCGACAGGCTGGCGCCGGCACCAGCGCACGGCCCGCTCGCCACGGCCCGCGGGCCTGGCTGCTATCGGTTCGCCGGCCAGAAACCGCCGCAGTTCCTCGGCCAGCGCCGCGGCCGAGGGATAACGGTCCGCGGCCTCTTTTTGCAAGCACCGCAGGGCGATGGTCTCCAAGTCGCGCGGCACGGCGGGATTAAGCGCGCGGGGCGAAACGGGATCTCGCTCGATGACTTGCCGCAATGTTTCCGTGATGGATGCCGCCTGAAACGGTGGCCGGGATGTCAGGGTGGCATACAGCACGGCACCCAGCGAATAGACATCCGCCGTTACTCCCACTTGTTCGTGCTTGCCGGCCGCTTGCTCTGGGGGCATGTAGCTGGGGGTGCCCAGAATCTGCCCCGTGGCGGTCAGGCCGCTGTCGTCTTGCGTCCGTTTCGCCAGACCAAAGTCGGTGACGCGTGCCCGGCGAATCGCTTCCAGCGACAAGGGCGGGGCATCCGCGGAGAGCGTTTCGTCGTCTCCGTTCGACGCGGCATGGCGGGAATCGACTTTTTCCAGCAGCACATTGCCCGGCTTCAAATCGCGATGAATGACGCCCCGGTCGTGGGCGTATTGCACCGCCAGGCTGATTTGCCGCACGATTTCGGCCGCTTCGCGCGGCGGCATAGGCCCCTCGCGCAGGTGAACCGCCAGGCTTTGGCCCTCGACAAATCCCATTGAAAAATAGGGCCGGCCGTCTATCTCTCCGAACTCATGCACCGGCACGATGCCTGGATGATCCAACCCCGCGGCGGCCTGGGCCTCGGCTTGAAAACGGCGAATCTCCTCTGCGCCGGCCAGTTGGCCGGAAAGAATCATTTTCAAGGCCACCACGCGGTTCAATCGCGTGTGACGCGCCTTGTAGACCACGCCCATGCCGCCGCGAGCGATCTCCGCCAGCAGTTCATATTCCCCCAGGCGCGGCGGTGCCTTGCCCGGCGCGACCGGCGCCGAGGGCAATGTGTCCCAGTTCTCCATACCGGCGTGTGGGGTGGGGGCAACTTGCGCTGGAGCAGGGGGCAACCGCGGGCCGTTGTTTTCCGCCTCGTTTGCCGACGCGCTCGCTTGGGGGGATTCACCGAGCGACAGCGTGCGATCGTCTGGCCCGAACCGCGGCATTTGGAAACATCCAATTTCGAAAGGAATGTGCAGCCGGGGGACACCCATAGTTTGAGCGTGGGGCCATCGCGGTTGGGTTGTCGACCTGACATATAGCTGAAATGCATGTTACGAAATCGGCCGCATGAACTCCACCACCGCGGAGGATTGGGCCGACGTGCAGCCGCAACCTGTTTACTCTGCCGCGGTCCATAGGCGGGCTTTGAGGGATGCGACGAGGGCTCTGAAGGGGACGTAAACGATAGGCAAGCCCATCATCGCCCATCACACGCCCCTTGAGCAGGCACTGATAATATACATCTAAATATATATTTTAATAATTTATAAACAAACTGTATCTTGTACCAAACCAATGGGGACAGCCAACACTGTCAAACGCAACGGATGTCGAATTTCGATTTGAGAAATCTATTCGTAAGATTCGTTCGATTCGTGATTCTTCCCGATGGCCGCGGACGTGCATTCCCGACGGAGTAACGCCGGGAAGTGGATTTCCGCGCCAGGATGGCCCTCGTCGCAGTTTCGGGTGACGGGGTGGATGGCGGATTGTCGCCGTCGGGTGACGACTCTTACAGATCGGCGATGGAATCGCCTCCTACATGGTGGATCGGCGATGGAATCGCCTCCGACATTGGCTGATCGGCCCAGAGACCGACTCCTACGGTTTCATTGGCCCGCCTAGCGCTTTTCCTCAGCGTGGATTTCGACTTCGTCCACCCATAATTCGCCTGTCGCGCCTAGCAGGCCGACGCGGAGGATGGCCTCGCGGGCGTCGATGGGAATATCGAAGGTCATATCGTGGGTTTCCCAGCGGCTGTAGGTCCCTTGCGGCAGCGCCAGGACGGACGATTTATCCAGGGCCTTGCGGGTTTGGTCGTAGTAGGCAATGGCCACGGCGGGCAGGTCGTATTCTTTTTGCCCGCGGCGGATGCTTTTGCCCAGCACCCGCACACTGACGTTTAACTTGCGAACCTTGCGGCCGTCGATGGGAAACGCCTGCAAGGCGCGGGCGTCGCGGCCGGGGTCGGTATTGGCAAACACCAGGTAACGCTGGCCTTCTGGTGCGTCGGGACCGGTCACCAGGCGGGCTTGCCGCTGGTAGTACCAGACCGCGGGCCGCTCGGCATTGGGGCCTTCCTCCTCAAAGCCGCCATTGGCCAATTGCGGGTTGCTGGGGTCGGGCAGAACCTGGCGTCCTTCCTCCGCCGCGCCGGTCATCGGCACGAACATCGTGGGAAGCAGGGCTTCTTTCACCAGTTTGCCTTCCTCTTTTTTGAATAGATAAAGGGCCTGCTGGTAGCGTTCGCCCAGGGGAATCACCATCCGGCCCCCTTCCTTGAGCTGGTCCACCAGCGGCTGGGGGACGTCCTCTGGCGAGCAGGTGACGATAATCTTGTCGAACGGCGCGTGCTCGGGCCAGCCTTTGTAGCCGTCGCCAATCAGGCAGTGGACATTGTCGTACTTGAGCCGTTTGAGCGTTTCGGCCGCCCGTTTGCCCAGCGATTCCACAATCTCAATGGAGTAGACTTCCTTGACCAACGGGCTAAGGATGGCCGCCTGATAGCCGCTGCCCGTGCCAATTTCCAGCACGATATCGTCGGGCTGGGCGTCGAGCGCCTCGGTCATGAACGAGACCACGAACGGGGGCGAAATGGTCTGGCCCGCCCCGATGGCCACGGCCATGTCAAAATAGGCTTTCTTGCGGTCCTTGGGGAGCATGAACTCGTGCCGGGGCGTTTTTCGCACGGAGTCCAGGACGCGCTCGTTCTTGATGCCCGCCGCTATGATCTCGTCCCGGACCATTTTCTCGCGGGCGGCGTCGTACTGCCGGGAAGATTGTGCCCCAGCTTCCGCCGGGCAGATCGCCAGACCGATCAACATCGCGGCCAACCAAGATCGAATCATAGCGGTGGCGTCCCTATGCATGGGCCAGAAGTGGACGGGCAACGGTTGTATCTATTGTACATCATCCCCGATCATGTGCCGCCCTTTTACCCTTGTGGGATCGGTGCCGCTGGCCTCATGTTCCGCGAAAACGCAATCCAGACCATAAGTGCCAGCCGCCGCTACCTTCCCGGCATGCGCCACAGCCGGCCTGGCCGGCAAATTCAGGCTGGCTGCCCCAGTCGCGGGCTGCCTGGCAATTACGTTTCGTAAGAATTCAAAAAACGGTGGCAATCGGCTAATTGAATGGTTACATTTGTAGCTCACCTGCGCTATCTCTTTCACATCAATTCTGATTCGCGGTTCGCGGATCGTTGCGTACCTGGATGACCGACCAATGTCCAAGAAGAAGACACCCATGACCACCAAACCCAAGAAGTCCGCCGCTCCCGCCGCTGAACTCCCCAATGCCCCCATCACCGCCGCCGGCAACGGCCAGTTGGCCAAGGCCCCGCAGGTAGAGGCGGGTGGCGCCGGCAAGAAAGAACGCCAATGGTGGTTCGACGCCCGCGGCATGAAAGGGAACGAGGCCGACATCCTGGATGCCGCCTATCAATCGAACTGCTTCGCCATTTTGATGAAGCCCGACCAGATCGACCAGATCATGACGGGCAAGCAAAAAGTGGTCGAGATCGAGGACGAAAAGGAGCTAGCCGGCCTGCCCAGCAATGTCTGGATTTACGCCTCGGACGATCGGCTGGTCGAAAAGGCGCGTCGCAGCGGCCGCAAGGCGGGCATGTTCGTGAGCGTGAAAGACCTGGAAAGCGAGTTCCCCCACTGCGTGAAGATTTGCAAGCGGGGCTACGACTTCGTGGTCATCGACATCCACAACGCCACGTACATTCCTTACGAACTGCTACTGGCCGAAACCGAGGCCCTGCCCACCCGCGTGTTGCGCAGCGTGCCGATCGTGGGCCTGCAAGGGACCGTGGACGAAGTCAACCAGGCGTTGAATGCCTTCGGCACGATGGAGGCGGGCGTGGACGTGGTGTTCCGCTCGCGGAGCAGCAAGGACATCAAGGAGTACAGTGCCGGCATCGAGCAGCGTCTTCGCGGCACGATCAAACTGGTTGAGGCCGAAGTCATTGAAGTCCAGCACACCGGGCTGGGGCACCGCGTCTGCGTCGATACCACGACGTTGATGAACGACCAGGAGGGGATGATCGTCGGCTCCACGGGTTGGGGCGGCATCTTCGTCTGCTCCGAGACGCACTATCTGCCCCACATGAATCTGCGCGAGTTCCGCTGCAACGCCGGCGGCGTGCATAGCTATGTCTGGGGACCGGACAACGTGGCCGTCTACCTCAGCGAGTTGCGGGCCGGCAGCGAGGTGCTGTGCGTCGATATCCACGGCAAGACCCGCGTCGTCACGGTGGGCCGCGTCAAGATCGAGCGCCGCCCGTTGTTGCTGATCAAGTCCAAAGTAGTGCAAGAGGACGGCAAGATCGCCCTCATCAACACCTTCTTGCAGAACGACTGGCACGTCCGCATCATGGGTGCCGACGGCAAGGTCCGCAACAGTACCCTGGTGCAACCGGGCGAACGCCTGCTGGCCTACACCGACACCCCGGGCCGCCACACCGGCATTCGGGTGACGGAGAACATTGTCGAGAACTAAGGGAATGCCGAGTGGAAGGGAATGCAGAGTGCGGAATGCCGAGTGTCGAATGAGATTATGGGCGGCGACTTCGGCTAGGGTTGCGTCATGATTCACCGCGGGGACACCCATCTGGTAGGCAAGAGATGGGTGTCCTCCGCGTGGCGTTGGCCGAATGGGGTGGGGCGTAGCCGGCTGACATTCCTGCCGGGACTGTTGGTTATGGCCATGCAGTGAATCAGGGCGACTATTTTTTGTTGCCGGCCGGCTGGCTCCAGTTCACTTGTAGCTGCTCCGCCAGGAAGGCGTAGACATCGACGGTTTGCTCGATCCGCTCGGAGAGCGCCGTCCCCGCGCCGTGGCCGGTGTTGGAACTGGTGCGCAGGTAGACGCCGTTGTCGCCGGCCGCTTGCAGGCGGGCTGTCATCTTTCGCGACTGCATCGGATCGACACGCGGGTCGTTCTCGCCCGTCAAAAACAGCACCGGCGGATAAGCCGTGCCGGGACGAACGTGATGGTAGGGCGAATAAGCGTGCAAGGCCCGGAATTGCTCGGCATCTTTCACCGTGCCAAACTCGACGATATTGAAGGCACCGTTGGCCGAGAGCTCCACCCGTAACATGTCGTAGATGCCGACATGCGAGACCACGGCCTTCATCAGTTCGGGGTGTTGCGTCATGGTCGCGCCCATCAGCAGGCCGCCGTTGCTGCCCCCTTCAATCGCCAACCTGTCGGGCGAGGTGTATTGCCGCTCGACGACATGCCGCAGCACGGCGGCGAAATCGTCGAACACGTTTTGCTTGTTGGTCAAATTGCCTTGCTGGTGCCACGGCTCGCCAAATTCCGATCCACCCCGCAAATTGGCGATGGCGATTACAAAGCCTTGCTCCAGCAACACATGCCGCACCGAGCTGAACGACGGCGTGATGTTGATGCCGTACCCGCCATAGCCCGTCACCAGCGTGGGATTTTCTCCGTTTCGCGTCAGCCCCTGGCGGTAGAGAATGCTGACCGGTACGCGGGTGCCGTCGGCGGAGGTGGCAAACTCGCGGACCACTTCGATATCGTCGAAGGCCACCGGCGATTTGGTCGCCAGCGCGGTCGGCTCGGTCTGGCCCGACTCGGCCTGAAACCGATGCATGGCCGGCGGTTGGACATACGACACCACGCCAAACAACACATCGTCGCCCTCCAGCTTGGCCAGCCCGCCCGCCGCGGACAAGGGGGGCTGTTGCGGGCCCGGCAAACGCCGCCCCTCCAAGTCAAACACCCGCAACTCCGAGGGACCGCCCAATTGGTACAGCACGTACAGCCGAGTGTCGGTGGCCAACAGGCTGGGCGGGGCGTGGTAGAAGCTGGTGACAATGGTATAGTCCCCTTCCTCAATGATCGTCTCCGCATCAGCCAGTCCGGCCGATAGTGAACGGGCCCGCAAGATTTTTCCCCGCGGCGCGTTGGCCTGAGAGATGAGATACAGGTCGCCGGCGGGCGAAAACGTGGCTTGCACGATTTGGTCCTTGAAATCGCACAGCCGCGTCCAGTCTCCCGCTGGCGACCGCAGATAATGGGCAAATTCTCCGCCGTCTCCGTTTTGCACCGTGGCCAGCAGCCGGCCCGTCGGGTTGTGCATTTCAAACTGAATCTCGGCGATGCGCGGAAAGTCTTTCCCCAGCTCGTAGCGGTCTTTTTCCGTCGGCGTGCCAAAGCGATGAAAGTAGACTTGCTGATAAAAGTTCATGTCCTCGGCCGTGCGTTCACCCTCGCGCGGATGCCGGGTATAGAACACGCCGCTGCTGTCGGGCATCCAGGCCAGGTCGCCGCCGGCGGTGCCGGTATTCACGCGCGGCAGAACCTCGTGCATGGCCTTTCCCGTGGCTGTTGCAAAGAAGTGAACATCCCCCGCTTCGCTGCCGCTGCTGGATAGCGACACCGCCACCAACTGGCCGTCGGGCGAGGGGGCGTACCAGTCGATCGATGTGGCGTGCGTGGGGTCGATCGCGTTCGGATCGACCAGCACGCGGGCATTGTCCGTGGAATCGAGCGACGGCATGACGACCAGAAAAGGCTGCTCGCGCGGCGGCTGGCGTTGAATGACAAACACCGTGCCGCGGCGATAAGCGGCCGCCGAATAGCTGACCGTAGGGGCGGCCATGATCTCCGTCACGCGCTGGCGGATCTCCTCCAGGTGCGGCAGGTGGTCCAAGTAGTTCCGCGCGTGGCCGTTTTGGGCATCGCTCCAGGCGCGCACGATGGGATCGCCGCCATTCTCCAGCCAGCGGTAATCATCGACCACTTCCACACCGTGATACTGGTCGGTGACGGGTTTTCGCGATGTCTCTGGAGGAGCAGCCATGAGATGGGTGACCAAGAGTCCAAGGGCGGGGAGAAAGCAGGCAGCACAGCGCATCGGATTCACCCGTTCATCAAGGAGGAAAAGCAGCCGGTTATTCTACACAAGCAATGGCCTTAATAACCCGCGACTCTGGCTTGAGCCATTGTGGCAGGGCGGTGGCCAGTTCGGTATACGGGGCCTGGTGCGAAATCCAGGGCCGCGTGTCGATCTGGCCATTTTCGATCAGGCTGATGATGCGGGAGAAATCGGCCGAGAGTGCGTTGCGGCTGGCCAGCAGGGTCAGTTCACGACGGTGCATGATGGGTGCATGGGGGAACTGCAACTCGCTGGTGGTGATGCCGACGTAAACCACGCGGCCGGCAAAGGTGGCATACGCCAGGCAGCCGCTCATCGACTTGTTGCTGCCGGTGGCGTCCACCACGATGTCGGCGAGCCGTCCATCGGTCAGTTCGGCTAGCTTTTGTAGCTCTTGCCCGTCCCCCTTGGCCAGCAGCCTGTCGGCAATCCTCATTTCCTCGCGGACGAAAGCCAGGCGCTGCTCGTTCATGTCTAGCACGACCGTTCGCGCGCCGCTGATTCTGGCGAATTCCACCACCGACAGGCCAATGGGACCGGCCCCAATCACCAGCAGTGTCTGGCCCGGTTGGGGTTTTGCCCGCTCGATGGCGTGGCAACCGATGGCCAAGGTCTCCACCAGGGCCAACTGGTCGAAAGCGAGCTTGCGTGAAATATGCAGCTTGCGGGCCGGCACGGTGAATAGCGGCCGCAGGCCGCCATCGCAATGGACGCCCAGCGTCAGGTGGTTCTCGCAGCAATTGGTGTGGCCGCGCTGGCACGAATAGCACTTTTGGCAGTTGATGTACGGCTCGACCGAACAGCGATCACCCGGCGCGACGTTGGCCACGCCTTCCCCCACCGCCACGACTTCCACCCCCAATTCGTGCCCCGGAATACGCGGATAGCTAAAGAACGGCATTTTGCCGAGATAGCCGGAATAGTCGGTGCCGCAGATCCCCACGCGATGCACCCGCACCACGGCCTCGCCCGGCAGCGGCGGGGCGGGTTCGGGCAGGTCGATGAGGTTAATGGATAGCGGCTCGGCAAACTGAATGGCACGCATGGTGATGATCCATCGAAATGAAAACTGGTTGAGCGAACAACGGCTGCGTGGCCGTCAATTATTCTCCGGCAAACCCTCGGCGTGGCCAATGTTCTTGACCGGGGCGAAAATCGCTTGCACTTCGCGGAGCAAGGTTTCGTCGAGCGGTTGCGCCGCCCACTCCGCCCATTTGCGAATATTGTCCGGATTGGCCGAGCCGGCAATGGTGGTCGCCATGTCTTCGTTGGCGATCGAGAACTGCAACGCCAATTGGGCAATGTCGATGCCGCGGTCCGCGCAGTGCGCGGCGGCCTGGCGAGCGGCCTGCTTAACTTCCTCCGGTTCCTTGAGCCACGCAGGCAGCGGGGCGCTGGTCAGCAGCCGGGCGCTAAAGGGGCCGGCATTCATGGCACCGATGCCGCGGCTCTTGAGATAGGGGACCGTTTCGTCGGCGAATCGCGTGTTTTGCAGCGTGTATTGGTTGTAGCTCAAGACGCAATCGACATCGGCCTGGTCGCAGATGAAGCGAAATATCTTTTGCGGATAGCCGCTGAAGCCGACGTACCGCACCTTGCCTTGCCGTTGCGCCAGCCGCATGGCGGGCAGCGTTTCATCGACGATCTGTTGCATCGGCACGAACTCAATATCGTGGCACAAGATGATGTCGAGATGGCCGGTTCCCAGCCGATGCAGCGAAATATCGATGCTCTCGGCCACGCGCCGCGATGAGAAGTCGAAGTGGGCCAGATCGTAGCGCCCCAACTTCGTACACAGCAGATAGCTGTCGCGCGGTACGCCGCGCAGCGCCATGCCTAGCAGCACCTCGCTCATGCCGCGGCCATAAAACGGCGAGGTGTCGATAAAGTTCAGCCCGCACTCCAGCGCCACCCGGACGCTTTGCAGCGCGGCATCCAGCGACACCTGGCGAAACTCTTGCCCCAAGCTGGAAGCGCCGAAGCTCAGGCAAGGTAGATGCAAGTCGGTTTTGCCAAGTTGGCGGATTTGCATGGTGCGTGCCTGGAGAGGGAGACGTTAGGTCGTGCGGCAGCCCAGCGTTAGCAAGACATTGGCCCACAACGCCTGGTCGGCGGTTTGCACGGTCAGAACATGGTCGGGGGACTCGACGGCCTTGTAAAAGTCCCACTTGGAAATCGGCTCGATGGCGGCTGTTACACCCGCGGCGGCGGCGATCTGGCGATACTCGCCCCAGGCGGGCGGCTCGCCAAATTTGGCGTAGGGGTCGTCGGGCGGAATGCCCATTGTATAGATGGCATCGACAGGCAGCACGCTCAGCAGGGCTTGCAGCACCTGCGACACCTTGGGGACGCCCGGCATCAACTGCAAACAGACCAGCTCCGCCTGGGGCCCGCGCTTGGTGGAGGCGGGGTAGTTGCCATCGGCAATCAAGATAGTGGCATGATGCCCGGCCTGGGCGGCGATACGCAAGATGTCGGGATGCAGCAAGGCTGTCTTCAACATGCGAATCGGAAGCTCGGTATCTGACCTGGCGGAAAGGCTCTATCGGCCAGCTAAGTAGGAAGCCCGGCCACTGGTTGTGCCGCCACGGCTGGCGGATTGGCGAGCTTCGGCTCGCGAATCATCCGCAACGCGCCCGACACGCACACCAGGACGATGGCTAGGGTTAGATTGACGCTCAGCCAGAATTTGGCATTCTGGCGAATGCCGGTGAACGCCTGGCTGCGTCCCACCAAGGCGCTGGCGATGAAGAAAATCGCCAGGGCCAGCAGAAACTTAATGCCAAACAGGGCATGGTAGATTGCCTTGCCGTCGGCTGGAATCTGCTTCCGCATTTCCAACACACCAATGTTGTACAGCCCCGACAGCAACAAGAATCCGATTGAAGCCATAACCACTTTCGACCAGCGGCCGCGGATGGCATCGTGCAGATTCTTGCGGTCAGACTCGCCCAACACGGACAGGGAAGGCAGCAACGCCACGCGGGCAAAAATGGTCCCACCGACCGCGGCAATGGCACTCAAGATGTGCAACCAACGGGCCACGAGGCCTAACAGACTCATCGGATCCACTTGAGCAACCTCCTATCAGACAGCCTAGAGTCAGAAATTATTATCGTTCGTGGGAAGGATCAAAGTGACCCGATCGTAGGTTGCTGGTCCTGCCTTGTAAAGCGGCGTCGTTTCTTGATTGGCGTCATCGCGTACAATTTGCCTTGGTCCCGCGGGACATGGGAACGCCCGAAAAATAACTTCTCCACCAACCCCTCTCCCTTTCCGGGAGAAGGCAGGGTGAGGGAAAGAAAAAGCCGAAGTCATTTTTCGGTCGTTCCTTAACGCGCCAAGGCAATCGGCAATCAGGAGATGACCATGCTTGACGATCTCTTACAACGGCTAGGTGTTCGCGGCGGCCAATTGGCGGTTTCCGGCGATAGCAGCCATTCGCCCGCGGGTAGAGAAGAGCTAGTCTCGTACAACCCGGCCACCGGGCAAGCGTTAGCTAGCGTGCGAATGGCGTCGCGGGCCAACTACGAGCAGGTTGTACAAACGGCCGCCGGCCAGTTCGCCGATTGGCGGATGCGGCCGGCTCCTCAACGGGGTGAAGTGGTCCGCCAGTTGGGCCAGTTATTGCGCCGGCACAAGGCCGACCTGGGCCGACTGGTCACACTGGAATGCGGCAAAATCCTGAGCGAAGGGTTGGGCGAAGTCCAGGAAATGATCGACATCTGCGACTTCGCCGTGGGACTCTCGCGGCAACTCTATGGCCTGACCATGCCCAGCGAACGGCCGCGGCACCGGCTGTTTGAGCAGTGGCACCCCTTGGGCACCATCGGCATTGTTTCAGCCTTTAATTTTCCGGTAGCGGTGTGGGCCTGGAACGCCGCCATCGCGGCGGTCTGCGGCGACACCATGATCTGGAAACCCTCGCCCGAGACACCGCTTGTTTCGCTGGCTGTACAAAAAATCTGCGACCAGGTGATGGTCCAAAACGACTGCCTGGGCGTGTTCAATCTGTGCCTGGGAAGCGTTGAGGAAGTGGGCGAACCGATGATCGCCGACCGCCGTTTGCCCTTGATTTCGGCCACGGGAAGCTGCCCCATGGGACGCCGCGTTGGCTCGGTCGTGGCCGGGCGGCTGGGCCGGTCGATCTTGGAATTGGGGGGCAACAATGGGCTGATCGTGACGGAGTCTGCCAATTTGGACCTGGCGTTGCGGGCCATCGTCTTCGCCGCCGTCGGCACGGCCGGCCAGCGTTGCACCTCGTTGCGGCGGTTGATCGTCCATGCATCGAAGATCGAGGAACTGTCGCGGCGGCTGGCTGCCGCGTTCAAGAGCGTGACCATCGGCGATCCCAGTCAAGAAGGCGTATTGATGGGCCCGTTGATCAACGAACGGGCCGTGGAGGCCATGCAGCGTGCCTTGCAACAGGCGGTGGAACAAGGAGGAGAAATCGTTTTCGGCGGCGGCCGGCTTGAGCGTGCCGGGAACTTTGTCGAGCCGGCGCTGGTACGTGCCACGTCGCAAATGGAAATTCTGCGAGAAGAAACCTTTGCGCCGATCTTGTATCTGCTGCCGTATCGCGAGCTCGACGAGGCGATTGCCCTGCATAATGCCGTCGATCAGGGCCTGTCGAGCGCTATCTTCACGGACAGCCTGCTCGCCGCCGAGCAGTTCTTGTCGGCGGCCGGCAGCGATTGCGGCATTGCCAACGTCAACATCGGCACGTCGGGGGCCGAGATCGGCGGGGCCTTCGGCGGCGAGAAAGATACCGGCGGGGGACGTGAGTCGGGCAGCGATGCTTGGAAAGCCTACATGCGGCGTCAAACCTGCACCATCAACGGCGGTAGAGAATTGCCGTTGGCGCAGGGGGTGCGATTCGATCTAGGCGGGTAGTGTCTGGGTGGGTCGCGATCTGGTGCCGTTCGACGGGGCGGCCTGTGGGAGGCGTTTCTAACGCCGATGGCTAACCTGCCAGCGGTGATGAAGTCGCCCCCTGCCAGGGACAGACCAGATCGTGCCTCCCTCGATTCGCCCGTCAGACTTTTCCCAGTCCGCAAAGTTTGACGCTAACAAGAGTTCGGGCGAAATTTAGTGACTCTGCATCCGGCGGCGGATACTTACTTACGCGGTCAATCGTTGCCCGCCACTGGCGGCTTGCAAAACGGGCCAAACACCGTATCTTACAATTTCGAGATAAGGCGAAATCGGCGTAAATCGCGAGAGTCGAGCAGCTTACGTTCGATGCTCCATCGCCTTACGTGGTTCGGATGATCCATGGACCAGATTCTTTTTCAATACTCGCTGAACCCCACGACGTGGGTTTACCTTTCGTCGCTGCTGACAATTGCGCTGTTCTTCAAATTCAGCCGATTTTGGAGCGTGCGGAATCTCGATCTGATCGGCCTGATCGCCATTGCACCGGGCATGTTGTTGGTGGTGATTGGCCAAGGGCTGGGCCGCGCAGGCTGGGAGCCCAATGAGACGGTGGCCCGCGTGGGTTACGTCTGGTTGTTTGTCATCGGCGCTTTGTTTTTGATCCGCCTGTTGTGCGACGCCATGATGGTCCGCCGGCCGCTGCTAGAGCCTAACCTCACCGCGGGCGGGCTGGCCTTTATCTGTATCTCGCTGTTGATCTTCTTGTTTGCCAACGTCATCACGGCCGAGCTACGTCCGGAGGACTGGGCCGGGGCCAAGCTGGCGCAAGAAGGCGTGCCCCCCAAGGAAGCCACTCTGGGCGAGCACGGGCCGGGCTATCTGCAACTGCTGCTGCTGCCGAACATTCCCAGCAAACTGCAGGAAAGGCAAGGCGAAGACCCCGCGCCGGAGGAGCAAGCCAAGGTGCAAGGCCGTATCACCACAGCCAGAATTTTGGTGATCTTGTCTCACCTAGCGGTCGTGGTGGGGCTGGTACTGATCGGCTATCGGCATTTTGACAACATCCGCACGGGCATTGCCGTAGCGACCTTGTACCTTATGTTGCCCTACACCGCGCAAACATTTGGCAAGGTCAGTTATGTGCTGCCGGCCGCGCTGTTGGTATGGGCGATCGAGGAATACCGCCGCCCGCTGGTGGCCGGCATGTTTTTGGGGCTGGCGACGGGAGCGGTTTTCTTCCCCATCTTTCTGCTGCCGCTGTGGATTTCGTTCTACTGGCAGCGCGGCGCACTGCGGTTCTTGGGAGGGGTAGCCTCCATGCTGCTGCTGTTGGTGGCCACGCAGTATTTTACCGCGCCCGACTTTGAGGCATTCCTCTCGCAAGTCAAACTGATGGCGGGTTGGCCCGGCCTGACCTTCCGCCATGTCAACGGATTTTGGACCGAAACCAACACCGCTTACCGCATTACGATTTTGGTGGCCTATGTGGCTATCTGCGGCGGCATGGCTCTATGGCCTGCCCGCAAGAATCTGGGAACATTGTTAAGCTGCTCGGCGGCGGTCATGTTGGGGACGCAGTTCTGGCAGGCCAACGACGGCGGCATGCATGTCGCCTGGTATTTGCCGCTGCTGGTGCTGACGGTCTTCCGCCCCAATTTGGAAGACCGCATGGCGATCTCCACACTCGACTTGAGCTGGTTCGAAAAGCGCCGCTCGCAAGTCCGCCGCGTGGACAAAGCCGCTTGAGAACGGCGGAGTCGAGGTTGCACGCGGCCACCTCGTTTTCGGCCTTTCGCCCTCATCCTTGCTCTTCGTTGTTGGCGCCTCCCTGAGCGGCTACGATGGCATACACGCTTGAAGGTCAATTCTTCCGATGATTTCACCTGACCAAAGAGGATATTCATGCCTCGAACTTTCACCTGTTTCGCGATTGCTTGCCTGGCCTGCCTGGTGTTTGCTGGTCCGATGGCCCAGCCGGTTCGCGGTGAGGACTGGCCGCAGTTTCGCGGGCCTAACTGTGGCGGAGTCTCGCTGGGTGAAAAGCCCCTGCCGGTCCACTTTTCGACCACGGAGAATCTTGCCTGGTCGGCGGAGGTTGGCGACGGAGTGAGTTCGCCGGTGGTGGCCGCCGGACGGGCCTTCACCACCGCCATGCGGGATGAAACGTTTGTGGTTTATGCCTTCGATGCCGCCACCGGCAAAAAGCTGTGGCAGCGCGAATTGGCCACCGGCCCGGAACCACTCCCCAAAATTACCGCACCCAACAGCCATGCCGCCAGCACGCCCGCCGCCGATGCCGAAAGGGTCTACGTCTATTTCAGCACGTTGGGGCTGCTGGCTTTTGATGCCGCCACGGGCGAGCCGGCCTGGCATTGCAAGTTGCCGGTTCCCTACCTGGTGTTTGATTGGGGACCGGCCGCTTCGCCCGTGTTGCATGGTGATGCGGTTCTGTTCTGTCAGGATGATGACTTGCAGCCGGCCATTTATTCGATCGACAAAGCCAGCGGAGAGATCCGCTGGAAGACCGAGCGCAACGAGATGCTGGCCAGTTATTCTTGCCCCGTGATTTGCCAGGCCGACGACCGCGACGAGATTGTCGTGGCGGGGACCGGCAAGCTGATTGGCTACGATCCCGCGGACGGGCACGAGCTATGGCACGCCCGCGTGTTGCTGCGGAATATCAAGACCTCGCCCGTCAGCCAGGCTGGCGTGGTCTACGTGTCGCTGGAGAGCGCCGGCATTGCCCAGCAATGGATTGCCGCCAACGACGCCGACAAAGATGGCAAGCTGAGCCGGGAAGAAGTCCCCCAGCCGCTATGGAAAAAATTCGACCGGGGAGACGCCAACCGGGACGGCTTTCTGGAGAACGAGGAGCTCGATCTGGCGTTCTTGGATCCCGACAACCAGGCGGGTACCAAATGGGACGCCGAAGAGCAGCAAGAACGGTTTGTGTTGGCGGTGCGGGGGGGCGGCCGGGGAGATGTCACTGGCTCGCACGTCGTGTGGCGGCATGCCAGCCGCTCGCCAGACAGTATTTCGTCCCCCTTGGTGCTGGATGGCCGCATTTTTTTGGTCAAATCGGGCGGGCTGTCGAGTTGTTTTGACACGGCGGCGGGCGAGCCGTTGTGGTCCCTAAAACGGATCGACAACAACGCCACCTATTATGCATCGCCAGTCGCGGGGGACGGAAAGATCTACTGCGCCGGCGAAAACGGCCTGGTCGCCGTATTGAAGCAGGCGGAAGATGTCGAAGTGCTGGCCGTCAACGACCTGGGCGAGTCGATCTTGGGGACGCCCGCCATTGCCGACGGGCGATTGTTCTTCCGCACGCGGCATAAGCTGATGTGCGTCCATCAGGAAATGCCGCGCGAAGAGTGATTTCCGCCCTGCCGAGAATGGCGAGTTTCGTGCGGCTACTTCAAGCAGTGCTGATTGGCGATGGAGATACCGCTGACAATGGCTCCAATGATCCCCACGAAGCCTTGATCGGTGCCGCACAAGAAGAGGTTGTCCAGGTGCGTGCGGCCGTCGAGGTGTTTTTCTGGTGCGCCGTAGACGGCCCCATTGTCGTGGCCGGTGAAGCGGCGGATGGTGGTCGGCGTGAACATGTCGGTGGCGATCACCCGATTGCGAAAGTCTGGCACGAACCGCACGGCCGAGGCGATCGTGCGATCGTACCAGCGGAGTTTCTCTAACTGATAGGCCGCTTCGTCCAGGCTCTTCCAACCGTCGAAGTTGGCCAGCGCCGTAATGCGGATCATCCCCTCGGGCAGACGGTCGTCGTACAGAAAGTTATTGGGTGAGCAGATCACGCCGCTGCGGACATCGGCCAGGGCGTCGGGCTTTTCCCAATGAAACTGGTCGCTGTCGTTGAAGAACACAATCGTCCGGTCGCAGCCCAACTCTTGCGGTTCCAAATCCAGCACCGAGATCGACTCGATGAACGACAACTGCCCCGCCTGGCGGTCGTCGAGCTGGCTGACATCGTCGCACATTCGCATTGTTTCCAACCAACCGGCGGAAGAGAGGACGCGGCGTCCGACGACCTCGCTGCCGTCATCCAACACGACCTTCTGTACATGGCCGTCGCCGGCGGCGATTCGGGAAACCCCCGCCCGCAACCGCAGTTCGCCCCCTAGTTCCTTGAACTTGCGGACCAACGTCTTCAGGATCAGCCGCACGCCGGGCTGCGGCCGGGCAAAGCCCTCCAAGAAGATACTGCGAAACATGATGCAGAACTGGCCCCAGTCCATGTCGTTCTCACGGGCGCTGCCGTAGTACATCAAGGGGCAGAACAGCATCTCCACCAGCAACGGGTCGCCGATGATTTCGCCCACCCGCTGCCGGGCGGAAATGGCCGCGGCGGCAAAATCCAAGTCGTCGTAATCGGCCAACTGGCCTAGCAGCTTTTGGAAGTTGTCCCGCTCCGCCGGAAACTGCCGGGCGACTTCCGCGGTCAGCAGTTCCACGTCGTTGCTAAACCGCAGCCGCGCCCCGGGGAAGGCAATTTCCGAACCAACCTGCGGCGACAGGGCCAGCTCCTCCCAATTCAGCCGCAATTGCCGCAACAGCCGGGCCAGCGGCCCCTTCTTGGCCCCCTTGGGGGTGAAATTGGTGACGGCGTGCAGGCCGACATCGTAGTTGCGGCCATCCAGGCGGTAGAACGAATTGAGCCCGCCGATGGTGGTGTGGCGTTCGAGAATGCAGACCCTTTGGTCGTAGTACGCCAGACGAATGCCCGCCGCCAGCCCCGACATGCCGGCCCCGATGATGATGGTATCGTACATGAGACGCAGGCCAGCTACGACGCTTTTTTCAGGTCGCGCATCAGCGGTTCCAAATAGGTGACCGTGCTTTGCATGCTGGCCAATTGCAGGTAGTCATCCTCCGGCACCTGCACTCGGTACTTCTTGCGCAGTTCCATGACGATGTCCAAAAAGTCCATGCTGTCCAGCTCCAACTGCTGCCGGAAGGGGACATCGTCCTTCAAATCGCTCAGATCCTCATCCGGGGCAATCCCTTCGAGAATGTCAATGATGGCTTCGCGAATCTCGGCGGTCGTCATAAGGAAATTCTCCTGCAAGCAAATGCCATGTGGATGGAGGCGGGCACCGTCGGCCATGCCAATCTTGCGCCTGCGCCTGGTCTGGCCGATCCGTCAGACTCGTTTGACAATCAGCACCGAGTTAATGCCCAGCATACCGAATGAATTGTTCAGGATATAGTCGGCCCGGCCAATCTCCTTAGGCTGATTGCAAACCAGCCCAGGGACCGCGCAGACGGGGTCGAGTTCGTCCACGTTGATTGTGGCGTGGCATACGCCATCTTCAAAGGCCCCCAAATTGCCGGTCAGTTCCAACGCGCCGGCCGCCCCCATGGCGTGGCCGATAAAACTCTTGGTGTTGTTCAGGTGCGTGTTGGGGCAATCGGCGAAAACCTCCCGCAGGGCCGTGCATTCTTGCTCGTCTCCACTGGCGGTGCCGGTGGCGTGCGAGCTGACAATGTTGATCTGTTGGGGTGCCAGGCCGGCCCGGCGCAAGGCCAGCCGCATGCATTCGGCCTGCCGCTGGGGGTGCGGCAGCACGAAGTCCATGGCGTCGCTGTTGATGGCGTACCCGGCGATCTCGCCATAAATCCGTGCTCCACGCCGCTCGGCGTCATCGTAGCGCTCCAGCACGTACAGGCACCCCCCCTCGGCCACCACGATACCGTTGCGGTGGACGTCGAAAGGCCGCGAAGCCTTGGTCGGGTCTTCGTGAAACGCCAGCGCCCCTTGGCTCTTAAAGCTGGCGAAAATGCCAAACGTATGAATGCTCTCGGAGACTCCCCCCGCGATGGCTACGTCGCACTCGCCCAGCCGCAGCATCTGCGTCCCTTGGATGATGCCGGCGTTGCCCGCCGCGCAGGCCGCGCCAATGCTGTAGTGCGGGCCGGTAATCCCCATGTTCAGCGAGATTTCGCCCGCCGGATTGTTGGCCACCGTGCGAGGGTTGTGGTGGTGCGACCAGAACTTGACGTCGTAGTCGTACGACTTGAGCTCATGGATTTCGTTCTCGGTCTCCACATTGCCATGCTCCGTCACGCCGACATACACGCCGACCGTACCCCGGTCCACATTGGCCCAATCGAGTCCGGAATCGACGATCGCCTCGTTGGCGCAGTACACCCCCACACTGCCTGCCCGCGTGCCGCGGCGGACATCCTTCTTTTTCTGATACCGCAGTTCGTCGAAATCGCAGATGCCGGCCAAGGTCTTGCCGACATAGCGAATTTCATAATCTCGCACGCCGCTGCGGCCCGCCAGCAACGCTTCGCGCAAGTCTTTCAGGCAATTACCGTTAGGCGCAGTCAGGCCAATCCCGGTGATCGCAATACGTTGATTGTCGGGCAGGCTGGCGACCATGATCCTGGCGTGGCTAAACCAATGGGGACGGAAACATCGAAGCTACCCCTTTAACCCGGCGTTGACAAGCCATAGCAGGCGATGAGCCAACAACACCTGCTGATGAGTTTTGACCGCCAAATCCGGTAACGAAGCAGCCAACCAACTTGGCCGTGGCGAAACCGGCGGGTGGCCGGGCCGGCAACGCAGTAAATGGCCCAGCGGATGGATGATCCAACCGGGTTGCCCTCCGGTGGCGGCCAATCGGCCTCTCTGGTTGGAAGGCAACTCCGCAGGGCCTTCCCGCTGGTCAGACGCCAGCCGCCGTGGACCGCCGCGCTGTGCGCGATGCACTGGTGTCGCACGACCTGTTACACATCTTGCCGCGTCATCCGCGACGCGGTGCGCAACAAGCAACGAGGAGTGCGCCGGTGCCGGCACCACCAACAACCGATTGCCTCTTGGGCCCGCGCGATGTCGCTAAGAAAATCTCAGCCGTGCGCGCCCAAGGGCAACCAGGGACACCAGGGCAACCAGGGACACCCATAATTTGAGCGTGTGGCCGTTGCGCCTGGGTCTGGAACGTAACGTATTGCTGAAATACATGTTACGAAGTCTGGTGCATGACATCCACCACGACGGATGCCCAGGCCGCCCGAGCGCGGGGTGGCTGCTCGCTTGGCCCAAGTCTACAAGCGGGCCTTGCTGGATGTGCGGAAGGCTCTCAACGGCACGCGGGCAATGAGCATGCCCGCCATCGCCGGCCACCCGCTCCATTTTCAGCCGCTGCCGGTGGATACGTCCGCCGTCGTGGGCCGGCCTGGTGTGGGTCGCGCAGGGAAATGGTTCCGCCGGGGCTACTCGGACCTTGGCGCAGCCCAAAAATATATATGAACTTATATATTTTAATAGTTTACAAACAACGTCTCTCTGGTACAATCGTAAGTGTCTGGCTTTGCGCGCCGACATGGCTTTTGCACGTCCAACGGGCGCGAAGCCCCCAACCCGCCCAAGTATCGTCGTCCGCCGCGTGCTCGAACTGCATGGCCGTGGCGGGCGGTCGATCGGGCGGGTCACTTATTACGGCTACCGTTGCCGGCTGCTCGGCCAACTTGGGAGCGACGACGTTCCTCGCCGCTCCCTCCGCCAACCGGTACGTGCCACGGGGCCTATCCATATTTTCAAAACGCGGTCGTCACGCGGGGCGCTGCCGGTGCGCACTCGCCAAAATTCACGCTTTTTGCAGGCTAACCTGTACCACAACCCCCCAAAACACGGCAATTTTGGAACAGGTAAGGCCGATTGGCCCCCCCGTCGCGGCATGGCTCCCGCCGTGACCTGGGACGCGCCATGCCTGGCGGTCGTCACCAAGACGGTCCACGGTCCCGCCAATCAAGCCAACAAAGCAGGAGCTTTCGGCTACGTAGCGGCAATCCTGTCGCATTGCCACTGGAGGTGATCCTGATTGTCCCTTGCCTTTCGGCATTCCACGCACGATGGAAAACCATTCGCCCATCAAGCCGGCAAGGCAGGAGCTTTGCGGCTACTTTTACTTGCACCACACCCCCCCGAAACACGGCAATTTTGGAACTGGAAGCGTTCAAACCTACCGCCGCCATCGACGATCCATGCCCATCGACCCCCTCGCGTAAGCAGCATCCACCCGCGCATCAAGCCAGCAAAGCTGGAGCTT
>JBFWUW010000092.1:0-24450 GCA_050247075.1 Pirellulales bacterium | reverse complement strand
CTCCGGCACCGACACGGCAACCACTCCACCGCGACATCTCCTTAGCAACGTCGCGCCACCTGCCCAAACAACCAACGTCCACCCCCCTCCAACTCAAGTCGAAAGACTCAGTGAGAAATGCGGGCTAAGGATTCAGTACGAAATAACTTCCCCTCTTGGCCCCCTCTCCCGGTACTCCGGGAGAGGGTTGGGGAGAGGGGGATGTGGCGAAAAGGCCGCCAACAACGAAACCCTCACCCCGGCCCTCTCCCAGAGGGAGAGGGAGGTTCCGATGGGGAAGTTATTTCGTACCGAATCCTAACATATTGCTGAAATGAATGTTACGAAATCGGTCGGGTGACCTCCATCACCCCGCAGACCCAGGCCGCCGTGGGGCAGGAGCTGCTCGCTTGGCCTGGGTCCATAAGCGGGGCTGGATGGATGTGCCGGTGGATTTGCAGGAATCCCCGGTGACGGGCAAGTCCACTTTCGCTGGCCACCCGGCGTCTCATCAGGCGCGGATAATATATATGTATAAACAAATATTTTATCAGTTGACAAAAATAGCATATTTTGTACAATCACCGGCGACTGGCTTTGCGCGCCGACGTGGTCATTACACGTCCCGTGGGCGCGAAGCCCCTAAACCGCCCAAGCATTGTCGTCCGCCGCGTGCTTGAAAAGCATGGCCGTGGCGGGCGGTCGATCGGGCGAGTCCTTTAGTACGGCTACCGTTGCCGGCTGCTCGGCCAAACTGGGAGCGACGTTCTTCTCGCCGCTCCCTCCGCCGACCGGTACGCGTCATGGGGCCTATCCATATTTTTGAAACGCGGTCGTCACGCGGGGCGCTGGCGGTGCGCGCCGCCAGAATTCACGCTTTTTGCAGGCGAACCTGCACCACAACCCCCCAAAACACGGCAATTTTGGAACAGGTAACGTAGCTTGACCCCCCATGAGCGGCGCTGCTCCCGCATTGCCACTGGCGGTGATCCTGATTGTCCATTGCCTATCGGCATTCAACGCACGATGGAAAACCAATCGCACATCAAGTCGGCAAAGCAGGAGCTTTGCGGCGACGTTTACCTGCACCACAACCCCCCAAAACACGGCGAAAATGGAACAGGTAACGCCAGCTTTGCGGCTCTTTCGGCCAAAACCAGAAAACCTCTCGTTTCATCCTTCATCCTTCCGCCTTCATCCTTTCCAAACGGCTCCCGCCTTGTCGCTTGAAACACCATCGACCAGCCATGCCCATCAACCCCGCGCAAGAAGCAGTATCCACCCGCACGTCAAAACAGCAAAGTGGGAGATTTACGGCTACGTTTAAGTGATTTGCCTTCGCAGCGCCGCAGTGGTTGTTGCGGCAGATGGATGAGAAGTCCCGCGCGAGCGCTGATGGTTAACGCACTTCCACCGACTGGTCCGGGCCGTGGGTTGTTCCGGCGGTGGTTGTGGTGCCGATGCGGAAGTGCCAGGTGCCGGGCTTTACGAGAATGTCTTGATTTACGTCGTACCAGTCGTCTTCGGTCTGTTCCGCCGCACCCGTGCCAAAGGCTTCAATCTCTCCCAGTCCCCATTGGCCATCCTGGTAGCCCGATAGGATTTGTACCCGCAGGCGGTTGACCGGCTTGGCGTGCAGGGGTGCCCAGACGGCCACGCCATCCACCAGAACGTGGGCGTCGGCGTGATAGAAGGCAAAGTTGGGTCCGAACTTGTGGTCCTTGGGCAGCTCTCCTTGCGCCACGGAAGTCCAAGTGGCACCGCCATCCTCCGACACGGCTACCTCAATATCCTTGGAGGGGTTCAACGTGGCGTTATGCACGTTTACCGACATTACCGTGACGGGGTTCTTAAAGGCATACTCAAAAGTTTGCGGGCCGGTCGGCTTGGGCTGGCTTTGCCATTGGCGGCCAGGGCCGTACTTCCAGCCGTCGGCCAGATGTTCCGCCCCTTTGCCGCCCGGCGGTTGGCTGGCCAGCCTGCCGCCGTTGGAGGCTGCGCACAGCGAGTGTTGCCGATAGGTGAGGTGTAGCTTGGCGCAGTCGATGGAGCCGCGGGGCTGCTGGTTGGGGTCCACCTTCAAGATTTGCAACAGAAACCAATCGACGTTGACGCCCCCCAGCAGGGAGTCGAGTTCGCCGTAGTCGTACAGCAACCGGCCCCCATTGGCTCCCGCGAACGTCCAGTCTTGAAGGCGATTGCGAAAGACCCACTCGGCGAGTTCCCACTTGCCAGAGGCCAGCCGCTCGTTCTGCGATTGGCCGGTGAAGGCCCAATTGGGATAACGCGAGTCTTGCGGCAAGACCTCGACCACGGAGTGATCGCGATAGCCTTGAATCCACGAACCAATCTCGGTGCCGTTGGGCTGCCAATCGACACCCCGCAGATGCACGGCGACTTTGGCCCCGCGCAGATCGGGCGAACCGCCCCCCAGGTACAGCGGCGGCACGTCGGCCCAGTAATAGTTGCCCGGATAAATGTACGGACCGAGGTGAATCAGGCCGACTCCGTCGACATGGTTGACATCGTTTCCCGCGGCCTGGTCGTCGGTGTAGCGTAAAAATGGGCCATCGTCCGGTCCGCCGCTGGCGTGATGCATGAGTTGCTTGCCGCTCATGCCGGCCAGCCAGGCGTTGGGCCCTTCCGCCCAATCCTCGACAAAGTGCGCCGACAGCTTGCCGGGCAGTTGGCGGATAGACGTCTTCGATCCATATTCGCTGGTCCGCCCATACTCCACGTACCAACTCCCCGGCAGCCCGCGCGGTTGGATGCGGCCGTTGACGGTAAAGCCGGAAATGGCCGGCAACCCGGTCGCGGTAGCGACGGGTAAGGTGACGGGTGCTTCCACTTCCATCCCGGGAGCTTGCCGGCCGCTATCGGCATCGGCCGCTTGGGCGACATTCGCGGGCAGACTCAATTCAACGTCTCCGCGTTGGCAACCGCTTGTGGCCAAGGCCAGGCAAATGACGAAAAAGTTGCCGATAAGAACGATGAAATCTCGCACGGAAACCTCCTGCCTACGGCAATGCGGACTGGGACAACCTCGCCGCATTATACGGCATCAGCGCAGCGTGTACGTCTCATACGGCTGCTCGCAGGGGTTTCCGCGGCTAATATGCATTTGCCGCTGTTGCGGCTCGATAATCACGGAAAAGACCGTTTGCCAAAAGCCCGTGGCGCGATCGTCGTTGGGGTGGCGGCAGATGGAGCGAGGGTATCCGTCGTGGTCGCGCAAGGCTTCTTTGAGTGCCGGTAGATCGGGGCGGTTTTGCGTCGAGGAGAGCAACTGGTCGATGCGCTGTTGGCGGCCGTGCGATTGAATCAACTCGGCGTGCCGCCCGTTGATCTCTTGCAGCGCCGGGTGCCGGCAATGGTTGGTATGCGTGACGCCGCCGCTGCCGTCGTCGGTCAAGACATGCACCTGATCCAAGGTGACTTCCAGATCGGCCGGCCCTTGCGGCGTGGCCAGCATGATATTGGCGGGAATGGCCCGTTCGGCCCGTTGCACGGCATGCACCGCCCCCTCCAACGAATCGGCCTCGTAAATTCCGCGGACAGTGAAGTAATGCGGCACGCCCAACGGACGGGCCGGGGCCGGCAGGGTATTCAGGCAGACGCCGATGCCGGCACTGTTAAAGCCGATATAGGCGATCAAGCCCGCCTGCGTCACCGTCATCATGGCCGGTTTGCCTATCGGCCGGCGGGTGAGAACCACCGTAAACGGCTGTAGGTCGGGGTCGTTATCCCAGTTTTGGCCGACGATATGGCCGCCGTGCGCGGCACCGTGAGTTGCCAGGGAGAAAGACGTGCAACCGGCGTCGGCGTCGGGCTGCAACTGGTTGCGGACTTGCAACAGCGTCACGTCCTCCACCGTCACCCGCGCCGCTTCGGCCATGCCGCGAAGTTCCTCTACCATGTGCGGCCCGTACTGTTCCGCTCGGAGTAGCGACTGAGCCACGATATAGTCAACGGTCGCGCGAGAGACTCGCACGGTCTTACCCACCATGTGCAGTGCCGCCTCGCGAAACGCGCGGATTTCGTCCCCCGCCGCCTCGCCAATTTGGCGGCCCAGTTCGCGCGGAGTGCCGGCGACTTCGATCTCGCGATAGCGGTTCATGCGGTTTGCTCCACGGCTGCCGTAATGACCATTTCCACCTTCAGACCCGACGACAGGCCGGCTTGCACGCAGGCGCGGATGGGCGCGTGGCCGGCGATCACCCATGCGTCCCAAAGTTCATTCAACAGCGGCGCATCGGCCAGGTCGGCCAGATAGATGACGATCTGCAACAGCCGTGTGCGGTCGGTCCCTAGCATGGCCAGCGTGGCGTCGATCTGCGACAAGACCTGCGCAATCTGGCCGCGGGTGTCGAGCGCCGGCGACTCGGCCACTTCCACCCATTGCGCGGTGCCGCGATAGATGACAACATCGGCCCAGCGTGGCGATTCGCCCAGCCGTTGAATAGGGGACATGCGTAAAACCAAGGGTTGGGATTTTTGATTTTCGATTCTTGATTCTTGATTGATCGGCGGGTTCGTTTTTACGTTGCGGGGGCGGTGGGGTCAATTCGTCGGAGGTGCTGTGTTGTGCGGGGGTGAAGTTGGGCGATGCGCCCGGCTGTCTCGTTTTCGTTGGGCGAGTATACTGGGCGGCTTGTTATTGCCCACGCTGGTTACCTACGCCTTACCTTATTCATTCTCCCATGCTCGACCGCAAATTCATCATCGACAATGCTGAACAAGTCCGCACCAACTGCGCTAACCGCGGGGTAAAGGTGGACCTGGACCGTTTTCTGGAACTGGAAACTAAACGCAAGACGACCCAGACCGAGGTCGAAACGCTCAACCGCCAGGCCAACGAGGTCCAAAAGACCATCGGCAAGGCCAAGGACGAGTCGGAACGCGAGGCCCGTAAGGCCGAAGGACGCGCCCTGCGCGACAAGACCACCGCGGCCCAGGCCGATCTGGACGCGATTGGTGCCGAGATGCATGGCATTCAAATTCATATCCCCAACATGACCCACCCCGACGCGCCGGTGGGGCCGGGCGAAGAGCATAGCCGCGAGGTGGCCCGCGGCAAAACGCCGCCGCGCGAGTTCGACTTCAAACCGCTCGACCATGTCGATCTGATGGAGAAGCTGAATCTGCTCGATCTGGAAGGAGGAGCCAAGGTGGCTGGGCACGGCTTTTACTTCCTCAAAAACGAAGCCGTGCTGCTCGATCTGGCATTGCAACGCTACGCCTTGGATATTTTGCTGCAAGAAGGCTTCACGCTGACTGTCACGCCCGACCTGGCGCGGCACGCCATTTTGGAGGGAATTGGCTTCATTCCCCGCGGGGCCGAACGGCAGATCTACAACATCGAAGAGACCGACCTTAGCCTCGTTGCCACGGCCGAGATCACCCTGGGTGGCCTTTACTCCGACACGATCCTAGAGGCTGAGCAGTTTCCCATCAAGGTTTGCGGACTCAGCCATTGCTTTCGCACCGAGGCCGGCGCGCACGGCAGGGCCACCCGCGGCATCTATCGGGTGCATCAATTCACCAAGGTAGAGATGTTCGCCTTTACGTCGCCCGACCAAAGCGACGCCATGCTGGAATACATCCGCGGGCTGGAATGCCGCATCTTTGACGGGCTGGGCATTCCATATCGGGTGATCGACACGGCTACCGGCGACCTGGGTGGGCCGGCCTACCGCAAGTACGACTTGGAAGCCTGGATGCCGGGCCGCGACCAATGGGGCGAAATCACCAGCACCTCCAACTGCACCGACTACCAGGCGCGTCGGCTGGCTACGCGGTTTCGCGGCAAGGGCGAAAAGGGGACCACCTTTGCCCACACGCTCAACGGCACCGCCGTCGCCACCACGCGGGCCATTATCGCCATCCTGGAAAATTACCAACAAGCCGACGGCTCGGTCATCGTGCCCGAATCACTGCGAGCCTGGGTCGGCAAGGATCGGATTGAGGCCCGATAATGCCTCGCTGGGAAGCAAAGTATCGGTGTTTCTGACGGCGATTGACCAGGTGGCGACCTACCGTGCCGGTAGGCTTAGTTTGAGTAGCGGCAGCCAGACGGTGAGTTGGGCCAGCAGCGCGGCCGCGACAAGCATAATGATGCAGCCCAGCGTTAGGGCCGCCGAAATTCGCCGCAGCCAGAGCAGTTCGCGGTGGGCAAGTGCCCGCGAAAATTGGCTGGTGCGCTCGACAACGGCGTCTTGCCGGTCGGCACTTTGCACCAGTTCCGCCGCGGCCAGCGGCATCCAGCCAGCTTCGGACAAGGCCAACCACAGCGGACGTCCGCTGTCGCAAGCCGAAATGGCTCGCCGCATGAGGCGGCCGGTTGCCCGTTGCCCACACGCGCCCACTAACGCTGCGGCTATGGCATGGCCTGCAACGCCTGCCCCACGGGCGATTCCAATCTGGCGAAGCGACAGACTGGTTGGGAACTGCTCCGCGCCCATCGACAGTCGGTTCGTGACGGACCCGAACCAATTCCAGCTTCTGGCGACTAGCAGCCAAGGCAAGAACAACAGGCCGGTTAGCAGGAATAATTCGGCAGGGTGTTCGGCCGATCGCTGGGCCACCCTGCGCGCCCCGTCCACCAACCACGCCAAGATGTGGGGCAACCTGTCGGGCGAATCGTTCACGAGTTGGGCCAGCGGCAGGCCGTAGCGGGCAGCCAGTTCGGCCACCACCACCAACAAGGTCGATAACATTAGCCCGCCGTACATCAGCCGCGTGCGCGCGGCCTGGCGGGCCACGCCGTGGGTGGCCTGCCACTGCGCAGTGGTCAGCACCAGTTCCGGCAAGAGCTGGCTTGCGTCGCCCAGCCAGGCCGCGACACGGGCGGAATCGTCGAGCAAGTCGCGGTCGGACTCCAGGGCTTGTGCCAGGCTAGCGCCGTTCCTCAGTCGGGCGGCAAATTCGCGGCCCCGCAAAGCCAGAGCGCCGGTTTGCTCGTCGGCCCAGGCGTCGGCGGCAGCGGCCAAAGGTAGCTTGGCATCGGCGGACATAGACAACATCCACAGCAGTTCGTGCCGCGGCAAGGCGATGCGGCAATCCCTGACCCGCGCCAAGACGACTATCGAGTCGATCCAAATCGCCAAACCCAACATCTCGCCGCTGGCGGACTGCAATAGCCAGGCCCAGCCCACCAGCGCCGCCAACCAGCCCAGCAGTTCCACAATAAAAGCCGCCTCGCGCGCGGCGGCCGAGGCCATTTTGCCCGCGAGCCGCCGCGCCAACATCGCGACTGCCGCACCGGCCAGCAATAGCGCCGCTATTTGGGTCAACAAAGCCGCCAATGTTGTCGGTCCTCAGGCCCATGTACGAAGGTACGCCAGAATCGGGCCGAGGAGGGCCCGCGTCACCGCCAGTCCCATTACCAGCCCGCCGCAGTACAAAACCGGCCAGATGGCCGCCTTTAACAGTGCTAGCCGCATGCCTGCCCGGCCTGCGCTCAGTCCGGCGGATTGCCGCAGCAGCCTCGAAGGGGGGGCTCCGTTATTCGGGGATAGCAGTCGCCAATGGGCCGGCGCAGTGGCATCGGATTCGATCACGGCCCGCCAGTTGTCGCCCGCCTCAAGCTGGGTGGCCCACCGCAAGCCGCGCTGGTTCATGCCACCTTGAGCGGCTAACTCCCCACTGTGCTGCAAGGCTTGCTGCCAGGGGTACCCCATCTCGACAAACATTGCCAGCATATGGCTCCATTGTGCTTCGTCGATGGCTCTCCAGATGGAACCAATCATCGGCAGCCGGGGCATCCTGTTCCAGGCTGGCCGGCGAAAGATCCAAGGGGAATAGCCAAGCAAGACAAAACCGGCGGCCAGCACCAGCCAAAAGCCGCGGCCCAGCGAAGCCGCTCCTTCGAGGGCCCGGCCCGCCGGGTTTAATCGCAAGCCCGATGCCACTAGCGCCTGGCCTAGTTCTGGCACAACCAGCGCCAGCAGCAGCGAGACCACAGCCAGCCCGCTGGCAGCGGAAAGGACGACCAAGGCCGCCATCCGCCAGGTCTGACGCCGTAAACGATCACACTCGCGATGGACGGCCACAAATCGGTTGAGGTACTCGTGTTCGTGCCGTGGCCCGAGCGCCTTGCGGAGTTGCTCCAGCCACTCGGTGGTCATCATGCCTGGCCCCGTGTTTTACAGCAGCTCCATCATCACGCGCCCGCGCGATACCAGATGCGGCCGGTCGAGCCTGTCGCGCATTTCCGTCCGCGGTTCAATCCCCAGAACGTGCCACATGGTGGCCAGAATATCGGCCGGGTCGACTGGCTGGCTGGCGACATGGCCCCCCTTGGAATCGCTGCTGCCATGCACCAATCCGCCGCGTACTCCGCCACCGGCTAGGACCGTGCTATAGGCATTGGGCCAATGGTCTCGGCCGTTGCTGGCGTTGATGATGGGCGTGCGGCCGAACTCGCCAGTATTAATAACCAAGGTGTCGTCAAGCAGCCCTCGCTCGGCCAGGTCCTCCACCAGTGCGGCAAACGCCTGGTCCATGGGGGGCACGATCTGCCGGTAGCGGTTGGGCAGGTCGCCGTGCGTGTCCCATTCCTGATTGAAGGCGTTGTAGCCGACAAACCGCACGCCCGCCTCTACCAACCGCCGGGCTAGCAGCAACGATTGGCCAATCCGCGTCATGCCGTAGCGCTGCCGCGATGCCTCCGGCTCTCGCGACAGGTCGATGGCCTCCCTCACGCGAGGGTCGATCAGAAGTTCATACGCGCTTTGGCTCAGCCGGTCGTGGGTTCGTGCCAGTTGATCCTCTAGCAGCCGCGTGGCGGAGTCCAATTGCGAGCGCAAGGCCCACCGTGCGTCGAGCCGGCGCGTCTCAAACCCGTCGGGCAGCGACAGCGAGAGCGGCCTGAAGTCGGCCTTTTCCGGTTCGCCCGCGATCAGAAACGGGTCGTGGATCGCCCCGACGAAACCACCGTACTGGCCGGGCATGCGGTTGCTGGGACCGGGAATGCTGAGCCAAGTCGGCAGCGAAACGCTCACCGGCAAGCGTGGCGGAGTCTGCTGCAGATAATTCAGAATAGCGCCAGGTCCGGGAAAATCCTCGGCTTGGGCTTCGCGGTCGGTGTTGGGCTGATCGACCGAGCCGGTCATGGCGATATAGGTGCCGGCAATATGGTTGTTAAACTCGTGCGTGCAGGACCGGACCACGGCCAATCGACAAGCAAGCGCGGCACTGCGGGGCATTAACTCGCCGAACGAGACGCCGGGTAGGGCCGTGTCGATAGCGGCGAACGGCCCGCGTACTTCAGCCGGTGCGGCAGGCTTGGGATCCCACAGGTCGAGATGGCTAGGCCCTCCCTGCAAGAGCATAAAGATGCAGTTCCGCCGCTTGCCCGGCTCCTCGGAGGCACCCCAGGCCTGGTCCCCTGGCGAAGGACCGCCCCAGGCGGCACTCAACACGCTGACGCCGCCAAGCCGCAGCACCTCACGGCGTTGAAGTTGGTTCCGCATGATGCAATCTCACGATCAGCCGCTGAAACGCCCCTGTGCAGACCGCAGTCTAAGGAGAAACACCCCCTGGCGGCAAGCGCGGAGGTGAGGCCAGTGGGGCGTGTGGCCATTACAGCCCGCGGATTTCCAGCTCGCGTTGGCGTGCCACCAGAGATGCCGCCTGCTGCTCCAGTTCTGCCTGGCGTTGAGCCAGCCAGTCCTGGACTTGCTGGCGTTCATCGGCGACGCGGGCTTGATGCGTTTGCAACCGCTCCGCCAGCGCTTCCAGCCGAGTCTGCCGCTCCGCCAGGTCGTCTTGCGCGAGCCGGTATTGATCGGCAAGCTGCGTCCTTAGCCGGTTGAGCGATCGTGTCAACTCCGGCGTCAACCGGTCGCCGGACAGTTCCGCCCACAGTTCCTCAAGCGCCAGCCGGGCTGACAAGGTATCGCGCTGCACGCGATGCATGTCGTCCAGTTTGCGCTCCAGCGCATTTTGCCGATTGTCGAGCTGCTCGGCTCGTTGTGCCAGCAGTGTTCGCTCAGCCGCGACCTCTTCGGCCACGGCCTGTTCGTGCTCGGCCAGTTGCCGGCGGTTGTCTTCCAGCACCTGGTGGAGTTTGTCGCGCTGGACCGACAATTCTCGCCGCTGGTCTTCGATCTCAGCCTGGCTGGCTTGCAACTCGGCTTCGGCGGACGAAATGCGGCGGCCGCGGTCCTCGACCTCAATCGACTGCTCGCGAAGCTGCTGCTCGCGCTGGCCAGCCAAGGCCGCCGACCGCTGGCGATCGGCGTCGATTTCGGCCGCTTGTGCCTCCAGTGCCTGGCGACGACGCTCCAGATTGGCCTCTAGACGTGCGTGGAGTTCCCGCGTTGCCCGTTGGCGGGCCTCGAACTGTTGACGCACCAGCCGCAAGGCGTCATCGCGGCGGCTTTGTTCGGCTTGGCTATCGTCCAGCCGCTGTTGGCAGGCGGCCTCTCTCTGCGCCAAGCGGGCGGCCAACTCTTCCAATTCGGAGGCATGCCTGGCCAGTGCCCGTTGCCGCGCCTCGAATTGGGCCAGAGATTCCTGCCGGGATGCCTCTTGAAAGCCTTCCGCGGCGGTAACTTTGGATACCTGGTCGGCGACCTCGCGCTCGCGCTGGGCCAGTTCGTCCTCGCGGACGGTCAGCTCTTGCTGGCGTTCCTCGAACCACAGCCGCGCCTTGCGGCGCTCCCGGTCAAACTCGGCCAGGTCGGCATGCAGTCGGGCCTCGCGGCGGTCGATATCACGTTGCCGAGCCAACAAGTGCTCGGCCAGTTGTCCGGCTTGGGCTTGAAGCTGTTCGCGTAGTTCGATCGAAGGTTCGGAAAGCGCCGCTGCCGCTGCCACGGCTGGCGCTGCTGGCGGTTCACGACCGGCAATCGCGTGCGGGCCATCGATGCGCACGCCAGGCACGGGGCCGGTGGCCGCGCCCGTGCGATCCGGCACATGGCCGGGCGTCGATGTGTTAATTTCCGCCATGAACCGCTAGCCTTGTCAGCACGATCAGCCAAAAACGATGCGCGAAAACTAAAGCCGCGCGGTCCTGTTATCGACGATTTTGGCTGACGAGTTGAGGGCAATATTGGAGGAGTGTTCAGCTTTCAGGTGAGAAGCTGTCAGCCATCAGCCTTTCGCCTTTCCCCTAGCACTGCCATCGGTGCGGCGTATGATGGAAGTAGTGACGCAGGTTTGTCGAACGAGGTAGACGATTTGTCCATTCCACGGAAGCTGAGGGACTGCCATGAGCGAACTCCACGACAAACTGCGGCAGACCGTCGCCGAGTTGCATGCCGAACTAGCGGCCTTGCCAAAGGTTGATCCCGAAGCCCGGGCGGTGCTGGAAGGGGCGCTGCACGACATCCAGCAAGCCATGAACGCCGATGGCGGCCAATCGGCCGAGGGGGCTTCGCTGATCGCCCGGCTGAAGCAGGCCTCCGACAGCTTTCAAGAATCGCACCCTACCTTGACCGGCTCTGTCGGCAGCGTCATCGACGCCCTGGGGCGGATGGGCATTTGAACACGAACCATTCGGGAGGAACGCATGGAAACGCTCACCGCGCAACAATTGGCAGCCAAGAAATGCTTGCCGTGTGAAGGAGGTGTTGAACCTTGCACGTTGCCGCACGCTCAGTCGCAGTTGGCTGGCCTGCCGGGCTGGCGGCTGACGCACGAAGGTAAGCGAATCCGCAAGGACTGGACCGTCAAGAACTTCTTGGCGGGAATGCGGTTTTTCGAGGAAGTGGCCCGCGTGGCCGAAGAGGACCAGCATCACCCCGATCTGCACCTGGAAGGCTACCGCAACGTGTCGATCGAACTTTGGACCCACGCCATCGGCGGACTCTCCGAGAACGACTTTATCCTGGCTGCCAAGATCGACCAGTTGCCGGTCGAACAGAAGAAATAGTCATGCCAAGCAAGCTGTGGAAGGATGTTGCGCATGCGGTTCCTCACCCTCCGCTGACCGGCGGAATACAGGCAACTTGTGCATCGGCCGGGATTACCGTGGCATCGGCCGCGTAGTCGGAATTGACGGCAAACCGCAGATGGGGCGCGGTGTCGGCCAGCGTGGGAACCGCTGCCACGAGAGCTACCCGCAGCATGGCCACGGTGGCACCCGACGGCAGTTCAAGCTCGATCGACCCGCTGCCCGCCCGCTGTCGGGCCACGGCGAAGAGTTGCACGTTGATTTGCATCAGGTCACCACCAGTTCCTCTCCCCGCGCGGTTAGCTGGCTGGCCACTTCGGGCATCAGGCCGTAGGCATGCGCTAAGATTTTAAGGGGGTGTAGTGTCGGCTTAACGGTCCCTTGCTCCATTTGCATCTTGCACGAACTGCATTCCGTGGTGCCGGCCTGAATGTCGGAATTTCGCAAACTGGAGATCAGCCCCCAGCCAGCCCGCACGCTATTGCGAAAGTTTGACCTTTTGAGACCAAACATGCCAGCCATGCCCGAGCAGCCGCGTTCGATGCGCTGTACCGTCAGGCCAGGCACCAGACGCAGCAGGCTCAGCCCAGGCAGGCCGACCTCGAGTGCTTTCAGGTGGCAGGGCAAGTGGTATCCGAGGTTGGCGTTGACCGGTTGAAAGTCTAACTGCAAACTGCCCGACTGGTGCATCTTCCACAGGTAGGTGCAGGCTTCGCTGGTGTTGGCGGCCACCAACCGGGCGTCGTCATCGTTGATCAGCGAGGGATACTCGCGCGTCAGACAGAGGGCCGTGGAAGGTTCGGAGGTGACGATTTGGTAGCCTTGGCGGACGGCCTCGGCTAGCAACGGCAGATTGCGGGCCGCGAACCTCTTGGCCCGATGGACCGCCCCCAGCGACAGCGGCACGATGCCCGAGGGCTGCTGGTCGGGATGGACATAGACCGAGACCGCGTTGTGCTCCATCACCGCCAAGAAGGCCTCGGCCAATTGCGGGTCGTGGTAGTTGGCATACAGATCGACAAAGTACAGCACGCGTCGCCCGCTGCGATGCGGCGGCCTAGTCAGCCGTCGCCGGGCGGCCCTGCGCATGAAGCTGCGGCTGGTAAACCGCGGCAACTTACGGGCCTGGGCCAGCCCCAGGATTTTTTCCGCCAGCCAGCGGCATTGGCGGTTGCTCAACGCCCAATTCGAAAAACGGCTAAAAGTGCTGCCCGCCGCGCTCAACCATTCCAGCCGGGCCAATAGCCAGTCGGAGAAGGGCAGCCCGTTAGCGGCCGTGTAGGCGGCTTTGCCCTCCAGCATGATCTTGGGAACGTCAACGGCGGTAGGGCACTCTAAACGGCACATGTGGCAGCCCACGCATAAGTCGGCCACGGCCTTGAAGTCCTCGCTGGCCAGCGCGGTGGGGGGTAGTTCGCCCGCAAGCAGCCCGCGAATGAGATTGGCCTTGGCCCGCGGCGAGGCGTCTTCCGATGGGGCAAAGCGAAAGATCGGGCACATCCGCGTGTCGGACGATTGCAAGCGGCAGACGCCGCAACCGTTGCAATTGCGGGCGACACCTTCTAGTTCATCGGGCGACCATTGCAATTGCAGATTGACGAGCTGCTTTTCTGGCGGGCTCGACATGACGCCTTCTTGCACGGGCGTGGCGTCGTCATCCGGGGCTGGCCGTAAATGATCGGTAATGCGAGAGACTTCGTCCCAAATGACCTTGCCAGGATTGAAAATGCCTTGCGGGTCAAAAATGCGTTTGACCTCGGCAAAGACGGGATAGAGATCGCCGTATTGCTGGCGGACGAATGGCGTGCGGCTGAGGCCGTCGCCGTGTTCGCCGCTGATCGTCCCTCCCACGGCAAACACGGCCTGATACAGGTCTTGGGCCAGCGGCTCCAGCTTTTTCAGATCGGCCGGCTCCTCGGGATTAAGGAAAGGACGCACATGCAACTGGCCGTGGCCCGCATGGGCGAACAACGATGCCGTCACCTGGTGCCGCTTCAACACATTTTGCAGTGTGATCAGAAACTCTGTGAGAGAGGCTGGAGGAACAGCGATATCCTCCACGATTGGCAGGGGCCGCGCGGCCCCTTTGACCTTATGCAGCGTGGGAATGACCTGTCGGGCAAGCTGCCAGAATGACTCCATTTCCTCCTGATCGAAGACTTGCCGCGCATCGAACGCCAGCCGCTTGCGACGCCGCACGCGGTCGACGATCTGCCTCAGCCGCTCGCGGACCTCGGCCGCGTCTGGCCCTTCATGCTCAACCAACAGCATGGCCTCGGCGTTCGGCGGAATGAGAAATTCGCGGCGGACGTCCGACTCGCGGGCCAACGCCAGATGCCGGCGGTCCATGAGGTCGCAAGCGCACGGCCCAAAGGGCAATATCTCCAGTACGGCCTTCGAGGCGTTCTCCAGCCGGTCAAAGAACAACGCGGCGATGCCGCGGTGCCGGGCCAATTCTTGCGTGGCCAGCGTCATCTCGGTAATCAGCGCCAGCGTTCCCTCGGACCCGGCCAGCAATTGCGGCAAATCGAGATGGCCGTCGTTCAGCACTCCCTGTAAATGGTAGCCGCTACGGTTGACCAGACTCTTGGGTTGGCACCTGGCGATCAGGTCTTGCTTGTCGGCTAGCAGGCTTGCCAGTTGGCCGACCAGTTCCTGACGTCGGCTAGGGGGCTCTCCCTTGGCCGCGGGCGCGGCAGATTCGCGGCCGATCTCTAAGGGGGTGCCATCCGCCAGCACGACTTGCATGCTCACCACATGCCGCCGGGCCGAGCCATGTTTCAGCCAATGGCTACCCGATCCATCGAGAGCGATGACGCTGCCCATGGTGGTTACATGGCTCATGGCCGGGTCCGGACCGAAGACACGGCCTAGTGGACGCAGATAGGCGTTCAGGCGCTCGTGAACCACACCAGGTTGTACCCGCACCGTGTGGCCATCGGTCCCGATGATCCGCCGCAGATTCTTGGAAAAATCGAGAACCAGCCCTGGTCCCAGGGATTCGCCCGACAGCCCAGTTCCCGCGCCGCGGGCGTGGATCGGTATTTGATGTTCAGCCGCGTATTTAACCGTGGCCACCACATCGTGCGTCGATTGCGGGAGTACCACCCCTAGCGGCAGTATCTGATAGATGCTGGCGTCGGAGGCGTACAATTGCCGGAATACGTCGTCGCAACGGACCTCGCCCGCGACGAGACCGCGAAGGTCTTCTTGAATCCTCGCTCGTTGCTGATCCATGAACGCAAATGGGGCCTAATGAACGGCGCATCGACACCCTTGCAGTCTACGCCAGAACGAGCCGCGACGGTAGGCACTAGCGGCAATGTCAGAGGAACGGATGAGGGCAAAAGGTTGAAAGCCTGCTGGCTGGAGCGATGGCTTGTTGGAGTATACGGAGGCTGGGCCTGAACAACGATAAGGTTCAATTGAGATCGCTTTTGCCACGAGCCGCTTTAGGCGTCGGTCGCTTCCATTACTTTGCCCGCGCGCACCGTCTGCACGGATTGCCACAACGGCCCCATTCGCGTGGCTCCTCGCGTGTCGGCCAGTGCCGCGTTTGGCGAAACGCATTGTAAGACTGTCAGGTCGGCGCATGTGCCGGGGCGCAGGGAACCAATCTCGCCGTCCAACGATAAGGCCAGCGCGGGCCGCCAGGTGGCCCGGATGAAGGCATCCTCGGCAGTCATGCCGGCGGCGATCAGTTTCGAGATCGTCCGCGGTAGGTCGTGGGGCGGAGTTTGGCCCACATGGCCACAGTGCAAGTCGGTGGAAATGGTGTCGGGCAAAAAACCGCGGCCGATGGCAGCCTCCGCCGTGGCGAAATCAAAAGAACTTGCGCCGTGGCCCAGATCGAAAAGCACGCCGCGTGCCTGGGCCTCTTGCACACACGGCCTGACGCGTCCGGCCCTCACAATGGAATGCGGGCCGCCGTCGAAGCAATACGTGACCACGTCTCCCGGCCGCAGCACCGCAAGCTGCTCTTCCCAAGCCAGGTCATCGGCCCCGCGCCGCGGGCCCAGCAGCAGCGGATTGCCGGTGGCGTTGGCAACGTTTAATGCGGCTTGCAGCACCGTTCGCGGATCAGCCTGGCCGCATGAGTTTGCGCTGAGATTGACTGCCAGGCCCCAGATCGCGGCATCATCGCCGCCAATCGCTTTGACGCAGGCATCAATATCCAAAGATGCCGGATCGGCAAAACAGGCCGCGGGGCCGTGTTCACCCGTGGCAGCCAGGTTGATTGCCAGCAAAACACGGGTTCGCGAACCGCCCACTATCTGCTCGCGAAAGGCCGGCCACTCGATGGCACCCACATCGCCCTGCGACATGACGGTGGTCGTGCCGCGCTGTAGAAAGTGCTCGTCCACATTGACACTGTATTTTGAAAGACTTCCCGCCGGGTGGGCGTGCATGTCGATCAACCCAGGCAGCAAAATCCCGTTGGGAAAGTCGAGCATCCGCGGCGAATCTTTCCCCTTGCCGGTTTCAGACTGGTGATCGACGTCGTCGCGCCAGTTCGCCGCGACAATCCGCCCTGCCATCACGATCACCTGGCCTGGCCCGTCTCGGCCAGTAACCGGGCAGAACATGCGCCCAGCACGGATGCAAAGTGAATGCGAGTTCACAGAATGAGTCGTTGGTTGTTGTTGAATTGCCCGGTCAAGCGTAGCTCAAATCCACCAATTTGTTCAGCAACTCAAGCGCCGCGCCGCTGTCGATGGCGGTGGCCGCTACGGTGGCGGCGGCGTGAGGAGTGCTTTGCGGCCGGGCCGTTAAAATGGCCGCGGCCGCATTGAGCACCACAATATCGCGCCGCGGGCCGATCTCTCCGCCGAGGACACCGCGAATCGCCGCCGCGCTTTGCTCAGGGGTCTCCACCAGCAGCGGCGTTAGGCTAGCCGGCGGCAATCCAAAATCCTCCGGCTGCCAGGTGAATTCGGCCAGCCGGCCAGGACTAACTTCAATGCCTTGGGTGGTGCCGGTCAAGGTGACTTCACCCAAGCCGTCGTCGCCGCCCACAACCAAGGCCCGCTCCGATCCCAAGAGTTGCAGTGCCGCCGCCAATTTGGGCCGCAGGTCTGGCTGCCCCACCCCCAGCAATTGAAACCTTGCGCCGGCCGGGTTGGTGAGCGGTCCCAGCAAATTGAAAATCGTCGGCATGCCCAGTTTCTGCCGCACCGCCGCGACTTGCTTCATGGCCGGGTGCATCAGCGGAGCAAAGCAAAAGCAAATCCCTAACTGATCCAGACAAGCTTCGACCGTCGGCACATCGGCCTGAATGTTCACCCCCAGCGCCGCCAGGGCATCGGCCGAGCCGGTCTTGCTGGTGACGCGGCGGTTGCCATGCTTGGCGACGGGCACGCCGGCCGCCGCCGTTACCAACGCGGCCGCCGTGCTAATATTGAAAGTGCCCGAATGCACTCCCCCCGGCCCGCAGGTGTCGATGACACCCGACCGCGACGTGCGAATACGAACCATGTGCCGGCGCATGGCCGTGGCGGCCCCGGCGATCTCGGCCACGGTCTCTCCCTTGAACCGCAGTCCGGTCAGCAACAGGCCGATTTCCCCCTCGGTGCAGCGGCCTTGCATGATGGCGTCGATGGCGTCCGACATCTCCTCCAGCGACAAGTCCGTGCCAGCAGCAAGTTGGCCAAGCATCGAGTCCAACACGAGGAAAACTCCGGGGAAGATAGGAAATAAGGTATGAGGTATGAAGGCGATCAGTTTTGAGCTAGTGGCTAGCAATCCAAAATCGGAAATCAAGAATCGAAAATCCCTCGCGCTCCAATTCTATCCGATTGATTGTCCCACCGATTGGCTCTCGGCGTGTTGGCAGATTATCATAGGCGGCTCGCCTTGCCACGTTTCGGTGGCGGCGATTCTTCGTCCCTGTTCCTTCTGGCTAAGAATTCCATGACATACTTTCGCCATGTTGTTGCCGCGGTGGGTGCGTGCTTATTGATCGCTTCGGCCTGCTGGGCGCAAAAGCCCGCCGACGAAGAGTTGCAAACCTTGCGTGTGCCGGATGGATTCGATGTTTCGCTGTTCGCCAGCGAGCCGCTGATTACCAACCCGTCGGCCATCGATATCGACACGCACGGCCGTGTGTGGGTGGCCGAGATTCAATGGTACCGCTCGAAGGCCAAGGATCCGCCCGCCGACAAAATCAAGGTGCTGGAAGATACCGACGGCGACGGCCGGGCCGACAAGGTAACGGTCTTTGCCGAGGGCATCTTTGCACCGATGAGCATTTGCGTGGCCGGCGACAAGGTTTACGTGGCGACCAGCCCCGATCTGTGGGTCTACGAAGACAAGAACCACGACCTGATGGCCGACGGTCCCCCGACGAAACTGCTGACCGGTTTTGGCGGCAAGAACCACGACCACGGCGCTCACAGCCTGGTGTTGGGACCGGACCACAAATGGTGGATGGCCCACGGCGATACCGGCTTTAACGTGACTGGGCTGGATGGCAGCCAGATTGAGTTCAAGTGGGGTGCCATGCTGCGCGGCGAGTTGGACGGCACGAAGCTGGAGACCGTGGCGGTCAATTTCCGCAATCCTTATGAGATCGCGGTCAACTCGTTTGGCGAGGCCTTTTGCAGCGACAACGACAACGATGGCAATTTCAGTGTCCGCATTTGTTGGATTCTGGAAGGTGGCAACTACGGTTGGTTTGGCGGCCCTCCCTTCAAAAAGGAGGAACTCGACCAAAAAGTTCCGCCTGGTACGCCCTTCCGCGAACATTGGCACTTCCGCGGCTTTACCCCCGGCTACGTGCCGGCCACGCTGGTGACCGGTTTTGGCTCTCCCTGCGGCATGTGTTTGTACGAGGGTGACGCTTTCGGGCCGGACTACACCGCCGCCCCCATCCATGCCGATGCCGGCCCGCGCGAAGTCCGCATCTATCGTCATGAGAAATCGGGGTTTGGCTATCAGGCTACGAGCCAGAATATTCTGACCACTGACGGCGATAACTACTTTCGCCCCGACGATGTCTGCACCGCCCCCGATGGCAGCCTGCTGGTTAGCGACTGGTACGACGGCGGCGTGGGGGGCCATGCCTACAACGACCCCGATCGCGGGCGTATTTTCCGTCTGACCCCGACGGGTAAGAAGCTGTCTCGGCAGGAGCAGCCCGGTCCTTATGCCAACATTCCCGATGCCCTCACCGGCTTGAAAAGCCCCAATCTGGCTACGCAGTTTTTGGCGCGAGAACGATTGCTGGCGGAGGGAACGAACGCCGTTGGACCGCTGTCGTTGCTGGCCAGCCAAGGCGAGGCTAAGTATCGCGCCCGGGCTTTGTGGTTGTTGGACCGCATCGGCGCGGAGGGCCAAAAGGCCGTCGTGGCGCAACTGGACAATAGCGACCCGGCCTTCCGGGCTTTGGCCGTGCGAATCTTGCGGCGGCACGGCGACTTGTACGCCGATGCCATCTTGAAGCTCATCGACGATGCCGATGGCGAAGTCCGCCGAGAGGTGACGTTGGCTACCCGCGACATTGGTGGAGACCGCGGGTTGGCCGCCTTGGCCAAGATTGCCTTGACCTATGACGGAACAGACCGCTACCAACTGGAGACCATCAACGCGGCAGCGGCAGACCGCAAGGACGATCTGTACGCCCGGCTCGATAAGGCTGGCAAGTGGAAGCTGACGCAATTGCCGCTGATGCAAGTTCTTAATGACAAAGCGGCTGCCGCGTTTGTGCAGCAGGCGCTGGCCAACGCCGGCACCGACGCGGAAGCGGCCAAGGCTCTCTTGGCGGTGGCGGGTGACATCTCCTCGGCCGAGGCCGGTCGCGGATTGCTCAAGATTGTGGCCAATGAAAAGTCTCCCGCCGATTTGCGGGCTTTGGCGCTGACCCGCGTCGTGGGCAATTTGTCCGGCAGTTGGAAGGAACTGGCTGGCGAGGCACTGCTGACCGATACGCTGAGGAAGGTGTTGGCCGATCCAGCGTTGCAGAGCCAGGTACTGACGGCGATCGGCGAGCAAGGCTTGAATGCCTTGGGTGCCGACGTGACCGCCTTGGCCACCAGCGCCAGCGCCGGCACGGCCGCCCGTCAGCAGGCTATCAAGACGCTGAGCCAACTGCGGGTGGAAGGACTGAGCGCCACCCTCAGCGGTTTGCTTGCCGATCCCAAGGCCGAAATTCAGGCCGCCGCGGTGGACGCCCTTGCCGACCAGCAAGACGCCCGCGTGCTGCGCGATATTTTGACCGCCGACAAAGCCCAGCCCGAGTTGCAAACGCGGGCGGTAGATCGCCTGATGTCGGGGACGGGCGGGGCGTTGGTGGTGTTGCGGTTTATCGACGAGAAGAAGCTGCCGGCCAGTCTGCAACAGCAGGCGATTGCCAAGGCCACCAGCCATCCCGATGTGAACGTGCGGCTATTGTTTGAGCGGTTCATTCCCGTCGATCAGCGGCCCAAGCGGCTGGGCGATGCCATCAAGCCGGAGGAGATTCTGGCGCTGCAGGGTGACGCTGCCCGCGGCGAGCAGATCTTCTTCAATAGCTCGGCCGCGCAATGCAAGACGTGCCATCGGGCCAAGGGTGTCGGCGGAACGTTGGGGCCAGACCTCAGCCAGATCGGCAAGAAGTACGAGCTGAAGACCCTGCTGGAAACCATTCTGCAGCCGTCCAAGGCGATTGCGCCGGAGTTTATTCCGTACCTGGTGGAAACGACCAGCGGGCAGATCTTCATTGGCTTTTTGGTTGAGAAAGGCGAACAGCAAGTCGTGCTGCGAGATGTCAAGAACGAACTGCTGCGGATTTCCACCGCTGAGATTGAAGACATGAGCCCGCAGCAAAAGTCGCTAATGCCAGAACTGGTGTTGAAGGATGTGTCGGCCCAGGACGCGGCGGACATGCTAGCCTATCTGGCCGGGCTGCGAGATTCGACCACGCATGTTGACCGCTTCCGCGTGCTGGGTCCGTTCGACAGCAGCGACGATAAGGGACTGGACAAGGATTTTGGCATCGAGCAATCGCTGGACAAGATCGACCTGACCGCCACGTTGCCGGGCATCGGCGGCAAGACCAACCGCTGGGAGGAAGTGGCTTGTATCAATAATGGAGGCTTTCTGTCGGTCGATCAGGTCAAGTATTGCCAGGGACGCGGTTTGAAGACCGACCATGTAACCAACTACTTCTTGGTCCACGCCGACAGCGCCGCCGACCAAACCGCCGAATTGTTGATCGGCAGCGACGACGGTTGCAAAGTCTGGGTGAACGGCAAGCAAGTTCACGAGTTCAAGGGAAGCCGGGCCGTGGGCTATGCCCAAGACCGGGTGAAGACGCCACTGCGCGCCGGCCGCAACACGATCTTGTTGAAGGTGGAAAACACCAACGGTCCCGGCGGCGTGGCCCTCTCCATCGCCGCGCCGAGCGGCTTGGAGATCAAAACGCAGTAGCCGTGGTAACGGCGAATAGGTAACGCGGGCCAGGCTAATCCGCGTTACCTGTTCCATTTTTGCCGTGTTTTGGGGGGTTGTGGTACAGGTAAGCGTCGCCGCAAAGCTCCTGCTTTGCCGGTTTGATGGGCGATTGGTTCTCCATCGTGCGTGGAATGCCGAAGGGCATTGGACAATCAGGATCACCGCCAGCGGCAATGCGGGAGCAGCGCCGCTCATGGGGGGCCAAGCTACGTTACCTGTTCCAAAATTGCCGTGTTTTGGGGGGTTGTGGTACAGGTAAACGTCGCCGCAAAGCTCCTGCTTTGCCGGCTTGATGGGCGATTGGTTCTCCATCGTGCGTGGAATGCCGAAAGGCAAGGGACAATCAGGATCACCGCCAGTGGCAATGCGGGAGCAGCGCCGCTCATGGGGGGCCAAGCTACGTTACCTGTTCCAAAATTGCCGTGTTTTGGGGGGGTTGTGGTGCAGGTTCGCCTGCAAGAAGGGTGAATTCTGGCGGCGCGCAACGTTAGCGCCCCGCGTGACGACCGCGTTTCAAAAATATTTAGTGGCCCCGTCGCACGTACCGGTCGGCGGAGAGAGCGGCGAGAAAGAGACCGCTCCTGCATCAACCGACCAGCCGGTAACGATAGCCCTAGTAAGTGACTCGCCCGATCAAACGCCCGCCACGGCCATGCTGTTCGAGCACGCGGCGGACGACGATGCCTGGGCGGTTTAGGTGCTTCGCGGCCGTTGGGCGTGCAAAGAACACGTCGGCGCGCAAAGTCGGACGCCTGCGATTGTACCATAATTGATCGTGTTAACAACTATTAAAATATATATTTTTAAATATATTGTCTACGCCTGCTCAGGGACCGGGTGGCCGGCGATAGTGGGCTTGCCCGTGGCGATCGTGCCTCTTAGAGCGTACCGCACATCCATCAAGGCCCGCTTATGGTCCCCGAGCGAGCGAACAGAGCCGGCTCCACGGCGACCTAGGTCTCCGTGGTGGTGGAACACATGCGGCCGATTTCGTAACATGTATTTCAGTAATGTGTTAGGTCCCCATCGCAACGGTAATGGCCCCACGCGCAAATTATGGGTGTCCCCTGGCTGAGTCCCCTGGCTGAGTCCGCCCCTGGCGTCGTTCGGAAGTTGTTTTTTTCTTGATTTCCCATCGGGTTCGGGCAAGCTATTAGCCAATGTGGAGCGATTTCGTCGGCGAACGAGGAATACCTTGGCGCGGTCGGGTGTCACATGCTACCGATGCTAGACTGTCCCGATGTAGAGACGCTGGGACGGCTGATGCTGGGGCAGTTGAATGCGCAAGAAGCCCTGTCGCTCGATTCTCACCTAGAGCATTGCACGCGCTGCCTAGAAGTGCTGCGTGAACTAAATCCCTCGGACCCGCTAATCGATATCGTCCGGCGGCAGGCCGCGGTTCCCGGCCACGACGGCGACAGTCTTGTCGACGCATTGGTCGACCGGCTCAATCTGGCGCTGGCCGATACCGTTCATCCGCATGCCACGCCCTGTAACGATGAACTGGCTCCCAACTCGGCTGACACATCCTCGCCGCGATTGTTTGGCGACTATGAACTGCTGGAACAAGTCGGACGGGGCGGCATGGGGGTGGTGTATCGCGCACGTCAACGGTCGCTCGACCGTATCGTGGCCATCAAGATGATTCTTGCCGGAGATTTCGCGGATACCGCGGAAATTCGGCGGTTTCATGCCGAGGCCGAGGCCGCTGCGCGGCTTGATCACGCGGGCATCGTCCCCGTTTACGAAATTGGCCAGTGCGAGCGGCAGCACTATTTCACGATGGGCTTCGTCGCGGGCGATAGTCTGGCAATGCGACTGGCCACTGGGCCTTTGCCTCCCCGCGATTCGGCCGAGATCGCCAGGCAAGTTGCTGAGGCCGTCCATTACGCGCACGAACGGGGTGTTGTGCATCGCGATCTGAAGCCGGGAAATATTTTGTTGCAGGCAAGTAGTTCGCCGGACTCGCGCTTAACGTCGGGCGGAATTCAACTGGCAACGCACGCGCCTTGGAAGCCACGTGTGACGGACTTTGGTTTGGCGAAGCGTCTCGACACAGACCAGGGCCTGACGCAAAGCGGCGATGTGATGGGGACGCCCAGTTTCATGCCGCCGGAACAAGCCGCCGGCAAGGCTGACCGGGTCGGCCCTTTGGCGGATGTTTATGCGATGGGAGCGGTGTTGTATGCCATGCTGGCCGGCCGCCCCCCCTTCCAAGCGGCAAACGTGGCTGAGACGCTGCGCCAAGTTAGCGAGCAAGAACCAGTCGCCCTGCGGTTGTTGAATCCGGCGGTGCCACGCGATTTAGAGACCATCACCCATAAGTGTCTGGAGAAGAATCCCCTCCGGCGCTACGACGATGCGAGGCAACTGGCGGAGGAATTGGCCCGATTTCTGGCCGGAGAGCCGATTCTGGCGCGGCCCCTGGGGCGAGTTGCCCGGATGTGGCGGTGGTGCCGCCGCAAGCCGGCACTGGCCGCCGCGGCCGCGGTGTCGTTTCTGGCGACCATCGCCGTTATCGCCACCTTGTCCGTCTCCGTGTTGCTGATTGCACAAGCCCGCGACAAGCAGCAGCGCAGCGCCGAAACCGCGGAAGCTCAAGCCAGGCTGGCATTGGAAAGCCTGGAACGCGTGGTGTTTCAAATTCAGAACCGGCTGAACTCCGTTCCGGGCAGCCAGGCCGTGCGAAAGGAGATTCTGCGCCAATCACTCGACGGCCTGCGGCAGGTTGCCAAGGAGTTGGCGGGATCTAACCGCAGTGACCGCGGTGCCCTGGCTGCCCATGTTTCATTGGGTGATGTGTTCTTGACGATCGGCGACGACGACGGGCTGAATGCCACCGGAGCCGCGCGCGAGCAATACTCGCGTGCTTTGGCAATTGCCGAACGGCTGGCGAAATCCACCTCGCACAGCTTACAAGCCCAACAAGACTTAAGCCAGATTCTGGTCAAATTGAGCGACAACGACCTGCAAGCAGGAGACTTAGAAGCAGCCCACCGCCGCGCCAACGCGGCGTTTGAGGCCTTGCAGCGGCTTTCTCTTGTTGACCAGAAATCGCCGCGCAGCGAACTGGGGCTGGCGTCTTGTTACATGCAATTGGGAGAAACAAGCCGCCGTTTGGGGCAAAGAGATCGGAAGAGCAC
>JBFWUW010000091.1:0-24849 GCA_050247075.1 Pirellulales bacterium | reverse complement strand
TACCTCATCCTAATACCTTCACGCCTTCCCAACCGGCTTGTCAGAACTCCCACCGGACCCTAGACTTGGCTATCATTCAGGAGGGTAAGCGAATGGCTAGCGGCGACACTGGAAATGTCGTGCCGGGTAACCGGTTGCGAGTTCGAATCTCGTGCCCTCCGCTCTCGTAAAGATAGCCCCCGTACCAAGTTGCGGGGGCTTTTTCTTGCGCGCGTCGTGCAGAGCCAGCGGTAGTTTTCAGCGATTTGTAGCCTAAATGTAGCCAATTTCGGACTGTTTGCGCACGAGGCGTAGCCAGACTGCAAGTGCCGGCGGTGGAATTTGCCCCGCTCATGTTCAGGCGGTTACCGTGCGGACACCCAGCGACAATTGAACCTCGCGCAGCAGCAGCCCCGAATTGCCGCATTGCTTTCTGTTAAGGCGTCTCCCGTTCTCGGCGGGCCGGTTCGTTGAGCTCTTGCATTCGGCAAAAAAATGACTCAATACATTCTGTTCATTCAAGGCAATGCCAAGAGCAACACTAGCGCTGAGGATTGGGATCGGTTCTTCCATGCTGCCCGGCAAAGCGGCCTTTTTGAAGGTGGAAGCGCGATTGGCAGCAGAGTAGTCTTGGGGGACACCCAGTCTGCGAAGTCTACGGATCATATCGTGGGCTATATGCGATTTGACTCGGAAGACAAGCAGAAGCTTATGGAATTATTGACGCTGCATCCCGTCGTCATGCACGGCGGCTCCGTGGAGTTATGCGAAATGCCCAAGTCGTGAGTAAGCCGAAGCAAGCGATCCAGAGACGGCGCAAACGTGCAGCGTGGGCGGGTCTTGTGTCCCTGGTTGGGCTGCAATCACGATGGTTTCAAATCTCGCGTCATCGGCGGTTTCTGTTGACTGAATTGTTATCCAATGATCACGTTACAACGTCTTTGAACCAGCGCTCGCGGACGATACCAGTAGGCAACGGCCAGAGTTCTGGGGATTCCTTGTTTCGCTCTTTGTTTTTGCCAACGGTATAAGTGCCATAATGAAATGGCAGCAATCGGAGCTCTTGACCCGATCGCCGCTCTGCATTTACCGTTCGCTCGTCGCAGCCACCGAATCGAGCGCGCGACGGAAGTTTCGGGCGGACAAATCGTCGATTCTTCTTATCGGCATCAAATTCCGGAGCGACTAGCGCCGTCAGGTTGAAATTGAGCGACTCAACATCGGCGAACTTGCGGCCGATCTTAACGACCCGAACGGGGAAGAAATCGTCACTTGCAGGATCGACACAGTAGGTGATATCGCCTTCGCTGTACGCTTCAAAGTCATCGAACGTGTGCTTCGGCATGGCTCTATCATTGGCAAGCGGACGGTCTCAGCCGGCTAGCAGCGAGGCTTGGGGACATCAGCGAGGCTTGGCGGCATCCATCGTTTCGTGGCAAGCGGGACGCAATTGCCCCCCAGGCCGACATAACACCCGTCATGTCAATGGCCTGCTACAACGGCAGAGCACTTATTCTTGCGCAATCGAGGGATGGGTTTCCCCGCAAGGCATTGGTGTCCCCGCAGCGCATTCACACGCTCGCACGACCGTGATCTAACCGCTCGTTAAAACCGAAGAGGCCGATCGTCCGTAACTCGACGTATGGACTGGCCCGTCGCCTCGACGAGCGATAGGCTTAAACAGCCCGCCTCGCCAAAAAACCGTGGCAAACGGGTACAATGGCGATTGTTCATTGATCGTCCCAGAATAGAGAGAAAGCACATGCAGACCCCAGAGCCGCAATCTGAACATCTTTGGTTGCATCAACTCGTCGGCGAGTGGAGTGTCGAATCCGAGTGCGTCATGGGGCCAGATCAGCCGCCCATGAACACAACGGGGCGCGAGGTCGTTCGTCTATTGGGCCAGTTTTGGACCATCGGCGAGGGTACACCCGATGCGCCAGAGAGCGGATGTGATTCGATCATGACACTTGGCTACGATCCTCAAACAAAACGATTTGTCGGCTCATTTATCGCGTCCGCAATGACGCATTTGTGGCCTTACAACGGTTCACTCGATGCGTCCGGTCGGATTTTGACACTTGACTCCGAGGGGCCGACCTTCTCTGGCGACGGTAAAATGGCGAAGTATCAGGACGTCATCGAATTCATCACGGACGATCACCGTACACTCACTGCGCGTGTGCAAAGCGAGGATGGCTCTTGGCAACAGTTCATGACAGCCCACTATCGCCGTAATAAGCAGCCAGGGAGACACCCATAGTTTGAGCGTGGGACCATCGCGGTGGGGTTGACGACCTAACGTATCGCTGAAAGGCATGTTACGGAATCCACCGCATGAACTCCACTACTGCGGAGACCAAGGCCGCCGTGGAGCCGGTGCTGTTCGCTCGGTAGGACCACTCCATAAGCGATGGTTGATGGGTGCGACGAGGGCTCTGAAGGACACGTAAGCGACAGGCAAGCCCATCATCGCCCACCACACACCCCTTGAGCCGACACTGATAATATACATCTAAATATATATTTTAATAGTTTACAAATAATTTATATCTTGTACAATCACCAACGTCCGGCTTTCCGCGCGGACGTGGCTTTTGCACGTCCAGCGGGCGCGAAGCCCCTAAACCGCCCAAGCATCGTCGTCCGCCGCGTGCTCGAACAGCATGGCCGTGGCGGACAGCCGATCAAGCGGGTCACTTATTACGGCTACCGTTGCCGGCTGCTCGGCCAACTTGGGAGCGACGACGTTTCTCGCCGCTCCCTCCGCCGACCAGTACGTGCCACGGGGCCTGTCCATATTTTTGAAACGCGGTTGTCACGCGGGGCGCTGCCGGTGCGCACTCGCCAAAATTCACGCTTTTTGCAGGCTAACCTGTACCACACCCCCCCGAAACACGGCATTTTTGGAACAGGTAAGACCGATTGGCCCCCCGTGACGGCATGGCTCCCGCCTTGCCGCTGGCGGTGAATTGGGACGCCCCATGCCCGGCGACCGTCGCGGAGATAGCCCGTGGTCCCGCGCATCGAGCCGGCAAGATAGGAGCTTTGCGGCCACGCTAACCTGTACCACAACCCCCCAAAACATGGCAATAATGGAACAGGTAAGACCGATTGGCCCCCCGTAGCGGGACTGCTCCCGCCTTGCCGCTGGCGGTGAATTGGAACGTCCCATGCCTGGCGGTCGTCACCAAAAAGGTCCGCGTTCCCGCCAATCGAGCCAGTAGAGCAGAAGCTTTGCGGCTACGTTTACCTGTACCACAATCGCCAATACACGGCAATTTTGGAACAGGAAGCGTTCAAACCTGCTGCCGCGAATTCCAAGGCGACGACTTCACCCTGGACGTTCCAACCCCAACATCCGCCCCTCTCTCCCGGTACTCCGGGAGAGGGGCTAGGGGTGGCCTGATAAAAGGTTGCTGAAAACTCGCTGTTCTCGGTGGAAATCTGCTCGACCCGCGTTGCGCGAACCGACCATGATGAATCGAGGTTGTCCGCTCGCGGGCCGCCTGTTTGCTCCGGACAAAGGTAGACCGTGCGCGGCTTTACGCCGAAGGCGTTTCACAGCCCAGCCCAGGGTTGCGAGCGAAAGCGAGCGCACCCTGAGTACGAAATCGGATAACGTCCGCCGTATACCCCGAAGGGGTTTCACAAACATGGGGGCAACCCCTTAACCCGCAATGTTAATCATGCGCCGCGTCGAAGGCTGTGCAACCCTTGCGGGGTAGGACATATCTCCCCGCGGCAAGTTACCCTGGGTGCGCTCGCCAGCGAGCGACCCAGGGCTGGGCTGTGAAACGCTTTCAGCGTAAATCTCTCGCGCAACGGCGTTTAAGGGGCATCACCAAACTTTTTATCTGGCCAGGCTGGGGGTGAGGGCCGGCACCGCCATCGACCCCGCGCAAGAAGCAGCATCCACTCATACATCGAGACGGCAAAGCAGGAGCTTGGCGGATACGTCTACCCGCACCACACCCCCGTGTTGGAACAGGTAGCGCGGCCAATCCGACGCAAACCACGTCGGCATGCGGAGCCACCAGACATTACCATCGTTCGGCCTGGGAACACTCCGGATTATTACATCGCCATGGGCGTCAGGAGGCATTCAACAGGCCTCCAACCCAAACACCGTGCTAACCCAAACCCCATGCTGGCTCGACCCTTTGCCGATGTTGGCCGCTGGCTCACTCGGTGGTCCGCTTTGGCAGCGGGGCCAGGTCGGGCTCTACGAATTGCTTCTTGGCCAGCGGGTGCTTTCTGGCCGCTGGTGAGTAGAAGAAGCGCAAGGCGTCTTTGGTCATCAATTGCGCATGCGTATCGCAAAAGGCGTCGGAACTTGGCGTGTTGAGCGTCTCACCGTAGGCTTGCATGGTCGCCGCGACCAGCCACAAGAACGCCTGGGTGGTCGTCTCATTGTAGCCGCTGGCTGGCCCTTCGGGCACCTGGTGGGCGGCGTTGTAGTTCTGGATGCCGGTGCGGACCTTATCCAGTGCCTGGTCGAACGGAAACCGCCGCAAGTAGAGATAGGCAACCTTGACGTGCGAGCGATGCGTCCACTGCCCAAAGGGGAGAGTACAGTCCTCGAAGCTTTGCAGAAAATCGTCGTCATGCATACGAAACTCTTTTGTCGCAGGGCGAGGGTCGCCGCATTTTGCCTGGGGCGGTTATGCCATCAGGTACAGAAACGCATCGTCCGCTTTCTGGCGCAGGCCGTCCTTCTCGATGAATCGCTTAAGGATGTAGTAGCCGTACAGGGTCTTGATGCGGTGCGTTAACCGGGCCTCATCCCGTTTCAGCATCCCTTTCCAGTAAACCGGATCACGGGGATCGTGCTCGGCCTTCGATATGGTACCAAGCTCTGCTTCTACATCGGGAAGTGACCGCCAAAGCCGAATGTGTTGGTGATGGGCGGGCAAAGCCCGCTTCGCCAATTCCTGGAAGCCGAGGCGGTCCAACTCGGTGATGGCTGCCGCGTGATTGACAATGTGCCACAAGCCGCCAAATCCCTGCTTTTTCACGGCGGCGGTGGCGATCAGCTCCCCGATGGTGACATCGACCATCTCCCGAATCGAGCCGTACTGCCGAAAGGTGTCATTAGCGGCGAGCGTGACCTGGTTTCCGTTTAGCCACCCTTTATGTTTGCCGTAATAGCCCCGTCCGGCATGGGCCAAATGGAAGCCCTCGATCAGCTTGCGTATTCCAGCAATGGCTTGCTTGGTGGCAAGATCGGTGTGATCGCTCAAGGCGCGAATGGCAATCGAAGCAAAGATGATGTTGTGGCCAGATTGCCTCGTCTCACCGACATTCTTCTCCAAGGCTTCGGCGATCGTGTTGATGGTGTCGGGCTGGGGTTCCTCCCGCGGCAATGGCTGGAAGAGATCGGCCGAAGTGACACCCGCCTGTTTAGCATTCCACCAGAATGATTCCTCGCCAGCCATGACCCGCTTGATCTCGCCTTCAATGCCGCTGAACACTTCACCCGGCAGATCGTTCTGGTCTTCGCCAAAGAAATAGCCCGCGGTCACGGCGGCTCCCAGGTGCCCGGCCATCGTCCCGGCCTTGTGGGCGTTGGCAAGTCCGCGGATGCCGGCCCGGAGGTACTGAAAGTCGATCATGTTGGCATTCCGTCATGGTGGGGGACTTTAATCTCGATGCCGTAGCCTGGTGCGACCGCCTGCAATCTATTGATCTCTTCTTTCGTCGGCGGCAGCGCCGTAGTGGCACCTTCACGAAGCGGCACCCCAACCTCGAAGAACATCTTCTCCAGCCCGGCTGGGGCAACCGAGATCAACATTTTGGCCGGGCGATCGGATTCATTCTTGAACGAATGCGGCGTCCCTACCGGCATGTTGGCAAACATTCCGGCGGTCGCCACGACCCGCTCGTCGCCAATCTGAAAGGAGATCTCGCCTTCGAGAATGTAAAAGCCCTCTTCCTCTCGGCTGTGAACATGGGGAGGAGGCCCTCCGCCCGGAGGCACGATGGCTTCCCACATGGCGTATGTGCCGTTCGTCACTTCACCGGTAACCATGAAGCGGTACACGTCGCCGACGACGGCGATGGTGCGGCCCTCGTTGGACTGTTGAATAGCTGCTGGGCGGGTCATGGCCACTTCAAAACTTTCGATCGTGAGAATGACGTTTGCGTGAAACACGTTGCAGCCGACATCGAATGCCGGCTCTATTTCATTGTATGGCTTCCAGCTAACCGTGACTGCCTCTCCCGTTCAACTCCTGGGGAGATCGGGACTATGCTTTCAAGACCGAACGGCCGAGCGATTGCAGCCGATTGGCGTGAGGTTCTTTCCGGTAAAGAGGCACGCAAATCACGCGCGATGGAGCCGTTTTTCAGTCCGGCCGGTAACGGCGAGGCGGAACTCGATGGACTCATGTAGGATGACAACCGCCTGGGGCGCTGGCGTTGGTTGCGTCTTACCCCTTGAAACCGTTGAAATCCGCGCGGAGAATAACGCTCCCCAAGATCCAACCCCATATCCGCCTTCCCCGAGCACGCCCATGACCAAACCGGCTGAGATTCTGCTTCGTAAACATACCCGTCGTGAGTTTCGCCAGCGGATGCAGGCGGGCGAGTTGAAGTGCTGCATTATTCCGGTGGCGGCGATTGAGCAACACTTGGAGCATTTGGCGATGGAGCACGATTGGCGCAGCGTTTGCCATATCGCCGAGTTGGTCGCCGCCCGGCTGCGGCCGCAGGTGGTGGTGGCCGAGGGGCTGATGGCCGGCATCAGCGAGCACCACATGAAGCACCCCGGCACGCTGACCTTGCTGCCCGGCAGTTTTTTGGCCGTGTTGAACGATCTGATCGACAGCATGGTGCGGGCTGGCTTCAAGAACATCATTGTCCTCAACGGGCATGGGGGCAATGTCCGCCCGTGCGATGGCATTTGGGACCAATTCTTGCGGAAGTACCAGATCAATCTGCACTTTTTCCCTTACTGGAACGTGCTGACGGCCGAGGACGCCAAGCTGCTGGAGAGCGGCCAGCGGATGCCCTACGACATGCCGGGCCATGCCCAGGAATGGGAGACCTCGTTTGCCCTGGCGGCTTTTCCGGAGAATGTCCGCACCGATATGTGGAAGGACCAGGAGGACCAAAAGCCCTCGTTGGCCACCGCCGAAAAAGGCCGCATCTACATCGAGCGGATCGTCGACCGCCTGGCCGTTTACCTGCAAGAAATGATCGACGGCCAGCGGACGATTGAGATTCCGCCATTTCACCCGTAGCGTACCGCGACGATTACGATGGGGCCGGGTCGCCGGATACCGGCGGCTAGGATTCGATACGAAATGGCTTCCCCCATTGGCTCCCTCTCCCGGTACTCCGGGAGAGGGTTGGGGAGAGGGGGATATGGCGAAAAGGACGCCATCAGCCGGCCCTCTCCCAAAGAGGTCGTGCAGCTTTTAAGTTGTTGACTTTCAGTGCTTTGTGCCGCGTCTGGAACGAAACACACTGAGAATTGCACCAGATTCAAGTGCATTAATTGCTGCCACTGCTGCGCGTGCTTGAGGAAAGACGCTAATCAACACAGCAAATCGCACAATTCGTGGATGCTACTGAACTTAAAAGCTGCACAACTTCCAAAGGGAGAGGGAGTTCGCATGAGGAGGATATTTCATGTCGCATCCTTGGCTATCGACTCGAAACCCGCCAATGGAACGCCGATTGCGGACGATTCTTACCTGCACCACACCCCCGTGGTTGGCACGGGTAACGTGGCCGCTTCGACAAAGAACCCCGCGAATTTGCGGAGAAAGGGCCATGTTGTTACCTGCACCACATCGTGAAATGGTGCAGGTAACGTGGAACAGGAAGCTCAGAATTCCTTGCGGAATACCACCATGTCGTCGCCGGGGGCGTAGTAGCCGCGGAGCAATGCGTGCTGTTCGTAGCCCTGTTTGAGGTAGAACTTGCGGGTCAATTCGTAGTGCGGCAGCGAAGAGGTCTCGATCAGCAGATGCCGCCCTTGCCGCTGGCGAATGGCTTCTTCCGCCGCGCCCAGCAGCTTGCCGCCAATGCCGCGGGCCTGGGTGGCCGCGGCCACAGCGATCCAGTAGAGATACCACGTTCCTTCCGTCATGGCGGCGGGCGCGTAATAGGCAAAGCCATCCACGCGGCCGGGAGATTCGTGCGTGATACAGACGTGCCCCTGGTGCCGGTTGGCCGCTTCATAGTCGGCCAGGACTTCGCCCAGGGCGACCATTTCCAGCGGCTTGAACTTGCCGGTTCCCTCGGCCAGGACCAGCAGCAGGGGGTGGTCGGCCAGGGTGGTGGGGCGGATCATGGCCGCGCGCCAGTCTGGCTGATACGGTCGGGATGGGCGATGCGGTACAGGTGCGACTTGGAACGGACAATCAGCGATTCACCCGCCACCGCCGGCGAGGCGACAAAGCCGTCATCCAGCTTGTTCTGCGCGACCAGTTCATACTCGCGGGCCGCCTTGAAAACCGGGATCTCGCCCGACTGCGAAAAACTGTAGATCAGCCCGTTGGCGTACAGGGGAGAGGCCCAGTAGTCTCCGCCAACGCGCTCGGACCAAAGCTGCTCGCCCGACTTGGCATCCAGACAGGTGGCCACGCCGCTGTCGTTCATCATGAACATCAGGCCGTTGACCAAGACTTGCGAAGGCCGCTTGGGGACTCCCTTGTTGGTTTTCCAGGCAATGTCGGCCGTCACGTCGCCCGTCCCCTCTGGCCGCAGGGCAATCAGCGGGTTAGGCCCATCGGCCGTGTTGATGTAGATCAGCCCGTTGCCCGCCAACGGGCGGCCGGCCGCGTTCATGCCGCCATGCATCAGCTTCCAAACGGTGTCGCCGGTCTTGGGATCGTAGGCAATGGTAGCGCCAGCGAAGGGGCTGACCAGCACGGAACGGCCGCCGATGGTGAACAGGCTGGGGGTGGAATAGGCTTTCTTGGCGTCGCCATCGATGTTGCCAAAATCGAAATCGCGGTCTTTCTTCCAGACCGTGCGCCCGGTGAACTTGTCGAGCGCCACCAGGTATTGGTAGTCGTAGCCGTCAAAAGTCAGATAGAGCAAATCGCCGTAAACCGCCACGGAAGAGCCCGGCCCGCGAAAATGGTCGCAGGGAAAATCGGTCCGTTCCCACAGTTTTTTGCCGGTGTTGGTATCGAGGCAGGCGGTGCCGTAGGCACCAAAGTGCATGTAGACGCGGCCTTCCTCAATGTACGGCGTGGGGGAACCAAAGCTGTTCGTGGGATGGGTGAACTGCGGCGCGTCGATCTCGAACAGCACGATATCGTAAATGATCTTGCCGCTTTGCAGATCCAAGCAGACAGCCGACAACGGCAGCGGCTTTTCCAGCCGGTCTTGCCCCTCGGCCAGATTTTGCACTTCCGGCGCATTGCTGACCCAGATTTGATCGCCCCAAACCACGGGCGACGACCAGGCCCGGCCGGGCACCGCCGTCTTCCAGACGATCTCGGGCGAGCCTTCGCCAAACTCCGCCGGCAAATGCTTAGCTAGCGATGTGCCGTCTCCCCGCGGCCCGCGGAACTGATTCCAGTTGTCGTCCGGCAATGCGGCGGAACAAGCGCAGGTCAACAGCGCGAAACAGAGCAGGCGCATGGAAGATCCTCGGCAGGCAGCGTTAGGGGCGGGGTAAATCAGCCAGCGGCCATTGTAGTCTGCCCAAGGCAGCCCGGCCAAGCGCTGGCGGGCCATGACGGTCAAGCCGCGGGTGAACCGCCTGGCGCTGCCCGCAACAGCAGGCGTGTGGCCCGGCAGGCAATCCACCAGATGGCCAAGCCCACGGCCATGCCGGCCAAGTCTTGCCAGAAGTCTGCCCACTCGGGCGTGCGGCTGGGAATCAGCCCTTGTAACAATTCGGTCAGGCCGGCGTAAACAGCAATCGATATCAACAGCACCCGACGCGATACGCTCCAGGTGCCCGCCATCACCAGGCAGGTCAGCAGCATGAAGCCCAGGAAGTGGACCGCTGGCTGCACGGTGTGATAGGTCTGTTGCAGAAACCCGCTGCGCTGGATGGCGGCCGACGGATTGCTGGTGAGCAATCCGAGCGACAACAGGCACCAGTAGAACAGGCTGCTGTAACGCATGATAAGGCCAAACCGGCGGACGACTAAGGTGTGTGTTTGCGGTGAAAGCGTGAACATGGTCCGTCACCTATTTATCGCTCACGAGCGGGTGGGGTTCAATGGCCTGGGGAAAGTTTCCACCAGAATTGCCGGCGAATTCCGGCCCATTCGCGTCATTCAATTGAACATTCCGCCCTTAACCCCTACGATCGGCAGGGATATCGCGGATCTAATGCCAAGAATTTCCCCATGCGCACGATATACCTCGACTACAACGCCACCACGCCGCTTGCGCCGGCGGTGCGCGAGGCGATGCAGCCGTATTTGGATGACCGTTATGGAGATCCTTCCAGTGCACACGCCTTGGGCCGCGCCTGCCAAGAGGCGCTGAGCGATGCCCGGCTGCGCGTGGCCCAGTTGCTGGGAGGCCAACGCGACCAAATTGTTTTTACGTCGGGCGGAACCGAAAGCAACAACTTGGCCGTCAAAGGGGTGGCGTTGCAACATGCGCCGGCGGCTGGAGGGCACATCGTGATCTCGGCCATCGAGCATCCCGCGGTGACGGAGCCGGCCCGCTTTCTGGAACGCTTGGGCTACGGGCTGTCGATCGTGGGCTGCGACCGTCGCGGCGTCGTCGATCCTCGCGCGGTTGCGGCCACATTGCGGCCAGATACCGTGCTGGTCAGCGTGATACATGCCAACCATGAGATCGGAGTCGTTCAGCCCATCCGCCAAATCGCCGCGATCTGCCGCGAACGAGATATCCTCTGCCATACCGACGCCTCGCAAACGGTCGGCAAGTTGCCCGTTAGCGTGGATGAGTTGGGCGTCGATCTGCTATCGCTATCGGGCCATAAGTTCCACGGACCCAAGGGAGCCGGGGCCTTGTACGTGCGCCGCGGGGTCGGCTTAGAGCCGTTGTTGCACGGTACGGGGCAAGAAGCCGGCTTGCGAGCGGGGACGGAGAACGTGGCCGCCATCGTCGGACTGGGGCGCGCCGCGGCGATGGCCGCGCGCAATCTCAACGACACCGTGGACCGCATTGCCCGGCTGCGCGACCGCCTGCACGAGCGGCTGCACGAAGCGCTAGGCGGGCGGCTGGCTATTATTGGCAGCGGGGCCGACCGCTTGCCGAATACACTTGCCGTGTCGGTTGCCAGCGGTGATGCCCGCGAGATCTTGCGTCGCTGTCCGGAGGTCTGTGCGTCCGCCGAATCGGTCGGGCTGGGAGCCATGCGCATCTCCCCCACGTTGGCGGCGATGGGTATTTCGGCGGACATCGCCCGCGGCACATTGCGGCTAAGCCTGGGATGGTTCACGACGGAGGAAGAAATCGACCGGGCAGGCAGTCTGCTGGCGGCGGCCTGCGAGCTAGACTAAAAGGCAGCTTGTATGATGGCAACGTTTCATGGAAGTGGATTTTCCTTTGTCTCTCTCCGCTCGACCACTTTTTCTTGATCGATCGTATGTCGCTGGAAGACGCTGCAATAAGCTCGCGGGATGCTAACGCGGTGGGCGCGCCGCGCCGCGGGCACGCCGGAGCTTGGACTGGCGGCGGCCTGTTGTTGGGTGTGCTGTGCGGCCTGATGTTTGGCGAGTATTGCGGCGCGTTGCAGGTGTTAGGTCGAGCTTACGTTGGCCTGCTTCAAATGACGGTTTTGCCGTACCTGGTGTTGTCATTGATCTCCAAGATGGGCCGGCTCGACATGTGGCAGGCCCGCAACATGGGCAAATTGGCGATCCTTGTGCTGTTGCTGCTGTGGCTCATCGGCATCTTGCTGATCGTCTTCGTATCGGCCATTCTGCCCCCAGTGTCAGGAGCTTCTTTCTTTGATCCTAAATACGAGCACCAGGGTCAGAAAGATCCGGATTTCTTGGCGAATTTTGTACCGACGAATGTCTTTCGTTCGCTGTCCGACGGAATGGTGCCGGCCGTGGTGGTTTTTTGCCTGCTGTTTGGCATCGCCCTGATCCAGGTGCCCGGCAAGGGGCACTTACTCGACTTTTTCGATCTGTGTACCGCAGCCATCGGCCGAATCAATCTGTTCCTAGTGCGGCTGGCCCCCGTCGGTTTATTCCTGTTGACCGCGGCCGCCGCCGGAACGCTGCGGTTCGATGAATTGTCGCGTTTGCAAGGCTACCTAATCATTCTTTCCTTGGCTTGTCTAATGGCGACGCTGGGGATACTTCCGTTGTTGATTAGCGGCACGACGGGCATCTCTTGTCGCGACGTACTCTGGGCCGCTCAAGAGCCGCTGTTGATGGTGGTAGCAACCGGCAAATTGTTCGTGGCCTTGCCGCAGGTTGTTCACAAGTGCGAACAGTTGTTGAAGCGCAACGGCCATGTTGACCCGGAAGCCGAAACCTCAACGGCCAGCGTGTTGGTGCCGTTATCCTATGCCTTTCCCCACCTGGGCAAGTTGTTGATGTTTGTGTTCATTTCATTCGCGGCTTGGTACACGGGCCGCGAACTTTCCCTGGGCCAGACCGCCAGCATGGCCGCCTCTGGTGTGTTTTCCAGCTTTGCCAGCCCTCTGGTGAGCATGCCGTTTTTTCTGGACCGCTACCAGTTGTCGCAAGATTTGCTGGCGCTGTTTATCTTGCCGGGCTTTATTACCACGCGGTTGGGCGACGCCGTGGGTGTGCTGCACCTGATGGCCTTGACGCTGATTGTTAGCCAGGCCTTGCGGGGCCAAGTTCGACTGCGTTGGCGGCGGCTGCTGGCGGGAACCTTGGCCTTGCTGCTCTGCCTGGGGCTGCTGGGGACCGCTAGCCGCTGGTACCTGGCAACCACGTCGCTGAAATACAATCTTGGTGAGCGCTTGTTAGCGCTGGAGATTCCCTCTTCGTACAACAACGTCGTGGTGTACAAGTCGCGCGCGGATGTGCCCCCCCGGTCAAAGCCGGCCGGTTCCACCCTCGCGCGAGTCAAGTCGGATCAGGTGCTGCGCGTCGGTTACCACCCCGACCACTTGCCATACTCGTTCTTTAACCGTCATCAGCGGCTGGTTGGAATGGACGTGGAGTTGATGCATCGCCTGGCCGAGCGATTGCAAGTGCGGTTGGAGTTCGTTCCTTATGCTTACAGCACGGTCGTCGATCAATTGGAGTCGGGCGAGATAGACGTGGCGATCGGCGGCTTAATGATGACACCCAACCGGTTGCTGCATGTCGGCTTTACCCATTCGTACCAAACCGCAACCGTGGCGGTGCTGTTGCCCGACCATCGTCGCGGTGAGTTTGACACCTGGGATGATCCCCACATGGCGGCGAATATGCGGCTAGCGGTGGTTTATGAAGACTTGGCGGCTGCCGCCCGCCGCCAACTGCCCAAAGCGGAAATTATCGTCATCGGCTCACTCAGCGAATTCTTCACCAATCGCGATCACGGCCACGATGGCCTGATCATTTCAGCCGAGGAAGGGGCGGCCTGGTGCGTGCTCTACCCGGAACATGCCGTGGCCGTTCCCAAGCCTGTCGTTCAGCGGCCCGTCGGCCTGGGGGTACGCTTGAGCGATGCCGATTGGCTGCGCTTTCTCGACCGTTGGCTGGAGTTTGAGGAAATGGACGGCTCGCTCGACCGCCTGCGGACCTATTGGATTGAAGGAGGCGGAACCAAGCAAACGCAACCCCGCTGGTGTATTTTGCGCGATGTGCTGCATTGGTTGCCGTGACTCTTTGCCCGGCAATTCAACCTTTCGCCTTTCGACCTTCGCTTTATTCCACGAAGATAAACTCGTTCGCCGACAAGATGGCCCGGCAGAGGCCCTGCCAAGATCGCAGGCGACGTTCGGCCTCGTCGGGAATGCGGTCGCGGAGGAGCGACTCGTAGCGGGCGACAAAGTCCACGGCACGGACGAGTTCTTCCTCGCTGGGGGGCCGCGAATAGGCTCGCAGGTAGCATTCGCGCACGCGGGCCGCATCGTCCAGGCCGGCGCGGCCGAGAAAATCGGCGGCCAACTGCCGCGTATTCGCCAGCATTACGGCACTGTTCATCATGAACAAGGCTTGCGGGGCGACGGTGGTGCTGTCGCGGTCGCCGCTCATCGTGCTGGGGTCGGCGAAGTCAAACGCCTGAAAAACCTCGTACAATGCGCTGCGGACCACTGGCAGATAAACGCTGCGGCGCTGAGAATCGTAGTTGGCCTGGTTGACGGAATTGGTGCTGGCGACGTACTCGCGGTTCTTGCTCATCAGGAGCGAGCCGCCGGCCGAAAGGTCGAGCCGGCCGCTGACCGCCAGGATGGCATCGCGGACGACTTCGGCTTCCATCCGCCGCCGCGAGTGCCGCCAGTGCAGGCGGTTCTCGGGGTCGATGTTGGAGGCGGCGGCGTTGTCGGCTCCGCCCATCTGGTAGGTGCTGCTTAGCATGATCCGCTTGTGCAGGGACTTTATCGACCAGCCATCCTCGACAAACCGCGCGGCCAGCCAATCCAGCAACGCGGGATGGCTGGGCCGATCGCCCAGGCGGCCAAAATTATCGCACGACGCCACAATTCCGCGGCCAAAATGGCCCCGCCAGATGCGGTTAGCCATCACGCGGCTGGTCAGCGGGTTCTTTGGCTCGGCCAACCAATCGGCCAGTTGCAGGCGGCCGCTGCCCGACATGTTGATCGCTGGCGGCGACTCGCCCGCCAATATTTGGGGAAAGCCGCGTGGCACTGGTTGCTGGCCTTGCGTCAAATGGTTGCCGCGGATGTGGACCCGCAAGTCGGTCGGCTGGCGGTCTTGCACGGCCATTGCCAGGTCTGGCTGAGGGAGCGAAGCCTCTAACCGGGCAATCTCCTCGCGGCGCGTGGCAACATCGGCCGCGATCGGTTCGGGGTAGAATCGTTCCGCTTTGTCGGGTACGGCCAGCGGGCCTTGTGGATCGTACAAGCCTTGCCGGGCAATTTCCAAAAGCGCGTCGTCGAGGTTTTCCAGGGCGGCGGTCGCCGGGTTGGCCTTCTGCTCCAGCCAGACGCGATTGGCTTTATCCAGGATTTCGTGATAACGGGCCTGCAACTCCACCAGGCTCGTGGGACGCGGCTCTCGCAAGATATGCGAGGCCGGGCTGCCGGCGGGCGGTTCGACCGGTGCGGCCTCGGGGTCGGCCTGGGTCTGTTGCCACAATCGCCAGCCATACGCCAGTGCTTGCGGATCGTCTTGCGTGGCGGCCACGTACTTGCGCCATTGCGCCAGGAATGCAGGGTTCAAGGCCGCCGGTTCTTCATTGGTAGCCAAGCCTTCCTCGTTCGCTCCCTGGAGAGGTCGTCGCGGAACGAGCGCCAGCTTGTCGAAGTGCGGAAACGGTCCCGCGCGTTCCAGTTTCAGAATGCTTTTGCCAGCGGGAAGCAAAAACAGGCCCTCAATGTGCCAGGCTTGCGTGTCGGGAAACCACGAGCCGGTCGTCTGCCCAGCGGCGTCGGCCTTGAGCACCTCGCCATTCAGCAGAAGTTGCGTGGGGCGACTGTCGGCCGCGGCATAGCGAATCTCCAATTGGTACGTTCCCGCCGAAGACAGATCGAGATCGTACTCGGCCAGATTGGGGAGCGGGCCGCCGTTGATAATCACGCCGATCCCTTCCCCGTAGCCATCAGCCAGTTTGGCGGCGTTGCCGCGAGTGTAGTCTTCCGCCTCGATGACCATCGTGCCGGGCACCTGGCCGCCGGCGGGACCGGCCATTAGCGAATTCCGTGGATCGGTTAGGTTTTCCAAGTAGCCCGCCATCACCAAATACTCAGCAGCTCGCCGCCGCGCCGCTGCCTGCAGGGATTCGTTAGCCGCGCGTGTAATCGGCTCCAACTCTGCACGCCGCGCGGCAATCTGGCCTTTGATCCGTTCGATCTCGGCCAGATTCTCGGCCGTGGCCAAGGGCCGCTCGTTCCACACGGCGACAACGGAGAAGTTTTCCATCGTCTTGGTGCTCTTGAAAATGCCGGCCAAGGCGTAGTAGTCCTCGGCCCGGATCGGATCGAACTTATGGTCGTGGCAGCGGGCGCAACCAAGGGTAAGCCCCAAGAATGCCCGGCCAACGGTATCGACCTGTTCGTCGATGATGTCCATCTCCATCTTGACCGGATCGTCTTCGGCCAGCATCTTGGCCCCCAGTGACAAGAAGCCGGTGGCCACCACGCGGTCCAGGTCTTGCTGCCCGCCGGTAGGGGGCAGCAGGTCGCCTGCGATCTGCTCGCGCACGAATTGATCGTAAGGCAGGTCGCGGTTGAAGGCTTGCACCACATAGTCGCGATAACGAAAGGCGCTGGCAAAGGCCAGGTTTTCGTCCATGCCGTTGGAGTCGGCGTAGCGAGCCACATCGAGCCAGTGCCGGCCCCAACGCTCGCCATAGTGGGGCGAAGCCAGCAACCGGTCTACCACCCGCTCGAAAGCCTGTGGCGAGTCGTCGGCCAGAAATGCCTCCAGTTCTTGCGGTGTAGGCGGCAGGCCCAACAGGTCGATGGTGGCGCGGCGCAGCAGCGTTGGCCTATCGGCGGGCGCGGCGGGAGACAAGCCCTGCTCCTCGAGCGCGGCAAGGATGAAACTGTCGATAGGCGATTGCAGCCAGGCCGTTTGCCGCACCGAAGGCAGGGGCGGATCGGCCACCGGCTGAAACGCCCAGAAGGCCTTTTGCTCGGCGGTAAATTCCTGGGCCTCTCCGTCGGTGGTAAATTCTGTCGCGGTTTCGCCTGGCCATGGCGCGCCCAGCCGCACCCATTTCTCCAGAGCGGCAATTTCGTCGGCCGGCAGCTTGCTCTTGGGCGGCATCTGGAAGACTTCGCCGTAACGCACGGCGTCGATCAGTAGGCTTTCATCGGGCTTGCCAGGTACGACCGCCGCGCCAGATCCGCCCCCTTGCAGCAGCGCAGCCAGAGAATCGACCGTGAGGTCCCCCTCTTTCTTGGAGTTTGGACCGTGGCACTCGTAACATCGCTCAATCAGTACCGGCCGGACTTGCTTCTCGAAGAACTCCAAGGCCTGGGTGTTGGGCGGATCGTCACTCGCAAGGACGGGTACGGCCCAAGACGCCGTCAGACAGAGAAACGCGGCGCAACATGTCCAACCGCGAGCATTCATGCGACAAACCTCGGCGAGCAATTGGGCGGGCAAACGCGGCGGGAAGCAAAACGGCCCAACGCAGGACAGCGTCAGAGCCCATTCATGCCATTGATGCAGTCACCCTATTACACCACCCGCTCGTTAACATGTCTAGTTTGCAGACGCGATCAGGTGCATCCTTCTCGATCGACCTTCATGCGATTGCATGAGTACCGGTGGTATGGCATTGGCCAACACCATCGGCACCATGCACACCAATCCGTGGCTTCCGATGGGTCCGGTGCGTCCACGGCGCGGCCGTCTGTCAATGAGCTCTTATGATTGTCGCTAGCACTGCGCGAACTGTCTGCGATGCGAGCGCTAGCTGCAAAACCGATCGCCACGAATTACTTGAAACTAGTTTGTTGTCGCGAGGTTTCTCGAATGCAGGGACTCCGCGAGCGTCGATAATTGGGGAACGATTCTCGGCTCAAGGATCGAATAGCTATCGTTGCAAGGCCTAAGAGTATGACTGCCACCCGATCTCAAGGCTTTGCACGGAGCGCATTGTGGAAGGCAATGCTGATCGTCTCGGTGCTGGCGTCGCCGTCTTTGGCGGAAGACTTTCTGGAACGATTTGAACAGACACCTTCCCGGTTTCCTCGGGTTGAGTCCGAGGCAAGCAGCGACACTACACGAACAGCAGATGAAAACGTCATTCCAGCGGCCTTTGAGGCTGCGCCGGCCACGGGCGACCTGGCTAAACGCGTTTCGGAGATCGAAGCGCAACTCAAGAAGTCGGCGGACGCGGAAAGGAAGAAGAAAGCCGACGATGCCAAACGGCCGTCCTATAAGCTTGCCATGCAATTGCAAGCCGATGCTTACCTTTCAAACCAAGAGCAAGCCAACAAGAATACCGTGGGCGACATCCCCAATGGCAGCGCATTCCGGCGAGCACGCTTCGGCTTTAGCGGGGACTACGGCGTTTTCGATTATCGCATTGAAATGGACTTTGCACTGCCAGGCCGTCCAAGCTTTCTCGATGTCACTGTCGGCATGAACGAGCTGCCATGTGTGGGACACGTTCGTATTGGCCACTTTTTCGAACCATTCAGTATGGAGCGGCTGACACGGAACCGCTTCCTCACGTTCATGGAGCGGGCGCTGCCCGATCAACCCTTTGCGCCAGCGCGTAATTTGGGGGCCATGATCTACAACTGGTCGGATGATCAAATGACGACCTGGGCGCTGGGCTCGTTTTATGTCAACAGCGATGTCTGGGGAGATGCCGTCGGCGACAGTCACGGACAATCGGTCACGGGGCGCATGACCCGGCTGCTGTGGTACGACGAGCCATCCGACGGACGATACTGGTGCCACGTTGGCGGAGGTTATAGCTTTCGCGGCAGCGACCATAAGCGAGTCCGCTTTCGCGCCCAGCCCGAAGCACGGTTGGGGTCGGCCGTTCCGAACATCCCGTTTGTCGTGGATACTGGCGACATCGCGGCCAATTTCAATCAATTGATCAATGCCGAACTGGCCTTGGTATATGGCCCGTGGTCGGCCTCGGCGGAGTACTTTTGGGTTCCCGTCGATCGCATTAATGCGCCGAATCCAACGTTTCACGGCTGGTACGCGCAGACTTCGTACTTTCTGACCGGCGAGCATCGGCCGTACAATCGCAAGGACGGAACCTTCGATCGCGTGTATCCTTTCGAGGATTTCTTTCGCGTAAGCACCCCTACCGGTATTTGCACGGGCGCTGGGGCCTGGGAGGCCGCGGTGCGAATTTCGCAACTTGACCTGAACAGCCGAGGAGTCGCCGGTGGAATGGTCACCGACCTGACCGTGGGCCTGAATTGGTATATGAATCCCTGGACCCGCCTGACGACCGACTGGGTCCATTCATTCCTTGATCGCGCTCCCGGTGGCAAGAGCAACGCGGACTTGTGGGGCATCCGGATGGGTTTCGAGTATTAAACCACCGCCGCGCCGCCATGAGCGATTCACGACAACCTTTCCCGGCCAGTTCTCGCGTTTAGTCAGTCCGTTACTTCTTCATCGCCTCAACCTTGTCGGCCGGCAACTGATAGGCCCGTGCGCGGAACAGAAAGTCCACGATGTTGCCTTCGTGCGGCTGCAGCCAGTCGAGCTTGATGGTGGGAATTGGGCCGATGTTCAGCCGGTCGATGTGCGTGGCGTCGGTCAAGGCGCGGGCGAATTTAGCATCCTCGGTAATTCCCGAACAAACCAGCGTGGGGCCGATCGACTCCAGCATCTTTTCTTGCGGACACTTCACCACGGTCACAAAGGGGAACATGTACTCATCTTTGGCAATGGCGGGCTGCGGCGAATCGCAATGGACCACCACCGGACGCAAGTAGGCGCAGCGTTCCATCTCGACCAGCCGTGGGCCGTATTTCTCAGTAGAGTGCTCCACGCCCGGCTCTTTTAGCCGCGACTCAATCATCTTCCACACGCTCTGGGCCATGTTAGGCACGGTGAAGGCGGCCAGGGCGCTGTTGGGATCCTCGGGCGGCAGCGGGGCCACCGGGCCAATCCGCTCGGCCAGAGCCTGGGCGATCTCCTTGGTGTGCCGGCTGGCCCACACGGCCGAGCAATTGATGCAGCCGCGGCCGCTATTGAGGAACACACTGTCGGCGATCAGTGGAATGAACTCCTCCCAGCGGTCGACGCAATCGTCGCCGATCAGCACCTTGCTGAAACCTGGCCCGTGCGCTTGCACGCGGGGGTTGCCCTTGTAGCGCTCGACGGTGGCCGTGCCGCCGAAGATCATGCTGCGGTCGCAATTGGCCAGCACCGCCGCGCCAACTTCCGGCCCGCCGGGATATATGCCCATCGACTCTCGCGGAATTCCCGCCTCGGCAAAGGCGGCCGCCATGCGGTACGGCGTCCAAGGTTCTTGCGGGCCAGGCTTCAGCACCAGGCCAATCTGCATGGGAATCACCGGCATCCACAGCGTATGCACGCCCGGCGAATTGCTGGGCAGCACCAGCCCCAACGACGAGCATTGCGCTTGGTAACTGACAACGATCCCGCGGCTTTCCACGCCATACCCGCGCGACAGAATTTCCAGGTCGAGCCCGCGGGTGAGGGCATCCAACATCTGGTCCATGTGCGTCAGCACGAAATAGTTCTTCTGCATGTTGCCGGCGCACATATGAACCGGCAGCCCCGTTGAGGCCGACTGCTGATTGGCGAAATCCTCCGGCGTTTGCACGCCGTCACCCAAGGGCAATGTCCCCTTCAAGTACAACTCGGCGGCCTTCTTGATCCGCTCGATCAGTTCCTTGGGGGGAATCTCTCGCAGCACGTCGCGGGCGCGGCCAGAGTGCCGCATGTCGCGCTCCAGCAGTCCGCCGTTGGCTTGGCTCACCTCGGCAATCGGCTCGCCGGTGATAAAGTGCTTGACGGTGTCGGTCTCGAGCGACGTGTAGGGCTTGCCCCAACGCATAGCGGGGATTTTAAGCATGGGGAGATCCTTAAAATGGAAGTATGAAGACAAAAGGATGATAGATGTAAGGATGAATTGAGGAATCGGCGGCTCTTAATTAACCGCCTTCATCCTTCTGCCTTTATCCTTTTAATAGACCCCTACCGTCGTTGCCTCGGCCAATTCGTGGAAGGGCCGCACGCCGCTGACTCCGTCCCAAGGGTATTTTTCGTAGGGGAGTTCGCGCTCGCCTTCGTCCCGCTCCATGAAGCCCGGAATAAAGGTCTCTTTGGTGAAGGTGGTCAACTTGACGCGCCCCGTCTGGCCGTAGCCCACCACGCTGTTGTAATCCTTGAAATCGACGACTTCGATCACCGCGCGCGGCTGCGGAGCGTAGTAGCTAATTTTATAGCCCTCGGCAGCGGTGACGGGCCGGCTGCAAGCCAGGCCCATCAGCGTGTTGCCGTAGGTGGGCGTCATGTAGACCCCTTCCAAAAACTCCTCAGTGGCAAACCGTGTCCATTGCGGGGTGAACTCGGTCCCGCCCGAGAAAATGCCGGTAATGCCCATCTGGCCGATGCTGCTTCCCCGCTTTTCCAATGCCGTGGCCAGCGATTCCAGCAGCTTGGGCGTGGTGAACATGCACTTCACGTCGTGGCCAGCTTCCAGAATGGTAATCGCCTGGTCGATGCAATGCTGCTTGTACGCCTCCAGATGTTCCATCCAGCCCTTCTTGATGAGCTTAACCACCCACCGCGGGTCGAGATCGATGCAGAAGCAAATCCCGCCGCGATACTGGCACAAGTGCTCCACCGCCAGCCGCAACCGCCGGGGACCGCTGGGGCCAAGCATCAGCCAGTTCGAACCCTTGGGGAAATGCTCGTCGGGCAGCGTATGGCTGAACATCTCGTAGTCAGTGCGAAAGTCCTCCAACTGCACGCGGCTCTTGGGGATACCGGTCGTTCCCCCCGTCTCAAAGACATAGGCCGGCTTGCCCGCCAAACCCTTGGGAATCCACCGCTGCACGGGACCGCCGCGGAGCCATTCGTCCTGAAATTCCGGAAACTTCTTCACATCGTCAAAGGACTTGACTTCCTTCAGTGGGTCGAACTTGAGGCTCTTGGCTTGTTCCAGCCAAAAGGGGCAGCCGGTCGAGGGATGAAAGTGCCACTGCACGGTCTCATAGGCGTGGGCGTCGAGATTATCGCGGGCGGACTTGGCTTTGGCCTGGACATCAGCGGAAACGGCAGTCATTTCGACTCCTCAAAGGCGAGAATTCTTAAACCGCGGGGGAGGGGCAAATTCACTAAATGCCCGTTACCAGCGGTTCGATACGTGTAGATAATAGGCGGAAGTTGACAGGCGGGTAGTACCAGCGGGCGGAGCCGCCCATTTGGGTGCGGCCATCCCTCAAAAATAGCCGACCGGCAACCCTAAGACAACTGGCTAACACGGGTGCCGGGTTCAATTGCGCGGCGCAAGAGTCACGGGCAGATGCAGGCAAACTCAAGTTAGTAGCAACAACCGCGCGATTTGGAGAATTCGTGGCATGTGAAGTTTCCCAAATTCGGCCGCCAGCAATTTGCGGAGCATGTCACGGATAACGGAAATATGCGAGTTGCGTTGCTCAAAACGGCGATTGGTCCTCTTTCTAAACGCTCTGCGGCAACCGCTCGTTGCGCATCCGCACGCTGCGGGCCAGGTAATCGCGGAGAGTCTCAAACTGAAACTCCTCAGCCACGGCGGTCACAGGCAGATCGGCCCGAGGGGACGACATGAGGAAATAGCCTTCCGGCTCGAAGATTTGTAGCTCGACATCGGGACCGTATTTCTCACGCAGTTCCGGAAACCGCAATTGGTTGAAGTCCAGGTGGTACAGCTCGCGGTTGATGTTGATTTCGGCGATCGCCCACGGCGGCGAGTATTTCTGCCGCACCTTGAGTGTGTCGGTGCCACGGCGGTCAAGGTAGCGGCCCGACATGTCGATGATGGCGCTCTCGGCCACGTAGGCCACAGCCACGTTAAAGCCGTACCGCAATGCCCAATGTTGTAGCAGGCTGCCTCCCCAGTACATCGATGGCCAAAAGACCAATTGGGCCTTTTTCCGCTCCAACTCGGCCGCCACCTGGTCAAAGTTGGCATCGAAACAGACCGCCGCGCCGACCCGCACCCCGTCGCAATCTCCCACGGGAATCTCCCAACCGGGGGTGATGCCAGATTCCAGTTCGCCGGTCGTGGGATAGTTCTTGCGATAGGCCAGCACCAAATTTCCCTGGCGATTGACGATGGGAACGGTGTTGAAGGCCCTTTCCCCTTGCCGCTCGATCAGCGGCACGACCAGTGCCACGTTGAACTCGCGGGCGATCTCCCCCACGGCGGCCGCGAACGGTTCCAGCTCGGGCGCGGTTTCGATCCCCTTCTCAAAGCCCTGGCCAATGCAAGCGCAGACCTCCGGATAGCAAATAAAGTCGGGCCGATCGTGCATCACCCGTTCCGTCATTTCGCGGATGGCCTTCAATTGGATGCCGTCACGGCGATGATCGTGGAAGGGGGGCGAATAACTGACAGCCGCCACGCGAATTTTGCCTTTGGCCGCCGTGGTAGGGGCAGCCTGTACACGCTGAGTCTGTTGGACCAGCGCTAACGCACCCGCCGCGGCACCGACGGCACCCAGTGCCTGTCGGCGGTTCATAGCGGCAGGAGACGGGGAGAGAACATCATCGCGGTCAGATGGCATGGCAGGTTCCTTGTTTTGCAAAGCAGGGAAGCAATCAGCGGAGAAGCGGCCGGCAATCAGCTTGTTGTTGTGGGATGCGATTCCATCGCCGATCCGGCCTTCCATCGCAGACCAACGGCGTTCTACATCCCTTCCAGAATAGCCGCCCTGGCCGCCGGTAAAAACTAGCAGCCGCCGGCCCCATGCATTATGCTAGCGCACGATTCAGAGCTGAACTCCCGGTCAGTACCTTTTCGCCTTTCGCCTTTCCCGAGATTCTTCCATGTCCGCGTTGCTGACTGTCGTGCAAGGGTATCCCTATATGCCGCTGTTTGGCATTAACGTCTTGTGGATTTTTGGTGTCTTCGCGGCGCTGTTCTTTTTGTTGATCGCCCTGTTTCTGGCGGCGCGGTACGGAAATATCTGGTTTCAGGCTTATATGTCCAATGCCAAGATCAGCTTTACCAGCCTGGTCGGCATGGACCTGCGGCAGGTTGATACTCGGCAGATCGTGCAAGCCAAGATCATGGCCATGCAAGCCGGCGTGGGGCAAGATCCTTACACGGGCATTACCACACGGCGGCTGGAGGCGCACTATCTGGCAGGCGGTCGGGTGATGAATGTCATTCTGGCGCTGATTGCTGCGCATCGGGCCGATATCGACTTGGACTTTGACCGTGCGGCCGCCATGGACCTGGCGGGCCGTGACGTCCGCGACGCCATCCAGACAACCGTCAATCCGAAGGTGATTGACTGTCCTGACCCGTCACGCAGCCGCAACAATTACCTTAGCGCTATTGCCGGCAACGGCGTCGAACTGCGAATTCGGGCTCGCGTCACCGTCCGCACCAATGTCACCCAATTGATCGGCGGAGCAACCGAGGAGACGATCATCGCCCGCGTCGGCCAGGGGATCATCTCGGCGGTCGGTTCGTCGGCCACGCACAAAGACGTGCTGGAAAACCCCGACCATATCAGCAAAACGGTGCTCGCACGCGGGCTGGATTCTCACACGGCGTTTCAAATCGTGTCGATCGACATTGCCCAGGTGGAAGCGGGCGAGAACATCGGCGCGCGGCTGCAAGCCGACCAGGCCGAGGCACAAACCCGCGTGGCCCGAGCCCATGCCGAGGAGCGCCGCGCAAAGGCCATCGCCAAAGAGCAAGAAATGAAGGCCCGCGTGACGGAAAACCAGGCGTTGGTGGTACTGTCCGAGGCGGAAGTCCCCATGGCTATGGCGAATGCCTTCCGCCGCGGCAACTTTGAGATGGACCGGCACGAAGGCAACGAAGAGCGTTGAACGCGGATTAGGCCGACTCGCGACACTATTCCACGGGAGGCCATCAATATGTCTGGAGGATTCATGGGCATCGGCCCGATGGAGTTGATACTCGCGGCGGGTTGTCTGGGAATACCGCTGATTGTCGTCGTGGTGGTGCTGTGCGTGGTCGCCGCCAACAAGAAGTCCAGCGGCGGCAGCGAACACCTAGCCCTTAAACAAGCGAGTCGTGGTGGCCGTTTGCTGGATTGCCTCGGCGCGTGAGGATTCGCCGCGGCGTTTGGGTGGGGGGCGCCGGGAGAAAGGAATCGGGTTGTGGGTTGAGCATGAGGAG
>JBFWUW010000090.1:0-24873 GCA_050247075.1 Pirellulales bacterium | reverse complement strand
GTAACGCCTTCGGGGCCACGATACTAAACGGGGGTTTCGCCTGCCGAGCAACGCTGTGAGGCAAGAGTCGATGATGAACGCCTGCTATCAAGAACCCGGATTATCGCCGTCAGGAGACGGATCCTACATATGATTGTGGCCGTTTGGCGTGTTGGAGCCGTCTCCTGACGGCGACAATCCGCGTTCCATTCTTTAGACCAGGCTCTCTGAAACGCTTGATTTGAGGCCGAAATTTGCTTTACGGAGTTGCCCGCCGAGGCGGAATTCTGGCCCGCACAAAACAACCTGTTTTTCGTGAGCCGCGACCCTGCCAACGGGTGAAACGGATTCCTATCCTACCGTAAGTCGTACACGGCGTACCAGTCGTTGCTGTACAGCAGCGGCAGTTCCAACGGCTCGCCGCTTTCCGTCAGCAAGAACTGGGCGCTGAATTGCTCGCCCAGCAACCGTAACTCTTGCGGCGTGCGATCGGTCAGGCTCGATAGCCAGCGGCCTTCCGGATCGTCGGGGTTGGGACTGCTCCAATGAAGCAGCTTCATCCGCCTCCACCATTCCACGATCGAGACGGCGTCTTGTGGCAGATCTTTCCACGAGGCCACTTCGGCCCGGCCGGTATGCCATTTGAAGGTCTGCGCCATGCGCGGCGTTATAAAGCGGGCATCGGCCGGAATGTCGGGCGAGTTGGCAATCCATTCGCAGGCATCGCGCCAGCCGTGGTAATCGCGGACCTTGCCCGGCCGGTCGCCGCGCGGTATGGCCGGCAGAGTGGCCCGCTGAATGGCATAGCCCGACAAATGGGTTCCGCCGATGGCGATGGCCGCACCCAGCAACATGCTGCCCCAACCGACCAGCCACTGCCGGGCGTAGGCCATGTGGGACATTGCCAAGATACCCACGCCCACCGGCAACAGAGAATCTCCCATGCGGAACCAATAGTAACGCATCAGCCGGGCCGCCAATGCGGGGTCGCTCTTGGTGGCGTACCACACGCCCATCCCCACGAAACCGGTCAACATGCAGCCGGTTACCAGCAGGCGAAAACGCCGCGTGCCAGGTTGGTAGGGTGTCAGCGCACAAAGCACGAACCAAACCACGATTAACGTCAAGTGCCGCAGGGTTTGGTCAGGTTCAAAGCCGGTCGGCGTTAAGTGATGCCGCAACCGCTGATAGACGTAGATCTCATTGGCTTTGTCGGCCAACGCATGGTCCACGCCCCATTCCAACCGCAGCGCCGGCCAAATACCCGGCAGCGCCAGCAAAAGCCCGCCGGCCAGGCCCAGGGTCAATTCCTTGGCGGATGGCCGACCTTCTCGACCCACGAACAGCCACATGAAAGCCATGCCGACTACGGTCCAGCCGCCGACCAACACATGAAACGACGAAGCCGCCCCCAGCAGCCACAGCGAACGGGCCCAATATCCTCGGACCAGAGCCTCTAGCGCCAAAAAGACCAGCACGTAGGCAAAGCCCTTGGCCTCGAAGCCGCCAATCACCCACTCGCCGGCCATGTGGCAGCTTTCAGAGAGCGCCAAGAAGAGGGCGGCCGCGACCACGCTTAACCAGGCTTGCGGCACAATCGCCGCCGACAGCCGCCGGAACGACCAGGCCAACAGCCACCAGGTGGCCAGCCGCCCCATCCAAGCCACGGCTGGCAGCGACAGAAACAAGGTCAGCCAGCCGCACGCGCGATAGAACACCTCGTGGGCATCGGCCGATTCAAAAAAGAAGTCTCCCTGGGCAAAACTAGCGTCCCAGTAATGCTTGGCCTTGCCCAGGTAGTGGGCTTCGTTCACGTCGGGAGCTGCCCACCCGGCGTGCAGGCAAAACATCAAAAAAATCGCCGCCGTTTCCAACAGTCCTTGCCGGCGCGCGACGGCCCCCTCGGCGGGGCGAACCGCCACCGCGGTACCTGAAGGTTCTGGGGTCGAATGATGAGCGGGCATGCTCGGCATAGCCTATCGGAGGCAACACCGTAAGGCTAGCAGTCCTCGATCGCAAACTGGGCGTGTTGATACAGATCATACGAGATTTCAAGCCGCGCCAAGGTGGTGAATCGGTTGACGTGTAGCCGACGAACAACATGGCCAGTCGAACCCGAGGGGTCTTTTTTCGCAAAGCCGCGTTGCCGCGAAAACGCGAAGCTTGTCGATTGGTTTGCTTTCCTTTGCGTCTACGCGGCTCTGCAGCTTTGCGTGCTAGTTCCGGATCGCTCGACATTCCATTTGCTCGGCCGCCCGCGATACCCGACCCGGCCCTTGACGCCGAACCTTCCGCGCGGGACATTTGTCTTCAGTGAGCTGAGGGAACCCATGCAGAATGCCCACGGCACACCCGGGCGATTAGCTCAGTTGGTTAGAGCACCAGCTCGACAAGCTGGGGGTCACAGGTTCGAGTCCTGTATCGCCCACTGACGGAAAGCTAAGCCCTGCAAGAAATTGCGGGGCTTTCTTTTTGGGCCCGCGAAAGCAGAAGGGGGCAAAATACAGCCTAATTACAGCCAATCGGAACATTTCAGCCGCCAAGTTCATCGTTCAAGCTCCCACCGCTTTGGCCGCATCCTCAGCACGCTTCCGGCCAGCTTCGGCCCGTTTCAAAATGCCGTCCATTTTGGTGGCCGCGTCTCGCCCCATGCCGGGCATGACGTGCGAGTAGGTGTCTAGGGTCAATCCAATGGTGGCGTGGCCCAAACGCTCTTGCACGATCTTGGGATGCACCCCTTCGGCCAGCATGAGCGTTGCCGAAGTGTGGCGCAGGTCGTGAAAGCGAATGTCGGGCAAGCCCGCGGACTTCAACAGGGGCTTGAACACGCGCCGGACAAAGTTGCTCTTGCGCAGGTGGCTCCCACCCGTGTCAGAGAACACCCAAGACGAAGCCGCGTGCCCTTCGGCCAGCATTCGCTTGCGATGCTCCGCAAGAGCATCCACGGCCATTGCGGGCAACTCGACGCGCCGCCGTCCCTTTGCGGACTTCGGCTCACCCAGGACGAAGCCCCCGCGTTCTTTCTTCAATTCTAACAGCGTGTGCCGCACCGTCACCGTTCCCGCGTCCAAGTCAACGTCGGGCCACTGAAGCGCGAACAACTCGCCTTGCCGCAAGCCACTGGTCACGGCCACGACAAACAAGGCTTCCAGCCGATCACCTTTGGCCGCATCCAAGAGCGTGGCCGTTTGGTCGGGCGTCAGCGCCGTAACCGTGGGCCGCGGCACGCGGGGCGGGTCAACCGCATCGCAGACATTGCGGGGGATCATTCCCCACTTGACCGCTTGCTTCAACGCGCGACGCAAGACGTTGTGAGTCTGCTGACGCAAGCGGGCCGATGCGCCGCCTTGTTCCATTGCAGAGTACAACCCTTGGACGTGCGCTGGCGTCAGCTTTGCCAGGGCTACGCCCCCCAGCCGTTTGTTGATATGGTTGCTCACCAGCCCCTCATACAAGGCGTAGCTTGTCTGCCGAATCGTTGCGCGGGCCACGTCGGTCAACCAACGATCCAAGAATGCCGCCACGGTCAACCGCTCCGCATCGCAAAGCGTGCCGTCCAACTTGGCGGATTGCAGTTTCCCCAACTTCGCTTGTACTTCGCGTTTCGTTTCACCATAGATCGTCCGACGCAATCGCTTGGGCTTGCCGTTCGCATCGACGGCGTAGCCCACCGTAATTTCAGCGGACCAACTGCCGTCGCTGCGCTGAAAGATTGAACCTTCCCCCCTTCCGCGCCGTTTCGTTTTACTCGCCATGCCAGCCGTCACTTTCTGCCGCGGATGCGGCCCTTGGTTGCGCCCCGTTTGCATCGCGGGGATTGAAGCCCCGCCCGATGTTCGCTACTATAACGATTAGTGGTTACTGCTGTCAAACGACTACTCGTTAGGTCTAACGATGCCAAAGCCCCGCAAGCCAGCCCCTGCCCCTGTAGTCCGATCCGTGCCAGGCGTCGGAAAGTCGATGACAACCGAACAGGCCGCAGACTTGGGCCGCGCGTTCCACGATTTCTTGCGGAGTGAGATTCAAGCGCAGGGGTTGTCGCAATACCGTATCGCCCGCGATACGGGCATTGCGCAGTCGCTCATTGGCCGCTTGCTCGCGGGTGGCGGGCTGAACGCCGACAACGCGGCTGTATTGATGGACTACTTGGGCTTGGAAGTGCGGCGCAAAGCAAAGGCCCGTTCCGTGTCTGGTCGCTAGGGAACAACGAGACTTTCACCATGAACACTACTCAGGCGCAAGCCATCCTCAGTCAGCACTATCAAATGCGTCAGTTCAGTTGCTTCCAATCCGCAACTGAAATGGCGCTAAAACTTGACAACATCATTCTCCCAAACGCTTTCCCATTTCAGAATCAGGCGCAGTACGACCTACAGGGTTTCACGCTTTTCAACAGACCGCACACGTTGAACAACCGGCAAGTCACTTTTCAGCTTCCGTCCTATGCTCCGCCATTCCATTCTTTGTGCATTGATCTCGCAGCAGAATTGAGCGCGGGGCGCTTCCCGGTTCTATCGCTGCTAGGCGGCTACTCCAATGGGACGAAATTCCTACACGGCTACGTTGCGATTGAGCAAACGCAGAACGATTTCATCGTGATTTCACGCTATTCGCCTGATGCCCAAGGCAGGTATCCGTTCCCCGGCAAATACGCACCAATCGTTGACCAGCTTTCCAGCTTTCTGCATGGTTGCCCGAACGTCGATTGTCTGTTCTACGCTTAGGGGCATCGGGCGCGGCCCATTCCCTCAGCTACACCGGCGCTTCCTCCACCGCTTCCGCTTCAATCAACCTTCGGTCGGTTTCCGCGTCCGCCATGCGCCGGCCAATGGTGGCAACGTCCGCGTCCCATTGCGCGTGAAAGCGTTCAATCAGCTTCCAGGCTCCAAGGTTTTCAGCTTGGGCCACGCGCAGCCCTACCCGCGCTTCGTCCAGGTCGTTGCGCGTCCGCGCCAAGTCGGCCAGCGCGTCGGCAAGTTCCGCTTGGACGGTTGCCAGGTCGCGGCGGGCTTGTCCAAGCTCACGCCCTAGCCGGTCATTCGCGCGGGTCAGGTCCGCCAAGTCGGCGCGCCCCAACAGGCGCAAGAGCATTCGTTTCATGCCGCGTGATCCTTTTGAAAGTGCCTCAGAGATTCCAGCCCGCACGTTAAGCCGCGACGTTCAAGGAACTTTGTCGCGCCGTTGCCCGACACCCAAGCGTTGCCTGCCAGGTAGTCGGCCAGGGCCAACAAGTCGGCCCGCCGCTCTTGGCACAATTGCGCGCTCCGCGCCATCGACCGTCGCAGCAAGTCGGCCACGGCGTCAGGTTCCATACCAGCGGTTCGACGCGCCACCGCGGCAAGATCGTGGCGGGCGTGATTCAACGCCGCTTCGCACTCCCAGCCGCCAAGATGCTCCGCGACCGCGCCCGCCGTGAGCATGGCGAGTATTGCGCCAAGCGGGGCGCGCTGTTCATCGAACGTCACCCAGCCATCCATGCCAGGATCGTCGATGCGCTGGGGATCAACCATTACTTCTAGAATCGGGATTCCCAACAGGAACGCGACAAGGCAATGCCCCGCTTCGTGTAGGGCAACGTGCGAACGGGCGGGAAGTACGGGAGCGGTTTTCACGCGACCAACTCCGGTTGCTCTAGCGTTCGCCCGTTGCGATGCAATCCGATTTGCGCCAGCGCCCGATAGATGCCTTTCAGGTTCCTTGCGTTGATGCCAGGGATCGTCAGCAAGTCATCGGCGCTCACGGCCAACAGGTCAGCGACAAACAACAGCCCAAGTCGGTCCAACAAGTCGCGAAGCGCAGGCCGCAAGCCCAACTCGGCAACGGGCGTTTCCAGCTTCGCTCGCAAGTCGGGCGGATAATTCTCAGGGACGATCTTGGGGCGCGGTCGGTCGGGCAGGGCCACGGATCGCGACTTCCGCATTTTCAACAGCGTGAAATGGGATACCCCCAACCGATCCGCAATTTGGCGCGGTCCAAGCCCCGCATCCCGCAGCGCGTCAATCTGCTGCCATAATTCGGGTGGCAAGTGCTGGCTTCGTCGCGGGGCGCGAATCATCGGTCAGGTTCCTTAATTCGACAGCGCGATTGCGGCCATGCGAGATTCAAGCCGCTGGCCTGCGTCGATGTACTCGGCCAGCACTTGCAGGCAGGCGTCAGCCCAAGCTTGCGTGTCCACTGCATCAACGCGCAGCAAGCCCACAAAGCCCGCAAACGCGCGGTCAAGATCGGCGGCGCAATCGCAGACGGCAATCTGCCCCGTCAACACCACCGCGCCCGTAGCGCAGACGGGCCACAAGATCGCGCTGGGGATGCCAGGGAAGCGCGGCAACGGAAAGCCGCGCGGGGGCTTGGCGCAGGAAAACAACTCATGGGCTTGCAAGACGTTCATGGTTCACACGGGAGAGAGAATCGGGATGGCCCAACCGCCTATCACAGTCGGGCCACCCCGCAGAACAGAATCAGGAACTAGGCCAGCGCCCGCTTGGGGGCCAGCTTTTCCAACAGCCCTTCGATCGCCGTCGCCAGGCGGTCGATGGGGTCAAGGGTCGCGGGCTTGGGAGTCGGCGGCGCGACTTCGCGCGGGAACTCCCCCTTGACCAGCTTGGCAATGCCGTGGTCGGTCAAGCACTTCATGGCCCACAACCAATCGGCGCGGCCCTGGTCCGTCAGCTTGACCGCTTCGCGCTCGGGGGCCAGCTTCATGGCTTGCGCCTTGACGCGCTCCGCGATGCCCTCATGGTCGGGCGCGTGGAGCGGTTCCAAGATGTAGCCCTCACCCGTGGCCGCATCGAATCCGATGCGCTGTCCAGGGATCATGTCGGGCCAGCCTGCCGACACAAGATGCCAGTTCTTTTCATGCTTGGCCGCGCGGTCAAACGAAAACCGCCCGCGAATGCTGCGCTGCAAGGGCTGGAAAAGCACATTGTTGTTGTGTTCGGTATCGACTTCAATTTCGATGGCGGTCTTGCTCATGGTGGTTTCCTTGTTGGAGAGAATCATTGCGATAGACTCGTTGCGAGATTCAACAATGGGCGGGGCCAGCCATGCCAGCCCCGCCCGCGTCAGGTTTGCTATTCAGGGCTACTCGGATTGCGGGGCCGTGTTGAACTCGGCCATCGCTGCGCCGTCGGTCAACCGACCGCCGTAACGACCGCGGAACGTAATCAGCGCCGTGTTTTTCAGCATCAAGGTTTGGCCCTGATCGCTGAAACGCAACTCGCCACCCAGCCGCCGATAGAGCCTGTACTTGCTCAGGTCCACAAAGGCCACGTCGCGGTTGCTGATGTCGTTCTGAATGCTCACGGGCCGACCGAACAGCACGTAATCTTCATGGGTCATGCCGAACAACCGGCGCTGATCGCTGCTGCTGATTGCCAGCGAACGGATGCGGCGGTAGGTCGTATCGTTCATCACCCAACGGACGCTCGGCCCCTTGTTGGCGCGGTACTGCTTACCGATGCCAAACAAGAGCGCTTCAACGTCCTTCACGTCCCAACCCGTCGGGCTGGGGCTTTGCTGGACGATGATGCTTGTGCCCGACGAATTGAACAGGCCCAAAGGCCGATCCGCTCCGTTGCCGTTGCAAATCACATCGTCCAGTTCTTCCTTGAGGCGTTCGCCGATCAATTGGGCAACCGTCTTGCCCACGTCAACCGCCGCATCGCTCAAGAACTCGCGGCCCATCTCGACACCGCACACGACCGCGAAAATGCTGGTGTTGACCGCGGCAACCATGCTGGCCGTGTTGAACACGGTCAACGCCGTACCTTCGCTGGTGCCCCACGCCAGCGTCGGATTCTGGATGCTGGCCCCTTCGATGCTGCTGCCCTTGGGCACGTCGCGCAAATCGACGTAAGGCAGCAACTCCGAATGCAACAGCGGGAAGGTAATCGCCGCATCGTCGAAAACGGCGGGAATGAGGTTCACGCCGCCCGACGCGCCGCCGCTGTCACCCAGCAGCGCCTTGACGCGCGCGCCCGTGTGACGGCCCCACTCGTTGCCGATCTGACCAACCCACGCATCGCGTTCAACCATTTCGGCCAACAGGTCGCGCTCGTTCTGGGGGAAGTCATTCCCCAGCCCAGCGCGAAAGGCGCGTTGCTTGACGAAAGCGCCGATCTTGGCGTAGTCGCTTTCCGCGGGCAGGCACACGGGCCGTCCCTTTTGGTCCAACACGATTTCACCCGTGCGGACGTGCTTGCCAACAAGGCGGTCGCCGATGAACTTCTCGGACGGTTCTTTCACTCGGATCATGGTCGTATCCTTCTGCCCTTCATCGGGGCTGTTAAATGGCGGATTGCCGTAAACCTTGCTCTTTTGCCGACGCTCAGCGCCCGCCCCGAACAACTCGGCGGGCGTAACCTTGGAATCGCCTCGCGACGGCGGGGGCTGAACCATACTGGCGACGATGGCCGCGGCGGTCGCGTCGATGGCCTTGCCGTTGATTTGCTCAACTTCCACGGCTTTAGGCGTCGTGGCTTCAGCCGCGAACATCAATGCCAGGCGTTCGCGCTCTTCCAACTGCGCGTCGCTTTCGGGCTGGTCAGGTTCGGTCGCTTTGGCGATGAACAGCGCGCCCGAATAGTTCCCGTCGCGGACCAGCTTGCCAGCCGCCCGCAGTACATCTTCCGCGCTGGCCGTGTCGGGATCGGCCAGCACGCGAAAGCCGCCCAAGTCCCTACGCAAGGCGCGCGTGGCAAGTTTCGTCAGTTCCATATCGTTTCCCCTTTTCTGTAGGGCCATCTGTGGGGCCAAAGGTTCAAAATGGCGCGGCGGGGGCTGAAGCCGCCGCGCCTGGAGTCCGCAGTACAACTGCGGCCCGCTATGTTCGATCTAATGTTCGATGTTGTCGGTCGGTTGGAATCCTTTTGCTGGTTGTCCAGTCGCTAGTAGGCCAACGGGCGGTCAAGTAACGGCTCGCCCATTGGTTCGTTGAAGTCTTTGCACGCCAGCAAGGCCAACGTCAGCGCGCTTGCCAAGTCGCCGTGTCGTGTCCCTTGCCCGTCGCTAACGCGCGGGCTTTCCAGGCGAAACGTCAGCCCGCGTTCCACAACTCGCAATCGCCGAAGATCGGTAAGCAACCTGTCATCGGGCAGCAGTTTCAAGGCGCGGTCGGATACGGCTTCCAACAGCGCGCTGGCTTGCGTTTGCAAGTTGCCCGCCGTGGGGGCCGTCATGCGAACGGGAACGCCCGCCGCGGCCAGCGCCTGCCCGCTCCGCTCGGCTTGGAACGGGTCAACCGCCAACGATGCCAGGTTGAAACGCCGATGGATTTTCAGCACGTAATCTTCAACTGCCGCCAGATTGATTCGCCCGCCCGTTTCGGCGGGATTCCAAACGCGCAACCGCGCCACGCAAAGCTTGCCCGTGCCGCCAACGTGGCGCGTCCGATAGGCGTACTGGTCCTCATCGAAAACTTCGTCGTCGGGATCATCGGGGTCGGGATCGAACATTCCCAAGTCGCGGGCAATCATCAACGGATGCGACGGGGGCAAGGGATGCTTGCGACGGCGCTTTTGGTGCATCGTGTAGCCGACGTGCTTGCCCAGCAGCACGAATGCCGTGGCGTCACGGGAAACGGACAAGTCCAAGCCGCCAACGTACAGCCAGCCGTCTTGCGGACGCGCCAGCGGTTCGGCGGCGCGGTCGATGCACGATTCCAGGTCCGCGGGGGCAATTGCGTTGCCGCCCGCATCGTCGGCCCATTGGCCCCACCACAACCGACGAAAGCGCGACTCACCCGACACCTTGCGGCGCTCGGCAAGATCGGCTTCGCTCACCCAAGGGGCGGGCTGGTTGTATTCCGACAAGTGCCAGCGGTCGGGCGCGTCGCGGATTGTTTCATAGAACCGATGCTGCCAGGTGCCCACGATGCCGGCGTTGCTCGCAATCAGCAGCAAGCCCGCGGGCCGCTTCGTTTGGTTGTCCAAGAGCGTTTGTGCGAAGCCCTCATTGCCGACGTGCGAAAGCTCATTGATGGCCGTGGCGTCGGGCCGCGAACCATGCTCGCCGCGCTCATCCGCCGCCACAATCAACAGCCGCGAATCTGTGCCCAGCCTGTTGCGTACTTCCCAAGCCAACACTTCAAGGGCTTCCCCAAGCCAGGGGTTATTCCGCAACAGCCCTTTGATAATCAACCGCACTTCCGCGGCTTGATCGGCGTCGGCAGCGCCAAGACGAAGCTCTAGCAACCGGGGAGAGAATGCGACAAGCCAGGCGAATGCCAGGGCCAAGAGCGAATCCTTGCCCGCACCCTTGGACCAGAACCAAGCGTGTCGCGCAATCGTCGGTTGCTCACCGTGGGCCACGGCCAAGAGCGCAGGTGCCAGGGCTTCCAACGCATCGCGCTGAAACGACGTGGTAATGCTGCCGAACGGGACCAACTGCCCGTGCGGTCCATCGACCAACGCCGCGTAAAAGAACGCCAGCGGGTCGGATGCGAATTGTGCCAGGTTGCTTTGCATCGTCAGTCCCTACTTGCTCCCCCTGCGCGGGCCACGGGGCAACCGCTCACGCTGTCGCGCCGCGAACCGCTCACGCAACTTCAACTCCCGCCGCGACGGTCGGGCGTACTGGTGGTAGATGCTGGCGATACCCTTCATGGCGTCGGCTCCCTGTTGGTCGTGTCGTTGCGCTGCTGGCCCGCTGGCGAGTCCGTTGCGTCGGGCGTGGCTTCGGAGTCCATCGTTGGGTTGCTGGCCTTGTGCGCAACTGTGGCGGGCTTCGCGTGGCCGTTGGTCGCGGGCAGGGCCAACGCGGGATGCTTGGGACGTTGATAGATGCTGTCCCAAACGCTGGCCGATTTTGCCTTGTCGAGATTCAACCGCCGAATCGCGTCATCGCGCGACTTGCACAAGCGTTCGATGCGGTCGGTTGCCAGGGCTACACCCGTCGCGTCCAACTTGTCGTAATCCTGCGCCAGCCGACGCGCCCAAAGCCGCAACAGGCGCTCGCCCCACACCGCCGTGTTGATCGTGGATGCGTTCGTTAGTGAAATATCGCCGTGGGATTCCACGCAAGCAGCTTCCAAGGCGGCGCGAAGATCATTGACCGACCGTTGGACCGCTCGCAACTTGGCTGGCATATTCACCAGCGTCACACGGGCGTAGCCGCCGTGCTTGAAGGCGTTGCGGTTGCCCGTCTTGGGTTGCTGATTGCCCTTGTTGCCAGGAATCCCACCGCGGCCACGGCCAACGGGCGCGGGGGCGACGGCAGCAATCGTCGCGTCGGCTGTCGCGTCGGGCGTCGGGTTGTGGCCGTTTGTCGGTTCCATAGTCTCGATTAGGCTGTACCTAGGCTGTGTGCCGCTGTAAGTTGTTGCTGCTGTTGCGTTTGGGATTGACCCCCAAACTTAGAACTAGGTATTCGCCCCGTTCCACCCGCGCAGGTTCGCTTGCGCCAGGTCCAAGAGCGCACGTTTGGGAATCCGTCGCGCCCGAACGTCGGGCAAGACGATGAACGGCAAGCCGCCGCGGTCCATCAACAGGTACAGCGTGGATTGCGCCACCCCCAGCCAACTGGCCGCTTGCTTGACCGTCATCAACCCATCGGCCAAGAGCGCGTCAGCATTGCGCGGGGGAGTATCCGTCGGCATGGCGAATCTTCCATTAACAGCGTTCATGGTTGTTCAACCTGTTGGTTCGGCGCGGGGAAAGACTGGCCGCAACTCGGATCGTCGGTTCCCTTCCCAATTCCCCAATCTTCCCACCGCTCACTTTCGGCACTTGCTGTTCTCACTACCTTCACTCACGGAACCACGGAACCATGCGGAAGGTCCGTAGCTATTAGTGCGCCTATGTAGGCAATTCTCGTTCATAGGCTACGGAGGTTCCGTATGGTTCCGTCCTTCCGTTGGCGCTCTCGCGTACAGTCAGCCCCCGATACCACGTCCCGTTGTTGGCGAAACGATCAAAGCCCCGCTCCGTCATCGTGCTTCCGAACTCGCGTTGCTTGGCTGGCCGCTCGCCCGTGGCCTTGCACCAGTCGATGTAGGCCGCGTACAGCGTGCTGGCCTTGCACCGCAACCCGTCGCCTAACAGGCAGCACTCATTCAGGAACGCCCCCAGCACGTCTTGATGCTGGCGATACTCGGCAGTGGCTTCCCGCACGTCATCGGGCAAGCCCAGCCCGTCACGCTGCCACGCCAAGCATCCTTGAACGCACCATGCCAAGATGCCAGGCAGTTCCCCGCGCAGGCGGTCGGGCAGCGTCTTGTCTTGCTGGTCATCGGGAATGACCACGTTGAACGGGACCAGCCGAATCCGTCGCCAGATGGCATGGTCGGTTCCGCGGATCGTAGGCCGATGGTTCGTCGCCAGAATCAACTTGTGAGTCGGCGCGAACTCCCAATGATCTTCGCGCATGCGGCGGGCGCGGATGCGGTCGCCGCCAGTCAAGTCTTTGACCAGTGCCTCTGCCAGCCGCTTGCCGTCGTCCGTTTCGATTGCGACCACCAGCCGCTTGCCGTGCAAATCGGCCCGTTCTGTCGGATGCGCGTCACCCTTGACCATTAACAGGTCGGGCGCGGCTTTCATTGCGTAATCGCCGCCCAACAAATCGAGCATCACCCCCAGCAACGTGCTTTTCCCGTTCGCGCCGATACCCCACAAAATCGGCAAGACTTGCTCGCGGACACTGCCCGTCAGGCAGTAGCCCAACAGGCGTTGAACGAAGCCCACAAGCTGCCAGTCAGCCGCAAACACGCGCTCCAAGAAAAGCCCATCCCAAACAAACGTAGCCGCGTCGGGATCATAGGCGACGGGGCAAAGCTTCGTCAGCAAGTCGGCGCGGTCGTGTGGCCGCGCCTCGCCCGTGCGCAGGTCAACCGTTCCGTTGGGGCAATTCAACAACCACTGGTCGCAGTCAAGCGCGGCAGGCAGAACGGCTAGTTCGCTGCGCGCCAGGTCAATCATCGACCGCACGCGGGCGGCGCGCTCGCATTCCAGGGCGTGCTTGACCAGCGCTTGCCGTTCGGCGTCGGGCAGCGCTTGGGCTTCGGCGTACATGCTCCGCACCGTGGCCTTGGCCCGCCGCTCGACTTCCCCCGTATCGTCCATGCGCCAGCGTCGGCCATCCCACGCCAGCCACTTGCCCCACGGGTAGCAATAGCGCAGGTCCGCACCGTGTTGCGCGACGAAGCGTTGGGCGTTGCCCAAGTCGGAAAGATTCGGCTTGGCGTCCATGCTCACCCTTCCCCGTCCGCAAGCTTCTGACGCATCAAGCGCGCGATGCTTTGCAAGTCGATTTCCCGGCACGCCAGGTCCGCTACCACTGCTGGCGTCACCAAACGCGAGTAGAGCAACCCGCCCGCGCCGAACGCCAGCCGCGTTTCACCCCGTCCGAACGCGGCCAGAATGTCCGTCGCGCTATGCGATGCCAGGAACGAAACAAAGTCGGCGTAGCAAGGCAGACTGGCGTTGTGCTGCAAAAGCAATCCGCCGACTGCCACAAAGAGCGCGTCATTCAGGGGATGCCCGAATCGCGGCGGAGACAGCGCTGGCGACGTGATGCGCGGGGGCGGGTTATTCTTGGCCCGCCGCGTTGGCGCTGTCGCACCGCTCGACTTGGAAGGGTTGTGCCTCATAACCTTTCCAGAATCGGGGGTAGTTGTGCGCGCAGAGTACCCCCGTTGTCGTCGTAAGTGCTTTTTGCCCTAAGAGAAGAAAAAACTTGCGCGACGGGCGAAACTACCCCTTCAGATACCCCCGCGCTATTTCCTCATATCGTCGCCATCGGCAACGTGGGCTTGACCGCGCTGATCTTGGGGTAGATGGCGGGTCGTGGGTTTTTTCACCGCAGCCCGACCCAACTTGCGCAGCGCTTCCTTGTAGTGCTGTTCCACGGTTTTGCGGTCACGGCCCAAACTCCGCGCCGCCTTGGCGATATTGCCCTCACAGTCTTGGACGGCTTCAAGCGATTTCACTTGGGCGTCCGTCAACGGCTTGGCTTGCCGCTCGCCACGCGGCGCACGGCGGGGCCGCTTCGGCTTGCCTTTGGCCGCATCGGGTAAATTGGCGTGGCGCTCACCCACCCCGTCGCTAAACAACGTCAGGGCCGCGGCCAATGGCAGGCAGTCCGCTTCACTCGCCGTAATGCGCTGGCGCTCGCACAAGTCGCCGCGCAGTCGCAGAACAGATTGCGTCGTCAGGTCGGCCCCGTACATGCGTCCACAAAGCGCCTGCACGCCTTGAACGTCGGGCAAGGTCTGAAAGCCCCGCACCGCATCCCAAAGGCCGTAGGCCAATCCCTTGTCGCTTTGCTTCGGCGCGACGCGCTGGCACTCTAGCGCCAAGAGCAACTGACCAACGGTTTCAACCCGGCCACCCATGATGCACGTCAGCGGAGTATTGGTACTTTGTGCCATCGCTCGTTTCCCTTTCTCGCAAAACGCCACGCGACGGGCCAGCGGTTGCGAATCCGCCAGCCCGCCGCGGGGCAAAGGTCACTTCATTCTACCGCAGTCGCGCACGATCACTGCGCTGTCGCTTGGCTGTACAGCCTAAGTACAGCCCAGGCGACGGAATCCATCGGAGATTGACGGAAGCTGACGGAATGCGCAACGGTCGTAAACCACCGGACGGCAAAGCACTTCGGAGATTGTCGGAGACTGGCGGAAAATGGCCCGAACGGCTCGACAAGCTGGGGGTCACAGGTTCGAGTCCTGTATCGCCCACTCGACGTAAGTTAGGCCGATAGCTGAGGTTAGTTACCTGCAGATGTTCGGCAGTGCGGCCCGTTTTCCGACCCGCAAACCCGTATGGTACGGGTTTGGCTCTCGGAGGCCGCAAATGCCCACGTTGTCTGCCGGCGTTCCCAAGTATTCCCTCCACCGTGCGAGCGGACAGGCCCAGATCAATCTGGATGGCCGCGAGATTTATCTCGGCCCCCATGGATCTGCCGCCAGTCAATTTCTCTACGATCGCATCGTCGCCAAATTGCTGGTCGTCGGGCGAAAACTGACGAGTTCACCTCACGCTCGGACCGTCGATGAGGCGCTGGCGGGCTTCTGGCAGTATGCCGAATTGCACTACCGCAAAAACCAAGTGCCCACGCGCGAATTGGAAAACATTCGCTACGCGGTCCGTCCATTGTCCGCGCTGTACGGCGACCAGCCGGCCGCCGAGTTCGGTCTGCTGGCGCTCCAAAGGAATTCGATCAACAAGGGCCTGAGCCTCGGCGCGATCAACCAGCGTATTGGCGTCATCAAACGAGTCTTTCGCTGGGCGGCTTCCGAAGTGGTGGTCCCGATAACAACCTACCAGGCATTGGCGGTCGCGTACGGCCGAAAGTTGACGGTGAGTACGGTGCGTCGGTGGCTGATGTCCGCCGGATTGTGGAAGGCGAGGAAGTGCGGACCCGTGCATTGTCATCGGACGAACGCCGAGAGAACCGGGCGATTCGCGAATCAGGATACCGCATCCGTGCGGCATCGGACGAACGACGGAAATCGAGGCACGCCGCGATCCGTCAATTCCTGGTAGCGGAAGGTGATCTGGCTGCCAATCGGGGGCGGACTTTCCCGCTGGGCATCGCTGAAGCCGGTCCCGACCGAGAACCTGGTGCCGTCGGGCAATTCGACTTCCAAAGCGCCCAGCCGGCCCTTGTGGCGGCCTTTGCCGGGCTGGTGCCTCACGACAATCGCTTCCGTGTCGAAGAACTGCTTGATCTTGAGCAACGTATTGGACCGGCCAGACTCGTAGGAAGAACCGGGCTGCCGTAGCATCAGTCCTTCACCACCCAATTCGATAATCCGGCTCAACTCGCCCTGTAAATGGTCGAAGTCGCGACAGCAGGCCTGTTCGACAGCCTCGGCAAACGGAGTCCGCAAGTCGCGCAGACAGGCTTGGACTTGTGCGATCCGCTGCTCGAACGGCGCACCATGAGCGGGCATGTCGAAGACCCGAAATTTCAGCTCTCGCCACAGTTCGTCGCCAGTTTGGCGGCGGACAATGCTCACCGTCCGCTGAAAGGCCTTGCGGGCCAACCACAGTTCGCCATCGAGTGGCGTATCGGGCAATCCGGCCGTGAACCAGGCCGGAGAATGAAACACATTTCCCTGGCGGGATAGGAATTGTTTGCCATCCCACCAGGCCCGAACTCCATCCAACTTTTCCGATATCCACCAGCCGGTGAGATCGGCTGCACCGTCCCAACTATGGGCCAACAGCAACTCAGGGACGGACTTGCCGGGCCTGGTTGACGACGGCTGAATTTCCGGCACGGCCTGTCCAATTTGCCCCAGCCGCTCCTTCTCAGCTTGCTCGCCGCGAAGCTGACGAATGTGTTTGCAGGTCCGCCGGTCAATCGTGACCGACTGGTTACGCCAGGCCGGGCACGAGCACGAATAGGCGCCAGCCACGTTTTTGATGATGTATGGCAAGCGGGCCGAGCCTTTGATCTCGACCGACTCGCCATCTTGAAGGTCAGGCACGGGTTTCTCCTATATCGTCGCGACGGAATCAATTTACCGTCCGTCTCGCGGCAAGCATCGACGAAATTTTCTGATCGGCTCGGTCCAACATCAAAACAGGATAACGTTGGATGACAATTCCTGTCCGCGGTTCTATCATGGCAATACCGTTGGAAGATTCTGTTCACTCCCTGGGGAGAGGCCCTCCGTGCGGGTGAATCGCACGTTGGAAAGTGGCGGAATACTGGGGAGGAAACAGGGTGCGAATCGGCCACACTTTCAGATTCTGGCTGCCGAGGGATGGATTGTCATCTACAATCAAGACTATGGATGGCAAGCCAAAAACCCTCGAAAGTATCGCGAAGATGTCGGCCACGACAGGACGAGTCCGTTGGTTCGCTTGGCTGGCGGCAAGCCTGTGGGCGTTAGCTTATCAGCCGGCTTTCGGCGACGAACGGGACGACTTTTTTGAAGCCAAGATTCGGCCCGTCCTGGCGGGAACTTGTTTCCGCTGCCACGGCGACGTCAAGAACTCCGGCGGCCTGCGGGTCGATTCCCGTCAACATCTGCTGGCCGGAGGCGAGTCCGGCCCGGCCATCATCGCGGGCAATCCCGATGAGAGTTTGCTGCTTCGCGCTATCCGGCGGCAGGCCGATGCCTCGGCGATGCCGCCCGACAAAGACAAGGCCCTGCGGGCCGACCAGGTCGCGGACTTCGCCGCCTGGATCAAGTTAGGAGCCGCCTGGCCCGCGCAAGCGGCCCGGTTTGAGTCCGCCCGCCACTGGGCCTTTGAGCCCATTCGCGATCCTCCCCCGCCGCAAACCGCTGACGCGCCGCCATTCCCCTCCGCCATCGATGCCTTCATCCGTGCGCGGCAGCAAGCAGCAGGCGCGCGTCCCGCACCGGCCGCGGACAAGCGAACACTGATTCGCCGCGCCACATTCGACCTCACCGGCTTACCCCCCACGCCTTACGAGGTAGATGCCTTTGCCGGCGACACCTCGCCACAAGCATTCGCCACCGTTGTTGACCGGTTGCTGGAATCGCCCGCTTATGGAGAGCGCTGGGGGCGGCACTGGCTCGACGTGGTGCGGTATGCGGACACGGCGGGTGAAACAGCCGACTACCCAGCGACGCTTGCCTGGCGCTATCGCAACTACGTCATCGATGCATTCAATGCCGACAAGCCCTACGACGAGTTCCTGCGCGAACAAATTGCCGGCGACGTATTGGCGGCTCAGGGTCCACCGGAAAGGTATGCCGAACGGGTCACCGCCACGGGGTATCTGGCGATTTCCCGGCGTTTTGGGTTCGACTCTGAGAATTACCACCACCTGACCATCCAAGACACGATCGACACCCTGGGGCAATCGGTGCTTGGCCTAAGTCTGGGCTGCTCGCGATGCCACGACCACAAGTTCGATCCCCTTTCGATGCAGGACTATTACGCCCTATACGGCATCCTCGACAGCAGCCGCTATTCATTCCCCGGCTCGGAGCAAAAGCCCCGCGTGCGGAGCATGGCACCGCTCGTCCCTTGGGACGAAGCGCAGCCGCAATGGCGCGAGTTTGAAAATCGCGTAGCCGCCTTGTCGAACAGCCTCACCCAGCAAGGCCAGCCTGCGTCGAATGCCGTCCTCCGTCCACTTTCCGAGATGGACGGCGACTTTGAATTGCAGGCTCCAGCCGCCGGAGGGAGCCACGGCGTGCTCGTCTCGCCCTGGCAATGGCAGGGCGAGATATCCGTTACCACGGCGGCCCAGAGTCCCTTCAAGAATCTTTATCCTCTGGGAAAAGTGGGTGCCAGCATTCCGGCGGGCGCTGGCCATTACCGCATGACGCAGGCGATTCATCCTTCACGATCTCACGGCAATTGCCGCCTGCTGCATGTCAATCTTGACTTGAGGCCCGCGTCACCCGACGCGGGCACGGCGGGAATGCATCGCTTTTGGCTGGGCGATCACCCGGACACGCCATCCATTGAGGTTCTGATTTCCTCACAAGCGGTTTTTCTTCCAATCGACGGCACCGTCGAGCAGGTTTCCACGCTGCAACCCCATCAGTGGCACAATCTGCAACTTGCCATCGACCTGGAGAACAGAACATTTTCTGGCCAGGCCGGCCTGCCAGGCAACGTGGCGGAGTTCAACGGCAAACCATTCGCCCCCGGTTCCAGCGGACAGTTTGAACTGGTCGGATTGGACCCACTCACACAAGGTGAATCCCAGGCACCGGCCATTGATGTCGATAACCTGGGCATTCAAGAGGCGCGGATCGGGCCGGTCTCCACGGATCCGCCGGTTGTCTCGGCCGTTGCCGACGGCTCTGATGCCGGCACGTTGAAAGAGCGGCTGCAAACACTCACCGGGATCGATGGCGATCTCGAACTGCAAACCAAGGACACAGCTCCGGCAAGTCCCTGGAACCCCGGCCCCAACAGCGACGTTAAGCTTTCGACGGAATCGCAAAGCCCCTATCACAATCAGTACGCGCCGGGCGAGCTGGGCTTGCACCTGCCAAACCGCGGCGAATACGACGGCTTTGGTTTGACGCTGGCCAATCTCCAGCCCGACCAGCAAGGCCGTCTGTTCGTCAGCTTTGACTTTCGTTGTGCCAACCAGGAAGCGGGCGGCGGCGGCTCGTGGCGCTACTACTTGGGGCACGGGCCGGGTAATTCGGCCGCAATTGAGCTGTTCTTCAATGGCAGCCGGTTCTTTCGCCGCAGCGCGGACGCGCGAGAAGCCGTCTGCCCGCTGGTGATTGGCGAATGGTACCAGGTACGGTTGACGCTCGACCTTCACGCCAAGACCTACCGCGGAATATTGGCATCGCCAACGGGCCAAACGGACTTTGAAGGGGAGTTTGCCGCCGGCTGGGATGGATCGCTCGATTACACGTTCATCGACAGCTATGGCCATCTGGGTGGCGTGCGGCCATCGCTCGATGCGGACAATTTCGTGATCGGCGACAAGCCCTTGCAGCCGTTCGACGCGCCCGCGCCGCCGGCTTCCGCGGTGCCGCCCGAAGATCGGCGTAAGCAGGCCGCCCAACTCCGCCAACAATTGGCCGCCATCCAGAGCAAGGCGTCCCAGCAGCAACAAGAATTGAACTCGCTGCTGGCCGACGGTCCCTTCGCCATGGCCTATGGCATGTCGGAGGGAACACCGCACAACGTACACCTGCAATTGCGGGGCGAACCCGACCAGCCCGGCCAAGAAGTACCACGCGGCTTCATCAAAGTCCTGGGCGGCGGCCCGCTGCCCGCGGAAACCGCCGGCAGCGGACGCCTGGAACTGGCCCACTGGCTGACGCATCCCGACAATCCCCTGACGGCCCGCGTGATGGCCAACCGCCTGTGGCAATACCACTTTGGCCGCGGCATCGTCCAGACGCCCAACGATTTTGGCGTTCGCGGGCTGCCGCCGACCCATCCTGAGTTGTTGGACCATTTGGCGGCGCGGTTTATCGAAAGCGGCTGGTCGGTAAAGGCCATGCATCGGCTGATCATGCTCAGCGATACCTACCAGCAAGCCTCTCAAGCGGATGCGGATCAACCCGTTGCCGCGTCTGATACGGCCGATCTGTATCTCACCTTTCCCCGCCGCCGGCTCAGCGCCGAAGAGATCCGCGACGCCATCCTGGCGGTCAGCGGGGAGCTTGATGCAACGCCGGCGCGGGAGCATCCGTTTCCGTCCCCGATCGGTTTTGGCTACTCGCAACATGGGCCGTTCAACGCCGTTTACGACCACAAAAAACGCAGTGTCTATCTGATGACGCAGCGGCTGAAGCGGCACCCGTTCTTGGCGTTATTTGACGGGGCCGATCCCAATGCCACCACCGCGCAGCGGCTGGGGACAACTGTCCCCACGCAGGCTTTGTTCTTCTTGAACGATCCGTTTATCCACGCCAAGGCCGAGAAATGGGCCGCCCGGCTGTTGGCGGCCGACGAGCCGCGCCAGATCGAGCTGGCTTGGCGCGGCGCGCTGGGCCGTTCGCCCACGAAGGCCGAACGGGCCGAAGCCCAAGAATTCCTGGCCGCCTACCAGGCGGAACTGGCGGCGATTCCCGTGGACAATGTCCAAGTTCGCGCGCTCTCGGCCTGCCTCCGCACGCTCCTGGGCAGCAACGAATTCCTGCACATCGACTAAGGGCCCCCCATGCACGCCAACGATTCGCTGAACATGCCTCGCCGCGGCGCATTGCGCTCGATGGTGGGGGGCTCGCTGCTGTTGCCGGCGATCGTATCGGAATTGCTGGCCGATGACGCCGCGCCGGCCGGTACGTCGGATCCTCTGGCACCCAAGCCCTCGCATTTTCCGCCCAGGGCCAAGCGGGTCATCTTCTTGTACATGAGCGGTGGCGTATCGCACGTCGATTCCTGGGATCCCAAACCAAAACTGTTTGCCGATGCCGGCAAGACCGTCCCCATCAATGAATTTCAAGGACGCAAGGGGGACTACCAGATGTTCCTCAAGCGCCCGCAGTGGGATTTTGCCCCGCACGGCCAATGCGGCACGCAAGTTAGCGGGCTCTTTCCTCGTCTGGCCGAATGTGTTGACGACCTGTGCGTGGTCCGTTCGATGAAGTCGGACCATACCAACCACTACGAAGCCACGCTCGGCATCCACACCGGGTCGTTCACCTTCGCGCGGCCCAGCATTGGTTCGTGGGTTAGTTACGGCCTGGGAACCGTGAATCGCAACCTGCCGTCGTTCGTGGTGATTGCTCCGCATTCGCCCTACGCCGGAGGGCAGGTGTGGGGCAGCGATTTCCTGCCTGGTTCGCACCAGGGAACGCTGGTGGTCCCCGGTCCCGAACCGGTCGCCAATATCCAGCGCCGCGTGCCCGCCGCCCGTTTGCAAGAGCTGGAATTGGGCCTGTTGTCCCGGATGAACCAGCGCCACCTGGCCCCGCGCGGGCCAGACCCCTTGCTGGCCGCGCGGATCAAGTCGTTTGAGACCGCCTTCGGAATGCAAGCCGAGATGCCCGAGGTCTTCGACCTGGCACAAGAGACCGACGCCACCATGCAACTGTACGGCCTGGAGCGCGGCGGTACGCAAGGTTTTGCCTGGCAATGCCTGGTGGCGCGGCGGCTCGCCGAACGGGGTGTCCGATTTGTCGAATTGATCGACGTGGGATCCTCCAACAATTGGGATGCGCACGGCGACATGCTGACACACGCGCCGCTGGCCAAGAACGTCGATCAGCCCATCGCCGGCCTGCTGCAAGACCTGAAACAGCGCGGCATGTTGGATGACACGCTGGTCGTGTGGACGACCGAGTTTGGCCGCACCCCCTTCAACGCCGCCGCCGATGCCAAGGGCCGCGAACATCATCACTGGGCCTACTCGTCCTGGCTGGCGGGGGCGGGCGTAAAACGCGGCACGGCCTATGGCGAGTCCGACGAGTACGGCATCAACGTTGCCAGCAATCCGGTCCACGTCCACGACTTCCACGCCACCATTTTGCACCTGATGGGCCTCGACCACGAACGCCTCACCTACCGCCACACCGGCCGCGACTACCGCCTGACCGATGTGCATGGCCAGGTCATGGATGGCCTGCTGGCCTGACCTCGCCAAGTCGGTTCACCCGTCGAAAAGCCCCCGCGAATTGCAGCAGGGGCTTGCCATATCCGTCGGCGCTACACCATTCCACGGAATGGTGCGGGTTACAACCGTGAGCTTGTCCAGGAGATCACGGGGTTTTTGATCATCGCGGCCGCGTTACCTGTTCCACCATTTCACGGCGTGGTGCAGGCTCACGTAGCCGCCAAGCTCCTGCTTTGCTGGCTTGATGGGTGAGTTGCATGCCACTCGCAGTGCGGTTGCCCGGCATGGACCAGCGAAACAGACTCAAGCCAACATGGCGGGAGCCATGTGGCTACGTACCCGCACCATTGCACGGTGTGGTGCAGGTTACAAACGCAAGTTTCTCCGGGAAATCATGGGGTTTTTCGTTGGGGCGGCCGCGTTACCTGTTCCAACAACGGTGTGTGGTGCAGGTTAGTGATCGTCGCTTGTCAGCGTTCCGTTGGCAGGTTCTTGTTCCACGTTACCCGCACCATTTCACAGTGTGGTGCAGGTAACAAAGGAGTACTTCTGCGGCAAATCGCGGGGTTTTTGGGCGGTGCTCCCGCGTTACCTGTTCCAACTATCGTGCGTGGTGCAGGAAAGGATTGTGGCCTGCGCCGTCAGGAGACGGCACCTCCAGGCCCAGCGCGCACCACCAGCGCCACGCGTGGCGACCGCGTTTCAAAAATATGGACAGGCCCCGTGGCACGTACCGGTCGGCGGAGGGAGCGGCAAAGAAGACGTCGCTCCCAAGTTGGCCGAGCAGGCGGCAACGGTAGCCGGAATCAGTAACTCGCCCGATCGACCGCCCGCCACGGCCATGCTGTTCGAGCACGCGGCGGACGACGATGCCTGGGCGGTTTGGGGGCTTCGCGCCCGCTTGACGTGCAAAGGCCACGTCGGCGCGAAACCGGACGCTGGCGATTGTACCAGAGATTATATTATTTGTAAACTAATAGAATATATATTTTATCGAATATTTATTCGGCATGCGCAATGCTCAGGGTAGTCCTGGCGGGACCATTTCCTTCCGCGACCAACGCCAGGCCGGCCCGCGCCGGCGGACATGTCCACCGGCTGCCGCTGAAAATGAGGCGGGTGGCAGGCGATGGCGGGCTTGCCCGTCGCCCGCGTGTCGTTGAAAGCCATCGGCACATCCATCACGGCCCGGGTATGGACTTGGACCAAGCGCTCAGCACCCGCTCCGCGGCGGTCTGTAGTTCCGTGGTGGTGGCAGTCATGCGTCATGCTTCTTAACATGCAATTCAACAATAATTTACGTCCTTGAACCGGCAGTAATGGCCACACGCTCAAATGATGAGTGTTCCTGGCCACCGGTGAAGGGGCCTCCGGTGGCACGGCTCGCCCCCAGACTTGCTGTCCATCGTGGGGCGAGTTCGAGAATGGTCCTGCCTTGGCTGGTGGGGGGAGATTAGCGAGGCTCTTCGCGGCGGGCGATATTGGCCACCTGCTGCCGCAGTTCCGAGATTTCGCCCCGCAAGGCTAAAATGTGGGCGTCGCGTATTTGATCCTTGATGTCTCGCACTCGGGGCCGGAAGCGAGAAAAGTAGGTGGCCAGGGCCAGAGGCCAAGTAACCGCGGCCAGTACGTAGATGGTGCCCAGCGCCACGGACAATGGGGTAGCGTCCTTCGACCACGGGTCGAATGCACCAACCAGCCTGGAACCGCCGACAAACATCAAGATCAGACTTATGGCAAAAGCGAAAACGGCGATCAGGCCCACCAGCTTGGTGCGACGCTCGGCGGTGGTCAATGCAGATTCAAGTTTCATGCGATACTCCTCGTATTGAGTGTTGTCGAGGGGTTGGTCTTGTTGCAAGAGTTGTCGGGCAAAAGTGCTGATATTGGGCAAGTTATCCATCGTTCAGTTCCTCGATTCGGCGGCGGAGAGCGATCTTGGCATAGTGAAGTCGCGATTTGACGGTGCCGGAGTTGGCTCCCACGACTTGAGCTATTTCGTCGATGGTCATGTCTTCCAGAAATCGCAGCACGAGTACGCGACGGTGATCAACCGAAAGGCCTTGCATTCCCAAATGCACCAGCTCGGCCTGCTCAAACGCCGCTACCTCGCAGCCGACATCGGCGATTTGCTGCACGGCCTCAGCCTCGCCAATCGAAAATGGCCGTTTGATTTTCTTGCGCAGCTCCGTGACGGCCAGGTCGTGAGCAATACGAAAGAGCCAAACCCGAAAGGCATCGGGCGACTTGAGCCTCGTCAACTTGCGGTGGACCACCAACCAGACCGACTGCATGACATCGAATGCCCCATCCACGTCTCCCAAAATCCGCCGAACGAAATACAGCAACCGCCGGTCGTACGTGTCCACAAGCTGGGAAAAAGCTTCGCGGCTGCCTTGCTGTGCAAGCAAGATCGTCACGCGCTCGTGCGCTTGTTGGACTTGTGCGTCGTCAGCCATGAAAATTAAAGTAATGCCTTCGCTTCATTAGCCAATTGCCGAGTACCAGATAGGTCGATTGACTGGCCGCAAGGGTTCAATGTGGGTGAACTTTATTCCGGCCGCTTGTAAGCCGTGGGCCAAGAACAGTTTGCGCCGAACGTCTCCATGCAGCGTGCCAGAACATGGGGACCGGAACATGAAGACAGCCACCATCACTGGTCGGCAGAGTGGAGCGATCTGGCGGTTCCGATTGGCTAGCGAGCCGTGGAGGACTTTGACCGATACCGCGGCCGCCCGATGCCTGGCGGGCTGGGCTTGGCGCGCAGTGGACGACAATGGCCGGATGCCGTAACTTCGCATATAGACACACGTTGCGGCCTTGTCGGCGGCGTTGTTCTTAGTCTTTGGCGTAGATGGCGTCGTTTGGGTTGCCCGCGCGTGGAATGGAACTCCCGAATCAAACGGAGCCACTACCGGCCGCCGAGTGCATTGG
>JBFWUW010000089.1:0-24996 GCA_050247075.1 Pirellulales bacterium | reverse complement strand
ATCTCCGCGACGGTCGCCGGGCATGGGGCGTCCCAATTCACCGCCAGCGGCAAGGCGGGAGCCATGCCGCTACGGGGGGCCAATCGGTCTTACCTGTTCCAAAATTGCCGTGTTTTGGGGGGTTGTGGTACAGGTTAGCCTGCAAAAAGCGTGAATTTTGGCGAGTACGCACCGATAGCGCCCCGCGTGACGACCGCGTTTTGAAAATATGGATAGGCCCCGTGGCACGTACCGGTTGGCGGAGGGAGCGGCGAGAAAGCGGTCGCTCCCAGATTGGCCAAGCAGCCGGCAACGGTAGCCGTAATAAGTGACCCGCCCGATCGACCGCCCGCCACGGCCATGCTGTTCGAGCACGCGGCGAACGACGATACTTGGGCGGTTTAGGGGCTTCGCGCCCACTGGACGTGCAAAGACCACGTCGGCGCGCAAAACCGGACGCTGAAGATTGTACCAGATAACTTTTGTTTTTACACTATTAAATTATATATTTTTACATATATTAACTACTCATGCTCAAGGGCCGGGTGGCCGGCGAAGTCGGCTTGCCTGTCACCTACGTGCCCTTCAGAGCCCTCGCCGCATCCATCAAGGATCGCCTGTGAATTCTGGCCGAGCAAACAGCACCGGCTCCACGGCGGCCTAGGTCTTCGCGGTGGTGGAGTTCATGCGGCCGATTTCGTAACATGCATACCAGAAATACGTTAGGCCCTAAACCCAGCCGAATGGCCCATGCTCAATTTATGGGTGTCCCTAGCTTGATTGAACAGGCCGCGATTCCGGCTGGCCACTCCGCGTTGCACACGCCAGGGCATCGGGTTAGTCCACCTTGAGCTTGACCGCATGAGCGACTATTCGCGAATCAGCGTCGCTCGCCCCACTCCCGCGCTACCCTAGCGCTTGACCGTTCGAGCTTCCCGCGCACCCTCCGCCTCGCAACCCCACTCGATCTTAAAGTACAATCTCAGCATTCCCTGAGCGGTTGGGGACATCCATAGTTTCATCTTTTGACGATTACTGCTGGGTCACGCACGTAACGTATTGCTGAAAGGCCGTTTACGTTCAGGCCCTGGCCGACTACGACTACGCCGTGCGCGTGGCGGGCGGGTGGAACGACTACGTCGCCGGCACCGCCGATGCCGAGCGGGACTACATCAACCTGGAGAGCGCGGCCAATCTGGCCCGCGTCTCGGCGGAGGCCGCCACCGATGCCGACGCGGCGTCCGACCTGGCTGCGGGCGCCTCCACGGCCATCGCCGGCAACGTGTCGGGTGCCAGCACGTCGCACGCTCCCTTCGCCCAGCACGCGGCCGAAGTGGCAGCGGCGAAGGCGACTAAAACGGCCGCCGCCCTGGTTGGCGGACAGATGGTGCTGCCTCAAACCCAGCCCAGTCGAGGTATCGACCCAAACACGGGGACCGACCCAAACACGGGGACAGCCATCCTTTGGTCGCTGTGGCCAGAAAAACGCTGCTTTTTTGCTTGACTGTGCATGATACGCATGTACACTATCGCCATCCTGGGGCTTGGTGACAGGAGATTGCATCATGGCTCGGTTGGCGCGGGCGGATTTGGTCGATCCGGCGGAAGTGGCTGCGTTTCATTGTATCAATCGGTGCGTTCGTCGCTGCTTTTTGTGCGGCCAGGACCCCGTGTCGGGCCGCAATTATGAGCACCGCAAACGTTGGCTGGAGGAGCGGCTGGCCTTCTTGGCGGGGCAGTTTGGCATTGATGTGCTGGGCTTTGCCATTCTTTCCAACCACTTTCATCTAATCCTGCGCACGCGGCCCGATGTGGTGGCTGCCTGGTCGGACGCCGAGGTCGCCGCCCGTTGGCTGCGGCTTTGCCCTGTGCGCAAACTGCCGACGGGCGAGCCGGCCGAACCGACTTCCGCCGAGTTGGAAGCGATTTGCAATACGCCCGCGCGGCTGGTCGAAATCCGCCAACGCTTGAGCAACATCAGTTGGCTGATGCGGATGATTGCCGAACCGATCGCCCGCCGCGCCAATCATGAGGACCAGGCGTCGGGCCGGTTCTGGCAAGGCCGCTTTCAATCAGTCAAGTTGTGCGACGAGGCCGCGCTGCTGGCCTGTGCGGCCTATGTCGATCTCAATCCCATCCGGGCGGGCATGGCGGCAAGCCTGGAAGCCAGCGACTTTACCTCGGTGCAAAGGCGATTGGAGTCGGCCGCCGAACCGGTCGAAAGCCCATCGCGGCGCGACGCCTGGCTGGCCCCGCTGGAATTGGACGAACGAGCGTCGGAGCTACGCCCGGTAGGGTTGCGCGGTCGCACTGGGCGGCGGGCTAGCGACCTCGCTTTCTTGCCGATGACGTTGGATGACTATCTCGAACTGCTCGATTGGACCAGCCGCCAGATGAAGCCGGGCAAGGCATCGCTTCCGGCCGATCCGCCCGCGGCCTTGTCGCGGCTGGGTATCTCCAGCCGCGCCTGGTTGCCATTGGCCACCCGATTCGGCAAGCTCTTCCAACGAGTAGCCGGCGGACCACCCAGCATGAGGCGGCTAAGACAGCGCAGCCGCGTCCGCTTTCATTGCCGCGACGCAAACCTGCTAGCCACGGGTTGAACGGCCCGCGATTCCGGCTCGCCACTCCGCGTTGAACACGCAGGGGCATCGTCTTGGTCCGCCTCGAACTTGACCGCATGATCGCCTATTCGCGAATCAGCGTCGCTCACCCCACTCCCGCGTTACTCTAACGCTTGACCGTTCGAGCTTCCCGCGCACGCTCTCGCCTCGCAACCCCACTCGATCTCAAAGTACAATCTCAGCATTCCCAGCAAACATTGGGTGTCCCTGTTTGCCTCGGTTTCCCCCCGTTGCCCCGGTTGCCCGTCGAGCAAAATGGTCGCCAATCCTATCGCGATTGTTAAACCCCCGCGGGGTTTACGACATTTCTTGGCGGTTGTGGACCCAGGGTGCGCTCGCTAATCGCTCGCGACCCTTGGGCTGGGTTGTGATACGCTTTCAGCGTACAGTCGTTCTGTTACCTTCGTTTTTCCGAGAGGATCCGGCGGTACTTTCGTGGATGCCCGCGTCTCTTCACGGTCGTCGCTCGCGACAAGGAAAGAGCCAGTTTCCATCGAGAACCGCGAGTTTTCAGGAGGTTCTTTGTCAGGCCAGTTCCAGAGACGGGTCAGTATCCGCCAGTGCCGAGTTTGCCGGTGGATGGCTGGGAGGCGGTTGCTGGTTGGCTGGAGCTTTCGCGGCGGCGGAATTCGTCGAGGATGGCGGCGGTGGCGGTTGCTCCGCAGCGGGTGGCGCCGAGTTGGCGGACGCGGATCAGGCCGTCCAGGTCGCGCACGCCGCCCGCGGCCTTGACCTGCACCGCAGCGGAACAATTTTCGCGCATCAGGGCCAAGTCGTGTTCGGTCGCGCCGCGATAATTGTAGGAGCCATCGGCCTGCTTGACGAAGCCGTAGCCGGTGGAGGTTTTTACCCAGTCGGCACCGGCCCGCTCGCAGATTTGGCAGAGCCTGATTTTAAACTCGTCGCCCGTCAGGCCCGCCCCGCCGTTGGCCAGGTAGTCATTCTCGAAGATGACTTTGACCTTGGCACCATGCTGGTGGGCTGCCTGGCAAACCGCGTGGATGTCTCGTTCGACGTAGTCCCAATCCCCGCTGAGGGCCTTGCCGATATTGATCACCATGTCGATCTCCACCGCCCCCTGGCGGCAGGCTGTCTCGGTTTCAAACCGCTTGACCTCGGTGGTGTTGCCGCCGTGCGGAAAGCCCACGACGCAGCCGACCGCCACGTTGCTGCCACGGAGCAGTTCCGCCGCGCGGCTAACCGCATACGGCTTGATGCAGACCGACGCCGCCCGATATTTTTTGGCCACCTCGCAGCCGGCCTGCAAGTCGGCATCGGTCATGGTGGGATGCAACAGCGAGTGGTCGATCATGCCGGCCAGATCTTCGTAGGTGTAGTTCATGAAAAAGGTTCCATGCGTGTCTTGAAGAGGAATAGGTGGATATGGCGGCCGGTTTAAGCCAATCCGCCTGTTGGTACAAAATTGCGCAAGAATTGCAAGGACTGACGCAGGGCGGCCTGGCGGGCCTGCAAGGAGTGTTCGTAGGCGCGGTCCTCGACTTCCACGCAGACCGGGCCACGATAGCCGACATCGCCCAGCACGGAAAAAAACGCTCCCCAATCGACATCGCCCAGTCCGGGGAGTTTGGGCGAATGGTAGGCCAAGGGATGGGCCAGTATCCCCACGTCGTTCAGGCGGTGCCGGTCGACGCGCACATCCTTGGCATGGACGTGAAACAGGCGGCTGGAAAATTCCCACAGCGGTGGCAGATAGTCCATGCCCTGCCACACCAGATGCGAGGGATCGTAGTTCAGGCCGAAGGCCGGGCTGGGGATGGCGTCGAACATCCGCCGCCAAATGGCCGGCGACGAGGCCAGGTTCTTTCCGCCGGGCCATTCGTCGGCGGTGAATAACATGGGGCAGTTCTCGATGCCGATGCGGACCTGGCACTCTTCCGCCACCCGCACCAGGGGCTTCCAGACTTCCAAGAAGCGGGGCCAATTGGCATCGACCGACAACCGCCAATCGCGTCCCACGAAGGTATTCACCTGCCGAACGCCCAGGGTGGGGGCGGCACGGATGACTTGTTCCAAATGCCGCGCGGCCTGGGCCGATTCGGCCGCGTCTGGGGACAAGACGTTGGGGTAGTAGCCTAGCCCGCTGATGGCGATGCGCTTGTCTTCGCACAAGCCGCGAATATCGTCGGCCTCGCCAGGGCCGATGCGGGTGACATCGATGTGCGTCACGCCGGCGTAGCGGCGGTCGGCCTTGCCGGGTGGCCAGCACATGACTTCAACACATTCGTAACCCGCCGAGGAGGCAAAGTCGATAACCTCTTTGAAGGGCAACTCCGGCAGAATGGCCGTGACAAAACCCAGATTCATGACGAGATCTCCGCCAGAGTAACCCACCGCTGCTGGCGATGGCTGAGTAGCGCGGCCTCGCACAGCAAGACTTCCCGGTGGCCATCGGCAAAGGTGGGAAAGGCCGGCACGGCGGCCTGGTCGCCGGCCGCGATGTAGGCGTAAAAGGCACGAAATAGCTGCTTGAACGTATCGGGAAAGCCCTCGTTGTGGCCGCCAGGGTAGTCGGCATGGCGGCGGGCCCGCGCGGATAACAGGGCTGGGTCGCGCAGCAGCAATTCATTCGGCCGGTCGCGATGCCCAATCCACAGCTCGTTGGGCCGTTCGCTTTCCCAAGCCGCGGATTGCTTGGAACCCGCTAGCTCCCAGCGCAAACAGTTCTTGCGTCCGGCTGTGACTTGCGAGACCCACACCACACCGCGGGCACCGCCGGCAAACCGCAACATCAAACAGCCGTAGTCCTCGGTGTCGATTAGAACGACTTCCGATGCGCCGGCTGTTGGCTGAGCGCCGCTGAACGTCTCGACATTTCCGTGTGGGCGCTGGCGATTAGGCATGACGGTTTGCAAGTCGGCGCAGACGGCCTCGACCTGTTGGCCGGTGATGAACTGCACCAGGTCTAGCCAGTGCGTGCCGATATCGGCCACTGCCCGCAACTCGCCCCCTTCGGCCGAGAGAACGCGCCAGTTGAAATCGGTATCGTGCAGCAGCCAATCTTGGACGTAGCTGCCGGCAACGTGATAGACCGCTCCCAGTTCACCCGACCGCACACGCTGGGCGGCCTCTTGACAAAGTGGATAGTAGCGGATGTTGTAGCAGACGCCCGCCACGCGGCCGGAGCTAGCCGCCAAGCGGACTAGCTCGGCGGTCTCGCGCGAGTTCATCGCCAAGGGCTTCTCGCACAGCACGTGCTTGCCGGCTTTCAAAGCGGCGGAAGCTTGCTCAAAGTGCAGGCGATTGGGAGTCGTCAAATGGACCACATCAACTTTGGCATCCGCCAGCAACTCGCTGAATGTGGCGTACCCGCGCGGCAGGCCCAAGCGATCGGCCGCGGCGCGCGACTTTTCGGGCGTTGACCCAACGATTCCCGCCACGTGGACGCCGGCGCGGCGCAAGCCTTCTACATGGACGGGACCGATGAATCCGGTGCCGGCCACGGCCGCGGTGACGGGTTTAGTCATGGCTGTCGGAAGTCCAGATCCGTGACAATAGATCAAACAAGGCTGGTTCGGATTCTTGCAACTCGGCGCGATTGAAGGGGAAGAAATCGTTGACGCCAAAAAATGACTCGGTCATTTCGGCGAAAAATTCCTTGTGATTGGTCAGGGCATAATGTTTGACGCGCTGGCCATTGTAAAGCAACGTGGCGTCTCCGTGGCCGCTCTCTTTGTATTGCTCGTAGGCGGCCATGATGCGCGGCTCGTTGAAGCTGAGCACCTGGTCGTGGTAGGCATGCGCTAGCTCGTGCAGAATAACCCAGGGCTGCTCGTTGATATTGCGGCGCGTGGCCACGTCGGCGGCCCGGGGCAGGTGGACGCAGCGGGCCAGATCCTCCGGGTAGCCGTTGGCCTTCAACCAGCCGGCATCGGGGTGATACTGCATCGACCCCAGCGAGCCGCAGTTGAGATCGAGTACGATGGTGACGGTCTGAAGCTGCCGCACGCGCTCAGCCGGCATGACCGCTTGGATCTCCACAAGCTTCGCTTCGAGGAATTTCAACGCCCGCTCGGCCAGGGCCTTGTGGGCGTCTTCTTGCAAGCGGTCATCGACGCGAACCGTCCAGCCTTCTACCTGGCGGGCGGTGCGCGATTCTGGCTGCGGCAATTCTGGCTGCGATGGTTCGGGCTGTGCCTCGGCATCGTCCGCCGCCTGCGTTTCGTCTCGGTTGTTGTTCATGGCGAGCAAAGACTGCATTCCCTGGCCCAGGGCGTTGCCCACCAAGAAATAGGTTTCGGCATTGCCGAACTCGTGGTGGCCGTGGGTGGGGTTGGGGGATTCCTCCGGCGGGCGGACAAAGTCGTGAGTCTCCACGAATAGGACGCTGCCTACCAATTCTGGCCGGGCGGCCGCCGCGGCTTGCGCCCGGCGCAAGGTAGCCCAATCGGCGGGGGCGTCTACCCACGGGCCGGTGATTTCACCGATAACAACGGGCAGCCGCGGGGCGTCCAACTCGCGGCGAACATCGTGGATGAGATTGACCAGGTTCTGCTCGTATTGCGGCACGGCGTTCTTAGGATCGACGCCATCGTTCCAGCCGTGATACCAGACGAAGCCGGCCAGCTCGTGGCTGCCGCCGTAGTCGGGAAAGTCCGTCTTCAGGTTCGCCAGTGCCGCACGAACCTCGGCGATCATTTTGGTGTAGTACGGGCCGACCTCGCCGCCCGACGATGGCGGACGGAAATCCTTGTAGAGGCTTTTGCCCCCCCAAGCCGTCTTGATCAGTAGCACTTGTTGCGGCAGATAATCCCCCAGCACATGCCCCAATTGCAACTCAGGCCCAAAGTGGTGAGAGTCTCCATAGACCGAGAACCCCATCGACAGCGGGCCGGCCAGCAACGGACCTTGCTCGCGCTGGTAGCGGCACCAGACATCGTCCCGCACGGCCCACTGGCCATCGTCCGCTCGAAGATGCCGCACCAGGGGAGCTTTCGCCGGATCGTCCAGCAAGGCATTCAGCGTGCCGCGGCCGCCGTTGTAGTCCTTGCCCTTCAGGTCCGATACCGCCTGCCCCTCCATGTTGGACTGCCCAGCCAGAATGAAAACTTGCAAGGGCCGCGGCGAATCGCCAGCCGCGGCCACCCACGGCACCGGGGACAGCCACAGTAGCAAGTTGGTCCACGCCAAGGTTTTCATGGTGCGTCGCGGTTTCATGTTGGTTTGACTTGGGCAAGTTTCGCGGGTGGGGAAATTGAGTGGCTATATCTTAAGTACAGGCATGGCCCGGGACGATGGCCGCGGGGTCATACAGTGAAAGCCTATTGTCGCCCGTGTGGGCTGCGATGCAAGGAAGGCTCGACGGGATCAGTCTTGGAGTCTAATTCAGAGTGAAGGACGTTCCTCGCCGAATAGAGCGGGATGCATCTGGTAGGAATGGCGTTGGTCCAGGCGGATCGCCATACCAGGCGCCGTCTGGCAGACGGGGCCTGCTTGGCTACTTGGTTGCCGGCTACATTTTTCGCCATTCCCAGGGAGTGGATGTCTTGCGTAGAATGGTGGGTGCTTTCCCGCCCTGATACTACTGGCGCTCCCCGCGCTTGCTGGCCGTGACTCTTCTCTTTCATGCGTGGCATTGGATCGCGCGAACCCGCGTTACGGTCGCGCTGTCTGCCAAGCATCCTTGTGGGATTTCGTGCGGAATAACTTCCGCATTAAAAATCCCTCTCCCTCTCCCGGAGTACCGGAAGCGGGGGCTAGGAAAAGAAACGTATTCGGGCCGGTTCCTTACCTTGGCCCCGCCTTGTGGCCGCGAGAAACTCGCGGGACGGGGGCGGATATGAACACCAGAAAGGCTGCCGTGTTAGAAGTGGCATGCGTTGCACCCGCCGCGAGTGAGCAAACCGCGACGGAACCAGGCGGAGAAGAGACTGGCGAGGGTGAAACTACCGTCGGACTAGCGCCGTTGGCCAGCGCTAGTCCGAGTATCGCCAGCGGCCCGCGGCCGGCCCCGCCGCCGTTGCGGAAGGATCTGCGAGCCATGCTGCTGGATGGCGGCTCGTACAGCGTGATGGTCGGCATGGGCGAGACCTATCTGCCGGCATTCGTGCTGGCGCTAGGCATGGACAAGCTGGTGTCGGGCTTGATTATCACCGTGCCGCTGTTGGCCGGAGCCGTGTTGCAGTTGGTCTCGCCCGCCGCCGTGCGCAGGTTGGGTTCGCACCGCCGTTGGATTGTGCTGTGCGCGGCGACGCAAGCCACCGCGTTCTTGCCGTTGGCGGCGGCGGCCCTGCTGGGCCACATTCCGCTGTTGGCGATATTCTTGGTGGCCAGTGTTTATTGGGGGGCCGGCATGGCTACCGGTCCCGCTTGGAATACCTGGGTGGAAACACTCGTTCCCGGCAGGGTGCGGGCACGCTATTTCTCCCGCAGAAACCGCTTGGCCCAGGCCGGCGTGTTGCTCGGTTTCGTGGCGGGGGGGCTGGTGCTGGACTGGGGCGATCGAAACCAGGTGCTGCCGTGGGCTTTTGCCGGCGTGTTCTTGTTTTCAGCGGTCTGCCGCTATACCTCGGCGTTGCTGATAAGCAGCCAGAGCGAGCCGGAACCGCCCCGAGGAGACCGGCCGACGGTTTCTGTATGGGCGCTGCTGCGCCGGCTAGGGCACGGTCCCGATGGCAAGCTGCTGCTGTATCTGATTGTGATGCAGTTTGGCGTGCAGATGTCCGGCCCGTACTTCACCCCGTTTATCCGGCAAGAGCTGAAGTTTACCTACCTGGAATACATGGTGCTGATCGGTACGTCGTTTGTCTTCAAGTCGCTGGCCGCGCCATTCATGGGGCGGATTGCCCATCGCTGCGGGGCACGCGGACTGCTAACCGTGGGGGGGCTGGCCGTGGTGCCGATGTCGGCCGGCTGGCTGGTCTCGACGAACTTTGGCTATCTCCTCTGCTTGCAAGCGGCCGCCGGCACGGCCTGGGCCGGCTACGAGTTGGCCATGTTCTTGCTGTATATCGAAAACATCCGGCCCGAGGAACGGACCAGCGTGCTGACGACGTACAACGTGGTCCATTCGTTCGCCACGGTGGCCGGGTCGCTTGTGGGGGCCGGCGTGTTGATCTTGTTTTCTGGCACCAGCGGCTACCTGACGGTGTTTGCCATGTCGTTCGTGGCCCGCCTGTTGACCGTGCCGCTGTTGCGCCGTGTACCGGGAATAAGAGTGCCAGCGGTGGAAGCCGCCGCCTTTGAGCAGGAACCGCAAGCCGAAGCCCTGCTGGCCCCGACGGGAGGCTCGGCCACCGGCGGCAGCAGTTGAGGGAGTTCGTCTTGCGTTCTATGGCCTGGGCCGCTACTTAGGCACCCGTGGCGGTGGTGCGCGGTTGCGCGCTGCCAGCAACGCCTTCTACTACCGAATTGCCATGTTTGAATTCCATCAAAAGCCGCCTCACACGGCCTTGCGCCCGCCGTCCGCGCCGAGCTGCCCTCGGGTCAAACCGGGCTGGCCGCTGCTGGCGTTGATGTTGCTGCTGGCGTGGGCGGGGGGCTGCAAGTCGATCTCCCCCTCGAACCACCGCGATTGGTCGCCAGACCAGGCCGTGCTGTCCACCGCCACCATCAAGCGAAACAAGATCACGGTCCACAATATTCGCAACTGTTCGTACCTGTCGTCGGACGACTACGTGGTAAACCACTACGACAAGACCTACGAGCTCGATGACCTGGAGGAGGTGGAGTTTATCGTCGTGCCGTTCAAGGATATGCCGGCGGTGGCCCATACGATGATGAGCTTTGGGTTTAAGGGGGACGAGCATCTGGCAGTATCGGTGGAAATCCGCCGCGAGAAAGGCGAAAGCTACTCGGCGGTGAAGGGAGAGCTGCGGCAGTACGAGCTGATGTATGTCGTGGCCGACGAGCGCGACATCATCAAGCTGCGCACCAACTTTCGCGGCGACGATGTCTACTTGTACCGCTTGCGGGCCACGCCCGACCAGGCGCAAGCGATGTTTGTCAACGTCATGGAGCGGGTCAACAAGCTCAGCAAGCAGCCCGAGTTTTACGAGTCGATCGCCAACAACTGCACGACCAATATCGCCAACCATATCAACCATGTGATGCCCGGCAAGATTCCGTTCAACCCCAAACTGCTGCTCAATGGCTACTCGGACGAGTTGGCCTATCAGGTGGGGTTGATCGACACCCGGCTGAAGTTTCCGGAGGCCCGCGCCCAGGCCTATATCAGCCAGAAGGCCCGCCAGGTGAAGTCTGACGCTGATTTCTCCCGAGCGATTCGCCGATAGGCCGGGGAATTCCATTGACATGTAGGAGGCGATTCCATCGCCGATCTGAGACCTGTTGCACTGGGACAATCGGCGATGGAATCGCCTCCTACAACACCCCCTCTTTCCAACGCTCTCCCGGAGTACCGGGAGAGGGAGCAGCGGCGATGGAATCGCCTTCGACACGGCTATCGGCGTCGGAGACGCCTCCTACAGGCGATGCAACAAACACGCCCGGCTACAGACGGCCCTACGAGGACCATGCTGTAGCCGGGCGCTCTCGCAAATGGACGCGGCGTCCCGTGGAAAGGGGGTCAGGACGCTGGTCCCAGCTCCAAGGTTTGCGGGTTGGCGGCCACTCCGTCTCCGCGGACGATGAGGATTTCCGCCTGGGTCGTTTCCGTCAAAGCCAATTCTGGCAGGCGGATTTCGATGCCCAAGTCATGCCAGGTGACGATCTCGGCGTCCATTTCCTGGCCGTTGACGTTGATGGTCACTTTGCCCGGCACGGGACCGAACCCCTCGCCGGCAATCTGCAATGACGAACCGCCAGAAATAGGCGAGTCGGCGGGCGCGGCCGGTACAGTGTTTCCGGCCGCGGCACCTTCCGGGGCATCGGCAACCAAGGATAGCGAGGCCGGCTCGGCGGAGAAATTGACCGGATCGACCGCCAGGATATCGACGGTGACAATCGCCGCGCCGTTGTTGCCTTCGTCGATTTCCGGCACTTCGCGGTCGGCATCGACCAGGGCGTGCAAGTGCGTGAACGGAGCCGGTTCACCCGTCGTCAGCCGGCCCAGCGACATGGCCTCGAATGGCAGTCGGATATCGACCGGATGAATCTCGCCCGGCTCCATTCCCAAGATGCGGGCACCCGAGTTCGGCAGGCCGGCTGCCAGATCAGCCTGCAAACCGGCCACCAGCACCACATTGAAAGCACCGACGGGTACCGTGCTGTTGTTGCGAATGAACGCCCGGTAACGCGGGCCGATGTTTTGCTCAGGATGGCCGCCATCCACAAACCGCACGGCCAGAAGCTGCAAGTCGTAGCCGGCTTCAATTTCCACCGGCGGAACATCAACCCAGGTGCCGCAGCCGCAGATAGGCAGCGGCTGCCAGACCGGCACTTGCCACCAATCCCAAGCGGCACAGGGCTGGCAGGCAATGGGGCGGCAGAAGCTGGGCCGCGGATCGAACTGGGGATCGCACTGGTGGTGAAATGCCAGGTCGAGCCAGTTGCTCCACTTAGGCATGTAGCAGTAATGATTATTACCCGACCCGCAGTAGTGCGAGACGATATGGTTTTTCTTGAAGTTGCCGTTGATTTTGCCTTGAAATTTGGTGAAGTCGTGGCCTTGGTTCAACCGCCGCGACAGGTCGCCCCCTTGATGCAGCTTGAACTGCTGGTCTAGTTTGAGGTTCTTGAACGACTGCGACTTGCCCAGCCGGCCGAAGTCGTTCGACTTGATACGGGTTTGGAAATCGCCCGACTTCTTGAAGCTGCCAATGGTGAAGCCCGGCTTCCGCTGGCCGCCGTTGTTGCCTTGTCCGCCTGATTTGCCGCCAAACAAGTTGCCGGCATCGATCTTGCGGCCAGGGCCCTTGCCGGCCTGGATGTTGCCACGCGAATTGTTGCCTTGGCCGAAAGTGCCCGAGCCTTTGCCATCGCCAATCTTCTGGCCGAGGTTTTGCCCCCGTTGGCCGTTGTTGTTCTTGCCGAAGTTGTTGCCGTTGTTGTTGTTCCCCTGGTTGAACTTCTTGACCTGGTTGGAAGAGCCTTGGCCATTGCCGAAGCTGTTGCCAAACTTCTTGCCGTTTTGAGAGCCAAAGTCGCCCGAGCCTGGTTGGCCGTTGCCATTTTGGCGGCCGCCATTTTGGCTGCTCCCCTGGCTGAACTTGGGCAGGCTGCCCGAATTGAATTGCCTTTGACCCTGCGACTTAAGGCTCTGCCCGGAGTTCGAGTTGCCGCCGTTGAACGAACGGAACGAACTGCCACCGCCGCCAGTGTTTCCACCGCGGAAATTTCCACTGCCTCCGCCACCCCCACCGCCGCCAAAACTTCTTCCTCCTCCACCGCCGCCGCCACCACCCCCCTTGCCGCCACCACCACGGGCGAACGTAAACGTCGTCAAACAGACAGCCGCCGTAAAGACGGCGGCCACGAAAAACATCTTATTGCGGGAATGCATTGTTGGGTCTCCAGGTTAAGCCAGAAACCACCCCCCGAGGTTCCCAAAGGTACATCCGATTCTGGGACGCCGAGCGGACACGGAAGGTGGTGATACCGGTTTAAGCGGAGAAAGTGGCGGGGTGTTACGGGGGGAGGGGGATCAGTGTTCAGCGTGCGTTTGACGGTGCGCATGGAAAAGCACCTAAAGCTGATGGCTGACAGCTTCTCCGCTGACGGCTTTTCGCCTTCATCCTTTCACTAACCTTTCCAGGATCGCTACGCGGGGGCAGTCGGCGTAGCGTGTCAGAAGGAAGTAGCAACAGGGAAAGTAGAGGATTGCCGAGAGGATGAGGATCAGCAGGGCAGGCAGCCCTGGAATGGCCTTGATGGCGAAGAGCCCGCACGGCAAGGCGGATAACAGCATGGCGCGGAACAGGTCCCCCCAGGGGATCATTCGCCAGGGAGAGCAGTGAAAGGCCCTGGAGGTCAGCCAGCCGTAGCCGGGCACGAGTACGCCAGCGGTCATGGCCACCAGGGTCCAGGCCGCTCCCACGGGACCCAGTCGTTCGATGGCCCAGCCGCTCAGGCCGAACATGGCGGCCAACCCCGCCAGCGTGACGATCAGCACCTGCCACGGACGGTTGGTGGCCTGGGGAACGACCGTCCAAGCGGCCACCCGCAGCAGAATCAACAACAGATAAACGCGAAACACCACCACGCTGCCGCCGTACGATTCGGGATACAAAACGGCGATGGTTTCGTCGGCATGCGCGAAGGCGTACAAGAAGAGCGGAAAAGTCACGCAGGCCGACTTGGTTGCCGCGCGGCGCCACAGCGCCAACATTTCGGTATTTCGCTCCTCCTGAAACAGGCGGGTCATTTCCGGCCAAAGGACGGCAGTCGTTGATCCGGCCAGAATGCCGATCAGCGGAATCTCCCAGGCTCCGTTGACATAATCCGCGAACTGTTCTGGCGTGCAGAGTCGCCCCACGGCGACCTTGTCGTAGGAAAACATCCAGCCGGCGATTGCACTTCCCAACCCCAAGGGCATGGCATAACGCCACTGCTCAAGCATGCCACGGCGGCTCGGATGGCTGTCGTCTTGAAAGGCCTGGTGCAGCAGCCACACTGCGGCGGCGATCGTAAACAGAGCGGCCAGGGCCGCGCCGGCCACGGCTGCCAAGCCGGTCGGCCGCCAAAACAGGACCGCGCCGATGGTCGCCGCGAGCGTCAACCCGCGAGTGACGACCTGATAGATGGCCAGCCGGGGTGCCTGGCCCGCGACCACCAGCACGGGTCCAACGCCTTCCGTCGGAATGGTGAACAATGTGAGCGGCGCTAGCCACAACAAGGCGGTCGCCAGGCCCGGCCCGGCACCCTCCGCGCGGTGGGCAAACCAATCGTTTCCGCCTAAGAGCAAGAAGGCGGCAAAACAGGCGGCCGCCACCAGCAGCAGTAGAAAGTTTTCTTGGACTTTGGCTCGCCGCCGTCCGGCGGACCTCGGCAGGACGTAGTACAAGGTTTCAGGCAGCCCAAACATTAGGAGCGGCGCGGCCACCGCCAATACCAGCAGGGCCTGCCGGTACGTGGCGTACTCCGTCTTGTCCAACAACCGCGAGAGAATCGCATAACCGACCAGCCCCAAGACCGAACTCAACATGCGGCCTAGTGCCAAGTAGAACGCCCGGGCTGTCTTGGAGTCGGTCGATGGCGGCCGGTCACTCATGCATAACCCTGGAATCGCCTCCTACCAGATTTTGCCGTCCGACGGTGGAGACAACCGCGCCGAGCGAGGCTGATCCGCGGGTAACACAAACAAATGCGAGTCTCCGCTTCCCGCCGGCAGGCAATCGGCGGGGATCTTCGTGTAGCCTAACGCAAGCACTTTACTCGACAAGGCCCCCATGTCGGGCCGTTGGGCCGAGCGATAATGCTTGGCCACGAGCAGCACCGCTCGCGGGTGGGATTGACTCACTACGGCTTCCAGCGACTCTGGCTGCTCGGCGATGAAGTAGGCCGGCCTGGCTTCCGCGAAATAGGTGATGACACCATCGACCACGGGAACCGCCAGCACCTGGTTGGGCCCATACTGCTTTTTGATCCACCGGCCCAGGTCGGCTTGTTCTTTCCGCGGGCCGAGCGACGATTCGGTCCAGGACGTTGCCGCGCCAACGATTGCCAGCACCGCCAGCAAGAATAGCGGCAATGCCCTCCCCCACTCAGGCCGCCAGCCCTTTCGGGCCACCGCCTGTTGCAAAAAGTGGGCAAATTGAATCAGTCCTAGCGCCGCGTAGGGAGTAGCGGTCAACACCATCAGTAAGAAATAGCGCGAGTCAATCTCTTGCCGCCGCAAGTTGCAAACCCACATGCCGCCCACCAGCGCGGCATTCATTAGCCCGACAATCAGTTGGTCGCCATGCAAGTAGGTTTTTCGCCAGCGCCACCAACCGAACAGCAGCAGCAGCGCAAACAAAGGTTCCAGGGCTTTTTCAATCTTTACCACAAACCGCCGCAGCAAGACAAAGGTCTTGGGGTGTTCCGCGGCCGCCAGCAGCGTTGGAAAGGGATGTAGGATGAAGGAAAAGGGATGCGAGGCGGCCCTCGGCTGGCCACCAAAGACAGACAACTGAAAGTTGAACTCGGAAAACTCCGCCCCCGCGACATTCCCGCGGCCAGCATCGTTGGCCTCCCCTCCGGCCAGCATTTTTACGAAATCGAAGCGTCCCCATTCCCATTGGGAATGATCGTGCAGCCAGGTGACGTTTAGCAACAGCAGCGCCGCGGGAGTTACAGCCAGCGTCAGCAGGCTGCCTGCCGCCACGCGCCAGCGGGCCGTTTCGAGGAAGCACCAGCGATACGCGGCCCACCCCAGGATAGGCAGCAGCAGCAGCCAGCCCTCGGAGCGCGTATGAATGGCCAAGGTCAACGCCACGCCGGCCGCCAACGATTGCCACAGCCGTACTTCCACCACCGCCCGCCATCCCAGGTACAGCGTTAGCATCGCCAGAAACCAAAATGTCGGGTCGCGGATCAGTTCGGGTGCCCATTGGATGAACCGCCCATGAAAGGCGTACAGCAGGCAGGCAACGATGGCCGTGCGATCGTCAAACTGCCGCCGTACCCAGCCGAACAGGGGCAGCACTACCAGCGTGGACATCAGCAGGCTCCAGGCCATGCCGGCGGTCTCATGCGGCAGTCCCAGTTTATGCAACAGCATCAACACGGCGGGAAACAGGTTCAGTCCCACGCCGTTGTGCAATGCCGTGGCATAATCGCCGCTCTCCAGAGATTTGGCGAGCGAGATGTAAAACGGCCCATCGGGCACCACCGCCTCGATCCGCCAGGCCATCACTGCCCGCGGCAGAAACGTTGCCAACAGCAGCAGAGCCAACCACCGCCAGGCCGGCGGCAGCCGATGTCGGGCGGGCTGGCACGCCCGCAGCTTGTTGTCAAACAGCGGCGGAGGGGGATCAACCGTGGTTGTGGCTGGAAGCATCAGAGCAAGACTCGCATCTAGCGACGAACGATTTCCGTGGGCAGAGGAATCTATGGCGGCCTGAATGGAAGCGTCAATGTCACTCCGGCATAGCGATCAGTCGTGCCAGCAACGCTATCGCGCTGGCCCATTGTGAGTTGAGGCCCACGTTAGGTCCGGCATTCCCGCTCTTTGATCGGGAACATGGAAGTTACGGTTCAAATGATCTGTACCCCTGGCGTCGATTGATACTAACATTCCGTCTTCTTACGACCCCATTCCCGCGCGTGGTGGAGCCTGCCGGTGTCTGAACGCAAAGTCAACGCCACGATGGCCGATGCCATTGCTCTGGAAACCAAGGCTCCCCAGCGATTGCTGATGCAGCGGGCATGGCGTAATGTGGCCCGCTTGCCCCAACGAACCGCTCGGAGTTTTGCCCGGCTTTGGGATCGCGGCTATCGGCTGGAGCGCCGCGCGCAGCGTGAACTGACAAACCGCCTTCCCCGGACACGGCTGAGAGCTCTGCGGGCGATCATCGGAACATCGTCAGACAAAGAGTGCTGCCTGCTGGCCCACTTGGCGATGCAGGCACCCGCCGGCGGAGAGATCGTCGAGATCGGCGCTTGGAAAGGGCGAACCACGGCCTGGCTGGTCGAGGGCTCGCAATTGCGTGCCGATCCGCTGCCCGTGACATCCATCGACCCGCACGCCTTTGGAAGCTGGGACGAATATCAACGAGTCCTGGCGGAGTTTCAACTGCCACAGCGCGGGCTGACGGCTGTTCGAGAATCCTCCAGCCAGGTTGGACACGGCTGGTCGAAGCCAATTTCATTGTTGTGGATCGACGGCAGCCACGACTATGCCGATGTGCTGGCCGATATACGCTTGTTTGTGCCGCATGTCATGCCTGGCGGCTGCGTCGTCTTCGACGATGCTGTGGGCGGGCTGTTTCCCGGTGTGGAGCAAGCCATTCAAGAAGAAATGGCCGGACGACCAGGTTTTGCGCGTCGGGCGACGATTCGACACTTGCAACTGTTTGCTCGCGAAGCGAAATCCCAGACTCGCGCTGCTTAATCGCGGCTGGAAGCGAACCCGTTCAGATCACCGTACTTACCTTGGGAGTTGCCGGCATGGCCGTCACCATGATTCGCGATGGTCGCTGGGGAGGATACTGCACGGGTGGTGATCCGGGGACATGGTGCCCGCGTCTACGGTCGTGGTTCGTCGAGAAGCACCAAATTCGATCAGTGCTGGACGTGGGCTGTGGCGAAGGGCATTCAACACGGTTCTTTCGCGAATTGGGTTGCGAGGTGCTAGGGGTCGATGGTTCGCCAGAAGCCTTGCGGAACACCGTCGTGCCTGGTTCCGTGGAACTTCACGATTTTTGCCAGGGGGCGTTTCCAGCGCGGCGGCGTTTTGATCTGGTCTGGACGTGTGAGTTCTTGGAGCATGTCGAGGAAGAGTTTCTGCCGCATGTTGTGGCCACGCTGGGACTGGCCGACAAGTTCATTCTGGCGACACATGCCTTCCCCAAACAAAAGGGACATCATCACGTCAATTGCCAGCCATCGCGCTATTGGATCTCCGTCTTGGAGCAGGCCGGTTATGGATGCTCCTTGTCCGCGACACTGGCGGCCCGCCGGGCCACGTTTGCCGATCATCGCCGCGTAAATCACTTTGTGCGCAGCGGCCTGGTCTTAGAGAAGTTGCCTGCCGATGTGCCCCCATCCGCGTTGTCATTCGAGGAACTGCGCCGCGCTGGCCAGCACCCCTCGTTTTCAGCACGGGCCAAGGGTGCGCTGCTTTATCGGCATTTTCGCGCCGTCAAGCGCTGGAAGGGAGTCTTTCCAACGGGGCCAAAAAGCGAGGCGGCCTAATGCGTATCTGCTTGTATAGTTCCACGGTACTACCCAAGCTGGGCGGCCAGGAAATGGTGGTCGATGCGCTAGCTCGCCAGTTTCTGGCCGCCGGCCATGACGTGGGCGTATTGGCGCCCAATCCGCGACGGCCCTTACGGCCCGACGATGCCCAACTGCCGTACCGCGTGGCACGGCATCCTCGGCCTTTCTCGGCCCGGTTTGGCGTGTCTTGGTACCGCCACTGGTTGGCGAAACTGCATGCCGATTGGCCGTTCGATATCTTACACTGCCACGGCATTGACCCGCCCGGTTATCTGGCGGCCATTTTGCAATCGCGGTTGCGGGTTCCGGTCGTTATCACCAGCCACGGCGGTGACGTTTACGAGGGGGCGTCGCGTTTGTCGAAGGCGGCAGCGCGGCGGCGCGCCGTGCAAGCCTTGGCTGCGGCCGATGCCTTGGTGGCCATCAGCCGTTTCACCGAGGAGGGTTTTCGCCGCCTTTGTCCCGATGTGCGGCGAATCGAACAGATTCCCAACGGTGTCGATCCACAACCGTTTGCCACGGCGGCGGACTGCCCGCCAGAACTGCAAGCCGCGGGCCTGTCTTCCAAGCAATACTTGCTGTTCCTGGGCCGCATCCACGAGCGCAAAGGGGTCGATCTGCTGATCGAAGCCTTCCGCCATTTGAAGGGTCACAACTCCTTGCGGTTGGTACTGGCCGGCGATGGCCCGCAGCGTGCTGAGTGTGAGCGCACGGTGGCCGAAACCGGACTGACCTCGCGAGTGTGGTTCGCGGGGACCGTGCGAGGGAACGCCAAGACATGGCTCTTGCAAAACGCGCTGGTGGCCATAATGCCCACCCGCACTTGGGAGGCTTTTCCTTTAGTCGTGTTGGAAAGCTACGCCGCCGGCACGCCCATCGTCGCCAGCCGCACGCCAGGCCTGGCCGATCTGGTACAGCCTGACCAGACCGGTATGTTGTTTGAGCCAGGGGCATCCGCCGACTTATGCCGCGCGTTGCAACAGGCCCTGCAAGAACCGGCCAAGCTGGCCACATGGGGCGAGAACGCCCGCCGCATGGCAAAAGAGTACGCCTGGCCCAAGATTGCCGGGCAGCACCTGGCGCTCTACCAGCAGTTGTTAGCAGAGCGAAAGCAGCACGCGGCCGCGTAGGCAACCTGACAGAAGGGCCATAGCCATCCGTTCGCTTGTCGAGCGGGCTTGGGCGGTTTAGTCTGGAAACACGCCGCGGCGAAATTAATCGCCGCGATAACGTGCTTTCGCCCACTGCTTCCTTCCTCGGCAATCATCGCTCATGCCTTCCGTTAAAATCGCGGCGCTGGCCTGGCTGGCCGCGCTATCGCCGATCTCCGCTTTCGCGGCCGAGATCGACTTTGCCCACGATATTGTCCCCATCTTGCGCAAGCATTGCGGCGGCTGCCACACGGGCGACAAGAAGCAAGGGGGCTTTTCCATGAACACGCGGGCCGCGCTGCTGGCCGGCGGAGAGAACGGTGCGCCGATCGTACTGAAAAAGAGCGCGGAGAGCGACCTTATTCAACGCCTAAAGTCCGCGGACGCCAATCTACGGATGCCGCCGGAGGGGGACCCGCTGCCCGATAAAGAGATCGCCCTGCTGGCCGCCTGGATCGATGCCGGTTTGCCGTGGGAGCAAGGCTTTGCCTTCAAACAAGCCGGGTACGAACCGCCGCTGCGTCCGCGCCGCGTGGAGTTGCCCGCCGCGCAAGGAGACCGCGATAATCCGATTGACCGCATCATCGACGCTTACCTGTCGGCCCAACAACGGCAGCCGCCGGCGGAAATCAGTGATGCCGAATTCTATCGCCGGCTATCGCTGGATGTAGTGGGCCTGCTGCCCGATCCGGAGCAATTGGAGGCGTTTCTGGCAGACACGCGGCCCGACAAGCGTACCTTGCTGGTGCAAGAACTGTTGGCCGACGACGTGGCCTACGCCGAACATTGGCTGACTTTTTGGAACGACCTGCTGCGTAACGATTACACGGGCACCGGTTTCATCACCGGCGGACGCAAGCAGATCACCAACTGGCTATACCGTTCGCTGATCGACAACAAACCTTACGACCAATTCGTGCGCGAGTTGATCGCCCCGACCGCTGAATCGGAAGGGTTTATTCAGGGCATCCGCTGGCGGGGCGAAGTCAATTCCAGCCAGACGAACGAGATTCAATTCGCGCAGAGTATTTCGCAGTCGCTGCTGGGCATCAATCTCAAGTGCGCCAGTTGCCACGACAGCTTCATCGACCGTTGGAAGCTGGAGGAATCTTACCGGCTGGCAGCCATTTACTCGGCCGCGCCGTTGGCCATCCACCGCTGCGACAAACCGACCGGTGCCACGGCTACGCCCGGCTGGCTGTTTCCGGAACTGGGCGAAATTCAGGCCGATGCTTCCCAGCCCGAGCGGTTAAAACAGTTGGCCGCGTTGATGACGCATGAACAGAACGGCCGTTTCACCCGCACGATTGTCAACCGCATTTGGCAGCGGCTGATGGGACGGGGGATTGTGCATCCGGTCGATGCCATGCAAACCGCCCCCTGGAACGCCGATCTGCTTGACTTTTTGGCGACGCACCTGGCCGACCAGCATTACGACTTGAAGCAGACAATACGCCTGATCTGCACGTCGCGGGCTTATGCCTCGCAAATGCCGGCCAACGACAACAAATCCGCCGAGGTGCCTTACGAGTACGCCGGCCCGCTACCCCGGCGGATGACGGCCGAGCAGTTCATGGATGCCGTTTGGCAATTGACCGGCACCGCCCCCACGCGGCCCGACGCGCCGGTTCTTCGTGGCCGCCTCGACAGCGATGCCCAATCGGCCGCCGCCCGGCCCTTGGCGGCACAATGGGTCTGGTCCACGGCTGAGGCTTCGGCCGCTGCGCCCGCGGGCGAAACCATCACTCTGCGGCACAAGTTTAATCTGCCTTCTGCCCCCACGCGGGCCGTGGCCGGTTTGACCTGCGACAATGAGTACACTTTGTATTGCAATGGCCAACGAGTGGCCGCCGACGGCAACTGGGAAAATGCCGAAATTGTCGCGCTGGAGACCTTCCTGCGGGCGGGCGAAAACGAACTCGTCATTGTGGCCAAAAATGGGGGCGCAGGGCCCAACCCCGCGGGCTTGATCCTTGAGGCCCGCCTGCGGCTGCCTGATGAAAGCGAGCAGGCCATCGGCAGCGATGAAACCTGGCAATGGACCGTAGCCGTCCCCAACGGTCAGGGCAAGTTCGCCGAAGAGCCCGCCGATTGGAAACCGGCGGTGCCGGTATCCAACCCGGCGGTGTGGGCAGGCCGCATCAACCCCGAGTTGGAGCAGTTGTTGTCGCAAGCCACTTTTGGACCGCCAAGGATGGTGCGGGCTAGCCTGATGAAGTGCGATGCCTTGATGCATTCGCTAGGCCGGCCCAACCGCGATCAGATCGTCACCATGCGCCCTAACGATCTGACAACGTTGGAAGCCATCGACCTGGCCAACGGGCAAACGCTGGCCGACGCGCTGGCGACGGGGGCCAATGCCATTCTAGCCAAACATGGCAACACGCCCGAGGGCCTCATCGAGTGGCTCTATCGATTCGCCCTGTCGCGTGCGCCCACTTCGGAGGAACTGTCGCTTACTCGCGAAGCCTTGGGGCCTCAGCCCGACTCGCGGGCCGTCGAGGACCTGCTGTGGGCGATCCTCATGCAGCCAGAGTTTCAGCTAGTACGATAGATCCTTCGCGATACCGTCGGTGGTGGAATCGCCTCCTACAGCAAGTTCAACGGACCAACTCCAATGTGCCCCACAGGCTGGGATCTTCTTGGTACGGAAACTCGGGACCGACGCTGAACGTCTGGCCGCCCAGTTCGCGGTCCGCCACCAGGTAGGCGAAGCCCAAACGGGGATTCTCGCTCGGTTCCCAACCGGTCAATGCTCCGGACAAGAGCATGGTTTCCAACACGTAGCCATCCACGCGCTGTTCGCTACGGACGTGCATATAACGGGGATCGGCCGGTCTTGAAAGTTCGCGAGCCCGATTGATGGTCAATTGGCCAATGGCTGGCCCTTCGCGCCGCGGCCCGCCGCCAAACGGGATAAACACAAAGCGATGGCAGAACCGCGTGGCCCGATGCACGTTGTGGGTATCGCGCGTGTCGAGCCAAAGCTGCAGGCCGTCGCTAGAATCCATCTGTGAATCGCGGCACCATGCGGTTTGCCGCTTGCCTTCCACCCGCACCGTCACGGCCAGGCCCGACTCGTGCCAGGCTGCCCGCACATCGGCAAATGTCGGTCGGCCATCCAACGCGGCAAAACTTGGCAGCCGATATTCCTCCGGCAACTGCACCCCCTTCGGGCTCCACTTCAACCCCTCGCGATAAAGGCAGGGGGCGGAAAAACGAAACAACATCCGCGGCGGCAAAACCGGATCAACTGAAGACATGAAAAATTTCCTGGAGGCCGAAAGCATTCGCGAGATTGGTATTGTAGGCGATGGGTGCTTGCCGGCGAATGAGAGAAGGGAAGTTTTCAGTCTTCAGTTTTCGTTTTTCGGCTCACGGTTCCAGCAATTCGTCATCCTCCTCGTCGGGTAACACCACTCGCAGCACTTCTCCATCGGCCGTTAGAAAAACGCGGTCGGCGTCTTGAGTCTGTTGGTCTTTTGTTACGTGCCGATAGCGGACACGGATTGCTTTCCCCCCGGGCCGAAAGTGGGCGGGCAGGCACTCCAGCACCTCGGCCGAAGTGGCATTGTCCCGCAACCAGTCTCGCACGACATCCTCTTGAGTGGTGAATCGGACATGGCCTACAAGCCATACGCCCACGCCCAGCAGCATCGCTAGCAATATGCATCGCAAGGCAAATACCGCCGATTGAAACTCGGCGGAATAACTGCGGGCGCGGCCCCCGACAATGATTGAAAGAAAATGGTCGCTTAGCAACTCCCGATAAACGCGCCGCAGTTTGCGATCTCCCAACTCGCGCATGGTAACGCGGTGTAGAGCCGCCTCTGGCTGCCCTTCGCGGGCCTTACGCCGGCTCGCTTGGCCATTAGACGGAACGGATCGTCGGGCTTCTTGCCTGCGAAGTTCTTGCGCGGCCAGGTATTCGGCAACGGCCGTGCGAGTGGTGGTGAAATTCTGCCTCTCGCTTTGCCTCAACACGCCAGCCTTCAACAGGCTGGCGACCTCGCCCACTTGTAGTGAAGTCGGCTGGTTTGTGCGATAGATCAGCCGCGCGGCTTGCTCAACGGTGATCGTAGGTTCGGCCTTGGCGGACATGGCGAGAAAGCTGGCGAAACAGGGGGAAAGGCACCTTGCGGCAACAAAGTTCCTGGGAAAGCCGTTACGTGGCTGGGTGCCAGTCCCCTGGTTCGCGCGACCGCCTTTACTTCGGACGGCTCGTGACGTCGTACTTCAACGGAGTCGTGCCATCGGTAATCGTTTCCGTCAATTCGGACTTCTTATTGAACTTTTCATCCACGGGATTAGGAGGCAGCTTGTGGCCAGGCAAGGCGGCCGCCACATCGGGATCCTCCAATTCAATATGCTGATCGACGTAAATCTCCACGCGATGCGGGCCGGCCACCGGGCCGGTCTGCTTGGTCAGCGCAAACTTGCCATCCTTGATTTGCGCTGTGGAACGCGGACCGATCGTCGGCGCGATGGGAAAAAACTCGATTGAACCTTCCGCCAGCGGTGCTCCGTCCAGGTTCACCGTGCCGCTGACGGCCACTCGCTTAAAGCCCTGCTCCTTACCGCAACCGCACATCCCAAGGCACAGTATTGCGCCTGCCAATGCGAGTGCCGGTTGCTTATGGCCGCTGCGAAAAAACATTTGCTTACTGCCGCTTGGCATAGTTGAGTGCCTCCAATTCGTTTCCTGCGCGGGTGGCCAAGGCGTTCAAGGTAATGACGTCGATATTGTCCGCGACCCAACGCACCGAGCCATCGGCAAAGGCGAAGTTGCAGCCGTTGGGGTGGTCGCTGCGAAAGGTCGACAAATCGGATGAGTCCGCCGTGTTTTTCAACGTGGCGTTGTAGACGCCGGCGGTAGAGCCCATGGAGTAGCCGGCGTAGCCGAAGGACCACTGGCCCAGGCCACCGCGCACGATATTCGAGTAATCGACGCCGCCCACGGTGGTAAACATGTAGTTGGTCAGGCCGTAATCGGTCTCGCCAAACAAGAACGTCTGCGACAAACCATCGGTAATGTCCGAAAACTTTGAAGTGCCATCCGCGTCCAGAACAAAGGCACCGTTACGCGGCAGGTCTTGAAACGCGTCGTTGGTGCCAGTACTGCACAAGTAACTACCTATCCCTCGGACCTCGCCCAATTTGGCATCAGGAATACGACGATGCCGGGCCATGGAGGGACAGACAAAGTAAGGAATCTCTTGAGATACCGCCAAAAGATTGTCGGCATGGCTGGCGGCCAGATTGAAGTTGTATTGCTTGTAAATGATGCTCCCCTCGATCATCGGCAAGACTTGCGTGAACGAGCTGAGGTAAGTGGCGGTGACGTCCTGGTCGGTGCCAGGAAAATCGACCGCGGGTATTGGGTTGCCTGCGGCGTCCAGCGGCCGAATGTGATGCAGCGAGGCATACGGCAGCCGGCTGCGCTGCTCATGAAAGGTATGTGTGGC
>JBFWUW010000088.1:0-25995 GCA_050247075.1 Pirellulales bacterium | reverse complement strand
GCTTTACGTCGTGCCTGCGGTCGTCATCGTCGAAGAAGGCGGGCGGGCCCTTCTTTTTGGACTTGTCCGGGCGAGGAACCTTGGGCGGCTTGAACATGGGGTCGGCGGCGGCGGCGTTAAAGGCCGCTACGATTTCGATATCGCTTTTGGAGGATTCGGACATGCTGTGTTTCTCCCGTTCTTTGGACGAAGGCACCCGCGGCGCGGGAAACGGCCCCATGACAGGATAGTCGATATGTGTACAGATGTGCAATACCAAACATGATTAGAAATGAGATACAAAATAACCACGGATAACACGGATTTCACGGATGAGTAGGGTGGGACAAGCGGAATGTGGCGGGCCATTGGTAGAGGGCACGCCCGCGATGTCCCACCATGCCATTGGCGGTGGCGGCCGCGATCAGGAAAATCACAGCCGCGATTTTGCCGATGGCGGCCGCAATCGGTGGGACATCGCGGGTGGGCCGGTTTCAGGTGGCAGGGTCACGTTCCGCTTGTCCCACCCTACCCCTACGCCCCAGGCATGAATGCCTGGGCAATTCAAAAAGTTCCGTCCTCCGGGAGGACATCCGCCCCTTTTATCCGTGGTATCCGCGTTATCCGTGGTTCCTTGAACCTCGAGGGACTCGCAATTCCCGCGAAAATCGCTCACCCTCGCCGCAGGTCCAACGTAAAGGGGTAATTGGCGTTGACTTCCACGGAGGGGACGGCCAGCTTGCCGCCGGTGTGGCCGATGGCCAGAAAACGGGCAAAGCGCCGGCTTTCGGCGGCGTTGGCATTGACGGGAAAATCCTCGTAATTCATTCCGCCAGGATGCGAGACATGCCAACGGCAGCCGCCGATGGACCGTTCGTTCCAGGTATCCAGCAGGTCAAAGGTCAACGGGGCATGCACGCCAATGTTGGGATGCAGGCACGAAGGAGGCTGCCAAGCGCGGAACCGCACGCCCGCCACGAACTCGCCCACGGTCCCGGTGGGGTGCAGCGGTACGCGGCGGCCATTGCAGAGCAGGACATGCCGGTTGTCGATCATGCCGGTCAGTTTGACCTGCACCCGTTCCAGCGAGGAATCGACGTAGCGCGATGTTCCGGACGAAACCGTCTCCTCGCCCAGCACATGCCACGGTTCGATGGCGGCCCGCAGTTCCAGGTTGACGCTGTCGTAAGCGACCTGGCCATACCGCGGAAAGCGAAACTCGTAATGGGCGTTGAACCACTCGGCCGGCATGGGATAGCCTGCTTTTTGCAGTTCGCCCGTCACGTCGCACAGGTCTTGCCAGACAAAATGCGGCAACATGAAGCGGTCGTGCAGGGCCGTTCCCCAACAGACCAGCTTTTGGCGATAAGGCTGCTTCCAGAACCAGGAGACCATCGCCCGCAGCATGAGTTGTTGCGTCAGGCTCATGCGGGCGTGGGGGGGCATTTCAAAGCCGCGCAGTTCGACCAGCCCCAAGCGGCCGCTGGAGGAGTCTGGCGAGTAGAGCTTGTCGATGCAGAACTCGGCGCGGTGGGTGTTGCCGGTCAGGTCGGTCAACAAATGGCGGAAGGCGCGGTCGACCAGCCAAGGTGGGCAGGTGCCCCCCTCGGGAATTTGGCCGAAGGCAATCTCCAATTCGTGCAGCGCCTCGTGGCGGGCTTCGTCCACGCGCGGGGCCTGGCTGGTGGGTCCGATAAAAGTGCCGGAGAACAAGTAAGACAGCGCCGGGTGGTTGTTCCAATAGGCCAGCAGACTGCGCAGCAAGTCGGGGCGGCGCAAGAAAGGGCTATCGGCCGGGGTGGACCCGCCCAGCACAATGTGGTTGCCGCCACCGGTGCCGGAGTGCCGGCCGTCGATCATGAACTTTTCCGTCCCCAACCGGCATTTATGGGCTTCGTCGTAGAGCGTGGTGGTGTTGCGGACCAGTTCGTCCCAGTTGTGCGATGGCTGGATATTGACTTCGATCACGCCGGGGTCGGGGGTGACGCTGAGGTGGTTCAGGCGGTGGTCGCGAGGAGGGGGATAGCCTTCCAGAATCACCGGCAGTTGCAATTGTTTGGCGGTTAGTTCGATCTGCTCGACCAATTGCAGATAGTCCTCAGCCGATCCCAACGGTGGAAGAAAGACATGCAGCCGGCCTTCGCGGGCTTCCACGCAGAGCGCCGTCCGCACCAGATCCTGGGCCGACTCGCCCTCGGCGGGAACGTGATAGGGAGCGTTGGCCGATGGCTGCATGGGATCGTACTGATACAACGGATCGCTGTCGGGACCGTCGCTGGGGAGTTGTCCGAACCCGCCGGCACCATCCCCGATTTGCGCGCGGGCCAGTTGGGGTCGGCGGCTGGCGGCGTGGCCGTTGCCGGCGTGCTCCGCGGTTTGAGGCATCCGCAATTGCCGCGGTTGGCGTTGGGGAAGCTCTCCTCGCTCGGCCAGAGGATCGACCTCGACCAGGGCACTCGCTCGGCGGTCGGCCTTGTTCTGCCAGGGGAGGGAATCGAGGGGCAGCCGCAGCCCCATCGGCGAATCGCCTGGAATCAAAAACATGCACTCCTGGCGGAAAGTCCAGGGGCTGCTGATCCAGGTATCACCCGCCGGGGTCCATTTTCTCGACAAAGGCAAGGCAAAACCAACCACGCTGCGCAAGCCGCGTTCAAACACGCGAGCCAGGCGGGCCCGCTCCAGGGGATCCTCCAGTTGAGAGTCGAGCGGATTGACGTTGATGGGTAGGTGCCGTTCGCGCTGAATGAAGTGCCAGCAATCTTCGTAACCGGGAATGATCCGCTCGGCCGACAGGCCCAAATTCTCGGCCAAGGCCGCCGCGAACCGTCGGGCGTGCTGGTGATTGTGCCCGTAGTCTTGGCGTTCATCGCCAATCAGGCTGGCATCTTCCCAGATCGGTACGCCGTCGCGCCGCCAGTGGCAGCTAAGCGCCCAGCGCGGCACTTGCTCGCCGGGGTAATGTTTGCCCTGTCCATACTGCAGGCAGCCGCCGGGGGCGAATTTACCGCGCAGGCGTTGAATGAGTTCGCCCGCCAGCAAGCGTTTGGTGGGACCAAGCGCGTCAAAGTTCCATTCCGCGCCGTCCATGTCGTCGACGGAGACAAATGTCGGCTCGGCCCCCATCGTCAGACGGACGCCGCTGCGTTCCAAGTCGGAGTCGATCCGGTGCCCCAGCGACTCAATGGCGGTCCATTGCCTGTCGGTGTAAGGCAGCGTCACACGCGGGTCTTCATGCACCCTGGCGACCGACATCGAGAAGCCAAAATCAACCTTACTGGGTGCGACCGAGCCGGTGATGGGGGCCGCGCTGGCGGGTTCGGGCGTGCAGGCCAGGGGGATATGCCCTTCACCGGCAAACAGGCCCGATGTTGGGTCAAGCCCCACCCAGCCCGCGCCGGGCAGATAGACCTCAATCCAGGCATGCAAGTCGGTAAAATCCCGGTCGGGGCCGGCCGGGCCTTCCAGCGGCTTCACATCGGCTCGGAGTTGAATCAGATAGCCCGACACAAACCGGGCGGCCAGACCCATGCTGCGCAGGGCTTGGACCATCAACCAGGCCGTGTCGCGGCAAGAACCGCTGCGCTTCTCCAGGGTTTGTTCGGGCGTTTGAACCCCCGGCTCCATACGGATCAGGTAGCTAATATCGCCCTGCAAGCGCTGGTTGAGGCCAACCAGGAAGTCGATCGTGCGGCGCTTGGTGCGATCGATGGAGGCCACGAACTCGTCAAACAGCGGCCCTTGCGGCCGCACAGCCAGAAACGGGACCAATTCGGTCGCCAACGACGGCTCGTAAGAGAAGGGGAATTCCTCGGCATAGGACTCCAGGAAAAAATCGAACGGGTTGATGACGGTCATTTCCGCCACCAGATTGACATTGATGCTCAGCCGGCGCGCCGGGTTGGGAAAAACCAACCGGGCCTGGTAATTGCCATGCGGATCGAGCTGCCAATTCAAAAAATGGTCCTGGGGCTCAATCTCCAGCGAATAGCTGACGATGGGCGTGCGGCTATGGGGCGCGGGACGCAAACGAACGACCTGTGGGAACAGCGTGACTAATTGGTCGTAATCGTAGGAGGTGCGGTGGTTCAGCGCGACACGGATCGACATCAGGCGGCCTCAAGGGACAGGGCAAACACGAGCACGGCAGCGGAAAAAAGTTTCGGTAATTCCACACTTATCGGTCGGGCAAGGATTGTGGATGGAGAAAGGTTTTCCCCATATGGAATGTAACGGGTGCAACAGGCCAATCCTACCTGCTGGTAAAGCGGTATGGCACCGGATCGCGCGATTGTCACGTCCACGCAACTTAATCAGATCAGACAGCGCCGGTTGAAATTCGCGGCGCATCGTCCGTGAGAATGGCCGGCACAAGGCCGACGCGATACCGCCATCGTACTGCCCGTTTATTGCGCAGCGAATGCAAGTTTTCGTCGCTAACCGCGAGATTTCCACCGGTGGAAGTCCAACTTTTCGGATTAAAGCACAAATGATGCCTAACGAGTACAAGCGGCTACCAGGGTCGGAAAGTTCTGCATCAAGGCGGCCTGGTCATTATTGGGCAACCTAAGCACCCGCCAACGTACCAGTTCGTCTGGCCAATTATCGAAAGTGTTGGCCGCAAGGCGTTTACCGTGAACGAATCATCAGCCGTGACCGTTGCATGTCCGTTGTTGCCGTGGGCATTACAACTCACCCGTGGATTATGGTCCGCATCCAATCCGCACCCTGCCACTGGCTTATACGACCCAGCATTGCGCTGCGCAATGTCTTGCCACACCGTGGGCTTGGTACGCCGGTTGCATTCGCCCCTGGCTTGAAGTTAGGTCCGTGCCGGGGCCCGGCAACATTGGCGGTTACACAATTCCCCCAGTTGTACGGGCACCATTTGCCTGCCGACACCCGTTCGCCCTGGGGGATGAATCGTCATGATAGATGCTACCGCCACCTATGAAGGCGCATTGACGTTAACGCTTGAGGAAATCAGCCTGTTGGTTTCCGCGCGCGGAGAGCCCAACGAGACGCTGCAAAATATCGTGCGGCTGATTCAAAACCGCATGTCAACCGATGTTTGTTCGGTCTATTTGCTGGAGACTGACCGCCGCACCTTGGCATTGGCCGCGACCGTGGGCCTGCGGGCAGACAGCGTCGGCCGCATTCGCATGGGGATCGACGAAGGGCTGGTTGGCCTGGTGGCGCAACAGGTCGAGCTGACCGCGGTGGAAAACGCCTTCCAGCACCCCCGCTTCAAGTATTTCAAAGAAGCCGGCGAGGACGAATACCACTCATTCTTGGGCGTGCCGTTGGTAGATCGCGGGCTGCTGCAAGGCGTGCTGGTGGTGCAAACCGTCGAACCGCGGTCCTTTTCGGCGGATGAGACGGAAATGTTGGCCGCCGTGGGTGTACAGCTTGAGCCGATCATCAGCGAAGCCCGCGCCATGTCGCAATTCGCTGCCCCGGCGTACCAGAATACGCGGGCCCTCTCGCGCAATCTGTGGTGGAGTTGGGACAAGGACACGACCAGCCTGTTCCGCGAGATCAGCCCGGTTCGTTGGCGAGAGCTAGGGCACAACCCGATTGCACTGCTCTCGGAAATTTCCATCGACAAGTTGGAGCAAACCGCTAATCAGTTGATGCTGCACAGCCGGATCAACTACGCCTATCGCCGCTTGCAGGAATACTTGCGCACCGACAAAACCTGGGCCGCGCAACACGCCAGCGTGCTACAAGCCCGCCCGGTGGCCTATTTTTCGGCGGAGTTCGGTCTGCACGAGTCGATTCCGATCTATTCGGGCGGGTTGGGTGTATTGGCTGGCGATCATCTCAAGAGCGCTTCCGACTTGGGAATTCCGCTGACGGCGATTGGGCTGTTCTACGATCAGGGATATTTCCGCCAGCGCGTCGATCTGGCCGGCTGGCAACAAGAGGAATATATCGACACCGACGTGCGCCAGTTGCCCATGGAGCCCGCCCTCGGCCCCAACGGCGAACCGGTGACCATCAACATCGAGACGCGCACCGGCGGCATTTTGGCGCGGGTGTGGAAGGTTGCCGTGGGCCGCATCACGCTAATGCTGCTCGATTCCGACGTCGATGGCAACCAGCCTGAGGACCGCGAGCTGACCGCCCGGCTATATGGGGGCGATACCCGCGTGCGCATTCGGCAAGAGTTGCTACTGGGCGTGGGCGGAGTGCGAGTCTTGCGGGCGATGGGCATTTTGCCCGGCGTATTGCACCTGAACGAAGGCCACAGTGCGTTTGCCGTCTTGGAGATGATTCGCCAGCGCCGGGAGAGCGAGGGGATTACCTTTGACGAAGCAGCCCGCCGCGTTACCCGCCAAACCGTGTTCACCACGCACACGCCGGTTCCGGCGGGACATGACCGGTTTAGCGCAGACCTGATCGAAGAGCATCTTGGTCCGCTGCGCGACGCCTTGGGCTTGTCGCACGAGCACTTGATGAGCTTGGGCCGCGTGAATGGCCACGACCACGGCGAGACTTTTTGCATGACCGTGTTGGCGCTGCGGCTTTCGCGCCGTGCTAACGCTGTCTCTTCCTTGCATGGCGAGGTTTCGCGCGGGATGTGGACCAGCCTGTGGCCTGGACGATCCGAGGAAGAAGTCCCCATTGGCCACATTACCAACGGTATTCATGTGCCGAGTTGGCTGGCACCGCAGATGCACGAGGTTTACGACCGCCATTTGGGCGTTTCGTGGCCACAAGAAGCCGGCGAACCGCGAGTGTGGGAAGGCGTCGACAAAATCAATGACGGAGAATTGTGGGAGGTTCATCAGGCGCTCAAATCGCGGCTACTGGCCTTCGTGCGCCGCCGGGCCGTGGAGCAGGCCGAGAAACGCGGAGAAGCGCCCGACATCATCAGTCAACTCAAACGCGCGCTAAGCCCCGACGCCTTGACGATTGGCTTTGCGCGCCGTTTTGCCACCTACAAGCGGTCAAATCTGGCCTTTTTTGACATCGACCGTATCGCCGCGCTGGTGAACGACCCGCGGCAACCGGTGCAGTTTATCTTTGCCGGCAAAGCCCATCCGCACGATATGCCCGGCAAGCGCATCATGCAGCAAATCAACGAGTTGGCCCGATCGCCCAAATTCCTGGGCAAGGTGGTGTACATCGAGGATTATGACATCAACACCTGCCGTCACATGATCCAGGGAGTCGATGTGTGGCTGAACAACCCGCGCCGCCCCCTGGAGGCGTCGGGAACAAGCGGTCAAAAGGTGGTGCTCAATGGCGGCTTGAACCTGTCGATCTTGGACGGCTGGTGGGCCGAGGCTTACGACGGCGCAAACGGCTTTGCCATCGGCCTGGGCGAGGAACATGCCAACACGGAGATGCACGACAAGATCGACGCCGAAGCGCTGCAACGGGTGATGAAGGACGAAGTCGTGCCGTTGTTTTACAAACGAGATGGCGACGGTTTGCCGCGTGAGTGGATTGCCCGCATGAAGCGTGCCATTCGCACGCTAGGTTGGCGGTTCAGCGCCGACCGCATGGTGATGGACTACGTGCAGAAGTGTTATATTCCGGCTGCCGGCGGAACTTCCAGCGATATGACGCGCAGTTAGATGCCAGCCAGGCAGCGCCGGTGGTGCCCGCGTTTCGCACCGGTGTTGTGTCGCGCTGGCCCGGCCAGATCCCAGTCAAAGCAACAAGGTCCACTCCATGAAGCGCATCGGCATTCTTACGGCCGGCGGCGATACTCCCGCGTTAAATGCCACGATCTTGGGTGCCGTCGTGCAGGCGAATCTGAGGAAGGTCGAGGTGATTGGGTTCATCAAGGGCTTTAGCGGACTGCTGAACCCGCGGGTGCCGCACGTCCGCTTGAATCCGCTGTTTTGCACCATTCCAGAATTGGACGGCTGCCGCGGCGGCACGATCATCGGCGCATCGCGAGATTACGTCGATCACACCGATAAGCCGGTGGTGGAGCAGATCGTCGATCGGTTGCGCCGATTGCAGATCGAGGGACTGATCTGCATTGGCGGCGATGGCACCTTGAATGGCATGCAAGCCCTGTCGGACTATCTGCCGACCGTGCTGGCCCCCAAGACGATCGACAACGACCTGGGCCTTAACTATCGCCACGAGCCGGACGAATGGATCCGCGAGCCATGCGAAGCCGCGCCCGGTTACCGCTACAAACGCGGGCCGTCGCGGATTCGATTCGATGTCGAACAGATGGTTAACTACGTCACGCCCGGCTTTGCCACGTCGGTCTTTGTGTCGGCCTCTGGCGTGCAGCGCATCCGCACCACGGCCGAAAGCCATCGCCGCATCGCCATTATCGAGGTCATGGGGCGGCACTCCGGTTATCTGGCCCTGGGCACGGCTTACGGCCAGCCCGATATCGTGCTGATTCCCGAATCTCCGCTGAACGTAGACCGCCTGGTAGAGCGCGTGCTGGAGGTTTACGAGCTGCAAAAGAATGTCGTCATTGTCTGTGCCGAGGGTGTCGTAGACGAAAATGGCCAAGAACTGGGTGTCGCCAGCGCTTCGACCGACCCGGCGGGCAACAAGATGCTGAGCGGCGCGGCCGACGCCGTGCGGTCGATTTTGATTGAGCGGCTGGGCGATACTTATTTCACCGCCAAACGCCGCAATGAATCGGCCAAGTCGGCCATTTTCACCCGCAAAGTCGGCCATACGCAGCGGGGCGGGCGTCCAATCTTGTTCGATCGTTTCTACGGCGCGCAACTGGGGGGCCAAGCCGTGGAAATGCTGCTGGAGGGGCGCATCAATGGCGTGTCGGTGCTGATGTGGAACCGCGAACGGGGATTTCATGTCGATGGCTGCGAAGCGCACGACTTTCGCGACCGCTGGGGATTGATCCACCCGCGGCAAATGCATAACTGCTTTTACGACGCCGAAAACCTGGCCTTGTCGCAGACCGGCATCAGTTATCTGCTGCCGATTTTTACCAACGCCATCGGCCAGGACGATATGGAAGACATGCACCGCACGTTGTTTGCCGCGGGCAACTTGACACAAGCCTTCCACTCCGTGAATGTAGACGTGAATAAGCGAATTTGTTTCCTGGAGTAAGCGGCATGGCGGATATCGACGAACAGGTGCAAGCCGGATTGAGCGAAGACATTCACCTGCTCGGCGACCTGTTGGGAACCATCATTCGCCGCCAGGCCGGCGAGCCTGCCTTTGCGCTGGAGGAAGAGGTCCGCGCCGCCGCCAAGGAACTGCGCGGGCAGCCCGCCGTGGAAGCCGCGCGGGGCCTCTGCCAACGGCTGGATCAGCTCGAACTGTCCGATTTGCGAACGTTGATCCGTGCTTTCAGCGTCTACTTTGATCTGGTCAATCTGGCCGAGCAGCAAGCCCGCGTGCGAGCCAACCGGCTGCGTGCGCTGCGATCGGCTCCAGAACCGTTGGAGGAAAGCCCCGAGTCGGCCTTGCGGCAATTGCGGGCCAACGGCTGCACGGCCGAACAAGTCGCGGCCATGCTGGGCCGAGCCCTCATCGGCTGCGTCTTTACGGCCCATCCCAGCGAAGCCCGCCGCCGCACGGTGCTGGAAAAATTGATGGCCATTTCGGCCCAGCTCGACCGATTGGAGTACAGGCAACTGCTGCCCCAAGAACGCGAGACGAGCATTGCCACCATCACCGAGGAATTGGAGACGCTGTGGCTGACGAGTTCCATTCGCGCCGACCGGCCGGTGGTCATCGACGAAGTCCGCCAAGGCTTGGAACTGGTGGAAAACAGCCTGCTGGAAGTCGTGCCGCACGTTTATCGGCAATTGGAAACCGCATTGGAACGCGTTTATCCCGAGCTATCCTCGCCCCCTCTTCGCCCTCTCCCTTTGGGAGAGGGCCGGGGTGAGGGCTGCCCCGCGCCGTATCGGGTGCCCACACTGCTGCGGTTTGGTTCTTGGATTGGCGGAGATCGTGACGGCAACCCGTTTGTGACGCACCAGGTCACGGCGGAAGCGATCCGCACCCAGCAAGAAGTCTTGCTGCGGCACTATCTGAAATTGGTGCATCGACTGGGGACGCAATTGAGCCATTCCGACCAGTTTGTCTCGCCGGGCCAGGCGTTCCACGATTCCCTGGCGGACGACGCGGCACTGCTGGGATCGCGCGGCGAACGGACCGAAGCGTCGGGGCGGCGCTCGCGCAATTCACGATCGGACGAGCCGTACCGCGCCAAGTGCCGCTTTATTTCCATCAAGTTGCGGCGGACCTTGGACCATCTGCGGTCATTTTGGGCGACCTGGAGCGCCGAACCAACTCCACCGCCGGCTGGCGTTTACACCCAAGCCAAGCAGCTTCAAGACGACCTGGAAATCATCGCCGCCGATCTGCGCCAAGCCGGCGCGGCCGCCGCCGCGCGAGGGTCCGTCCGCGATTTGATACGGCTGGTGCAGGTGTTTGGCATCCACATGCTGACGCTGGATATCCGCCAGAATAGCATCCGCCATGCGTCGGCCATCGACGAAATCTTGTCGTGGTGCGGCATCTGCAACCGCTACTCAAAAATGACCCCCAACGAGCGCTTCGATTGCCTGACGCACGAACTGGAGCAGCGCCGCCCGTTGATCCCCACGCATTTGCCGTTTTCGGCCGATACCAATGAAGTGGTGGAAACCTTTCGCACCATCGCGGCGATCTTGGAGCAACGCTGCCCCGATGCGATCGAGAATTACATCATCAGTAACGCGACCGAACCGGCCCACTTGCTGGAAGTGTTGCTGCTGGCCCGCGAGGCCCGGCTGTTTCAACCCGACCAGGGAATCAGCCGCCTGAATATCGTTCCCTTGTTCGAGGCCTTGGAGCCGCTCAACGGTGCTTCGACGATAATCAACCGGCTGCTCGGCTTGCAAGTCTATCGCCGCCACATTGAACTGCGCGGCAACGTGCAAGAAGTCATGATCGGCTATTCCGATAGCAATAAAGAGAGCGGTTTTTTGCAGTCGGTATGGGCTTTGTACCGCGCACAGCGAGCCTTGGGCGAAACACACCGCCGCACCGGCGTGGCCGTGCAGATTTTTCATGGCCGCGGCGGCGCGGTGGGACGCGGCGGCGGGCCGGCCAACCGGGCGATTCTGGCCCAACCCCCCGGTACCGTCGGCGGACGTCTGCGAATCACCGAACAGGGCGAGGTCATCGCCGACCGGTACGGGCACAAAGCCATCGCCGAGCGGCACCTGGGCCAATTGATCAACGCGGTGTTGCGCAGCAGTTTCGCGGCGGAGAACGAACTGCCCGAACCAGGTTGGGAGCGTTTGGCCGAACGGCTGGCCGAGCGGGCCTGCCGCGAGTACCGCGCGCTGGTCTACGATACGCCCGAGTTTTTGAGCTACTTTGAACAGGCCACCCCCATCAGCGAGATCGGCAGCCTGAAGATTGCCTCGCGCCCCGCGCGGCGGAATGCGGTTCAGGGTATCGACCAATTGCGGGCCATTCCCTGGGTCTTTAGTTGGATGCAGAGCCGGCACACGCTGCCCGGCTGGTACGGGTTGGGAAGCGCCATCGCCGAACATCTGGCCGAAAACCCGGACAACGCCGCCACCTTGGAAGCCATGTACCGCCGCTGGCCATTCTGGCGAACGCTGATCGACAACGCCCAGATGATTTTAGCCAAGGCCGATCTGGTCATTGCCCGGCTGTATGCCGACCTGGTGGAAGACCGCGAACTGGGAGACCGCATCTTCGAGCGGATCGAGTCCGAGTACCGGCGGACCATCGAAGTCATTCGCGCGATCACCGGCCAGTCTAAATTGCTGGAACGCTCGCCCGTCTTGCGGCACTCCATCGACCGGCGGAACCCCTACGTCGATCCTTTGAGCTTTATCCAGATTGTCCTCCTCAAGCGGCTGCGGGCGGGCACCGTGCCGCGCGAGGAGCTGCTGACCGCCGTGCTGGAAAGCATCAACGGCATCGCCGCCGGCTTGAAGAACACGGGCTGAGCGCGGCCATTGCGCCGTGGCCGGGCGGCGATCTCATTTCCTTCCGGCAAGCTGCCGTTGGCAAGAAACGGCGGGCGTTGTATCGTCAGGAGGCTGGCGGAGTGAAACGTCTGTTTGTACCGCGGATGGAGTTCATGGATCCCACTGCCGAGAAATTGCCCCGATCGCGGCTGGCGGCTTTTCTGCTGCTGGCAGTGCTAGGATGCGCGCTCGACCTGGGAACAAAATCGTGGACATTCGCGCGGATGGGCTACGATCCGCCCGACCAGCGGAAAGTCATCAAACTGTGGCCAGGCATCTTGGAGTTAGAGACGCACCTCAATGAGGGGGCGTTGTTTGGCATCGGACAAGGCCGCGGAAACATGTTTGCCTTGCTATCGATCGTGGCGGCCGCGGGCATTCTGTACTGGCTGTTCTATCTTAAGGCGGCCCACGATTGGCTGCTAACGATTGCCTTGGGGGCGATCACGGCCGGCATCTTCGGAAATCTCTACGACCGGCTGGGCCTGCACGGGCTGGTCTGGCGGCGGGTTGGCCAACTGCACGAACAAGGCGAGCCGATCAAGGCCGTTCGCGATTGGATTCATTTTCAAACGCCCTGGTTCGACTGGCCGATCTTCAACATCGCCGACACCTTGCTGGTCTGCGGCGCGGGCCTGCTGCTGTGGCATGCCTTCCGCGGCGAAACCGCCCCGGCCGCCGCCAGCCAGACTCAGCCGGCCAAATAGCCCGTTTCGCTCGCGATGGCCCTGACGGGCGGCTAGACTGGATGGAAATTCCGCCCATTCGTTGCGCCTTGATCCAGTGAGTATCTCCCGCTATGAGAACCATGTTGTCTACCCGCCTGTTCGTCTTCGCTTTGTTGTTGGCCGTGGCACGGTGCGGCACGGCGACGGCCGATGATGGCATCCCCGCCGATCCCTCTTTGCGATGGTGGAAAGGCAATTTGCACACGCATACGCTGTGGAGCGACGGCAACGATTTTCCCGACATGGTGGCCGAGTGGTATGCCACGCACGGCTACAATTTTCTGGCGTTGTCCGACCATAACGTGCTCAGCGAGGGAATTCGCTACATGCCAGCGGCGGCGATCGCCAAGCGCGACGCCACCGCGCTGGACAAATACATCCAACGGTTTGGGAATAGCTGGGTAGAGACGCGCGGCGAGGGGGACGCGCTGGAAGTGCGGCTCAAGCCGTTTGGCGAGTACCGGGCCTTGGTGGAGGAACGAGGCAAGTTCGTGATGTTTCCCGGCGAGGAAATCTCGGACTCGGCCGAGGGCGTACCGGTACACATGAACGCCACCAACATCGCCGAACTGGTGCTGCCGTTGGGGGGCAAGACCGTCCGCGAGGCGATTGCCGCCAACGCGCGGGCGGTGGAAGAGCAAGCCAAAAAGACCGGCCGCGAGGTGATGGTCCACCTGAACCACCCTAACTTTGGCTTTGCCATCACCGCCGAGGATCTGGCGGACGTACTTTCCGAACGGTTCTTTGAGGTCTACAACGGCCACCCCGGCGTCAATCAGCAGGGGGACAAGAACCGCCCCAGCGTCGATTACTTGTGGGATGTGGCAAACACCATTCGCGTCGGCCAGATGCAAGCCGCGCCGCTGTGGGGGCTGGCGACCGATGACAGTCATGATTATCACGGCCACCCCAACAGCTCGCGGCCTGGCCGCGGCTGGACGATGGTCCGGGCCACGCATCTCACGCCCGAGTCGATCATCCGGGCGCTCAAACGGGGCGACATGTACGCCTCCAGCGGCGTCACCCTGGCCGATGCGAGGTTCGATGCGGCCAGCGGCCTGCTGGAGCTATCGATTGAGCCGAACGGCGACGCCATCTTCACCACGCAATTCATCGGCACGCCCAAGGATTACGACCCCGCCAGCGAACCGCGATTGAATGACAAAGGCGAACCGATCCGCGCCACGCGCAAGTACTCGGCCGATGTGGGCAAGGTCTTCGCCGAGGCCGAAGGCCCCAACCCCAAGTACCAACTGACCGGCCAGGAACTATACGTGCGGGCCATCATCACCAGCAGCCTGCCGCCGGCCGATCCCTCGTTCCCGGATCAAAAGGCCCAAGCCTGGACGCAGCCAGTTGGCTGGGAAAAATGGATCCAGCAAAAACCCGCGGAACCGGAATGAGGCGTGGGCCGAATTGATACCAGGTCGGCGGACGCCATCAACCGCCCCCCTTGGCCAGCATGGCACCGGCACCAAGAAAATCCGCCGGGTCGAAGCGCAGCATTTGCCTCCAGATATCTCGCGCGCTGTCGACCTTGCCTAGTTCTTGCAGGCACCAGGCCAGCCCCTTGCCCGACTCCAGAAACGACTGGTTGGCCGGCAGGGCGTAAGGCAACGTGCCGGTAAAGCCGGCGGGCAGTGCATCCAAACCCAGTTTGAAGGCGTAGCCAAAGTGGGCACGGCCCAACTTGATGTCGTGTGCCTCCAAGGCCAGTTCGCCCAACAGGCGATGGGCTTCCAGCAGATCGTGGTAGCCATCCAGCAGCCAGCGAAGTTCGTCTTGGGCCACCTCAAACTCGCCGGCGTCGATGATCGCCCGGACCTCTTCCAGGTCTTCCGCCCGCTCTTGCGCTTGGCGCGGGGGCACCAGTTGCCAAGTATTTTTCTCCGGCCCAGCCCGCAGCGTGTAGACAATGGGGCGAGGACTCATTGTTTTCGGACTCGGCCAAGATTCGCGATTGAGGGAGTCCGCGGCGGCGCAAGGCAGGCAAACAGCCGCGCCTCGTAGCTCGCCGGCCCCAGCGCTGAAATCCGACCAAAAGCCGCCGGATCGGCCAGTCCGCGAAACATGCGAGTACGGGCATTCCGAAGACTCAAGGCATGGTACAGCCCGCCCGCGGCATTGGCTCGTGGTGGTCTTGGCATTTCGCTAGAATAGCGATTGCGAAGGCAAGATCAATAAGTCCTGGTCCCGTTGACTTTAAAGCAAAAAGTCGCTCGCCGACCGCCTTCTTCCCCTACTCAAAAAACGCCTCTCCCGGAATACCCGCCGTCGTGCATTGGTCCGCCGATAGCATTCCCCGCGCCCACAACGTGCGCTCAACCAAGACACGCAGAAGCTGCTCCAGCTGGGCTTGCGCGGCGGGGTTTTCCAGAATTCCCAGCGCCCGGGCGATGGCTTCCAGCGTGCAGAGGCTGTTCGAGGACGGTTGCAGACGCAGCCGGTACTCCGATGGCGGGCCGGGGGGCAGCTTGACGTGCGGCAATTCCGCCAGGACCGGTTCGCGGCGCACCATCTGCCGCGTTTGCGCCCAACTTCCGTCGGGCACGACCAAGGCCGCCGGCCCGTCCAGCCGCGCGGCGAAATCGGCATTCAGTTCCACCGCCCGATGGCTGGGGTACAACAGCACCGCCTGTTGGCCCGGCCGCGCCAAACCGCCGCACGACATGGGCTGGTCCTTGCGGCCACGGATGCGGATCTCGCTGTTGGCCAGCGCTTTGCTGGCCAACCGGGCGGTATTGGTCGGCAGCACTTCCTCGGCGGTGTGCATCAGCACCACCAAACGGGTTTGCGTGGCGATCCGCGGGATGCGATCACAAAAACAAAGCGCGCGGCGAATCTCGCAACGCGGGCAACGGTGGGCGGACAAAGGACGAGCCATGCACCCATTGTCGGCAAAAAGCCCTCGGCCAACAGCCCCCGTTCGCCAACGGCGAAACAATTTGAATAGTTCCTGTGGCCCATGCAACCTGGCGAACTCGGCGAATCAAGCCACCCGAGGAAGCAGGGGAGTCCCGCGCGTTAAAAGTCGCGGCGCGGCTTGAACTGGCTCTCGATGGACTCCCCCTGGTGCCCCGACTCAAAAATGTGCAGGCCAAAGCGTTGCGATAGGTCGCTGCAAACTTGCATGCCCCGCACGCTGTTGCCCTTGGCATCCAGCCGCGGCGAGTAGATGCCAATACCCAGCCGGCCTGGCACAACCGCCACAATGCCGCCGCCGACACCGCTTTTGGCGGGCAGGCCCACGCGAAAGGCCCATTCGCCCGAGGAGTCGTACATGCCGCAAGACAGCATGATGCTCAAGACGTCTTTGACGTACTCGGCCCGCAAGGCACGCTGGCCGGTCATGGGGTTCACGCCGCCATTGGCCAAGGTGGCTCCCATCACGGCCAGATCGTGGCAATTCACCATGACGGAACATTGCTGAAAGTAAAGTTCCAGCGACTGTTCCACGCGGTCCTGGACCATGCCAAAGTTGAGCATCAGGTGGGCCATGGCCCGGTTGCGATGTCCGGTCGTGCGCTCGGACATGAACACCGCGTTGTCGATGTGGGCAGGGCGGCCCATATAACGAGAAAACATATCGAGCAAGCGGCGAATGCGTTCGGAGAAATCGGCTCCGTTGATCAGATCGGCCGTGGCGATGGCACCCGCATTGACCATGGGGTTGTACGGCCGGTTGGTCAATTCGTCTAGCACAATAGAGTTGAAGGCCTCGCCCGTCGGCTCTACACCGACTTTGGACAACACTTCGTCTCGGCCGTGGTCCTCTAGGGCCAGGCCAAACACAAACGGCTTAGAGACCGACTGAATGCTGAATAACTGTTGGTGGTCACCAACTTCAAACACCTGGCCGTCGGCGGTTACCACGCAGATGCCAAAAAAATCGGGGTCGGCTCTGGCCAGTTCTGGAATGTACGTGGCGATCTGGCCATCGCGAAGATCGCGATAGCGGGCATGCAAGTCTTGAACCGTGCCGCGAAAAGGAGCGGCGACTGATTTCAGCCGCGTGACCAGCGCGTCGAGATCTCCACTGGAAGAGGGCGAACTCAAGGTTATCGTTCCTGGTGAGAGTGATAATCGGCCGCGCAAGAAATGGCCAGCAAACTTGCCGTCAAGCTATTAGGTGTTTGGCGATCCGATGCAACTCCCTGCTAAAGGGATGATCGGGATGGCGAAGCACAAACAGGCCGCTGCTGGCCAACTGGGCCATTTCCGGGTTCAAGGGAAGCATGGCCAGCACCGGCGTGCGATAGGCTTCTTCTACCTGGGAGGCCAGCAAATCCTGGTCCATGCCGGGCGGAACCTTGTTGATGATGATTTGCATCTCCCGCACCTCCAGACGCCGAGCCAGTTCTACCGTCACGGCGGTTCCCTGAAAGTCCTGGTTGTCGGGCCGCATGATCAGCAGGAACATGTCCGCGATGGCAATCGACAACAATGTCTCTTCGTTGACGCCGGGATGTGTGTCGATGAACAAGTAGTCCAACTGCAGCGCACGAGTGAGCTTTTGAAAGCCGTCCGTCAGCAAGCCAACGTCGTATCCCTCGCGCAGCACTTTGGCGATGGCACCCGTATCGACGCTGGACGGAATCAGGTAGAGCCGTGGCGAGAAACTCGCCGGATCAAAATTGCCCACGGCGGAGGCGGTTACGTCATAGGCCGCCTGCTCGATCGGGCAGCGTCCCCACAAGTAGTCATTCAGCGCGTAATGCACATCGCCCGTCGCTAGCGCGAATATCACATGGATGCCGGGCGATTGAATGTCCGTATCGATGACCCCCACGCGCTTGCCGCTGCGCGCCACCAGCGCCGCCAGATTAGCGGTGGTATTTGACTTGCCCGTTCCGCCGCGGAACGAGTGTGTGGCGACAATTTTGGCCATGCGGGTGCTCTTTTGGTCGGGGGCATCGGTTGCATGTCTCAACCGTATCCCACGCAGGCCGAGTTGAAGGTGGAAACGGAGGGATAGCTATGCGTTGTCGGAATCCGTTCCCTTGTCGTCACTGTTGTTGGCGCTGGCGCAAGCGTTGCGCTACTTGCTGCAACTCGCGAAAATAGGTCCCCGAGGAAATCTCGGAAACCTCGCGTTGTAGTTTCTCGGTATCAAGCTTGAAGATCGGCATGGTGGCCGGGTCAAACGTTAGCGTGGACTGGTTCCCGCGCCCCTTTTGCGAAACGCTGAAACGGAGCGCACACCCGCGCGGCCCAAGCTGAAACACCTGCCCATCGGTGAGAGAGATGTCCCGCAACCGTTGTCCGTCGCACAACAAAAGCTGTTCACTCAAGGAAACGACCCGCCAGCCGGCCACGGAGTGCTCTAGTCGAGCGTGTGACCGCGACACAAAAGGGTCGGAGACGACCAAATCGTTATTTACGGCCCTGCCAATGGTGATAGGACCGGCGTTGGAGAATGACCATGACTGCAAGGGGCGATCGTGTGCCGCGTCCAACAGTTCCAGCGAGATGTTATTGTTCATCGAATACTGAGAGGCGAATTCCGCCTCGATCCGTCGTCCGCCATAGACGGGGGTCGAGGCCGAGGCTGTCACAGCAAATCCAGTGCCGCGGGCTCCGGCCCTGTAAGTGCTTGTTTGGAAATATGATAGGAAAAATCGGCAATCCCGCACGGCAGCGCAGGCCGCCTAAAAATCGGGCGGCGCATGCTGCCATTGCAGGCACTCGCCTCTTGGCGGCCCAGGAACGCCTGGCGGTTCGCAAGCAAACTCGCGATACCGGGAGAAGCGGAGTATGGTTGCTTGGCTCTCCGACTTCAAGACCTGGCGGCTTGTTGAGGAATCTAGCAGGCTGCGGCACCACTGGGAGGCAGTTCTCCAATCCGCCGAGTCCTAAGACTCGCAGCCGTGGCAAATGGCAACACGTGGATGGGTGCTTTCGCTGGGATGACCGCCACGGCTCCATCGATATGATGAGCGAGTTCAAGTCCTTACGTCGCTCCTCATACCAACCGCTCTACCGACATATGAGAATAAATCTCCTGCATCGCCTAAACATGGCAATCACACGACGCCTGCGGGCGGTTGAGATGGCCGGCGTTTTGATGAGAATCTTCAGTTTCTCGCTCGTTAGTTGGCTTGGCGCGGATAGCCCATTCTTGTTTGTGTGGGCTTTCAATACCGCCGACGCGATCATGCTGTCGTGGTGCGCGATCATCAAGAAGGACAAGGCCTACACGGTTCTCAATCTGTTCTGGATCGGCGTCGGTATCGTTGGCATGGTTCGGGCCGTTTGGATGCCAACATCGTAAGCAGTTCGGCGGGAAATAGAATTGGCCGTCGAGTCCCCATGCATGGGCTTTAGCCGGCGAGGCGTTTTCAGGGCAAGAAATGTGACCGTTTCGCCTGTTCCGGCATGTCCCGCGTTGTCCCGAATTGGGGAAGATGAGGCACGGGACGATGAATGGCAACCAACAAAAAACCCCGGCAAAACCGGGGTTTTTGTCGCGTCTTGTCTCACGGCGGGTGATGATGACGCAAGTAGCGGCGGAGGGATTCGAACCCCCGACACGCGGATTATGATTCCTCCGTCTTGTGACCGCAAAGGCAATCCGAGTAGAAAGTTGCAACAAGACGTGAATCCTGTTACCGGCCCTGTTACCGGCGCATGTTCAAAAGCGGTCCGTCCGACCGGTTCAACGGCCATATCGGTCGATGCCGACTTGGCCCGAATTGTCCAAGCGTGGGACAAGCTGCCGGTGGCCATGCGGGCGGGGATCGTGGCTATGGTCGAGGCGGCGGCGCAGCAGTGAGGCATTCGGGGCGACGGAGTTCGCGCGTTAATTAGCTCTAGAAATTGACGGCGGGGAATTTGGCAATGGTCGAGGCGGCTGGCAGTCAGGCGGCGAAGTAGGCCGGGGGCGATGGCGGAACCATGCACGAGTAGCCATGCTGTGGCCACGTACAATCCCCTAGTTGGCCGGCATGGTCGAGGGGGCCGGCTGGCCCTGGGTTGTGTGGCCCGTGCCTGTTGCCGTTGATGATACCTAGCCAAACGCGGCAATGGCGGGGGTATCCGCAACACGACAAGGCAAGCGGCGGTCGATTGGGCTAGGTCGAGGGGGTAGGGGCCGGGGATACCGGGAGTACCGGACCCCAACGGCTAGCCAAAAGGTAGTTATCTGCCCCGCTGAGATTTTTTGCTTCCAAAACTTTCGGGCCGGCGGGATACTGACGGCATGGGTGAGGCTACCCACCGCCCATGTCTGAGTTGCTTGCCAAAGGCATGGCCCACGCCAGTACCGAGGAGACCCAATTCTCCACCAATAAAATGCCAGCTAGCGGCCAACATTACGGATAGGGCACACCTGTTCGTTTTGGAACTTTGAGAGTCGTTTGACCGGCAACCGCCGCGACCGCGCGACTTTTTGGCAGTCTCTATTAGTGTGATAGGATGAGTGTTAGAGAGTGCTGTGCTAAGTTCGCTTCGGGACGCTCATTGACCATGGGTTTCTGTGTCTATGTCAAACGTCACTCGCATCCTGTCACAAATTGCATCCGGTGATCCTGCAGCGGCCGAGCAATTGCTCCCGCTGGTGTATGAGGAACTGAGGAAACTGGCTGCTGGCAAGCTGGCGCAGGAGAAGCCGGGGCAGACACTTCAGGCAACCGCCCTTGTACACGAGGCTTACCTGCGACTAGTCGGTGACGCCGAGCAACATTGGGACTCTGAGGGGCATTTCTTTGCGGCGGCCGCCGAGTCGATGCGGCGGATTCTGGTCGAAGCGGCGCGACGAAAGAAGCGGCTCAAACGGGGCGGCGATCTGGCCAGGCGCGACCTGCTGATAGAGGAAGTTGCGGAGATCGAGCCGCGTGAAGACCTGCTGGCCCTGGACGCGGCACTGGACAAGCTCGCGGCCACCGACCGCTCCGCGGCTGACTTGGTGCGTCTTCGCTATTTCACAGGTCTAACGATCGCCGATGCGGCCCGCGTCCTGAAAATCCCGCGCCGAACTGCCGATCGCCGCTGGAGTTACGCTCGAGCCTGGCTGCATCGCGAGCTGCTGGTAGGTGATTCCGAACAACAATGAGATTTGGGAAGATTTTTTGCGGATTCTTGGCGCAAAACCGGTAGCCACGGCGCATTGTCTTTTGCCCAAGTGCACCGTCTTCCTAGAGACTTCAGCGGACCAGTCATCATGAATGAGCGCGAGATTTTCGAACAAGCGATCGAGATTCAGAACCCGGCCGAGCGTCAGGCTTTTCTCGAACAGGCCTGCGGCGGAGATGTAAAGCTTCGCGCGCAACTCGACCAGTTGCTGGCCTCGCATCAAGTGGCCAGCCAGTTTCTGAAGGTTCCGCTTGTCGAACAGCTCAACCCACCTGCGCAAAACCCTGCGCCGACGATCGAGGTGTCGTCTGCGAGCGTCGAGGCAGCCCGACAACATGCATCGCAACCGGGCGACGAGGAAGACGAATCGCAGCCGACCACCGACCTAAGCTTCTTGCAGCCATCAACCGCCCCTGGCTCCATCGGCCGTCTCGGACACTATGAGATCCTGCAAGTGCTGGGACAGGGCGCGTTCGGAATCGTCTTCAAAGCGTTCGACGAGAAGCTTCATCGGCACGTTGCGATTAAAGCTATAAACCCGCAGCTCGCCGCAACGTCGCCCCCGCGCAAGCGATTCCTGCGAGAGGCGAGGTCGGTGGCCGCAATCAAGCACGAGAACATTGTGCAGGTCTACAGTGTCGAGGAGCAGCCGTTACCGTACCTGGTGATGGAATACATCGACGGACAGAGTCTGCAGCAGAAGCTCGACGGCGCGGGGCCATTGGAAGTTGGCGAGATCCTGCACCTTGGTCGCCAGATGGCCGCCGGCCTGGCTGCTGCCCACGAAAAGGGTCTGATTCATCGGGATATCAAGCCGGGAAACATTTTGCTGGAGCGAGGTGTCGAGCAACGGGTCAAAATCACGGACTTTGGTTTGGCGCGCGCGGCCGACGACGCCACGGTCACTCGCACAGGGATGATCGCGGGTACTCCGATGTTTATGGCCCCCGAACAGGCGCTGGGCCAGAAGCTCGACCATCGCGCCGACTTGTTCAGCCTGGGGAGTGTGCTGTACCAGATGACCTGCGGCCGGCCACCTTTCCGGGGCCCCAACGCCGTGGCTGTCTTAAAGCGCGTTGTCGACGAAACTCCGCGACCCATCCAGGATATACTGCCTGAGATTCCTGATTGGCTCTGCGCCATCATCGAAAAGTTGCAGGCCAAAAACCGCGACGAGCGTTATGCCTCCGCCCAGGAAGTGGGCAACCTCTTGAGTCATTGCCTGAAGGATCTGCAGCAGGGCAAAACCCCGCTAGTCGCTGCGCCTAAGCACGAGCCAGCCTCTCTCGCGCGTCCCAAGCTGACCGCCACCGATGGTCACCGTCGCTCGCGACAATTGCTCGTCGCCGCCGCCGCAGTCGCTTTGATGATCCTAATCGGCCTCGGTGTCACGGAAGCAACAGGCCTGACGAAACTCGCCGCAACGGTCATTCGGATCACGACAGGCAGTGGAACGCTGGTCGTCGAAGCGGATGATCCCGAAGTCAGTGTAACGATCGATGGTGAAGAACTAGTCATCTTGGGCGGCGGTGTGAAGGAAGTTCGACTGAAGCCCGGTGAATACAAACTGCTGGCCAGCAAAGATGGGCAAGTAGTTACGCAAGAACTCGTCACGATCACGAGCGGCGGCAGGCAAGTGGTGCGGGTCAGCAAGGAACACGGCAACCAACCATCGACTACCGTTGTCGACTCCGATCGCAAGGCCGCCGAGTGGGTGCTGGCCCTGGGTGGTACCGTCCATCTCAACGACGATCCGAACCACGTTCTCAAATCGTCCGACTTGCCCAGCGAACCCTTCCGACTCACCGGCTTTCATCTGCGGAAGCCTGAGGTTGAAGACACGGACTTGCGCATTTTGCAGGATTGCCAGCACCTTACCCGAATCGATCTGGCATTTACGGGCATCGGCGATGCCGGCCTGGAATTCGTGTCAGGAAAGCGACCGCTCATAACACTCGACCTCCTCGGCACGAGCGTCTCCGATGCCGGACTGGCCAGGTTGGCGCCAGGCAATGAACTCGCTGAGCTGGCTATTGGTTCACCTTTGGTAACCGATGCCGGCATCGCCAAGCTCGGCAACTACCAACATCTAAAGTATCTGTGGTTAAAGGGGGACAAGCTTACCGATTCCGTGCTTCTCAGCTTCAAGAACTGCCAGAATCTCGGCATGGTCGACATTCAATGGACCCCGATTGGCGACGAGGGAATCGCCCATCTTCACGACTGTAAGAATCTGGCCATGCTCTGGGCCAGACATAGTAAGGTGACGGCACGCGGAGTAATGGAATTACAAGCGGCTCTGCTAAACTGCAAGGTTGACTGGAACGACGCGCCGCTCGACCCCGACCGCCGGGCGGCCGAGTACGTACTTTCGATCGGCGGCATCGTGCAGGTGAACAGACAAGACCAGGATATCAAGGCCATCGCCGCGTTGCCCAAAGAGGACTTCCTCCTAACAACCGTAAATCTGACCAATTATCAAAACGTGACAGACGCCGGATTGGCACAATTGCCGAACGGCAAAAAGCTGAAGGGGCTGGATTTGCGTTACGTGCCGTTGACTGATGCCGGCCTGGCCCATCTCAAGGACTGCCAGGAGTTGGAGGAACTCCTGCTCGACTTCACTCCGGTGACGGACGCTACCCTAGACCTCTTCAAGGACCGCAACGTATCGAAGTGGGGGCTGATCGGCACTCGAGTAACGGACGCCGGGTTGGCCAACCTCGAGAACCACACCAGTCTTGTTGCGCTCGCGTTGGATGGGACGGACGTGACGGATACCGGACTGGCCCACCTCAAAAACTGCAAGAAACTGACGCACCTGCAACTGGGTGGGACAAGAATCACGAACGCCGGGTTGGCTCACTTGAAAGGACTCACGGCGCTGGAGTGGCTTGACCTCAACAATACCCAAGTCACCGTGGCTGGCATTGAGGATTTGAGGGCCGCTTTACCGATGTGCCAAATCGACGGACCGTAAGGCGGGTAATCCTGACCGATAACCGATGGGTGAGCAGAAATGTCGGCAAACGAAGCGTTACGGGAACGGATGCGGGCATTGTCCCAAGAGGAGCGGCATCGGGTGGGGGTTGAGTTGGCCAAGGCACGCATGGCGAAGCTATCCCCGTGGGTACGTTCGGCCATCGCCAGCCATGCGGCCACGGTCAAGCACGATTGGACCCATATCATGGACCGCGTGGCCCGGCGGCGCGCTGAGGAACGAGGGTTAGCGGTAGATGCACCATGATGGACTGGGCAGCCTAACGCGGGCCGGTAATGGTACTCACAGGCACGCTCCATGCTGGTTGGCGGAACCGCATTACGACGACAGCTTACGTGCGGGCCGGGCCGGGGGTGGGCAGATTGTGGCCCGGCTGCGGGTGTTGACCGATGGGCTAACCTCGAAGGTTAATTGACGGGTTTTCAAGGTGGGGGTGGCCGGGGGCATATCTTGCTGTTGCATCCCGTTGGCTGGCCCGTGGATAATGACGGTATGACTCCCGACAAGTCAGAACAGGCTGACAGGACCACGCCCCACCGCGCTAAGTTGCGCGGCCTGGTCGGCATCGTGTTGGTCGTGCCGTTGCTTTTGCTATTGGCGCTCTACGTCGTGGACAGCAGCTCAAGGGCTGCGGGGGATAGAATCAGCGCGGCTCGGGAGGCGGAACTGAAACCTGTGATTCGCTACATGGAAGCCTTCATCCGAGATCACCACAGGCTTCCGACGGGCGAGGAGTTTCGGGCGGGGACGGCCGGCATGGGCAGGAGGTTTGTTCTAAGCGACCGCACCGATACGTATGCAGCCAGCAAAGGCGCTAAAGGAGAGCTGGACTATTTGATCGGCACTTGGCGTGTGGATTGGTATCACTATTACAAGTCTTGGGACAATTCATTTCTGAATGGTCACGATGAGTTCCCGGAAAGGTAAAGCGGATCAGAAGTCGGCGTTGCCGAATTGCAAGTTGCTCCCTGACTATGCTTCCCACACCGATGGCGTTCTGCCGGGAATCGCCAAGGTACTCCCGACGGGGCCGGGGGGGCGCGCGGTTGGGCGATGGTGCCTTGTTCGCCGCTGAGCATGTTTTTTTGGGGTTCCGCATCATCATGGTCGGGTGCGGATGGGCTGGTAAAGGTGGTTTCGGAGATGGTCGAGAATGACCTCGACGGGCGGGTGAATGGGTCGCGGGGCTGGCGGGTGAATGGGGTAGAATGACGCGGCGGCGGGTGGCAGCCTCGATACTCCAAGGGGTCAGTGGAAGGCATGGACGTATCGCGGAGTGCCTTGCGATTGTGGGGCCGGGCGGCGCGGGAAGGGTGGCCCGTGCCGATGGAACTGCGGCCCGGCATGGTCGAGGAACTGGTGCGGATCGTGGAACAGTGGACCGACCGGCAAGCCATCCGCGCGGCAAGCAATCTGCTGGCAATGGATGAAGCCAATTGGCGGGCGGAAGTTGGGCAGCACGGTTAACCAATGCGGGCCGTTTGGATGCCAACATCGTAAGCAGTTCGGCGGGGAATAGAATTGGCCGTCGAGTCCCCACGCATGGGCTTTCGCCGGCGAGGCGTTTTCAGGGCAAGAAATGTTACCGTTTCGCCTGTTCCGGCAAGTCCCGCGTTGTCCCGAATTGGGGAAGATGAGGCAGCGGACGATGACCCACAACCAACAAAAAACCCCGGCAAAACCGGGGTTTTTGTCGCGTCTTGTCTCACGGCGGGTGATGATGACGCAAGTAGCGGCGGAGGGATTCGAACCCCCGACACGCGGATTATGATACCTCCGGCCGATTTGCGCAACGACCAACCCGCTATAGAGTTGGGGCAACTGGCCGAGGCCGAGGTGCCCACAGTGGTGCCGTGCCCGCCGGACGGCGTTTTGGGCAGGGATTTGCCAGCCGATTTGACTCGCGTCGTTGAAGCATGGGTGAAACTGCCCGTCGCGATCAAGGCCGGCATTCTAGCGCTGGTGGGGGCGGTGCAAAACGGGCGCGGCTGATATCCCTGGAGGGCGACAACTTCCACGATCGGTATTCGCATTGGCACGATGGGCCTGATGTTCGATCGACATCCGCCATATCCACCACTAATGCCCGCGACGAGCCTATAATTCTGCTCTGAGGGCTGACTACTTCTAGCCCCAACTAGACCTTAAACCAGCGTATTCCTTCCGCAATTTCTGGCGAATTTCTAAAAAGCCTGAAATCCCTCGGCGTTTTGCGGCGTATTAAGAGTGTTGAATTTCCAACACACCGGACGCACGGAGGGAT
>JBFWUW010000087.1:0-26331 GCA_050247075.1 Pirellulales bacterium | reverse complement strand
GTCTCCACTCAGGAGATTCATCCGTTTGATTCGTTTGATTCGTGGGTCTCACCACGCCTCGTCAAATTGCCGCTGCGCACTCGACTCGCTGGCAATGCACTATCTTAAAATGTCTGTTGCTGATTGGCATTCGACACCGTTCTTTTCGCCGTCCTCTATAATGAAGCTATGATTGCCAGTTCCTTGTCCTAGGCGGAAACCCACATGGCCGAGTCTTACCACGTCCGCATCTCCAAGGACTATCTGGTCTTTAGCGCCGGGCATTTCATCACGTTCAACGGCAATGTGTGCGAGCGTCTGCACGGCCACAACTACCGGGTGGCGGCCGAGGTGCATGGTCCCTTGGACGCCAACCATTACGTGGTCGATTTCATCGCCCTTAGAGACACGCTCAAGGCGATCGTGGATGAGCTGGACCACCACATGTTGCTGCCGACGCTGCATCCGGCGATTCTTGTTCAGGCCGACGAGGTCAGCGTCGAAGTCCGTTTTGAAGAGCGGCGGTGGGTCTTTCCGCGGAGTGATTGCATTTTGCTACCCGTAGCCAACACCACCGCCGAACTCTTGGCCCGTTACATCGGCCAACGCCTGCAGCACGAACTTGAGCGGCAAACCGGCGCTCAGCCCACGGAGATACGCATCGAAGTCGACGAATGCGAGGGGCAGCTAGGCATTTGGCGATGCGGGAAGGGGAAAGGCTGAAGGCTGAAGCTTGAAGGTTGAACACCGAACACCGAACACCGAACACTCGTCCCCCACCAAAGAACCGTCCTCACCCCCCTCCCTTCCGATAGCCCCCCCTTCATTCCTCATAATCGGCTAAGAAAGTGTGATCAATTGGGTCGGATTCCTCCGCACGGTGCGTTATGTACTACGCTTTAGAACACCGTTTAAGGCCAGTGCCTGGGATTGAAGTTTGTACGCTTCAGTCGGCGCAAGGCCGTGCGGATTTGCCAGGCATTCTTGGGCTATGTACCAATCCTCCGCCAACGATTGCGGTTCAACGCGCGTGCTATTCGCCGCGGCCGATTCGCAATGGCGCGAGCGTGCTCGGAACTGGCTAATCGCGGCCGGGCACGATTGCTACACAGCGGGCAATACCGAGGAAATCTTGTCCTTGCTGGCCTGCGGCGGATTTGGGATCGCCTTGATTGAGGTGGCTGCCGATTGCCTGGGCGGGCAGGAACTGATCCATCGCTTGCGATGGGAGTTTCCCGAACTGGTCACGGTGGCCATGGCCACGGTTGAACAGCGCAAGCAAGCCACGGCCGCTTTGCAGGCCGGGGCCGAGGGAACGCTGCTGATTCCCTTCGACGAACAAGAGTTGCTGCTAGAGACGGCCCACAAGCAACATCGCCACAAATCGCTGGTGGATTGCCACGCCTACGAGCAACGCCTGGAACGCGAAGCCCGCGAACGGACAGCGGAAATTCGCCGCCGCGAGGAAGAGCTGGCGCTGCGTTTGGTGTCAGCTTCCGAGTACCGCGACAACGAGACCGGCGCGCACATCCGCCGCATTGGTCTGTATTCGGGCGTTCTGGCCGAGGCGCTTGGTTGGGACCGCAACGATGTCGAGGACATCCGTATTGCCGCCACCATGCACGATATTGGCAAGATCGGCGTGCCCGACACCATCTTGCTCAAGCCGGGCAAATTGACGAAAGAGGAATTTGAAGTTATCAAGACGCACACCGTGATCGGCGCGGGCATACTCGACGTTTCGGATATTCCGTTACTGCGGCTGGCCCGTGAGATTGCCTGGTGCCACCACGAAAAGTGGAACGGCAGCGGCTACCCCCGGGGACTAAGCGGCGAGGATATTCCCGAACCCGCGCGGATCGTGGCGATCGCCGATGTCTACGACGCCTTGGTCCATGCCCGCGTGTATAAGCCGGCCTTTCCCGAGGACGAGGCCCTGGCGATCATGCGAGCCGACCGCGGCACGCACTTTGATCCGCGGATTTTCGACTGTTTTCTGGATGTAGTGCCCCTATTCCGGCAAATTCGCGAGCAGTATTCGGAACAGGCCTTGCCCAGCTCCGCCACGCTGGCCGCACTCACGGCGTCGGCCACGGCAGCCGGCATTTCCGCGGCACTTCCACTGGATAATCTGGCAACGGCCCTGGATGCACCTTCGATAAACACCTTGTTGACGCAGGAACTACCGTCATGATGACTTCCCTGGGCCCGATCTTGCTTTGGGTGCTGGCCGCCGTGGTGATCAGCCTGGTGGTGGGCTACTTCATGGGCAAGAATGCCGCGCCGCACAAAGAGCGGAATAACAGTGAAAAGGACCGTGCCGCCACCTTGCAGGCACTGTTGGAACTGCTCGGAAGCGTACAAGATATCACCAGCGGGGTTGAAGACCGTAGCAGCGAAATGCGCGCCGTCCAAGGGCATGTCGGCGACCTGCGTACCAGCGGAGAACTGGAGCTGGTTCGCCAGGTATTGATGGACCAGATCTCAACCGTTCTGGAATCGAATCAAAAACTGGAGGACGACCTGGTCTATGCCCGCTGCCGCATGGAGCAACAAGCCGAGGAACTGGACCGCACGCGCGCCGAGGCCAATACCGATACCTTGTCGGGTGTGGCCAATCGCAAGGCTTTTGACGAGAAGCTATTGCTGTTGCTGGGGGGACTGAAACGGGGCGGCGATCCGTTCGTCTTGGTGCTGTGCGATATGGACCATTTCAAATGGGTGAATGACACGCACGGGCACAACGCGGGCGACAATGTCTTGCGAGAATTTGGCGCTTTGCTGCGCCGTTGCGTGCGCGATGGCGATATCGTGGCCCGTTACGGCGGCGACGAGTTTGCCATGCTGCTTCCCAAGATTGATTTGGAGACGGGCTTGAAGATCGCCGCCCGCTTGCGTGGCGAGGTGACCAAAACCAACTTTGGGCTCGACAACCGCCAGACCGAAGGTGCCGTGACGTTAAGCGTGGGCGTAGCGCTGGCCAAGAGTGGTGACACGCCGGTGACGATTGTGGAAAGGGCTGACCAGGCCCTGTATGCCTCTAAACGGGGCGGGCGCAACCAGGTGCAGTTTCAGCCCACGCAAGAGCAAGCCACTCCACAGCGGCCCGTTCTCGTGGAACCGGATGCACCCGTCACTGTTTCGTATCGTTACCCTACGGCCGATGAACGCGAGGCCCTGGAAGCGGCAACCCACACAATCCCACCCCTGCCGCCAACGGTCGATGCACCGCTGCCGATGACCGAGCCAGCCAGCATGTAATTCAACGCGCGTGCATTGTCCGCTTCACGCAGCCGAGGGCAATGGACCATCGGGCGCGAAACAAACCCTGTGCTGGAAAGCCTTTTCGCTTCTACGGCACGGCCTTTAGCGGCTTGTGTTGTAGCAGGCGGTCGATGAACTCGTAGGCTTCTTGGCGAGTTTCGGGCGGAAAATCGTGTTCGCAGTCGGGGTAGCGGACTTGCAGCTTGTCGGCGGCGTCGAACAGTTTGTAGACCTCGGCCGCCACGGGGATGGCTTTCCTCACACCGGCGACGTCGAAGTTTCCGTCGCCAACCGGCGAGTTCGAGAAGAACCCTCGCGGGGCCAACGCCGAGACCAGTTCGTAAAAATCGAACGGCACCCGATCGACCTTCAATTCGTACTTTTCGACCAGCCGCGGAAAGTAACGCTCGCCCGACCAGCCGCGGATGTCGCCGCCATAGTAATCGCCAAAGGGGGTCCACCCGCAACTGCTGACGATGACCTTGAGGCGGCGGTCGCAGACTCCCAGAAAGATGCTATTGTGCCCGCCGAGGGAGTGGCCGATGGTGCCAATCCGCAGCGGATCAACCTCCTCGCGGGCGGCTAGCAGATCGACGCCCCGCATGTGGTTGATGACCCCCTTGAGCGTGCCGGAAGGATGTTCGTCTGCGTTGAAGTCGTACTGGTATTCGCCCAGAGAGGGATAATCGGGGCAGAGCACCACGTAGCCGCGTTGGGCCAGTTCCAGGCCGATATGCAGGTTGGGCAGCCCCTTGAGCCCCGCGACTTCGTCCTTGCCGTTGTTGGTGGTTTGCGTCAGGCAGATCATGGCTGCTGTCTTGCCTTGGCGTTTCTCCGGTAGAAACAGATAGGCCGGCACGCGGCTGTCGGGTTCGGCCACGTAGGTTAGCTTGTGCCGCACCCAGCCCTCGCCCACGACGGATTCTTGCACTTGCACGTCCAGCGGAGGCAAATTCTTGCGGTCGGGCAGCGGCCCCATCAACCGCTCCAAGCCGGCCACAATATGCCGGCGGCGGGTTTCAAAATGGGTGGCGTCGGCAATCGGCTGCGGCTGGCCCTGCGCATCCAAGTAGTACAGCACCTTGGTATGGTCTTGGTACTCCGGAGCGTCGGGCTCGCGGGCCAGCGCGGGCACGATGATGGCGATAGCTAACAGAAACAAGACGCTACGGCGTAACGGCATGGTAATTCTCAAAGTCTTGTGGGGGGCGATTGCAACGCCGCTGGCGGCTGTTCATTCTACGATTGCCGGCGGGTGTGCAGCAACGCGACGACGGTGACGAGCACCAGTGATGACGTCAACAACACCAGGGCTACGGCCACTTCGGCCGTTTCGCTGGCCAGCCGCACTCGTTGGGGCTGATAGGCCGCCAACAGCATCCACGCCAGCCCTAGCACGACGGCACCCAATACTGCGCCGGTTAGTTGTTCTAGCAGGCGTACCACGCCCGTGGCGTGCCTGGCCTGGTCCGTGGGGCGCTTCTCTTGGTGTGATTCATTCATGGGGCGGTTCTTTCTCGGGCGGATAATTCCTCGGGCGCGGCCAACTCCAGCCGCTGGCGGCGGAAGAACCAATAGTAAGCCACTGCCAGTGCGTAGCACACGGCGGTGGGGATAACGACCTGAATGTTGATTCCGCTGTAGACCACCGCGGCGAACACCGACAGCAGCACTACGGTAGCCGGCAACATGCGATAGATGGGCGTGCGATAGTTGCCAAACAGCCGCGGCTCGCGGCGGCGAAGGACGAACAGGCAGCCGATGGCCAGCACATACCAGATCAAGGCTGTCAGCGTGGAGATCAGCACGGCCACGTTCACCGCTTGCAAGAACCAGATGGTGGCGATTATACAACCCGCGGTGATCAAACTGCTGGCCAACAAGGCTGCCACCGGAGTGCGCCGCGTGGTGTGAACCTTGCCCAACCACAGCGGCAAATAGCCGGCCCGCCCCAGTGCAAACAACTGCCGGCTGGTGCCATAGACCATGCCATGATAACTGGCCACCATGCCGAAGAGGGCAATCAGGCCAAAGCCGTAAACCAGCGGCTTGGATTGGCCCAGCCGCGGCAAATGGCGGATGACCTTGGCCAACGGATAGTTGACAGATTCGGTGGCGGTTTCGCCGCTGTCGGTGACGATCTTGTTTTCGGCCAACTCGGTGTAGTCCATCGCGCCGCAGGCAAACAGCCAGGTCAGCACGACCAGCACAATCAACGTCAACTGGGCCCACACCAGCCCGCGAGGAATGGTGCGGTGCGGCTCATGCGCTTCCTCGGCGGCCAGGGCCACGGTCTCGATAATCACCAGCCACCACAGGGCATACGGAACGGCATCGAGCACGGCCTTCCAACCTTTTTCCGCCGGCAACAGGGGTGTCGTCCAGATGCGATCCCACGAGAAGTTCGTGGCGGCCGCGCACCAAAATATTACCAGCCCTAAAATGGCCCCGTAGGTCATCACCACCATGACCGTGGATTGTTCCTTGACGCCCCAAATATGCAGCACCAAGAAGATCGCCACGGTGGCCAGTGCGGCCAACACCGTGACGTGCGGGCTGGGTTGGTCGGGGTTGATCAAGAAGGCGATGTAACCGCCGGTAGCTAGCGCCGTGGCGATCGTGGCAAACTGGCATTCCAGGTACATCGACCAGCCCATGACGTAGCCAAGCAACGGATTAACGGCCCGGCGTCCGTAGGCCAGCGGCCCGCCGGCAAAAGGCATGGCTACGCTCAATTCCGACAGGGCCAGCACCCAAGTCAGATACAGCAGGCAGACAATCAGCGAGGCGACCAGCATGGCGATGGGGCCATTGCCCGCCAGCCCCAGGTTCCAGCCAAAGTACTCGCCGGTGATGACGGCTCCTACGCCCAAGGCCCAAATATCGAGCGTCCGCAGCGGCTTCTTCAGCGCGTGCTGGGCCTGATAGGCTTGGACATTGGCCGGCGCATTTTCACCCGCGTTGGAAGGCATATCCGCCATGCGGCATCTCCAGCCAGGTTGGCAGAACAAAAATGACAGGGACGGACGTAATTTCGCGGTGGCGAAAAGGGGACTCACGCAAAGGCGCAAAGACGCAAAGGGATGAGGCAGAATCGTGGCGATTGGGTTGGGTCAGGCAAAACTACCATTTGCGGTGCGGTAGATGCTTCCATCTTCTTCGTCCCCTTTGCGTCTTTGCGTCTTTGCGTGATCATTTCTTGCATCTGATTGGCGAGACTACGCTTTCAACCCGTTCACAATCCTAAGAATGCCGTCTTTGATGTACTCCTCGCCGAAATTAATGAGCAAGCCCAGTTGTAAATCGAGCAATCTCAAATAAGTTAAGACCTGCTTTTTGTGAAGGCGTGCAATCTGCTCGAGCGATTTCAGTTCCAAGAGCACCTTACCTTCCACGATCACATCCGCGCGAAATCCTTCTTCAAAAACCACACTGCCATATCGAATGGGAATGGGAGTCTGTCGCACGACTGTTAGGCCTCGCTCACGAAGTTCATGTACCAGACTCACCTCGTAGACGATCTCAAACAGACCTGGGCCAAAATGTGAGTGCACCTTGAACGCCGCATCAACGACTTGTTTGGCAATCTCGTTCTCGTGCATCGCACTTGCTCCACGTCGCCGCACCATGCGGGAAGCCGCATCAATTCGTGCTAATACAATGCAATCGCCCGGCCTGGGCCGCCGTGGCAACCGCGGATTTTGACAGCGGCGAAAATGAAATAGGCCTTGTCGGGCACCTGGTCCAAATTCGTCAGATACTCCACGCCGACCATGCCCTGGCTGGCCAGTTGCCAATAGGTGAACAAGGCCCGCCGCGGATCGACACCTCCCAATGTTGGCCCGTCGGTGCCGACACATCGAATGCCGCGCTTGGCCAATAGTTGAATGGCCGCCGCGCCGGGTGCCGGCCAGCCTTCGGCCTGGCCATCCAGCGGCAGCTTCAGGCAGGAGTTACCCTCGGGCATTGGCAGATAGTGCCGGTCGCTGTAACCGCTGCGAAACAGCACCACATCTCCCGCTTGCAGTGGGCCGTGCTGGCTTTCCCAAGCCTCGATCTGCTCGGCGGTAATCTCTGGCGAGGCGGGCCAGGCGCTGTTGTCGGTGGAGCCGACAAGGCTGCTGACATCAATCACCCGTGCTTCGCCGCAAGTTTGTTCCAGCGGTACTTTCTCGGTTGTTACATCGCTAAGGCCGCGCGGGCCAAACTTCTTTTCGTACTCGGCCAGCCATTCTTGCACTTCCGGCGCGTAGTTGCTGCTGTCGAAACCTTCCGCTGGCAATGCATAGGCCGGCGGCACCAGATGCGTGCCGCTGTGGCTATCCATGCGATGCGTTTGGGCCAGATACGGTCCCCCTTTGCCAAAGTTGTTGATGACCTTGTTGTAGTAAGGACAGCGATGATTGCCCGTCCCCGCGCCCGGCCAGGAGACAGGGAAGTCCTCCGACAGCGTCACCGACAGATCGACAACCTGGTGTTGGCGGGAGGCGGCATTCAAGCGCTCGGCCAGCGATCCGGGCTCGATGGCAAAGGCGCGACCCTCGCTGCCGGAACTGCCCGCGTGCTTGACACCCACCATGCAATAGAACGCCCCAGTCGCTGGCAATTGGCCGTAGCGTGTGCCGCACTCTGTCCAGATCATGCCATGCTTGAGGCCGGCCACATGGACCCGCGGCGCCAGATCACCGGGAATGGGGCCCATGCTGGGGCTATCGGTGCCCAGTGTCATGACGCCGCGACTGGCCAGATAGTCCATGCAGGCGGCATCGGGGTCTGGCCAACCCGGCGCGGTCCCTTGCACGGGATCGGCAATCAGCCGGCGGCCCTGGGGAAACGGCGCGTAGAACTTGTCGGTATAGCCGCTGCGGAACAGCACCACGTCGCCCGCCTTCAGCGGACGGTGCGACTTTTCCCACGCCCGCACGCGGTCGCGCGTGATGAGCGGACTGATCCCCGCGGGCCCGCTTTCCAGCATGTCGGAACAGTCGATCACGCAGGCCTCGCCACAGAATTGCCAGGCGGGGACTTTTTCACCCGTCACCAGGCCCAGCGGGCTGGCGTCTGGCAGGCCAGAGTCTGGCGGCGGCACGAAGTGGGCCGGGGCATCGAACTGGGTGCCGGTATGCTCGTCGATCGTCAGAATGTCGCTATTATATGCCGACAGCGGCCCAATCCGTAGATAGTGGTTGATATCGAATGGCGGAAAGCCAGCCGTCCAATAGCAGGGGAGTTCTGGTGCCACCAGCAGCGACAAGTCGTGAAAGGCGGCTTGTGTTCGGATAGCGGGTTCTTTGGCTGCGGCCGCCCCGCTTGCCAACGCCAAAGTTAACACAATCCACGCCCAAGTAGTCAGCATTCGCATCGGTAATCTCCGCCAGCCAGAAGTGATCGCCCCGGCGGAGGGTGCAACGACGCTTCCGCCAGACGTGCCGGCGAGTATAACAGCCGCCGTCGGGCGAACCAATTTTTTGGCTACAATGGCGATTGAGTTGTCGTCCGTTCCTCACGGTGGCGCATGCCCCACTCACTCTGCCACACATGTTCGCACTGCCAAGAGGTCGTCTCCGGCAAGGGGTCTCGGTTTTGGCTCTGCCGCCAATCGGCTGTCGATCGGCGGTTCGCCAAATATCCGCCCCAACCCGTGCTGCGTTGCGAAGGCTACAGCGAGCGGCCCGCGGAACCGCCGGCGGATGAGGCCGCCCAAGAATGAATCAGCCTGGCTGGCTGACTTATCGCGGGAGGCTGCCGCCTGATCTCGAAAACTCGCGCCCCGACCCTTTGGTTGAAGTACGAAATAACTTCCCCTTTTAGCCCCCCCTCTCCCGGTACTCCGGGGGAGGGACGTTGGGGCAGTCATTTCGTACCGTATCCTAAACCCACGATGGTTAGCATGCGCCGCGTCAAAGGCCGTGCAACCCTTACACGGCGGGAAAACCTCCACGCGGCAAGTTGCCCAGGGTGCGCTCGCCAGCCAGCGATCCTAGGGCGGGATTTCGCAACGCTTTCAGCGCAGGCCTCTCGCGCAATGTCGTCCCACGGGCATGACCGAACTTCTATCAGCTCAGGCCAGGGGTGGCTGGGTCAGAAGCGCAGCGCATGGCGAGGGTGGCTGGGTCAGAAGCGTAGCGCATGGCCCAGCGGAGTTGACGATCCAACCAGGTTGCCCCGCATCGGCGTCCATCCGTTTCTCTGGTTGGAAGGCAACTCCGCTGGGGCTTCCCGGTGGTCAGCCACCAGCCACCCTGTTCCCCAGCCGTAGCTACATGGCTCCTGCCTTGTAGCTCGCGCCGTGGCCAGGGGTGGCTGGGTCAGAAGCGCAGCGCATGGCGAGGGTGGCTGGGTCAGAAGCGTAGCGCATGGCCCAGCGGAGTTGACGCTCCAACCAGGTTGGCCCGTAGAGGCGTCCATCCGTTTTTCTGGTTGGAAGGCAACTCCGCTGGGGCTTCCCGGTGGTCAGCCACCAGCCACCCTATTCCCCAGGCACCGCCGTCAGCCCAAAAAGAAATGCTCACGCAAAGACGCAAAGGCGCAAAGAGCTTCAATATGGGGGATGCCGTCGTCTCGCGACGGGAAGTTTGCATGCGAACACTCCCTTTGCGCCTTTGCGTCTTTGCGTGCGATTTCTTCCGATGCAATTCGTGTCGGCCCACCCAAATGCTCCGTGGTTCCTTGTCTCGCACAACAGCCGCGTTGGCCGCAGCCACTCCCCATCCGTGAAGTCCGTGTTATCCGTGGTTCTTTTGTATCTCTTTTCTGACCATTTTAGTGTTGCACATACGTACACATATCTGCTATCCTGTCATGGGGCCGTTTCCCGCGCCGCGGGTGCCTTCGTCCAAAGAACGGGAGAAACACACCATGTCCGAATCCTCCAAAACGGATATCGAAATCGTAGCGGCCTTTAACGCCGCCGCCGCCGACCCCATGTTCAAGCCGCCCAAGGTTCCCCGCCCGGACAAGTCCAAAAAGAAGGGCCCGCCCGCCTTCTTCGACGATGACGACCGCCGGCACGACGTAAAGCGGCTGTTCGGCGTCGGCATGAGCCAGCGGGAGGTGGCCCGGCACATGGGCTGTTCGCACACCACGCTCGGCCGGGCCATGCGGAACGACGAATATTTCCGCGCGGAAATTCGCAACTATCGGCGCAACTTTGAGTACGTCGCGCTCAGCCGCATCGACCGCGCCGGCTCGACGTCGTGGCGGGCGGCCGCCTGGATGCTGGAGCGGATGCGGCCCGAAATCTACGGCAAGCAAAGCCGGCCGACCTTCGACCAGATCGTCGATTTCTTCGAGCAAAACCGCGACATTATGCTGGCTGGCCTTTACCCGGAACAGGTCGAGGAGAAACGCCAGGTTCTGGAACAACTCGCCGTCAAGTTCGCGGGCAAGCACCATTTTTCCCGCGATGCGGCCTACGATCTGGTGCCGCTGGCCACCGGCGAGGAAGAGGACGACGACGGCAACCCGTTGCCCAGGCGGCCGACACCGCCCCGCAACCTCAGTCCCGAGGCGCTGGCCGCGCTGCGGGGCGTCGGCACCAACGTCGGACGCGGGCCGGTCCCCGAAACCGCGAGTTCTCCTCCCGCCGCGCCTGTCGCGCCTGTCGCACCCGCCGCCCCTGTGGCAGCCATCGAACCCGTCGCAACCGTCGCTCCCGCCGCGCCTGTGGCAGCTGTCGAACCGTCCACGTCGGGCATCGCTCCCCTTGATCCGCCCCTCAAACGCTACCCGCGTCATCCGCCGATCGGCGGCACGCCCGAGAAGTGGGCGGATTGGCACGACATGCAAGAGATGAAGAAGGAGGGATTTTTTCCCGACGAGGACTACATGTACGACGACTACGACGAAGCAGCCGCCGATGCGGCCGACGCGGCCGATATCGCGGCGTCCGAAGCCGCCTTCGACGCCTGGCAGGCGGAGCAAACGGCAAAACTCGAGGCCGCCAGAAAAGCGGCGGCGGCCCGCCAGGCCGCCGGCGGTATCGTGGCCCTGCTGATCGCCTTCCTGCTCGGTAGCGGCTTCGCCCGTAGCGTGGACTTCAGTCCACGCCAGCCGATTTCCGTGTGGGCTCAAGCCCACACCACGCAGTCGCCCACCTCACCCCCGACTCTCCACCCCCAACACCTGCTCCCCTCTCCGCGCGAAATCGTCAACGCCATCCCGCGCTACCCGACTCTCCATCCCCAACAACTGCTCCCCTCTCCCCTCCGCGGGAGAGGGGCCGGGGGTGAGGGGGCCGCATCGCGCTCGACCCTCCACACCCAACAACTCCATGCAGCCGCCATCCACCCCACCACCGCTCAAACGGCATCGCTTACCTGCACCACTACCCCCCAAAACCCGGCAAAAGTGGAACAGGTAAGGCCCCAGCAGGCCAAAAACCGCCGCCCGCCGCCGCCTCACCCGGCGCACTGCCCGGTCCAAAACGGTTGAATCGCGTCCCATCGGGCAACGCCGTGAAGCAAAATTCGCGGGAAGGCGCCTGCTATCAAGAATCCGGATTGTCGCCGTCGGGAGACGGCTCCTACAGAAGGTAGCGGCCGATCGGGCCGTAAGAGCCGTTTCCCGACGGCGATCATCCGGCCGATGGCTAATCGCTTCTCCGCTGACAGCTTCTCCGCTGATGGCTTTTCGCCTAGCGATCATCACCTTCAACAACCATCGCCCGCACGGCCTCCACGATCAATTCCTCGACCTGGGGCTGAAACGGGCCAGGAAGTGCCGTGAAACGCATGGCGGTGGCCGCTTCGTAACCTCCCTCGCGCAGGACGCGGCGTGACGGAATGTAGGCGAACACGTCGTTGCTGTAGCCGGCAATCCACACGGCGGAGTGCGGTTCGTCCACGGATGAATCGCGGGGGAGCAGTTCCGCCAGTTCCAGTTTCAGCCGCAGCGAGTAGTCGATGACCACCTCGCCGGCCAGCGCAACCAGCGTTACGTCGCCGCCGAACCGCAATACCTGAATCGGATAGGAATAATGGTCGCGGACATGGCCCAACGATTCGGCCTCGCGCAGCACGGCCGCGGCAGCCCGTTGTTCGTAGGAATCGGTCGAAGCCAGCCGCTGTTGCAAGGCCTCTTTGGTCACCTGCTGAAAGGGCAGATCGACGTGGCGCAGCGCGGTTTTCAGCGGGCCGCGCACGGACCGCGGCCGCGGCAGCAGGGCCGCTTCAACCGCGTTGGCCAGCGAGCGACCGTGGGCTTGCGCCCATTCGATCTGCCCGCGAGGGTAAGGGTTTTGGTCGCCGCCGCAACCCATCACAAACAGGGCGGTCACACCCGGATGCGCTTTCTCGATCTCGGTCTGGGCGTAACCGGCGTAATCGGCGTTGTACTGCTGAATGCCGGTCGAGGTGTTGTGGCAGGCATAGCCAAACGCCACGGCAAAGAGTTTGCCGCCGGCGTCCTCCACACGCAGCACGGGCACGTCATGATCGACGGGACCGTCGGGGTAGGGGCTATTCTGATATCCGTCTCTGGTCGGCAGCCGGCGGTTCATGGCAAAACCACAGCGGGCATGGCTGTAACCCAGCCGGGCCGGTTGCAGCCGTTCGATCGACTGGCCAATCAGCCCGATTAGCTTTTCTCGCAGTTCGACGAAGTAAGACTCCACCCGTTGCCGCTGTTCCGGCTCTAGCTGGTACATGACCGACATTTCCAGATCGTCCTTGACGACTGGCCCGCAATGCGTGTGCGAACAGTTCAACAGCAGGCTGGCGGGATCGAGCTGAAACTCTTCACTCGCGGCTTGGGCCACTTGTTCACGCAACAGCCGCGGAATGCCAATCAGGTCGGCCGTGACGATAACCGCCTTCGTACCGTTGGCGTCCTCGACCGCCAACGCCTTGGCCCACAATTCGCTGATGGTTCCATCCGCCGGTTTGGTACGCCCGGCGTAACCGGCCATCCACGTTGGTTGACTGGGCGTAATGACCGCGCTGGCCACGCCAGCCTTCCAAGCCGCCGGTTCGTCAGCCGCCAACAACGGGACTGCCGCAATCGACAGAACGGCAATTGCCAGTAATCCCGCCAAGAACGATCGAAGCATGTTGGACCTGTTCATAATGCGACAACTCGATGGCTCTTACGTCAACGACCAACCCTTACGGTACTCGCGGCGGATCAATGGGTCGGCCTCGGGCGCGTTGGTCGCGGCCATCTTTTCGGCATCCCACTCCAACTTCTTGCCGACGCGATAGGCCACGTTTCCCAGGTGGTTGGCTTCCGTCAGCCAACCCGAGTATTCAAAGTCGGCCGAGGCCTGCCCGCCGTTCTTGCAGGCGTCGATCCATTCTTGATGGTGGCCGGGCGAACGGGGAATGGCCGGTTCGGGCCGCTGGTAGTCGGCGAACTTATCTTCCGGCAGCAACAGGTGCTTGCCATAGTCGGCCAGCAACATTCCGCCGTCGCCGATGAACAGGCAGCCGTCGGACCAGGTCGGGATTTCGCCCTTGGTCCACACGTCGGGCTTGTTGACCCCCTGATGCCACGACAGTCGGACGGCTGGCAAGTCGCCGCGGGGACCGTATTCGTAGGTGGCCGACATCGAAGCCGGGGCAATCTCGGCATGTGGCGGCGGGCCAAAGCCTTCCACGGTCAGCGGGGCTTGCAGCTTTAGCGCCCAGAACGGCAGATCGTTCCAGTGGCTTCCCAGGTCGCTCATCGTGCCGTTGCCAAAATCCCACCAGCGGTACCACTTGGGACCGGGCACATACACGGGGTTGAAGGGACGCTCCGGCGCGGGTCCTAGCCACAAATCCCAATTCAGCCCGGAAGGGACGCTGGCGGTTTCCGTCGGACGCTCTTCGATATGCACGATATCGCCATGTTTCTGGGCCTCGTCGGCGCTCTGCCGGCCCCACGCCCGCGATGTCCAGACGTGGACTTCGCGAACCGGGCCGATCGCGCCGGCTTGCACCAGCTCGACCACGCGGCGGTAGTTTTCGGTAGCGTGAATTTGAATGCCCATTTGCGTGGCGACCTTGGCCTGGGCCGCCGCCAGACGAATCTGCCGCGCTTCCCAGATATTGTGCGTCAGCGGCTTTTCGCAATAGACATGCTTGCCATGCTTCAGCGCCAACATGGTGGCGAAAGCGTGCGTATGCTCGCAGGTGCTGACCACGACGGCATCGAACTCGTTGGCGTGGTCGAAGACCTTGCGGAAATCGTTGAACCGACGGGCACTGGGGAATTTTTCCGCCGCCGCATCGACGGCCGGCTGGCTGACATCGCACAGCGCCACAATGTTCTCGCTCGCCACGCTATTCAGGTTAGCCCCTCCCCGCCCACCAGACCCGATGATGGCGATATTCAACCGGTCATTGAGATTGGCCCCGCGCAAGATGGCCGGCGCGGCAAACACCGTACTGGCGGCAGCGGCGGCAACCTTGTGGAACTGACGGCGATGGATCCGCGTCATGGCATGGTGCTCCTGATAAAAAGAAGACGGCCTCTGGCGATCGACGGCCTAAGCGGTCCCTAGTTTAGGCCCGCCGAAGCCAGCCCGCCAGTATTTGCCACGTAGCCGTGTCACCGTTCAATAGAAATGACCCCATTCCAAATTCACCAGAAATGTCCCCCCAGGGGGTGAGGGATGCGACGGTTATCGGGGCTTGGGTTTGGCTTTCTTCTTCGCCCCGCCCGGCGTGCTCCGCGCAGGGAGCGCAGCGACCGAAGCGGAGCACGCCGGGCGGGCGGCTGCCACGGGGCCTCGACAAGGATGATTCGCCCCCGGGCGCGTGCCGCAAGTTCCTCGAATGGCAACTCGCGTTTGCCGACGGCCACAATGCGCGAACGTAAAGAAAACTGCCAAGGCTTGCGAACGGAATCTTGAACAATCATGGCGACACCCTCGCGCCAAACGATATGTTGCTTGCTGTCGGTCGGGCCAAAGTAAAGCGTCCGAAGGATATGTGCAGCGTGGCCTGGGCCATTCAGGCATTATCGGTGCGGGCGGCTGACGAGAAAAGCCCCTTGGGATTCTCTATTCTTGCGTTGATACGCAGGTGCCGGTCTCAACTGCGACTGCGACTTGCTGCCGATCTCGTAAAAAAAATGGAAACCGAATTTAATCTACCTTTCCCTGTGAGGTTGGTTCCCTATCCCCAGCAGGCTGAACGCCCAAACGGCTTTTCGATTTCGAGGCCGATCTTGTAACATTTTCTGGGAATCGAGATTGTAGGGCGGGCCTCAAAAACCTTGGTTCCGCAAGCTCTGGGGGAAATAAAAAAACCGCCGGCCTTGTGGAAGGCCGTGGGGACGAGTTGTCGAACGGATGGGTTGAAGGCGTGACGCAGATCGCTCACGCTCTTGATGTCCGACACACCTCGAAGCGTCTCAGCGCCTTTCGCTGAGTCGGAGTGATTTCCGTTTCGTTCAAGCGTTTAAACCGAGGCGACGAATTCGCTCGACGACGAAACTAGGTTTGACGACCCGTCGCATGCTGCAAGCGGGCATCTTCTGAATCGACCTTGTATCGCCGTCAACGTGCCGAGGCTACGAACGGTTTTCGGCGGGAGTGGCAGCGCCATTTGTAAAGAGTTCGACCGTGGGAAGGTGGTAGGCACATGAGTCCGCCCGACCGTTTGCCCCACCATTTCCTACAAATCTCTTCGCAAAAATGTCCCGTACAAAACCAACGAAAAAAGCCCTTGTCGCAAATTCTTATGCAACAAGGGCTTAGATGTCGGGGCGACAGGATTTGAACCTGCGACCTCTTGGTCCCGAACCAAGCGCTCTAGCCAGGCTGAGCCACGCCCCGGACAGGTCGGTATTCTAGCTGGCGGTAAGGTGGGGTCAACACCGACGGTTGGATGATGGTTGAACGTGACAGCTCGTCTGATCGTCGCTGGTTTACACGGGCGAATCGAGGCTGCGACAGTTATGTGCAATGTTCGCGAAGGCTTTCGCCATCGGTTAAGGAGTCTCGATTCCAGGTTGAGCTAGGAACGACCGAAGGATAATTTCGGCGTTTTCTTTTCCCTCACTCTGCCCTTTCCCGGAGAGGGAGAGGAGTTGGTGGAGAAGTTATTTCTCGGTCGTTCCTTGGCGATGCCATTCGATTCTCGATTCGGCCCGTTTGCCCAATCGAAATGTCGGCCAGGTTTGATTTTCGCGGCTGTTATTTCATGGGTAGCAGTTTCTCCAGGGCCGCATCTAGGGCGGGGCCGCGCACCGAGTCTGAGATGACCTTGCCGTCGGCGTCGACCAAGAACTGTGTTGGAATTCCCTGTACGCCGTATTTCTCGGCCATGGGGTTATCGCCCCCCTCGTGAAACAAGATCGCCCAGGGCAAAGGGTTCTCGCCCAGAAACGTCTCTAGCGCTTCGCGGTCCTGGTCGAGGCTGATACCGACCACGTCGAAGCCGCGGTCCTTGAACTTTTCGTAGGCCCGCTGCGTATTGGGCATTTCCGCCCGGCATGGCCCGCACCAGGTGGCCCAAAACACCACCAGCGTGACCTTGCCGCGATAGCGGTTCCAGTCAAACGGCGTGCCATCCACGGCTACCCCTTCGATCTCCAGAGTCTGGCCGACCAGATCCGATTGCTTGCTAACCTTGGCCACTTGTTTTCCGTAGCGGGCCATCTTGCGGTCACTGCTCTTGGAAAGTAGGGCCCCCAGTTCGTCGAAGAATTTATTGCGGGCTTCCAGATCCTCAAGCATGTTGGCGACCTTCACCGTTCGCGAAGCCAGACGCAATTCGCGTTCGGTCACCGGCTCTGCCGCTAGAAACGCCTTGAGCTCCTCCAGCAGCGGGGGTAAAGCGACCTGTTCCGGTTGACCAATCTCACCGGCCTTCTGTTCCAACAGATGCAGTTTGGCCAGGCGGGCGATGGTGGCGTTGGTGTTGCCTTGTTCCTTGTCCGCCAGACCGAACAGGGCTTCGTCCGATTTGGCATCGCCATTGATGGCGGCGAAATGCAGCACTTCAAAGCGGGTCAGCACGGCGGCATTGCGCACGGGTTGCGGCGAGTCAACGTCCAAAATCCGTTGGGTGGCGTCCAAAATAGCCGCTACGAAGCCGGGCCGCGCCCGGATGGAGTCGGGCTTGCTCTGCATCCGCTCCAGCCAGTCGGAAAGTTCCTCTGGCGACAGGCCATCGCGGGCAAAGTAGGTGCGATCGATCTCTTCTTGCGTAACCCCTTTCGCCGGTTCGTCGTCGGCCTCCTCGGCCGACCAAGCAACGCCGCGCCATGCCCCCACCAACAACCCGCCAAAAATCGCACACCACAGCAAGCCATGACGGCACGACATTTTTATTCTCCGAGAGAAGGGGATTGTTGAACGGGGTGTGAGTAGGGTAGCACGGAAGGGCAGAGGGCGGCAAGTTTTCGGTGTTCGTCACTCATCATTCATCACTCGACACTCCTTCATACCTCATACTTCCTCACTTTGGCCAGACTGACCTGCACTCCCAATCCCGGCCCTTCCGGCACGCGCATGCGGCCACGTTGGATGGGGATCATTTCGGTTAGCACGTCATCGACCAGTCCGTAGTAGGTGCAGTCGTTGGCCATGCCGAAGTTGGGGGTGGAAGCGGCCAGGTGCAGCATCATGGCTGTCTTGGGGCCCAGGTCGTGCGAACAATGCACAATACAGGGCACGCCCGCCGCCGCCGCCAGGTCGGCAATCAGGCGGCAGTTCCACAGCCCGCCACATTGATATGTGTCTGGCAGCAAGAATTGCGCAGCCTCTTTGTCCAGGATTTCTCGCACCGCGTTGAGCGTGGTCACCGACTCGTTCAAGGCTAGCGGCGTCGTTGTCTGGCCACGAATGACGGCGTATTCCGCCAGGCAATCCTCCGGCATCGGCTGCTCGAAGTACTCCAGGTTGAACGGTTCCAGATCCTTGGCCAGTTGCAGACAGACTTGCGGCTGATAGCCCGTGTTGGGGTCCATCCGCAGTTTCAGCCGGTCGCCCACGGAATCGCGAATGGCCTTGGCCATCGCCAGGTCTTCCTGGGGGTCGCGGCCGGCCTTGGTCTTCAGCGTGGTAAAGCCTTGCTCAACATACAACCGGGCAATTTCCCTGGCCCGTTCGGGCGGACTGATCCCCATGCAGGCGGCCAGTTCAATCTCCTTGCGAACCGCGCCCCCCAGCAGCCGATAGAGCGGTTGCCTCGTGACTTTGCCCAAGATATCCCAGCAGGCCATTTCGACGGCGCTTTGCAGATGCTCGCCATCCAGGCCCCATTCATTGTAGATCGGGCCGATGGCGGTCGGGTCTTTGCCGATGATCTTGCCGCGCAGTTCTGCGGTAGCGCTCGATCCGCTGATCTGCTCCCCCAGGTATCGTTGCGGCGTCTCTCCCCAGCCAACCGTGCCGTCGTCGGTTTCAATCCGCACCAGCACGCTCTTGGTGGACGATTGCGGCCGATAGCGCGAGGCATACGGCGCAATTGGGTATTTCTGCGGCACTTCCACCACAAAGGCATCAACCTGCGTTATCTTCATCGCGGCTCACTTGTGCAGATAGAACAAAGCCAACCGGTCTCCCACCACATCCCCCTCGCGGGCTTGCATCTCAATCGACTTCTCGAACCAAACCGGGGCCAGGTGCAGCCAACTCCAGGCCAGCCCGCCGCGGTGACCGCACAACACTTGCCGTAGGTCGGCCTGCTGGCCATTGCTGCCGAAGAACAAATCCAGACTATCACTGGCCCAACCTGGTTGCTCGCCGCCATCGACCGATAGCAAGGCAATGCCGGTCGAACCGTCCCGTGGCGTAGCTTGGATAAAGCCGATCCACTGGCCGTGTCCAGCCTGGCTTAGCAAGGCGGCCTGGCTGGCCGTGGCTTGCGGTTGAAAAAGTCCATGCAAACGGAACGGGGGAATGCTCTCGGGCTGGTCCGCCCGGCGATCGACCGAAACGGTCATCGACAGTTCGGCTATCGGTTGCTGACCGCGGTTGACCGCTTCAATCCTCAGGCCGTTGGCAAACGGAAGCGGCAGGAAGCAAGTGAAGCCATCCCGATAGGTCCAGACGAAGTTTTGCGCGTTCTCGGCGTTTTGCAAACCGGCGAAAATGTACCTCGCTGGAGCCGATACGGCCGGTGGCTCCGCGCCGTCGAACGTCATCTCCAGCCACAGATCGTCGTTGGCCAGCACGGACTTGTCCGCATGCAGCTTGAACCATTCGACCACGCCCGACTGGTCGAGTTCCACCAGCGTTGCTCTCTGACCGGCGGCGAGTGGGCTGCCGTTACCACGCACGCGGGGCAAAGGATCGTGTTCGCGATGCGTCCCCCAGCCCAATTGCTGGCGGCGATAGGACAGGGCGGGCAACATTCCCCGCGGCACCAGCGGCTGGCCGTCGCCATAAGAGGCCAGCCCCGGCCACTCATCCGAGGGAATCCAGTTGTCCGGCTTGGTCGCCGTCAGGTCGAACGCCAGGTAGTCCAGCCGGTAGTCGGCCGGTTCGCCGCCGTGAAGGACCACCCGCAAGTTCTTGGCAAAAGGGAGCAACATACATGTGGGAACACGATCCTCGCCGATCGACACTACCCGATCCATCAACTCGGCCGGCGCGCATTCCAATCGCGGCTTTTCCTCGCCGTCAAAATAAAACTCCAACCGTCCCCGTTCGCTCGTCCTGGCCAGTCGCACCAGCATTCCCGGCCCTTGAAGATCGGCCAGCAAAGTCGATTCTGCTCCCTGCACGCGGGCCGAAACCGCATGGCTGGTAAAGCGATCCACGAACAAATTGTTCTGCGGATTCAGCAACCGGTTGAGCGCGAACCAGGTAATCGGGCGTTGCGCCTGGACTGACGGCCGCTCGTTACCCGGCTGTTTGTCGGATTTAGGGGCGTAAGCCTCATGCAGATAAATATTGCGAAAGCGCACCGGCGCTCCGTGGTCTTGAAATCCAATCCAACCGGCCGGCTGCCGCCGGTACAGCTCGGGCAGCAGCCGCAGATCGGCATGTTGCACCAGTACGCCATTGACGAACGCGGTTATCTCCGGGCCAACCGCGCGAATCTGGACCTGGTTCCACTCCTCCGACCGGTCGGCGCGGGCCAACGGTTCCAGATTGCCGTAAATGCCCATCGTGGAGGAACGGGTGAGCGGCGTGCCAGCCGGTTCGTCTTCGATCTGCAACTCCATGCCATCGCCAGACGGCCAGCCGTTGCGCGGCGTGCGAATGCCAATGCCCGAGTTGCCTTTCTTGTTGATCTTGTACTCCAGCGACAACACAAAGTCCCGATATTCCCGTTCCGACCGCAGATAGTTGCCATCCTTGTTGAGGCAAATCAGCTCGCCTTGTTCGACCTTCCAGCAATCCTTGTTGCCGGGTGTCCACCAGCCTTCCAACGTGTCCCCCTTCAACAGCGGTTCGCCGCGAGGCTCCGACCAGACCAATTCCGAGAGTACCAGCCCGCCGCGCGGCGAGATGACGAAGTTCGCGGGTCCGCTCCCCCACAGTTCTAGCGCCAGCAACATGCTGCCATCCACGGTAATCTGTACCTGCTTGCCGTGCCGCCGGATAATGGCGACATGATTCTGACCGGTGTCGGCAATGGCACCCGTGGAAACCTGGCGGTCGCGCCCCTCCCTGGCCACCGGTTGGCCTTCATGGAAGCGAAACAGAAACGAGCCCTGCTCAAAGTCGTGCTCCTCCATGACGGGGCGGATCAGGCTCAAATCGAAGCCGTCGCTTCCCGCTGGTTCCATCCAGGCGATTCGCACTTCGAAATCCACGCCGTACCACGGGCCGATTAAATTCTTGGCACCTTTACCGGCCACGATCTCATGGTCGTTGGTTTGCCAGCCTATCTGCGGGACCAGTGTGAGAAGCGACTCGCTGCGCGGACCTAATAAGTCCCAATGGACGTATTCCTCCGGCCCTTCCGCCAGGGCGAACTTGCCGGCTGCCAAGACTAAGACGGCCATTAGCGCCAGATTGCGCAGGCAGGAAAAGCGTCGTCGCGGCATGAATGTACCTCGGTTAAATTCCCAAGAACTCTTCCAACGCGTCCCGCATCACCGCCGCGTCGGGTTCCACGCCGGTCCAAATCTTGAAGCCAATGACGGCCTGATTGACCAGCATCCCCAGCCCATCCAGCGGCGTACAGCCACGGCGGCGGGCGGCCGCCAGCAGCCGGGTGTCGGGCGGGTTAAAGACCACATCGGCCACCACCATGCCGGCGGTTAGCGTCTCTTCGTTCAGGGGTATTTGCGCGTCGGGATCGAACAGGCCAATTGAAGTGGCGTTGATGAGCACGTCCGTTTCGGCCGGAATCTCGTAGTCCCCTTCCCAAAGCTGAAACGTCGAGGCAATCTTGACCTGTTCGGCCAGCAATTGGGATAGCTCTTGGCCTCGGTCAGCCGTGCGATTGACGATGGTTATCTCCGCCACGCCCGACAGGCCGAGTTCCACGCCAATGGCCCGGGCGGCGCCGCCAGCCCCCAAGATCACAATCTTCTTGCCGGCCGGATCGGCCACGCCGCGCAGGGACTGCACAAAGCCCTTGCCGTCGGTGTTGTCGCCGACCAACTCTTGCCCTTCGCGGTTGATGCAATTGACGGCCCCCATCAGCCCGGCGGCCTGGGTGGTCCGGTCGAGATACTTAAGCACCTCAACCTTGTGTGGCTTGGTGATGTTGCCGCCGCGAAAGCCCATCGCCTTCATGCCGCGGACGGCGTCGGCCAGTCCGTCGGGCGCGACCTCCAGCGTCAGATAACGCCAATGCAAACCCAGGGCGGCAAAGGCGCGTTCCATCATATATTGCGTGGGGTTGCCGGCCACGGGTTGGCCAAAGCAACTCACGATCTGCTGCAAGTCGTGGTGATTCACCACAAAGCTCCGCCGCGAAAAGGCATTCCGGGAATCTTTCGAAGCCCTATCTTGTTCCGAGCGGCGGGGGAATGCAACGGCTGGCAGCGCAGCGGACAAGCCATCAGCGGAGAAGCTGTCAGCCGTCAGCTTGAACCCATTGGCCGTGGCAACTACAGCGGACGGCAAAGTCAGGAGCGAGGCCGATGTTCCATCCGTCATACCTCTTACCTCATCCTTTCGCCTTTCACCATTGCCGCTTGGCCTTGGTCGCGGCAGTAGGCAGAATGGGGAAATGCAACAACGTGCCTTCTTAATAACGCTGCTCCTGGTGGCCCTGGCCGTAGTGGACCTGCTTTCGCTGGCATTCGCCAGCATCTCGCCAGGCCCCGATTTGCCTAGCATCCTTTTCTACGCCTTGATCTTCGGCCAATTCAGCATGTTGACCATTTGGTGCTTGCTGGGCAGCGCATCGTCATTCATTCGGTTCTTGTCTGGCATAGCGGGATTGGCCACGACTCCTTTGGTTCTCGACCGATTGCATGCCAATGGCTGGTTGTGGCTCGTGTTGTTGTCGATGCAAATGGCCATTTTAGGTGTTCCCTTGCCCATCGTGCGATTAGCGGCGGGCATTCGCCTGGATGACATCAACCGTCCCTCGTCCACCCAGGGGGGCGAGAATTCGGAACAATCCGCCCAGCCCGTGCAGTTCTCGCTCTGGCATCTGATGTTGGCCGTGACCGTGATTGGCGTGCTAATGGGCATTGTTCGCGCGGCGGGCTTTTATGCCGGACGAGGCTTTGATTCGAGGATGTTGTGGGAAGTACCGATGATCGCCGGGGCCTTCGCCGTGACGGGGTTGGCGGCGGCCTGGTTCGGACTGGGACAAGGCCCGCTCTTGGCACGCCTGGCCGCGTTTGTCCTGATTACCGGACTGACGGCGGCTTCGCTATGGTTCCTTTTCGCGGGGGGGGACAGCATCTTGGGAATGATCGTTGCCATACAGGGGGTCGTGCTCGCGATTTCCCTGTATGTATTGCGCGCGACCGGCCTGCGGCTAGTCCGCGGGCCGCGCTTTCGGATCGCACCAGCCCCCCTACCCGCCGCGGTTCCGGGACCGTTCGATGAAACCATGTCGTAGCCCCTGGGGAGCAGCCGAGCGATCGCTTCGCTTACTCGACCACTTGGCCCGTCGTAGCCGCACGGCTCCCACCATGCTGGCTTGAATTGGGTACTGCGAGGATTGCAACTTGGCCGAGGGCGCGGGAGCGGTCAGAATGGGGCAATGCAACAATGTGCCTTGTTAATAACGCTGCTCCTGGTGGCTCTGTCCTTAGCGGATTGTGTTTCACAGACATTCATCCCCGAATCGTCAGGCCCCCGCATCATTTTCTACGCCTTGATCTTTGGCCAATTCAGCATGTTGACCATTTGGTGCTTGCTGGGCAGCGCATCGGTATTCATTCGGCTCTTGGCCGGAGTAGCGGGATTGGCCGTGACACCGTTGATTCTCGACCAATTTCACGCCAATATCTGGTTTTGGCTTGTGCTGTTGTCGTTGCAAATGGCCATTGTGGCTGGGCCCTTGCTCATCGTGCGATTGGCGGCGGGTATTCGCCTGGATGATATCAACTGTCCCGCGCCCAATCAGGGGGGCGAAGATTCGGAACAATCCGCCCAGCCCGTGCAGTTTTCGCTGTGGCATCTGTTGCTGGCCGTGGCCGTGATCGGAGTGCTATTGGGCATTATTCGCGCGGCGGGCTTCTATACCGGTCGACGCTTTGATGTAAGCATGTTGCGGGAAGCACCGATGCATGCTGGGGCCTTCGCCGTGACGGGGTTGGCCGCGGCCTGGTTCGGACTGGGTCAAGGCCCGTTTTTGACCCGCCTGGCCGCGTTTGTCTTATTCACCGGACTGGCGACCGCTTCGCTATGGTTCCTGTTTGACGGTGGGGACAGCTTCTTGGGGTCCATCGTTGTCATCCAAGGCGTGGTACTAGCGATTTCCCTGTATGTATTGCGCGCCACCGGCCTGCGGCTAGTCCGCGGGCCGCGCTTTCGGATCGCACCAGCCCCCCTACCCGCCGCGGTTCCGGGACCGTTCGATGAACCTATGTCGTAGCCCCTGGGGAGCAGCCGAGTGATAGCTTCTCTGCTGACGGCTGATAGCTTCTCCGCTGACAGCTTTTTCGCTACGGCGTCCAAATCCTGGCGGCCGACTCGCCAAGAGCTGGCACTCCCGTCCGTCGGGCTTTGATCCGCACGTAAGGGGCAACGTAGCGCCCGCGGTGCTTGAAAGAGCCAGGCTCCGACTTTTCGTCGGCGTGCAGCGGTTCGATCAGGTCTTCGATGGCAAAGCCGGCCCGGCACATCTCGCCGATGATCTCTTCCCAGCGGTGCAAAAACTCCAGCGTCCCCACTTCGCGGTGCGGGCTGCCCACCACCGGCGGCAGCGGGCCGCCGCGGTAGTAGGGCTCCGTCAGTTCATAGCCGCGGGCGGAGGGGCGAATATCGGCCTGCAAACTGGCCGGCTGCTTGTGCTGGCTGACGTACAGCCCCCCCGCCCCCAGCAGGCGGGCCACTTCCCTAAAGACGGGCCGCACGTCCGGCACATAGCAGGTGCTTACCGGCTGGCTGACGATGTCGAAGCTAGCCGTGGCCAAGGCCGAAAGGTCGTCCATCGAGGCCTCGACCACGCGGATGTTCAGCCCGCGTTCGGCGGCCACTTGCCGGTCGAGAGCCAGCATCTCGGGGCTGATATCGACCACTGTCACCACGGCCCCGGCGGCGGCAAACAGCACGCTTTGCTTCCCACCGCCCGCCGCCAGGCACAACACGCGGCGTCCGCGGACATCCCCCAACCACTCGTTCGACCCCAGGCGCACAACCGGATCACGAAAGTCCTCGTCCTTAGCAGGCCGAGTAAACCCCTGCCCCTGGCGAACCAAGGCGTCCCAAGCACGGCGGTTATGGTCGTGAACGGAAATGGGAAAGGCGGAAGGGCAAAGGATGAAGGCGGAAGGACGAGAGTTTTCAGTTTCAGTTCTTAGTTTTCAGTGTTCAGATGAAAGCACGCAGCGGATTGGCTCTAGGCAATCCGCGGTCGGGATCGAGAATTCGACTAAAAACTGAAAACTAAGAACTCAAAAACCTCTCCGCCTTCCCAAAAAAACAGGACTCGCGGCCGAGATTGGCGACGAGTCCTGACGATCGAACAATGCGGGAAACAGGACTTGAACCTGCACGACCTTGCGGCCACCAGCCCCTCAAGCTGGCGCGTCTGCCAATTCCGCCATTCCCGCGAGAACAGGCTGTAAAGAGAGTCTAGAGCATTTAGTTGGGGCGTCAAGTTGGCGAGAATTGGCACATTAAACGATTGGCTCCGCCATGCGGCGGTCGCTGCAATCATGCATACCTGGACAATTCAAAAGCAACCAAGGGAATACGGTTTCCATCGCATTCCTATCCGTATTACGAACGTTCGAAGTCTTTGTGCGCCGCGCAAGTTGTTGGTTTAGGCAACGCAAGTTTGGAGGCCCGTTTCGCGGAGGTTTTCGTCATTCTTGGCAGTGCGGGGAAAACCGTCAGCCAAAAAGGGGGGACTCACGCAAAGTCGCAAAGGCGCAAAGAGGTTCGACAAGGACGACGCTCTCGATTTGCGACGGGAAGCCTTCTCGGGAACACTCCCTTTGCGTCTTTGCGACTTTGCGTGAGATTTCTTCCGATGCAATTCTTGTCGGCCAGCCCGAATGCTCCGTGGTTCCTGGTCTTGCAAAATAGACTCGTTGGTTGCGGCTAAGCCGCGCCGTGGAATCCGTGAAACAAACGTTCGATTTCTTTGTGCGCTGCGCAAATTTTATGCGGCGATTTGGCTGAGGGCTGCGGTGTTGGCTTGTTGGGCGGTTAACAGCGCGGTGATGGCGGTGCGGCCTTTTTCAGTAATGGTGTAACAGTGCGTCTTCGAGACTTTGGCAATCAGGCCGTGGGCCCGCAGCAGCCGCAAGCGGCGAGTGACTGCGCCCGATTGTCGTCGTTGTTCCTCCGGCGTGCCAGCGGAGTCGGGGAACAGCACTGCCCGCAGGTCGCGGTTGCGAAAGCCGTTGATGGCAAACTCTCCTCGGCTTACCGCCGCCAGCAACGCGACATCGTCGGCCGAGAAAGGGTTCAACGCCCGCACGCGGCGACCATTCCAGGTGGTCGATTGGCACAGCGGGCCGGCCAGTTCCCCAGCGGTTGCTTCGATTCGACGGCCGCCAGCGATTCCAAGTAGCGGTCGTTGGCAGCCCGCGAGACCTGCGCCCGGCGCCGCGAGTCGG
>JBFWUW010000086.1:0-26497 GCA_050247075.1 Pirellulales bacterium | reverse complement strand
AACGATGCCATCGCAACGGGTCAGCAAGTCGGCGGCGAATTCCTCGGCCGCTGCTTCTGCTTCAATCAGGCGCTGCCGCACGGCGTCGGGCACTTTGCGGTCGAGGCCTGGTGCCAGGCTGCTGAAACGATGCGAAACAGCTCCCCCCGACAGCCTGCTTTGCGCCGCTGCGGCAATGCCCCAGCCAGCCGCCAGCGATTCTAGATTTTCGTCGGGCCGGTCGGCGTGCAAGCCGGGCCGTAAATGCCCCAGTTCTGCTGCGCCTCGGCCGCAGCCCGCGTAGATTTGGCCATCCACGATCAAGCCCGCGCCAATGCCCGTTCCGACCGTGACGTACAATACCGGACTGGCACCAAACCCGGCCCCAAAGCGGGCTTCGGCCAGGCCAGCCGTATCGGCATCGTTGGCGATGGCGGCTGGAACGCCAAACAGGCGTTGCAACCAGTCGGCCAGTTCCAGGCCATTCCAGCCCGCCACATGATGGCTCTTGACCACCCGGCCTTCGGCCACATCAACCGGCCCGCCAAAGCCGCAGCCAATCGCGGCTATCGGGTGGCGTTGCAACAGTTCTTGCGCTCCCTTTTCGATCCGCCGCAAGATACCGGCCGCTCCTTGCGACGGATCGACATCGAAACGCAGCAATTGCACCAACGGACTGCCATCGCCGGCTCCCACGCCCAATTGCAATTTGGTGCCGCCGATTTCAATGCCGAGATACATATTGGTTTTATGCGTGGCGATTAACGGCTGACGGACCAGGCGGCGAACCCCAACAAAGCCGCAATGAGCAACCCTAACGCGGCAATTCTTATAATCTGCGTCGAATTGAGTTTCTCTCCGTCGATATCCCAGGCCGCGGCATGCGTGGCTAGTTCACCCGATTCGGCCTGTGCTGGCTCGTCCGGGCCATCACCACGGACGTCGCGAGTTTGCCTGGCCGCAGCGGCCGCGTCGGGGTCATGGCTGCCGTCGGGCAGGGCACCACACGACCAGCAAAGGTCGAAGTTCGCATCGACTTGCTCTTGGCAATTGGGGCAGGTCCAAGGCGAACCAGATTGCTCGTCGGCTTCCTTGCGGTCTTGGAATTCGTCCAAGATCCGGCGGGCCGTTCTTACATCACGATCGCCCACTTGCAGTTTGACTCCGCCGACCGCGTTGGTCAGCCCCCAGTGGTTGCCGATCACGGCGCCGTCGGCGATGTAGGCCCTCACGCCCTCGGACTGCAGCATGCCGCGAGCCAACTCCGCATGCTCTGGCGTGAGAAAAGTAGCCACCGTGACGAGTTCGCTCGACATGGAAAAAGTTTCCTTGAAAACTAGCGGGGGGCGTATCTGCCCTCGCCGTTGATCTTGGCGAAAACATCGTTGAGCACCCAATGAAAGACGCACAGGTGAATGCTTTCGACCATGCCCATGTCGTCCAACGGCACATGCAGCCCGGCTTGTTGCATTTGTTTGAGTTTGCCGCCGCCAAATCCGGTCAGGCCAAATGTCTTCAGCCCGTGCCGATTGGCCCAATCGACGGCATTCAACACATTGGGGCTGTTGCCGGAGCCGCTGATTGCCAGGCAGACATCGCCGGCCCGGCCATAGTTCATCAGTTGTTGCACGAAGATCTGGTCGTATCCTACGTCGTTGCCGACAGCCAGAATCCAGCCCAGATTGTCGGTCAGGCTGAGGACTTTGAGCCGTTTCTTGGACTCGTCTTTGAGATCGCGCTCGCGGAGCGACGACTTGCCCAGGTCTTCGCTCATGTGGGTGGCGGTGGTGCCCGATCCGCCATTGCCAAAAATGTAGACGAACTTGTCGTTCTCCCAGGCCTCGTAGACCCAATCGGCCATTTGGCGGATTTCCGCCTGATCCACGCGGTCAATCTCGGCGTGCAGCCGAGCCAGGTATTGCGGCACGTCCAGCGAGGCACCGAGCATGAAGAAAGCTCCGGGGGAGGCGATAGGCGAAAGGCTGAAGGTGATCAGCCGTCAGCAATTGGCTGATCACTGTAAACGGAAAACTGACAACTCCGCCGGCCAGTCTACCGACCGCGGTGCTCGCGGAAAAGCAAGTTGGCTTCATCCGGCCGCCGCAGCCATCTTTGGATACATCATGACAACCACGGCTAGCAGTATCAGTCCAAACGCCAGCCAGTCGTTCCAACGGGGTTGTTCTTTCAAAACAAGCATACTGAAAACCACAAAGATCGTGATGGAGATGCACTCTTGCATGATCTTGAGTTGCGGTGCGGTGAACTGGCCGTGCCCCAGCCGGTTTGCCGGCACTTGCAAGACATACTCTGGCAATGCGATCAGCCAACTGGTCAGGATGACCCACCGTAGCGGGTAGGCCTTGAATTTCTCGCCCAAGTGCCCGTACCAGGCCAGGGTCATAAAGGCATTGGAGCCAATCAATAGCAGCACGGTCCACACGGCAGTTTTCTCCCAGAGAACAGCGGTTGCGCTCGTCGATTGGCCGGCATCGTACTCGGACGCCCACTTCGAATGGAAGTCTGGGAAAGAAGCATTGCTTTTTCGGATTACGGCAACTTTGACGAAAGTAGCGGTCGTGCCGATTCCGATATACACGGCAGTCGGAAGTCAGGCATTGGCAACGCGCTGGCGTTGCTGGCAGCCGGTATCCGAATTCCACGCGACTTTTTAAGAGGTGCTGGCGATGAATCGCAACTGGCAATCGGCGGGCGGGTGGCTGATGGCGCTGGGCTTTGTACTCGGTGCGACCTTTAACGCTAGCACGACGCTGGCGGACGGTCAGCCTCGTCAGCGGGCGATGCGGGCATTGCGCACGCCAGAGGAAACTAACGTCGAACTAGACGAACCAGCGCAGTCCCAAGTCGAGCAGGTTGCTTGGACCCGCCCTCAAACGAGGACCGCGCGGACGCATCGCCCCTGGGTCGATCCGGCCCAGCGTGCCCGCATGCAGCGTAGCGGACACGCCGGCATGGTCGTCATGCGGCAGGGCGAAATAATGGAAGGCGAGCACATGGGTGCCGAAGTCATCCCCGCTCCTGGGCAACCGGGTCCGATCATCGAACAAGGTCCGCAACCCGTCGTAGACGGGTTTTATTCCGGCGATGCCATGGGGGGCAACTGCGGTTGCACCAATGGCGAATGCGGCTGTGGCGGCGGCGGAGACTGCGGCTGCGACACCTGCGGATTTGACGGCGGCTGCACCAACGGCTGCGATAGCTGCTGTGCCCCGGGCCGTAAGTTTTGCTTGTGCTTCGATCTTTGCTGGCTGCGTAATTTGGAAATAAGCGGCGGCGTGCATGGGTTTCGTAGCCCGGTGCTTCGCGGCAACGGCGGCGTCAACAACGGCAATTTCGGCTTTCAAGAGGGCATCAACTTCGGTGCTCCCTTGCCCTGGATCGGCAATGAGCTGGGATTGGGCTTTCAAGTGGGATACCAGGCCACGCAAAACAATTTGTACTCGAACTACTTCGAACAAGAGTTCTTCACCGTGGGCTTGTTCCACCGGGCGCTGTGTGGACTGCAAGGGGGCGTGGTCTATGACTGCATGAATAACTGGTATCAAGGGGGACCTGGCGACTTCGAGTACTCTCAGGTTCGCGGTGAAATCAGCTATGTCGGCCCGCGCCAAAATGAAATCGGCTTCATGTGCAACATCGGCACGTCGAAAGCGACCTTGGCACCTAACTTTGCCGGCGGGGGCGTCAACACGTATGTCTCCGACTTCTACGGCGGATTCGTGAGGCACCGTTCTTGCACCGGGGGCGACTTCCGGGCCTTTGTCGGTGTCACCGATAATGGATTTCGTCCCGGCGGCACGCAAGACCGGCTGGCCATTGGTGCCGACTTCCATGTCCCACTGGCCGATTGCATCGCGCTCAATACGGGCTTTACCTACTTGATTCCGCTGGACAATAACCCGTTGGCCGAAGGCTGGAATCTCGGCATGAACCTGGTGTTCTACCCCTTCAAGTCGCGTTGCTGCCCGAAGGATCCTTGTTGGGGCGAGCAAAGCCCTTTCCGGCCGCTGTTTAACACGGCCGACAATGGCAACTTCTTCCTGCGGCAGTAACTTGTGGCAGGGGCATTTGCCTACGCTGATTTGTAGGAGGCGGCTCCAACGCCGACGAACGCGGCTTCCGCTGTCCGTCATCGGCGATGGAATCGCCTCCTACACGTTTTGGGGGTCAGGGCCGGGTTGTCATTCGACACTCGGCAATCGCCGCTGGGCATTGCCAACACCTCCCTTTCCAACCATTCGCGGGTTAGACTGTGGGCCGTCCGCCACACACGATATCTAATGGATGCCCACCGCCGAGTTGACCCTATGGATTGCTTCGCGACGCGCCGTGACAGGCTCCGCAAACTGCTCAAAGCCGAGAAGGCCGGCGGGTTGCTCGTCACCAATTTCAACAACGTCACTTACCTCACCGGATTTACGGGCGACGATAGCTGGCTGCTGATCGGCCTTCAGGAAGAAGTGCTGATTACGGACTTTCGCTACGTCACCCAACTACAAGATGAATGCCCCGGTTTGCGGTTACTGGTGCGCAAGCAAGGCGTGACCATGCCCGAGGCCACGGCCGAGGCGGCAGGGGCGGCCAAAATCTCGCAACTTGGATTTGAGGCGGGTTCGCTAACGGTGGCGGGGCACGGCAACCTGGTCGAAAAGCTCCCCAAGGTGGAGCTAGCCCCCACCACGGGACTGGTCGAGCAACTCCGCGAGATCAAAGATGCGGAAGAGATTGCCATTCTGCGTGAGGCCGTGCAGTTAGCCGAGCGCGGTTTTGCCGTGTTGCGGGCGTCGCTGCGGCCGGAGCAGACCGAACAACAAATCGCCTACCAGTTAGAACATCAATTGCGGTTGTTTGGTGCCAGCGGGTGCAGCTTCACGCCGATTGTGGCCGCGGGACCACGGGCGGCGCTGCCGCACGCCCGCGCTGGCGACTTTGCCATCGGCGAACACGATCTCTTGCTGGTCGATTGGGGTGCGCAACATCGGCTGTATAAGAGCGACTTGACGCGTGTTTTGGTGACCGGTAAAATTTCGCCAAAACTCGAACGGGTGTATGGAGTTGTGTTAAAAGCGCAGTTGGCGGCTATCAATGCCATCAAGCCCGGCGTAACGGGTGAAGAGGTGGACAAAATCGCCCGTAAAGTTATTGGCGATGGGGGTTTCGGAAAAAACTTCGGACACGGCTTGGGGCATGGCATCGGGCTCGATATTCACGAGATGCCGCGCCTGGGCGTGAACCAAAAGAAGCCCCTCAAGGCCGGAATGGTAGTGACGGTAGAACCCGGCATCTATTTGCCCGGCTGGGGCGGCGTGCGGATCGAAGATGACGTATTAGTGACGAAGAATGGCCACGAGGTGCTGTCAACAACGCCTAAGTCGTTTGCGGAGATGGTGGTTGCTTAAGGGATGGCACGGGTGATTCTGCTCGCTGCCGTCGCGAACAGCAAATCCGACAGGTGTTGCAGCCGCTTTTGCAACGCCAGCGGAATCGAGACGATTTAAATACTGTTTTGCCTAATTCTCTCTGTTGAGAGCTACACGTATGAGTGCTGCCGCGTCGAACCCGAACGACTTCTTCGACATTAAGCGGATCCGTCGGTTGGCGGAACTGATGACCGAGCAGGATCTGAGCGAGATCGACCTGCAATCGGGCGATATCCGGCTGCGCGTGCGGCGAAAAATGGAGTCCGACGCGCAAGTGATCTCTGGCCCGGCCACGCATGTGTCACCGCAGCCGGCCGCTCGTTCGGCTGCCGATAGCGCTCCGCCCGCGGCGGCCAAGGCGGATGACAAGTCGATCACGATCAAAAGCCCCATGGTCGGCACGTTTTACGCATCGAGCAATCCAGAGTCGCCGGCGTTTGTTAAAGTCGGCGACCACGTCGGCCCGGAAACCACGGTCTGCATTATCGAGGCCATGAAGGTCTTTAACGAGATCCCGGCTGAGCTGTCGGGCAAGGTCGTGGCCGTGCTGGCCTCCAACGGCGAACCGGTCGAGTTCAATCAACCGCTGTTCAAGGTTGAGCCGAGCTAGCCGCCACGCCGCCTGGGCCTTGGCCTGTCATCGTCGCGGCGCGCAGCCTTGCACGCGGCCGCTAGCCTAGAGATCGCCCCCCACTATGTTCAAACGTATTCTGATTGCCAACCGCGGCGAGATTGCCCTGCGCGTGATTCGGGCTTGCCGCGAGTTGGGCATAGAGTCGGTGGCCGTCTTTAGCGAGGCCGATCGCGGTTCGCAGTATCTGGAACTGGCCGACGAAGCCTATTGCATCGGCCCGGCGAAATCGAGCGAGAGCTACCTCAAGATCGACCGCGTGATCAGTGCCGCCGAAGTGGGCAATGTGCAAGCGATCCACCCAGGCTACGGTTTTCTCTCCGAAAACTCGCACTTTGCCTCGGTCTGCCGCGATTGCAACATCGACTTTATTGGGCCCACGCCCGAGGCCATGGCCTCGTTGGGCAACAAAAACGCTGCCCGCGAAATGGCCCGCAAGGCCAATGTGCCGGTGGTGCCGGGCAGCGAGGGACTGATCAAGGAAGAGGGCGAGGCCATCCGCGTGGCACGCGAGATTGGCTTTCCGGTACTGATTAAGGCCTCGGCCGGTGGCGGCGGACGCGGTATGCGCGTGGCCCATAACGAGTCCGTGCTAAAGCAAGCCATCGAACAGGCCCAAACCGAGGCCGGTGCCGCCTTTGGCGATGCCAGCATCTACCTGGAAAAATACGTCGAGAACCCGCGGCATATTGAAGTGCAGATCCTGGCCGACAAGCACGGCCACGCCGTTCACTTGTGGGAACGCGACTGCACCATGCAGCGGCGGCATCAAAAGCTGATCGAGGAAAGCCCCGCGCCAGAGCTCGACACCAAGCTACGCAAGGCCATCTGCGAGTCGGCCGTGCGGCTGGTCAAGTCGGTCGGCTATACCAACGCCGGAACGGTGGAGTTCATCCTCGACCGCCAGGGCAATTTTTACTTCATCGAAGTCAATGCCCGTATCCAAGTGGAGCACCCGGTGAGCGAGATGGTGACGGGCATCGACCTCATTAAACAGCAAATTCTGGTGGCGGCGGGCGAGAAACTCCCCTTCACGCAGAAGGATATTCAGTGCCGCGGCGTGGCCATTGAGTGCCGCATCAATGCCGAAGACCCCGCCAAGAATTTTCAGCCTTGCCCCGGCAAGATCGAACGCATGCTCGTGCCCGGCGGGTTTGGCGTGCGGTTCGATTCGCACGCGCACATGGGCTACACCGTGCCGCCCACCTACGACTCGATGATCGGCAAGCTCATCGTCCACCAGCCGACGCGGCAAGAGGCTATCGACTGCACCTTGCGGGCCTTGCGCGAACTGCGGATCGAAGGCATCCGGACGACGATCCCCATTCAACAGGCCATCTTGCAACACCCGGCCTTCCTGGAAGGGCGCGTCGATACCACTTGGATCGAGCGCGTGTTGTTGCCGGAAAGAAAAGCCGTTCCCAAGTAAAGCCCCTTTATGGTCCTCGCCGATTTTCTCACCCAGCTAGACACTCTCCTCTCCGGGGCGGAAGTGGCCTTCTCGCAAGCGGCCGATACCGCTTCGTTGGAGGCCGCGCGGATTGAGTTCCTGGGTGCCAAAAGCGGACAGCTCAAGGCCATTCAAAAGGGCCTGGGCCAGGTCGATAAGGCCGACAAGCCCGAAGCCGGCAAACGCTTTAACGAGGTCAAGTCGGCCATCGAAGCGGCCTTTACGGCGGCCCAGGCCCGTGCCGCCGGCGGAATTGCCGTGGCCGATGCCGATCCCACGTTCGACGCCACGCTGCCCGGCCACCGGCCCCGTTTGGGCAAGCTGCACCCTATCACACAGACAATCGAAGACCTCAAGGAGATCATGGGGCGGCTCGGCTTCACCGTCGCCCAAGGGCCGGAGATCGAGGACGAGTGGCACAATTTCGAGGCGCTCAACATCCCTGCCGACCACCCGGCCCGCGACCCGCTGGAGAACTTTTACCTCTCCACGGCAGCCCTGGCGGCACCCAGCGCGGCGGAATCGGGCGGCAAGCCGCTGTTGCTGCGCAGCCAGACCAGCACGGTACAAATCCGCGTGATGGAAAAGACGCCACCACCCGTGCGGATTATTTCGTTGGGCCGCGTTTATCGGCCCGACACGCCCGACGCCACGCATTACCCCATGTTCCACCAGATCGAAGGGCTGCTGATCGACCGGGGCATTACCATGGCCGACCTGAAAAGCGTGCTGCGTCTCTTCGCGTCGAGCTATTTCGGCGGTGATGTCCATATCCGCTTTCGGCCGTCGTTCTTCCCCTTCACGGAACCGAGCGTGGAGGTGGACATGCAATGGGACGACCGCTGGATTGAAATGGGGGGTGCCGGCATGGTCGATCCCCATGTCTTGCAAGCCGTGGGCTACAACCCAGAGGAAGTCACCGGCTTCGCCTTCGGCCTGGGCGTGGAGCGGGTCTGCATGCGACGCCACCAAATCACCGACATCCGCGAGTTCTACAACAATAACGTGCGGTTTTTGCAGCAGTTTTAGAGGGAGTTTTCAGTTTTCGGTTGTCAGTGTTCGGTATTCGCTGGCCTTAGGCATTGACGGTAAACGATGGAGCCAATTCTCGAAATCACCGATGCCGAGCGCAAAGCCTGGATTGAGGAATTCGAGGTGGCGGCCCGTCGTCCGCTGGAGCAGCGGTTCAAGTACGCTTTCATTAAGACCTACAAGCCCGTTCTGGATGACGCCAAGTACCGCTCGTTCGAGAGCATGGAAGAGTACCGCCAATGGTGCGAACGGGAACTCCCTTCATGGTTGGGTTATGGCCGCGCGCAATGACAATCCAAAATCAAAAATCGAAAATCGAAAATGCTCATCTCCTGGAACTGGCTCAAACAATACGTTGCTCTCGACATGCCCGTGGCCGAACTGGAACGGCGGCTGATGATGGCCGGCCTGAACCATGAGAGCACGGAAGATGTTGAGGGGGACATTTGCGTCGATCTGGAAGTGACCAGCAACCGGCCCGACTGCTTGGGGCATATCGGTATCGCCCGCGAGGTGGCCGTGTTGTGGGGGCGAGAATTGAAGTTGCCACCAGCCCAGCCGGCCCACGGCAAGAAAAAGGTCAACGAGTTGACACAAGTCGCGGTCGAGTGCCCGGCCCTGTGCCCGCGGTATACGGCCCGCGTGATTCAAGGGGTGAAGGTCGGCCCCAGCCCCGCCTGGCTGTCGCGAAGGTTGAAAACGGTCGGCATCGCGGCCATCAATAACGTGGTGGATGTTACCAACTACGTACTTATGGAGTGCGGGCAGCCGCTGCATGCCTTCGACCTGGCGCGGCTTCGCGGCCGTCGGATTATCGTTCGCGACGCCCGGCCTGGCGAGAAGTTTCTGGCCATCAACCACAAAACCTACGAACTGTCGCCCGGCATTTGCGTGATCGCCGACGCCGAGCAGGCGATTGGCCTGGGAGGCGTCATGGGGGGGGCCGATAGCGAAGTCACCGAACAGTCGGTCGATCTCCTCATCGAGTCGGCGGAGTTCGCGCCGCAGGCCATTCGTTCGGCCGCGCGCAAGCTGAACTTGCATAGTGATTCGTCATACCGGTTTGAACGGGGGATCGACCCGCAAGGAATCGACTGGGCCAGCCGCCGCTGTTGCGAGTTGATCCTGGAAACCGCCGGGGGAGAATTGGCCGCCGGCGTGATTGATATTGGCCAGCAGCCAGGCCCACGGCAGCCGGTCACGCTGCGGTTGGGGCAGATCAAGCGGGTGTTGGGCATTTCGATCGATCAGCACGAAGTCCGCCGCATTTTGGCCGCGTTGGGCAACGATGAGTTGCGGCACGACGAGCAAACGGTGGAAGTGATTCCGCCCAGCCATCGCCGCGACCTGGCCCGTGAGATTGATCTGGTTGAAGAAGTGGCCCGCATTCACGGATACGAGAACATCCCGGAGGATGTCAGCGTGCCGATGGCCCCTTCCTCGCGGACGGCCGAGGACCGCGTGCTGGGCAAGATTCGCCATGTACTGACGGCGCTGGGCTACGATGAAGCGATGACGCTTAGCCTGGTGGACGAAGCCTGGAGCGATTCGTTCAGTCCTTGGACCGACGCCCCCCCTTTGCGGGCCAACACGGCTATTTTGGGAACGTCTGACCGGCTGCGCCGCAGCTTGCTGCCCAGCCTGCTGGGGGCGCGGCGGAATAACGAAAAGCACAATAATCCGACGATTGAACTGTTTGAAGCGGCGCGGGTTTACCTTCCGCAGGGCAAGAAACTGCCGCGTGAGGAAGTCTTGCTGTCACTCACCAGCGGCGGCGACTTCTATCACCTTAAGGGCACCCTGGAGACGGTCTTGGCCGAACTCGATCCCGGTGCGGCGTTTGAAGTCCGGCCGCTGGCCGACCCCTTGTTTGCCGCCGGTCGCGCGGTTTGGCTCTGCCTGAATGGCGAAAAGATTGGCTGCGTAGGCCAACTAAGCACGCCCGGCCGGCAGCGGTTTGACTTGCGCGGCCCTGCCACCGCGGCCGAAATCCAGTTGGCTCCGCTGGTCCGCGCAGCCCGCTTAACACCCATCCATGCACCCTTGTCGCCCTACCCGCCGGTGGCCCGCGACTTGAACATGGTGTTCGATGAATCTGTTCGCTGGGACGCGGTGGCCGCTAACGTGCGGGCCAGTGCCGGGCCGATGCTAGAGAGCCTGGCCTATCAAGAAACCTACCGCAGTGAACAGCTTGGCCCCGGCAAGAAAAGCCTGCTGTTTGGCGTCACCTTCCGCGGCCAGTCGGGCACGTTGACCGGCGAGGAAGTCGACGGGCTACGCGACAAAATCGTCGGCCAGTTAGCCGCGTTGGGCGGAACTCTACGGGCATAGCGATCTGTAGGAGGAGATTCCATCGCCGATGCCGGCGGGTACATCATGCCCATCGGCGATGGAATCGCCTCCTACGTCGGGAATGCCATCACGGCGCAATGACAACCTTGGGCAGCAGTTTCCGCAGCCGCTGCTTGCCTTCTTCCGTCACCCGCGAGCCGCCCAGGTTGATGTTGCGCAAGGCAGTCAGGCCGGCCAGATGCTCTACCGCGGCATCGGTGACTTGGGCCGAATTGAGTACCAGAACCTCTAGCGTGTTTATTTGAGACAGGTGCTTTACGCCGTCGTCATCGAACGGGCCGCCAAACAGTCGCAACATCCGCAGCCGCGGCAATTGGGCGATGCCCGCCAAAGTCTGGTTGCTGGCCGCTTTGTCGTAAATGTCCAGTTCGTACAGTTCTTGCAATTTGCCGATGAACGGCAACGCCGCCTCCGTGGTCTCTGGCCCGTGGATATGAAGTTGGCGGAGATTCGTGAGGTTGGCCAGATGTGCTAGCCCGGCGTCGGTCACGTGTGTGTGGACAATCTCCAACCGCTGTAGCGAAGTAAGCTGCCCGATGGCGGCCAGCCCCTCGTCGCTGGCGGGGGACGAATGCAGATTGATCGACTCCAACTGTTTCATACCCGACAAATGCGAGAAGCCCGACCCGGTGATCTTGGACGCGCACACCACCATCCGCCGCATGTTGGTCAGTTGGCCAAGATACGACAGCCCCTCATCATCGACGGCCGTAAGGCAAACATTCAGCCGTTCCAGGCTCGTCAAGCCGCGCAAATGAACCAGCCCCTGGCTGGTGACGGCCGTGCCCGACAGTTCCAAGCGGCGCAAATCAGCTTGCCCTTCCAGCCTTTGCAGCCAGTCGTTGGTAACGCGGTCAGCCAGCGGCTTGTCCTCCGGTTCCTTGTGCCCGTCGGTGCGCTCGTTCAAGTCGATCTCGGTGATGCGGGCAAAGACGCCCAACGAATCGTCGCCGGCCAACGCCCGCAGCCAGTTGGGTGCAAAGACTTCCAGCGTTGCTTTGCCCCCCAGCCGTTTAATTTCGGCCAGCAGCGGCGAGTCTTGGGCGGCACGCGCGGCCGCCTGTTGCAACTGCGGCATTTGCGATTGCAGCTTGGCGCGGACCTCCGCATCGGACAGTCCAGCGATCAGGGCATCGATGGCCTGACGAGAATCAGCCGTGAATTGTCCTTCTTCCAGCGGTGCCTTTTGGGCGGCGGCGGCGATGGTTCGCAGCATCTCGGCATCGGCGTGGGGCTGCATGACGATGACGTTGAGCTTGCGCACGGCCGGCAGCGGCTTGCCAGGATGGCCGGCAAAACCGGGCACGCCAACGGCAGCGTGATAAACGCCCGGCAGTTCGCCGGTGGTGCAAAAGATTTCGTCGTGCTTGGGCCCGCCAAAGGCGATGTTGCTGACAACCTTGCTGGGAAGCGGCAGGTAGGCCAGCACCTGGGCCTGGGGGCTCAGGACAATGATCCGCCCCTTGCCGGTTTCCGGCCGATGGTAGTCGGTGGCCCAAAGATTGCCGGCCGCGTCGAAGGCACAGCCATCGCCCCCCGATCCCCCTAGATCATAAAACAACTCCGCCGGGCCGAGCGGATCGTTTTCGTCCTCCGGCAACGAATATCGCAGAATCTTCTTCGATTGCGATTCAATCACGTACAAATATTTGCTGGCCGGATCGACATCCAACCCGTTGGGAAATGCCAGCCCTTCGGCCACCAGATCGACCCGGCCATCGGTGCGCATGCGAAAGACCTGTCCCACCGGCTTTTCGGGGGTGGATCCCTCAGGATCGGTCCAATAGATGTTGCCGCGGGCGTCGATCGTCAGGTCGTTAAGGCTACGTAACGGCCGCCCCTGAAATTGCTCCGCGACAACATGCACCGCGCCATTTGGCGACAAGTCTAAAATGGCTTTGTGCTTGTTGTCGCAAATCAACAAGTGGCCGTCGCCGCGAAGCACGGTGCCGGCGGGGCCAATCTCCAAATGCTTGTGTACTTTCTTGTCTCGATCGACCCGCAACAGCGATCCAGAGCAAAAAAAGACCTCGCCATTCAGCCAGGTTGGCCCCTCGGAATAGCCGGGCGCTTGGGCATAGTGGTCGAATTCCACTTTTGCCAGGCGCTGTGCAAGCTCGCCGGCGGGTTCTTCGGCATTTGCCACGCCCGACAGTGCCGCGCCAACTGCTAAGAGGGCGAGAATCAGATTCCCAGGAGCCAGCGAGCGCGATATCGGTGAGAAGTTCAATGGCATGAAGTTAATCCCGTGAGAACCAATAGCGGCAATGTTGCCTGGACAGGAGTCCGTCCCATCGTAACCACAACAATTGTCCCGTGGCAGTCTGAACCGGGCGGTCTGCGTTAGTTTGGTCGCGAGACCCACCACGGCTTTTTCAGCGTCTCTTCGCGTAGTTTGCGCCATTCGGCCGTGCCGTCGTTGGGGACGACTTCCAGGTTCACGCCTGGCGAAAAGACCGGTTTGCGGCCGCCAATGAAGTCGTCCCAGTACTGCAACCCGTGGCAGTAGTAATCCTCGGCGCCACTGGGCCAAGAGAGCCGCATCAGCAAATCGGCGGCGGGATACGGTTTGAAGATCGGCTCGATGCGGAACCGCTCGACGGCGTCCCAATCGACCTCGACGCCCAAGCCGGGCCCCATCGGAATGGGCGCGTGCCCGTTGCGCATGGCAATCGGCTGCTTGAGCAGCGTGTGTTCGTAAAGATTATGGCAATTAACCGCCGGCCAGCGGGCGTGCGAACAAACGGCCGCCAGATGCAGCGCCAAGGTGGCTGTCAGGCCGGTCCCCACCAGTTGCAACCAGAAGACTTTGTTCCACTGAGCGATGACGTGCGCTTCGTGCAATGCCTGGCTGACGCCGCAACAGACGACAAAGCCATCGCAGACATCCTCTTGCAAGGCCGTGGCCAAAGGGGGATTGCCGACATGCATGGCAATGGGAATACAGGTCTGCTGGCGCAGGTATTTGTTGCCCGGCACATCCCCTTGGGGAATTGGGGACTCGTAGATCTTAACTTGCGGGTATTTCTCCATCTCGCGCAGCACGCGCACGGCGTGGGCCGAGTCGTTCAGCATGGTGTTGAAATCGAGGTCGATATCAAAGTGCGCGGGCATTTCCCGGGTGACCGTGCGGAGTTGTTCGTCCAGGTCAAACCAAGGCCGGGCCTTGAACTTGTAACTGGTGTAGCCGGCGGCCAGCGCTGCGCGGCACTCCTCCAGCCAATCGGCGGGCGGCAGGTCGATCGACCACCATGAAATGGGGGCTTCGTCCCGCACCTTCTGCCCCAACAGTTGCCAGACTGGCACATCCATGGCCCGGCCGACGGCGTCGAACAGGGCCATTTGCAAGCCGGCACCCAGGGTGTCGTCCCACATGATCTCGGTTGCCTGGCGGCCTTGCGCCCTGTTCACGGCGTCGTCGGTGGTGTTGCCCCAGGTGTAGAACTGCATCGTCTCGCCGACGCCAGTCACTCCGCACTCGAGCGTGACCTTGCACAACTCGAAGATCGTCCAGTGAGGTAGCTCGCGGACCATGTTGCGCTTGGGGACCGGCCGATAAGGGACATCGACCCAAATCCGTTCGATCTTTTTGACCGTGAGTTGCATGCTTGAACCTGGCGGTAAATGTTGGATTATAGGGACCGCGGATACTTTACCGCCGGGCCGCCCCATGTATCAACGGGGCGAGGGTGGAAGTTTCCATCGCTCATCCTTCCCCATCCGAAGATTTGTCATACCGGGCCGCGTAAGGTACTATTTGCTGGCGGCAGGCGGGTTCGTCCTCCCGGAAAAAAGTTGTCGAACGCGGCGAGATTTCTCGAACCTTTCTCGATCGGGCCGCATGGTGATACGCTTCCATTGTCCAAACGGTCACGTTCTTACAAGCCCCGACGAACTGGCTGGCAAGCGCGGTAAATGCCCCGACTGCGGCATTACGCTGCAAATTCCCGGCCCGGACGAAACTGCCACGGGCGAAGCGGCTCCCACGGAACCGGTGCCGGCGCAAGACGACACGATTGTCTTTCTTTGCCCCAACGGGCACCGTCTGCATGGCTCGCGAAAGCTGGAGGGAAAAGCCGGGCAATGTCCGCATTGCGGCGCGCGGTTTCGGGTTCCCAGCCACGATGACCCGCCCGATGATGACGATGACGCACCCAGCCAAATTTTGGATGGTGAAAGCCCCCTGGCGGGGGAGCTTGCCGTCCAAGATGTGCCCCCGAGCGGCATTGGCGTGGACCAACAGTTTAATTTCAATTTCCAAGAGCCGGCGGGGCAGTCTGTCACCGTAACCGAGTCGGGCAAGGACGAACGCGGCTCCGCCGTGTTCAATATCAAGCTCGATTCGTCGGTCGGCAGCGCTTCGCATCCGTTGTGCGATCTGTTTCTGCGGTTGTGGGAAGAACGCAGCCGGGGCGCGTTTGTCGAGTTGCATCTCTCCGATGGTGCCGTGATCGTACCTGAGCGGTTTTCGAAGGATCAATCACGGCGGTCGCACGGGTTGTTCGCGATCAAGGAACCCGATGGCACCCACACGCTGACCGTGGTAGCCTGGGAGTCGATCACGCGCATTTGCGTGCGACGCGTGGCAAAACTGCCCAAGCGAATGTTCGACTAATTGTTTGTTTGCTACTTCCTAGGAGCCGCGGCATGATGAAGTACGTTCTTGCCGTCGCAATTCAACTGTTCTCGTTCGTGCCTGCTGCTTCCGCCCACTACTTGTTCTTGTCCATCGATCCTAGCGCCGGCGAACACGGCACGATGAACCTGTTTTTTGAGGAAGGCCCACAGGCCGGCGACGGGTTTTACCTGGACCCCTTCTTGCAACGCGGCAAGGCCTGGCTGCGGGTTGCCGGCGTGGAGGAGTCCCGGCCTCTCAAGCTTTTGGAAGTTAAGGTGGAGGAAAAGAACCAGCGCTGGGCGGCCAGCGAACTGGCGAAATCCGACAACCGGGCGGTGGAGAGCTACTGCCAATGGGGCGTCTATCGCTATGGCGAAACCGACGTGCTTCTGCACTACTATGGCAAGTTCGTGGATGTGGAAACAGCCGAGCAGTTGGCTGAAGTGGGGCAATCGGACAACCTGAAACTCGACGTGCGGCCCACCTGGCAAGACGGCTCGTTGAGCGTTCAGGTAATGTGGGACGGAAAGCCACTGGGCGGATCCACCATCTTCCTGCGCGGACCCGGTTTGAACAAAAAGGTAACGGCCGACGAAGACGGCAACGCCACCATCAAGCCAGAAAAGCCGGGGCGATTCACATTGCGAGCTTACTTTCAGGAAGATGGCAACAGCGGAACGTTTGAGGAGAAGGACTACCAGCAGGTTCGGCACCATAGCTCCTTGACCATCGATCTGCCCATCAGCGGCAAATAGCTCCCGCAACGCGCGGAATTCCATGCTGCAGCAGCACGAGATCCAAATTCGCGTTCGCTATCCAGAGTGCGACCCGGGCGGCTATGTGCATCATGGCAACTACATGACCTATTTCGAAATGGGCCGCACCGAGTTGCTGAGGGCCAACGGCTACAATTACCGCGACATGGAGGCGCTGGGGCTGTTTGTGGTTGTGGCCAAGATCGAGGTCCGCTATCTGCGGCCGGCCCGTTACGATGACGTCCTTCGCTTGCAGACCACCATTACGCGGGTGACCGCGGCCCGCATTGAGCACGACTACCAGCTTTTCCGCGGTCCAGAGCAACTGACCGAGGCCCATGTGACCATGTGCTGCGTCGATCGCCAAGGCCAACCGCAGCGCCTGCCCGAGTGGCTGGGCGGGCCGGCGCTATGAACTGTCGCCCAAGATCGCGCACCGTTGCCAATCTCCCCGTTCGCCAACCCCTTGGCAACCCGGTTACAATGCCGGAATGGCTCCCTACGCTTGCCCCATTGGCCGCACACGGCATGTCTTTGCCGATCTGAAGACCTTGCTGGCCAAGGCCAGTCCGGCCCGATCGGGCGATTATCTGGCGGGGCTGGCCGCGGACTCGGCCGAGGAACGCGTGGCCGCCCAGATGGCACTGGCCGATGTGCCGCTAGCGACGTTTCTCCAAGAGCCGCTGATCCCGTATGAGGCAGACGAAGTTACACGGCTGATTTTCGACACGCACGATGCGGCGGCGTTTCAGCCGGTAGCCGGGTTAACGGTTGGCCAGTTTCGCGAGTGGCTGTTGTCCTACGATCGCACCAGCCAGGAACTGGCCCAACTGGCCCCCGGCCTGATGCCAGAAATGGCGGCCGCGGTCTCCAAGCTGATGCGCAATCAAGACCTGGTGTTGGCGGCCAGCAAGTGCCAGGTGGTGACTCGCTTCCGCAATACGCTTGGACTGCGGGGCCACCTGGCGGTGCGTCTGCAGCCCAATCATTCCACCGATGACCCGCGGGCGATTGCCGCTTCGATATTGGACGGGCTGTGCTATGGCTGCGGCGATGCGGTGATTGGCATCAACCCGGCGACAGACGATGTGGGCTCGACCATGAGCCTGCTGCGGATGGTGGGAGAGATTATTGAGCGCTTTGAGATCCCCACGCAAAGCTGCGTGCTGGCGCATGTGACCAATCAACTGGCTGCAATCGCACGGGGCGCTTCGGTTGATCTGGTCTTTCAATCCATCGCCGGAACCGAAGCGGCGAATCGTTCGTTTGGCGTAACCCTGCCGCTATTAGCCGAAGCCCGACAGGCCGCCCAGGAACTGCGCCGCGGCACGCTGGGTGACAACGTGATGTATTTTGAGACGGGCCAAGGTTCTTGCTTGTCGGCCGGTGCCCACCACGATGTCGATCAGCAAACGCTGGAAGCCCGCGCCTATGCTGTAGCCCGGCGGTTTCAGCCGCTGCTAGTCAATACGGTGGTCGGGTTTATTGGGCCGGAATATCTGTACGACGGCAAGCAGATCATTCGTGCCGGGCTGGAAGACCATTTCTGTGGCAAGCTCCTGGGCCTGCCCATGGGATGCGACGTTTGCTATACCAACCATGCCCAGGCGGACCAGGACGATATGGATGTTTTGCTGACGCTGCTGGGTGTGGCGGGTTGCAACTACATCATGGGCGTGCCCGGCGCGGACGATGTCATGCTGAACTACCAATCGACATCCTTTCACGACAGCCATTATCTGCGGCAAACGCTGGGGTTGCGGCCCGCGCCAGAGTTTGAAGCCTGGCTCCAGCGATTCGGCGTGATAGACCGAGATAATCGCCTGCTTCCCGTCGAACGGTCACAGCCACTGCTGGAACTTGGCGGCGGAATTCGCGGCGCAAGCCTGGACGGCCATCGTTCCACAAAGCATGATAACCCTCTTGGAACAAACGACGCCTCGGTGCCGCCGTCAACATCCCCGACGGGGGCTGCAGACAACAGCCTTGGGCGTCGGCCCAATGTAGACTGAACTTTTTCGCAGGCAATGAAATCACGATGGCGCGAGACTGGCATTATACCCTGGGCGATGGGACCAATCGCGGGCCGGTCACGGTCGCTAAAATCAAGGAACTATCAGACAGCGGCCAACTGCCGCCGACCACGCACGTCTGGACCAGCGGCATGGCCCAATGGGCTCCGCTGGCCGAACTGCAAACGTTGGTGGCCCAGCACGAACCACAGGCCGCGGGCGCAACGGCCAGCAATGTGGGGTTTGGTTCGTCGCAATCAGCGTTGACCGGGCATTACAGTGGAAGTTCTCGCTCTGGGTTGGGTGGGAACTCCGGCGGCTTTGGTTCTTCGTCGGGCACGGCCGCTGCGCCGTCCACGGGATTAAGTCCCACGCCCATTGGCCATGCGTTGAACAACTCCTCCGCCGCGCCGAACATGTCGCAGCCGATATCGGGCGGCGGTTCGCCGGACGCCGGAACGGGTGACGCACCCGCCGAGCACCGCCCCATGGGGGCCGCGGCGTCCAAGGTCAAGTCGCTCTTCGAGCGGATCGACAAGGAGATCCGCAAGATCTACGTCGGCCAAAACGAACTTGTACTAGGGGCTTTGACGGCATTGTTTTCCAGCGGCCATGTGCTGATTGAAAGCGTGCCCGGCTTGGGCAAGACGCTGTTCGTGCGCACGCTAGGCCAGGTGCTGGGCCTGCAGTTTGGCCGCATTCAGTTCACCGCCGACTTAATGCCCTCGGACATTACCGGCGCGCCAATCTTCGACATGAAGACGCAAGACTTTCGCTTTCGGGCCGGTCCCGTGTTCACCAACCTGCTGTTGGCCGATGAAATCAACCGCGCTCCCGCCAAGACGCACGCGGCCCTGCTCGAGATCATGCAGGAGTACCGTGTCACGGTGGAAACGACCAGCCATAAGCTGGTGCGGCCGTTTCTGGTGCTGGCCACGCAAAATCCGATCGAGTCGGAAGGAACGTACAACCTGCCCGAGGCGCAGCTCGACCGGTTCATGTTCAAGCTGGTCGCAGATTATCCCACGGCACAGGACGAAGCCCAAATCCTCAAGATGCATAGCTTGCAGATCGACTTGGACCAACGGTTGCTGGCTGACGTAAAGACCGTTTCCTCGCCCGAGGAAATTCTGGAAGTCACGCGGCTGTGCGGCGAGGTCCGCGTCGATGACAAATTGATTTACTACGTCAATAACCTGGTACGGTTGACGCGGCAATGGCCGCAACTGCACATGGGGGCTTCGCCGCGGGCCGGCATTGCCTTGCTACAGGGGGCCCGCACGTTGGCGGCGTTTTATGGACGCGATTACGTCGTGCCCGACGATGTTGTGCAGATTGCCCTGCCAGCGCTGAGGCATCGTGTGATCCTTACGGCTGAGGCCGAGGTTGAGGGACGCCGCGTCGATGAACTACTGACGGAACTGGTCCGTTCCGTGGAGGTTCCGCGGCTGTGAAGCCTTGGCAGCGGTTGATTTTGTCGCTGGGGGGGCTGTTTCTGGTTTGGGCTGCTTTCGCCGCGGCTTGGATGCAGGACCGGCAAATTCCGCCCATTGCGCGTACCGCGCTCGTCTTGTTTAGCACGGTTTGGGTGCTGGGCAGCCTGGCGTTTACCGTGCGCATCTTTCCCAACCGCGCACTGGCCTGGGTGATGTTCTTGCCGGTGCTGCTGACGATGGGAGCCGTTTTCGACCCTACTCTGGCCAATGTGGCGCTGTTGGTTGATGCCGCGCTGGCCGCCATCGCACTGCTGGATCTGCTGACCTTGCCTGGCCAGGCAGGTTTTTCCGCCGAACGCGAGACCGGCAGAATCGTTTCGCTCAAGCAGGGCCACAAGGTAACGCTGACGATTAGCAATCGGTCGCGGCGAATCCAGACAGTCTCCCTGCGCGATGGCGTTCCGCACGAATTACAGCCCGAACCCGATGAGTTTCAACTCAAGCTGGCGCCTCGCAGCCGGGCTACCGTGCATTACCAGATTCGCAGTGTCCGCCGCGGGGCATTTCTTTTGGAGCGCGTTTTTTTGCGGACGGGCAGCCTGCTGGGGATGTGGCAGCGAATGTTGGACTATGCCGTGCGGAACGAACTGCACGTCTATCCCGACATGAAACAACTGGCGGAGTACGCCTTGTTGGCTCGCAAAAACCGGCTAAGCCTGATGGGCGTGCGGAGGACGCGGAGGATTGGCCAGGACAACGAGTTCGAGCGCCTGCGCGATTACACGCTGGACGATAATTTCAAGCACATCGACTGGCGGACAACCGCCCGCCGCCGCAAATTGACGGTCAAGGATTTTCAAGCAAACCAAAGCCAGCGGTTGATTTTTCTGTTGGATTGCGGGCGGATGATGACCAACGAAGCAGCCGGACTGAGCCTGCTGGACCACTCACTCAACGCCATGTTGATGTTGAGCTATGTAGCCTTGTCGCATGGCGACTCCGTGGGGCTGTTGTGTTTCTCGGATGAGATTCATGGCTACGTTCCGCCGCAGTCAGGCATGAAGCAAATGAACCGGCTGCTGCACGCCTCGTTCGACCGCTTTCCCCGGCTGGTCGAATCCCGCTATGACCAGGCTTTTTTGTATCTGGCGGCCCATCACCGCAAGCGGTCGCTGGTGGTGCTAATGACCAACGTCATCGACGAAGTCAATTCCAACCAGGTGCATCAATACCTTAGCACGTTGGTGGGCCGGCATTTGCCATTGGGAGTGCTGATGCGGGACCGGCAAATCTTCGAAGCGGCCGATTTGCAACTCCCCGGGGACGCCGCCTTGTATCGCGCCGCCGCCGCCGCGGAAATTCTCACCTGGCGGCAGCAGGTTCTGGCCGATCTGATGAGCAAGGGCGTGCTGGCCGTGGACACCTACCCCGAGGATATCACCGCGCCCTTGATCAACCGCTATTTGGAGATCAAGGCCCGACACTTGCTGTAAGTGCGGAATAGCACACGGCTATGTGTTCTTTCTTAGAACCGGCAGCTTGTCCGGCCCGTTTCGGGCGTTTATTACAAACCAGTAAGCTGCGTTTTCCGGCTGGCCGCCCGGCGACTATAAATGCCGATGGATGGGAAAGGCAGCGGACTGGCGTTTGACGCGGCCGCGCTAACAGCGGGGCCTGATAAACTCCAAATTCATCTCGCGAGACGCCGGCATGAAGTTGTCACGCACTATCGCGTACGCCATTCAGGCCACGATCGAACTGGGGGCCGCGGGCCCCAATGCCGTGGTGGCCTCTCGCAAGTTGGCGGAAGCGGGGGGCATTCCCGACCGGTTCTTGCTGCAAATTCTACGCAACCTGGTGGCACACGGCATCTTGAAATCGACGCGGGGAGTGGTCGGCGGCTACACGCTGAACCGCGACATCCAAGAGATATCGCTGCTTGACATCATCGAAGCCATCGAAGGCCCAGTCACGCTCGATATTCCGCTGTCCTCGCCCAACCACGAGGCACTCCACCTCGCCCTCTCCAGCACCACCTTGGGGGTGCGCCGCGAACTCTCTTCCTTGACGCTCGACCAATTGCTGGCCAAGCCAGCGGCGTAACCGCGCCCTTAGGCGGGTTGTACACGCGTTGGCTGGGGACCACCGGCGTCGATGACCCGCACGATGTTCACCAAAGGCGCGGAGAAGCCGGGGGCTTCGATCTTGATCTCATCCCCTGCGGCATATTGCCAGTCTCGCGTGCCGTGGCTGAGCTTGCTGGTGCCAAAATAATGCAAGTGGACATCGCCCGGCTGTCGGTGTTGCGGGTACTTAAAGTGATGGTCCTCGCAATTGGCCAGCGTGTGGCTCATGTGCTGCTCTCCGCTCAACAGCGGGCCGCTATCGTAGATGGTCTTGCCGCCCTGGGTGACGGTGCAGCGGAGCTCGACATGCTGAAAGTCCCAATCCAGGACCAGTTCTGGCCCGACGGCGCAGGTCCGCAGCTTGGACGGAGCCAGATAGAGGTAATTGATCTTCTCGGTGGCATGGTCCGACCATTCGTTCCCCAAGGCAAACCCTAGCCGCCGCGGCATTCCCCGCGCATCAATGTAGTAGCACCCGACCAGTTCGGGCTCTTCGCCTCCATCCAACGCGAAATCGGGCAGATCGAGCGGTTGTCCACTGGCCCGCAACACATGGCCATTTCCCTTGTAAAACCACTCCGGTGCCACACCCCGTTCGCCGGCAGGGGGACGCCCGCCGCGCAACCCCATTTCAAACATCTTCTTGGAGTCGCTTTTCTTGGCCTCTTCCTCCGCCGACGTTGCCGCCGCCGCCACGGCGTGCATCTGGTCGCGCGATTGCATGCTCCCCAAGTGCGTCAAGCCAGTGCCGGTCACCACCATATGGTGCAGGTCATCCAGATCGACGGGCAGCAGCAACAGCGGCCCGTCCCGTTCGTCGCGGTTTGATAGCAATTCCGTGTACGAGATTCTGGCGGGCGATCCCGCGGCCATCAAATCCATCAGGAAACGGGATAGCGGCCGCTCGGCCGCATCAGCCTGGAGAAAAGCGGCAATAGTACTTGTCAAACCGGGCCGGAGTGACGTGATATCACAAACGTCGCCGCCATCCACAACGCCCAAGCGGCGGCCATCGCTAGACAGGTATTGGACCAGGCGCATGGTGGCTTCTCTCGGATGAGTGAAGAACAAGAGTCAACAAGATACGGAAAATGGACTCTACTGTTCTTGCTCCTTGACTCTGGCAAAGTAGGCACGCGAATCGAGTTCTGGATCTTGAATTACCAGGTGCTCGCGTTCAAACCAAGCCGTTTCCGCTCTTTTCTCGCCGTCGACCATCATTTCTAGTTTTCCATCCTTGATCGAGTAACGGCCTTGCTTGACGGCCGATTGAGTTTTTCCATCGAGCTTGAGGCTTGCCGTCATCGTGAAATTCCCCTCGTCGTCGAACTCCGCGTCGATTCCCAGGATAAAATCGCCGACATCCTTTCCCTCCAGTTTGACCGACTTCCACTTTCCAACAAGTTTCGCGGCATTCAGTTCTCGCTTCTTAACGCCCATCCTGATTGCCCCTCTCACCGCTTTCACCGTCTGATCGGTTCGAAAGGCCACGATCTTTCGGCCCCAGGCAATGGTCTTTTCCGCCGGGGCCAGGTTGATGCCGTTGATTTGGAACTTGCCGGCGGTGATGCGTTCCTCCATCCGCACGGCGGACGGATCAATGACCATCATCTGGGCCGTGATGGCAAAGTCGTCATGAATGCCATCGTTGCCCTGCTTGATTCCTTGGCTCTCCAACCACTTGGCCACTCCTGGGTAGTCGTAGTACTCCGGGATGTAATGCACTTTGGCCGGCCCGTCCGACCAGCGTGCATTCAATTCCTCGGCAACCGCTTTCATTCCCTCCTGGTTTCCGCCGCTGTCCCCCAGCAACACAATGTTCGTAAAGCCGTGGACCTTTAGGCTGGCGCAAATGTCGTTCAGCAGACGGCGATAGGTCTCCTCGGTCAGGCTGATGGTGCCGGGATACTTCATGTGCAAGCCGGGCGGGTCGATATCGCCCTCGGGCACGAAGGCCACGATCGGCGCGACCAGCGCGTTGCCCAGTTCACGGGCGATCGACTCGCAAGTGGCCTTCAAGATCACGTTATGCTTGCCGGTGGCCAGCCACGGCCCGTTCTGCTCAATGCCGCCGGTGGGGACAATAACCGTCTTCTTGCCGGCCTGCAGCGCATCGCGAACTTCCATCCAGGTCAAGTCTTCGATCCACACGCTATCGCGGGCGGCAATGGGTCGCGGCGTGGCCGGGTCGGGCGTGACCGGATCGGGCACTGCCGCCAAGGCCGTGGCTGCCAAGACTGCCAAGGCTGGTAGAAGTCGCATCATGGGAGTGCTCCTGAAACCAAGGGAAGATACGTATGGCGATGGAATGCCGTCCAAGCCTCAACGGCACTAAGATTCTAGCCAACGGAACGCAGAGACGCGCCACGAAAACCCCACGTAGCCGGCTGGATGTGCGCAGCCATCATCTATCTTGGATCTAGGCTGCCCGGCAGGGAGCAACTTCCCAGCATTCAGCGATGGCCAATTAATCGCGGCGAGGCCGCCCCAATCAGAGCGTCAATGCACAAACAGAATGACGAAAGAAACCCCGACCGATTGGCAGGCGCATGATCGGCACGGTCTTGGGTAGCCGCGCAACCCTACTTCATGTTCGTCTGCAAGATGCTGACGTAGCCGCCGTTGGGGCCAGGGACGGCACCACGCAGCAGAAGCAGGTTGTTCTCTTTGTCGATGCGGACGACCTTGAGATTGCGGGCCGTGATGCGGGCATTGCCGTAACGGCCAGCCATTTTCTTGTTCTTGAAAACGCGGGCGGGCGACGTGTTTTGACCGGTCGATCCGCCGTGGCGATGGCACTTCTTTACGCCGTGTGTGGCACGCTGGCCCGAAAAGTTATGCCGCTTCATCACACCGGCCGTTCCACGGCCTTTGGAAATGCCGACGACATCGACACAGCCAATCTGTTCCATGGCTTCCACCGTCAGCTTTTGGCCGATGGTAAAGCCTTCGGTCGTGGTGCGGACCTCACGAATGAACCGTTGCGGCTCGCAATCGGCCTTGGCGGCGGCTTCCACGCCGGCCTGCGAACGGCGGCGCGAACGCTTGCTCTCTAGCTTGGCAACATGGCCGCGTTGGCTGCGGCTGGCCAGCCGGCGGGGCTTGTCCAAAAAGCCTAGCTGAACGGCCTCGTAGCCGTCCTTTTCCTTGGTCCGCAACTGCAATACCGTGCAGGGGCCGGCTTGAATCACCGTCACCGGTACTACGGTGCCGTCGTCTTCAAAAATCTGAGTCATTCCGACCTTTTGGCCGAGCAATCCAACAGGCATGGCACACATCCGAGTGCGGTAGGGACCAGGAAAACCTAGAAAATACGTGCCCGCAGCCAAGTTGTCAACCGCGTTGGCGGCTTGCAAGTCATTTGCAGATCAGGAATTGGCGGCAATGAGGCTGTCGGAGGCGATTCCATCGCCGATCACCCTATCAGTGAGGCTTGAGGCGCGAGGCTTGAGGAAGCTGTAGGAGGCGATTCCATCGCCGACCACCCTCTCGTGTCCGGTGCCAGTTCTCGTAAGGATCTTGCGGAAAACACCTTACGCCGCACGCAAGGCACGTGCTTGCCCGGCGGCGTCAATCCAACCGCGTACCTCCTTCAGATCGGGCAGGGCACCCGACCGCAAAATCCGCTGGCCCTCGGATGTGGCACAGAACGCAAGCACCTTGCCCAGCAGCCTTTGCGGATCGCAGCGGGAGACATCATCCGGTTCTTCCAAACCGCAAGCGACCAGAAGCTGGGCATCGTGGCCGCGGATGTTGGGAATGCGGCAGGCCAGCCTGGCTTGGGCCTGCCATTCCCGCATCGTTTGGGCGGTAATGTGCCGGACGTTGAGCTTGCGGGCGGCCGTTTCGGGGTCGAGTTCCAGGAATTCTCCGACGGTGCGCACGCCAATTCTCTGGAATCGGCTGGCGGTCTTGTTGCCGATGGAGGGGGCCTTGTCCAACGGCATTTGCCGATCGAGATAAAACCGGTCTGGCCGGCCACCCGTTCGCTCGATTTCAGCCGCTGGCTCCTCCATGAAGTCAGGCTCCGGTTCGGAGGAAACGACCGGCAAGACGCGGGGCGATTCACGAGGCCGATCCACGGGCCGAGAAGGCGCTGAAGTCGCGTGTTCCCGGCTGGCCCGTGCCTTCAAACGAGCAGGGGCTGGCTTAGCCGCGCGGTCTTGCTCCAGTCGAGCTGCGAGTGGCCGAATCGGCGTAAGGGGCGATGCCGCCAACGGCGGTGCGTAACTGACAACCGGCCGCGTTAGTGCCTTGCGGCTGGTTTGGCGGGCCGGCGCGCCGCTGCCATGCAACTTCCCCGGCGGCTTGATCCGCTCGGCATCAAGTTCGGCCAGCGACTTATTGAGGACTTCCTCGGCGTGCGCGCGGCGGATCGCTTTGTCGTCCTCCGGCAAGGTGAAGATGACCTTACCCGTCCGCTCGTATTCGCGATACATGGCCTCCACCTGGATCCGTTCCTTCACGTCGCGAATCTTGCGGGTGACGGCGTAGATCGGCACGGTCAGGCTATTGAGCACGCTCTGCAGTTCAATGGCCACCAACGGTGGCGTCGCTTGCGCTTCGTCAATAGCCCGCTCGAACACGCGGGCAAAACCAACCGCCGCAAAGCCGATCAAGGGCGCAAGAATGTCCTTGCTGACCTGGTCCAGACCATCCGGCGGG
>JBFWUW010000085.1:0-26879 GCA_050247075.1 Pirellulales bacterium | reverse complement strand
AGGTACCGTTCATGCCCAGCACAACATCGCCCAGCATCACGATCGGCACGTTGGTCGATTGCATGGCCCGCAGAAAGCCGAGCTGGTTCTTACGCGGCTCGATGCGGCCGGCGTACAGGACAAAGCCGCGTCCGCCGGCCAGCCTGGCGAAAGGGGCGGGGCTGGCGTCGGCAAACCGTAAGTCGGCCCCGTTGGGGATAACTTGAATGCGTTGCTTAGGGATGCCAAAGTAGCGGACCAACTGGGCCGCCTCCAGCCGTGAATTGGGGAGCAGCAGATCGACCGATTGATACAGCTTGCGCCGCCACGACGGAATTCGCGGGCAGGCCGACCGGGCCAGAAATTTTCCGGCGGCCAGCAACCGCCCAGGCCAGGGGCGCGGTTCGCTCCACACGGCTGGCAAATCAAACCAGGCAATCGTGGAAAGAGCCACCGGCACGCCGCAATGGCGGGCGGCGGCGGCTAGTTCCAGATGTTCCGGCAAGCTGCCAAACAGGTGCAGGCAGTCGGCACCGGCCAACGAATCTTCCCACGGACGCCACAGCCGCGCGGCAACGCCCGCTTGCGGCAGCGCCTGGGCCATCGCCAGCAACTGGGTTTCGCCCCCGCCTGGCGCGGCCATCGCGGTCAACTTGCCGGCCAACAGCACCTTGGGCTGGCGCGTGGCCGAGGGGGCTGGCGCGGCCAGCAAGGCCGAGACATCTGAAGGCCGAAAGCGGCGGTTAGCTCCCCCCGCCTGGTCGAAACGCAGATTAGCCCGCATGTTGATTTGATTCCGTGGTTGTGGTGGTTGGTGATTTGGCTCGGTCGCGAACCTGCCGCAGCGACCGTTTCAGCCAGCCGCGCCAGGTACGCGCGGCGATTTCGTGCGTCGGCGTGACGTGTTCCCAGTCGATCCGCCGCAGCAGCCGCTGGCGAAACGTCTCTCGCGGCGGCAACGGTTGGCCTCGCGGCGTTGTGTCGTCGGGCCGAACTTCGTAGTTCAACTGGTCTGGCGCGATAAACGTGGAACGGTCGGCCAGCGGCACGTTGGCGGCCCGTCCGCCTCGCCAGACTTCGACCGCCGCGCGGTGCTGGCGGGGCAAGCCCGCGGCGTCGATGCGAAGCGTGGACCCGCCGGCCCAGACCTGGAAAGAGATCTCCGAGCGGGCCTGCCACCAGCCGGCCAGTCCGGCCAGCGACGTGCGCCACAATCCGGGCAGCGTCTGCGAGAGTTCCAACGTCTTTCGCAATAGATCGGGGTGGCGGCCCAGGCGGCCGTCGGGGTGGCCGTAAAGCAAGATCGGCTGGCCCGCTTTGTACCGAGCCAGAATCACTTGTTGAAAGTGTTGCTGGACCAATGCAGCCACATTGGCGGAGGGCATTTTTAGATTGCACCCCGCAGCGGCTTCCAGCGCGGCACCCAAACAGACCGGGTGGATCGGCAGTTGTAGCGTGCCGCTGCCGGCCGGCCACAGCGGCCAATCGTCGTAACGATAGCCAAATTCCGAGCTATGGGTCACGCCCAGCCGCGCAAGCGCCGCTGCCAAACCGGGCGTGTATTTTCCGTGGGGAGCGGCAAAGCCGGCCGGTTCCAGCCCGGCTGCCCGCAATACATCAAAGCCGTGGGCCATGTTGGCCACGTTCTCATCGGCATCGTGGTAGGTGTGATGCCAGTAGCCATGTCCCCCGACGTCCATACCCCGCAGCCGGGCCAGCGCGTGGCCATGCGCGGCGTGGGTAGAACCGCAAACATAGTGCGAGACGGCCTGTTCGTGGCCGGCCAGGGCGGCCAGTGTGGCGTCAAAATCGGCCGCGATGTAGGCGTCGTGGTCGAGCCGGAAATTGAACGCCGAACGAAACGGAAATGGAAACGGCGCTATCTTGATCCACACGCCCGCCAGCGATTCAATCCGTCGCCGCAGGCCGCGCATCTGCTGTTGCCGAATCGCGCCATGGTCATGCCGGGCGACTTGTTCGCTGACCAGCAACGGACCAAGTTGCCAACCACGGCGAGCCGCTGATGGTTGGCCGGGTGATTCTTCCGGCAGCGGCGAAAGTTCAATAGCGGTCTGGCCGGCAGACAGCCCCGCCGGCCGGCGCGGGCCTTGATACAACACAAAACGGCCCCCGGGCCGCAACGGGTCGAACGGGGCCTGTGGCACGCCTTCTTGCGCCAACGCCGTCCGCCAGGCGGTTGGCACGTTGGCCAACAACAAAGGCAGCAGCGGCAGTGGCGGCAAATGCGTACTCACGCCAGCGGTTCTCACGACGAAAAATGGGGCGGAGGAATAACGCCGGCGGCTGTTTGTTGCCCGGCTGGACCGGTGCCAGGTTGAAAAGAGACGTCGGCGTCGCGCCATAGTTGCCGATGCTTGTGCCACAACACCCACTCCGACAGTCCGCTGAGCAGGCAAAAAGCCCAACCCTCGGGACCGTCGAGCAGGCCATGTTTCCAGATCAAGCGGCGAAAGACCTCGCGGGCGGGCGACAACCAGGCATCGCGGCGGCGCGGCGGCAAGCTGGCGGCCACGCGCTCCCGCGCGGCCAGTGTGGTGTAGCGGTTCATCTTGGCCAGAAAACTGGCCAGGTCGGGCAAGGTCTCGTGCTCCAGCCAGTGCCGCAACGTGCCGATCTGGCCATCAATCCGCAGCCGTTCGTGGACATCGCCCGACCAGTTGCCGGCGGAGCGGCGAAAGAGCCGCACGGGCCGGTCGCCTTGCGTACCGCTGAACCGCACGCGGCGGCCAAAAATGGAACTGCGGATCGGCACGCGAAAGGCCGCCTCGCGGGCATGTTCGATCCGTCCGCGAACCTCTTCGGCCAAGGCCCGCGTGGGGCGTTCGTCGGCATCGACCGACAACACCCAGTCGCAGTTGGACATCCGCAGGGCCAGATTTCGCTGCTCGGCAAAACTGTCGAATTTTCGCACGACCACGGCGCTGGCCCGGTCGCGGGCAATCTCAATCGTGGCATCGCGGGAACCGCCATCGACCACGATGATCTCATCGGCCCAATCCAGCCGTTGCAACAACTGGGGCAGATTCCGCTCTTCGTTGAGCGTGATAATGGCGGCGGAGATCGTGCTGCGCTTCATGCGGGCCCCTCCGGCAATCGGCGGCAAACCAGCACGTAACGCGCCATCCAACGAAAATTGTAATACAGGGCTGGCCAGGCCAGCGCCACCAGCAAACCGTTCGCGGCCACGCAAGCCGCCAGCAAATGAATGCGAACGTCGGCATTGGCCGGCGCGTGATACAGTCCGCGGACCAGCCGGTGAAAACGGCCAGGCGATCGGCCGGAAGGACTCTCACTCGGTCGCGCGTTGAACGCGGGTGCCGCCGCTGGCGTAACGGCGGCTTCCAACTGCATTCCGTACATGAACAGGTATTTTCCTAGCAAGAACGCGGCCAGCAGTCCCCACGGCCAGCTCGATTGCATCCGCGAGGCGGCCGCCGCGGCAATCGCCACATGCAGGCCCAGGTCAACCAGTTCGTCGATGTTGGCATCGAGCCAGGCACCACGGGGCGAAGCCGTGCCCAGCCGACGGGCCAACGGGCCGTCGATGCGGTCGCACAGCCAGGCCGCCAGAATCAAGGCCGCGGCCCAACATGACCCCGCCGCGTGCCAGACAATCACCGCCGCGGCCGTGGCCGCCAACATCAACCCGACCAACGTGACATGCCACGGCCGGCACGATGTAAAAGCCAATTGGGCAGCCACCCATGTCGCCAAAGGCCGCAACCACCAGCGGGAAAGCGGGTAATTCACGGCCCGTGCCGCCTCGGCCTCTAACCAGGCGCGTGGTGCAGCACGGCAGGCCGGCGCGGCGGTGACGGCGGTCGTCAGTGGAGTGGTGGCGCGGGAAGGCAAGGGAGAGGTATGAGGTATGAGGTATGAGGTATGAGGTAGAAGGTATGAGGTATGAAAGGGCCGTGGGGCCGGGTGCGATTGGCTATTTGTGGAGTTGCTCTGTAGGAGGCGATTCCATCGCCGCTGCTTGGGCGTGGGAATGTTGCCGGTGGTTTGCCTGTTGATGGCTGATGGTGACTCGCGCTTGCAGGCTGTTGCTCGCAGGACTTGCCGCTGGCGCTTGCATCTGGCTGGCGTGGAAGCGGTGGAAGAATTCGGCCTCATCGGCGATGGTGCCGGCTGGCCGGCTATGGGCGGCCAGTTGCTTTCTCGACTGCCAGGCGCTAAGCAGAGCGCGGCACAAGGTCCAACGGGTGCTGGCCGGTTTGATGGGTGCCAGTAGCAGTTCTCGGGCTAGGCGCAGCGGCAGGCCCGCCAGTTGCCGGCCCATGTGCGCCGGGTGCCGCAGGTTCTTGGCTTGAAACAGCAGCGTGTTCCGTAAGGTCAGCAGGTCGCAGGCGGCTTCGCTAAAGGCACGGCTGAACGAGCCCATCCCCAGGTGCCAGGCCACGGCGGCCGGTACATGCCGCGCGTGATAGCCGGCCTGCCAGGCGCGGAAGGATAGATCGAGGTCTTCCAAGCGGCCCGGCAGAAACAGCGGGTCGAAGCCCCGCAATTCCAAGAAGGTCCGCCGTCGCACGGCAATCGCCGCGCCGGCCGAAGCCGTCCAGCCGGCCTCGTGAATGCCCGCCTGGTGACCGGGAAACATTGACGTGGCTTGCACCAGTCCGTGCCGCCAACGGACGGCCGTCTTCTGGCCATCGTAGGTGCTGCCGTCAAACCGCCAGCAAAGCGCCGAAGTCATCCAGCAGCAGGCGTTTGTTTCTCGCGGGTCGTAAGGGGCAAACTCGTCGTCGGTTGAATCTTGTGGTGGATCGAGCAGCGGTTCGATCAAGGCATCGACGCAGTCTTCCGCCAGCTTGATATCGTTGTTGAGCAGCACGGCCACGGGACCATCTTGTCCGGCGGCATCCATGTCGGCCAACACGGCGTTGTACGAGCATAGCCCTCGGTTGGGCTGCTCGATGATTTGCATTTCCGGCCAGGCGGAACGCAGATAGTCCAGCGAGTCATCGGTGGAGCTGTTGTCGATCACGACCACGCGGCAATCGTGGCGCGAGGCGGCAGCGGCCTTGGCCAGCGAAGGGAGGCATTCCTCCAACAGCCGGCGGCCGTTGTAGTTCAGCACTAACAGGGGAACGCGCATCAGGTTCCTTCCACCGCGCGGAATGCCGAGCCCGACCGGCATCCATGCCGGCACGTTTCGCCTCAGGCTGCAACATTGGCAGGCCGAAAAGAATAGGTTCCGCGGCTAGCCCCGGTCAAGACGAACGCTGGCGAAACGCAGGCTAGCCAAGCTAGCAGCGCTAGCATTCAAGAGTGTGAATAGATCGCGTGCTATTTGCGGCAAGGGCCAGCGTTGCGGGTAGCTGGCGCAACCGAAAGCCCCGTTAGGCGCGGCAGTAGGCATGGCGATACCACATGCACAAAGGCAAGCGGAAGGGCACCGCTGCGACGCGATTTCTGGAAACGATGGTGTCCCCGGTCGGCAAACGATTGCCGTACAATCATCTAGTCGGGAAGGCTGCTACCGCCTGAGTCGGAAGCAAATTCGATGTTGCCGGGCTTTAGATCGCTCAGCGCGATACCAAACTTCTTGAAGCCATGCATGACCAGTTTCACCATCGGCCATCTGTCGCCAAACTGCTCGCGCTTGGATTCCTCCCACTCTTGCAGTTGCTCCGCATCGTAAGGCAGCGGCTTGTCAATGTACGCCCCCGCAAAGTCCAGAACGTATGGAGGATTCACGACTCGCATCTCGACAGCCAACAACTCGTCATCGCTGCGGACGTACGTAGGAACGGCAAAGCCACACACGGATTTAACCCGCTTTCTTTGCAACCGCAGGTACACATCTCGTTCGATGGCGTATGCCTGTTCGCGCTTGTGGCACTTGATCGCCGTACGAATTGTGCTCGAATAGACGATGCCCTGGATGCCATATCCAAGGCGATTCTCGATTGACAGGTTGTAGCGGGTGGCGTACATAAGCAGCCGTTCGTAAGTTTCCCGATAGCGTTCGGGCAAGGGATCATCTAATGGCTCATGCTGATTCTGGCTATTCATCCGAAGTCCAGTTGTTTATGGTGGTCGGCGGCCAACAAATCCGGTTGGCGCAGATCGGGCCAGAGAGCATCAGGCTCTGCGACTTCGCCGATGTGCCCCGCGACGAAATCGCCGAAGTTGTGATGGTCGTTGACGGCAAGGAGAGGCGATGGACCGTGACGCTACCGGACGGCGCTGTGCCGTTCGACCTTGAAGTCGCGATCGCCGACGCTTCTTGACTGACGCCGTGCAACAGGCCGTTTGCGGTCGTTTGGAGACATCCATCCTTCGATCTCGCGACCGTTGCCGCCAGCGACCGGGTGTAACCTATTGCTGTCAAGCATGTTACACGACCCGGCGCACATAGTCCATCGCGAAGCGAACCCGCCCGCCAGATATCGGGCGGCGGTGGAAACGACCGAAATCCTTAAGCACCCGTTGGCCGCTCAGCGGCACCGCCAGATCGCCCCAACCGGCCGACCAGTGATGTTCGGTGTTCCCATAATCTCGGTAGGCATGGCGATACCACTGTCGCCCTGAACGGGGCTAACGACGATTCGAAATAGGCGGCTCACCTCGGGCTTACGGCCGAGGCTATTGACTGTCACCCCCGACCGGGACTGTTCTAGCCTGCCGAGCGGAGTCCGCGTAGATCGCAACATTCTATTCGCGGTCAGATACCGCCCGGCAAGAGCCGCCTGCTGCTACGACATGCCACCAGCCGTCTGCGTAGTGCAGTTCGCAACCCGGCGGGGGTTGAAACCAGGCGGCGAATTCTTGCTCGGCCGCCTGATGTTGGACGGAACGGACAAGTGTGATGCCCGCCAGCAGCGCCGCCAACAGCGTCATGAGCAGCAAGTAACAGCGGCCGGCCAGCAGGGTGGTGTCTCCCATGATTCCTTGCGCCACGGACAACGGCACCAAGACGGCCAGCATCACATGCGGCTCGCAGGCTTTGCGCGTCAGCCACATCGCCAGCCGGCTCGCGGTGCGCGGCGGCGGCATGGGGGGCGTGGGGCGGCCACCACCACCGCCCAGCAAACGCAGTTCGCCCCGCACCAGTTTCAAGCGTTGCACAAAAGCCTTGTAGCGGGTGTCGTGCAGCAAGCCCGCCAACAGCAGGCAAAGGCCGCACGCGCCGCCGGCCAACAGCCAAAGCGGCTCCACATGCAAGGCCGCCAGCCCCCAGCCCAGGCCGACAGGCAGCAGCAAGTTCAACGTGTGATGCATCAGGTAATCAAGCTGCACGCCATCCAGCGAGGCCTGCCCACGCAAGCGGGCGAGCTGGCCATCGACGTGATCCAACAAGTACCACAACGGCAACAGCACGCTCCCCATCAGCCAGCCCGCGATCGTTCCCTGGGCAAATGCCGCGCAGGCACACAAGCCGATGCCCCATGCCGCCAACGTGGCGGCATGGGCCGAGATACCCCACGGCGCAATCAACCACGTCACGCGCAGCGCCGCCGGCCGCGCCACGCGCCGCGCTAGCCAATTGCCCAAGCGGCGATGTTCCAGCTTTTGACAGCGGGCTTCTAGTTGTGGCAGTGTCAGACGGGCCATATTTGTTCTCGTAACATTTGTTTCACCTGTTTGGCGGTTAGTAGGCACCAAACCAGCCACAAGGCCAGGCCTTGCCCGATCAACATCCAGCACGATGCGCCGGCGGCATTCCAAGATGGCACGGCTGCCGGAATCAATGTCGGCACGAATCCCCAGGCCAGACCGGCCAGATAGCGGCGGCGCTCGCCAGCCTCCAGCTCAGGCCAGATCGACAGGCGCAGCAAGACGGCCAAACAAACAAGCTGCGCCAGCGACATGGCAGCGGCCACGCCCGGCAGCCCCAGTTGCAGCTTGAGCGCTGCGCAGACACCCGTCGCCGCGACGGCGATACCGACGATCAGTGCCGCCAGCGTTCTTCGTCCCCCCTCCACGGCCGCCAGATATTGCCCTAATGGCGCGGCCAGGCTGGCGGCCAACGTGCCGGGCATCAGCCACAACAAGGAGACCAGCCCGCTTTCGTATTTGGGCAACAGCCAGGCCAGCAGCGGCCCGCCGGCAATCACGGCCAGCCCGCACAATCCGCCCAGCAACGCCGCTTGCCACTGGCCGACCTGGGCGGCCAGCCGCGCCACTTCCCCCCGGCCGCCGGTCTGGCCAAACAACCGCGCATACCGCGGTCCGGTGACGATGGAAATGAAATTGCCGGCTCCCAAGATCTGAGTCGTCACCAACAACGCCAACGAATAGCAGCCCAACTGGTACGCGCCGTCGGGCAGCAAAGCCAAGATCAGCCATTTGTCGAGCGAGGCGAACAGCGTGGCGGCCAATCCGGCCAGCATCAACGGGCCGCCCGCCGCCATCAACCGGGCGATTTCGCCGCGATTCCAGGCCCATTGCAACCGTATGGAATCGCACCGCTGCAACACCAGCCAAGAAGCCGACAGCACCACCAAGGCCGCCAGGCATAGGCCCGGCACGCCCCAGGCCCAAGCCGCCGCGGCCGATAGACACAGCGAAAGGGCCGCTTCCAGCAGCGACAACCGCGACGCCAGACGAAAATTCTGCTGGCTGCGCAACAGGGTGACACGAAAGGCGTATTGGCGCTGCAGCAGCGCCCAGCCGGCGACAAACGCCAGTCCCCAGGCCCATCCGTTGCGCCAGCCCGCCGCGCTCGATGTAGCCTGCCAGACGGCCGCCGACAACAGGCCGATCGCAAACACCAGGCTCCCCAACCAATTGACCGCATTGGCCAAGGCCAGGCCGCGCTGGGCCGCCGCCAGATCGTTCTTGCCGATCGCCACCGACAAGTCGCGGGCGGCCGCTTTGCTAGCTCCCAGGTTGGCGTAGTTGGCCAGTCCCAGCCACATCCGCAGTCCTTGCCACAGGCCGATCTGAGCCGGATCCAACAGTGTGCGCAGCAGCAAGCTGGTGGCCACCCCCAACACCTGGCAAACAACCGTGGTGCCGCCGACCAGGGAAAGATCGCGGATCAGCTTGGCCCAGCCGCCGGTCGGCGCGCGATGGGAAGATGTCTCGATGTCTCCCTCTCCCTTTGGGAGAGAGCCGGGGTGAGGGCTGGCCTGAACGCCGCGAATCTCTCGTGTTAGGGTCGTTCCGGCCATCATGGCAGCCTCCGCGATATTCGACCGCGATGAGGTTGGCCGAGGCTGTCCCACGAAGGTAAACGCGAAGTATCGCCATCGTCTTTCAGGCCGGTGTCCGCGGTAGCCACCGCGCGAAGGATGGCGTCGGCGGCTGCGTCCGCCGCACATCCCCGCTGGGCAAAGACTTCACTTAATGTCGCGTTTCGCTCCGCGAAACCGCGCCGTTTCGCGGAGCGAAACGCGACAATGTCAGCCGACCCATCGCCAGCCAAGGCCGACTCTAACAGACGATGCAACGATCGCTCGTCGCGGGCCACTCCCCACAAACCCCAATCGGCGGGCGTCAACAAATCGGCTGAACCGGGACTAAGCATTTCAATCACGGGCTGGCCATGCCAGGCCGCCTCAATCCCTGCGCTGGAACCACAACTGATGACGCAGTCGCAGCGCTGAAACCAACCGGCCAGATCGCCCCGGCGGACGATCCTGGACCGCAAGCGGGGAAAGCCGGCCAAGACCTGCTCAAACAGTTCCGGCTGCCGGCAGCGCGGGTGCGACTTGATCACCAGTTCCACATCGCCCAGCCGCTGCACTCCCAGGCACAACTGCCGCAACATCTGGGCATGCGAGCGGGCCGTGCAGTGAAACGACACGGCGTCGGGCCGGTCGTCGCTGGGGGGATTGGTCGCCAGAAACAGCACGCGCGGCCGCTTGTTCTTACGGGCGGGACGCGGTTCGGCTTCCGCATCGTGCCGGGGCGAGCCGACAATCTCGACGCGCTGGGCGGGAATTCCGAATTCCAGAAACCGCTGCCGCGAGGATTCTCCCCAAGCCAACAACCGGTCGGCCGCCAGCGGCGCAAAGCCAAACCGTCCGTACGGCACGCCATGTTGTACGACCAGCGATGGCACACCATGCCGCCGGGCGATGGCCACGGCGCACCGGGCCAACGGAGTGGCGTCTTCGTCCAAGACCAACGCCGCGGGTCGAAAGTTGGCAAAGTTTTCATCCACACGCGCTAGCCACTGCCCCTGCCTTGCGCTCTCTTTCGCCGCCAGTTGCTTCAACCAATCGGTGACGGGTTGCTCCCAAGCCGCCATGCCGATGTTTCCGATGGCCGCGGTATCGGAAAAATTCCAACCGCCGCCCGCCGGTGCGTCGCACGGCCATTGCCGCACCGGATGCCGCCACCAACGCTGCCAGCACTTGATGGCGAACCGAGGGTAGATCCAAGCCGCCTTGCAGCCGCGGCCGACCAGGGCCTGGCACACCGGATCGAGAATCGACCGATTGCCGCAGAAGGCAATGGTTAACCCTGGATGCGAATTCCAAGTCGATACGCGCGACAATAGCGCCGCGGCCCCGTTGCGCCAGCGGGCGTTCACCTGATGCGACGTTTGCGGAGTACTGGGCCGCGCCGCTTTCCAGACAGTCTGTAAAGCCGTTCCGCTGGCCGCACAGAGATGCGCTAGGAGCGCGGCGTAACCGCTATCGCGGTGCGCTTCGCCTACAAAGCGGATTGGCCCGCCAGCAGGGAGCGGCAGCACATGCCGAAAGAACGCCTCGACGCGCAGCAGCTTGACCAACTGGTAGCGCAGCCGCAGCCCATTCAGCCAGGCCCAGGAAACCGCCGTGCCGCCGTCGGGAGCCACAAAACGGCCGCCAAACGACTGGGCCAGTTCCTCGGCCTGTTGTTCGGCCTGCGCGTCGATCGCCGCGTATTGCCCGTCGATTGAATCATCCAGCGAATACCGATTGGGACGGGCGCAATCCTCCGGCCACGAACCTTCCAAGAGAAGGGCGGCCCCGCCGGCTTCCACCAAACAGTACCTCGCGTAGATCTGCATGGCAGCATGGCTCCTCACCCGGTCGCGGCGTGCGCGGATCGGGGTGAAAGCCGGCTGGGCAGATCGGCGAACGATTCCAGATGCAAGTCGGCCGCCGGGAATTCCGGCTGATTCAAGGCCGCCGCCGCCAGGCCTAAGGACTGGGCCGCGGCCAGTTCGGCGATTTCCGAACCGACAAACAAAACTTGCTCGGCCGGTAAGCCCAAGGCCGCCAGGCCGGCCCGATAGCAGCGCGCATCGGGACGGGCACATTCCAGATCGCACGACGAAACAACCGCCGTAATGGCCTCCGCCGGGACAAACTTATTAAGGTGCCCGCGAAGCTCCTCCGACGTGCGGCCGGAGTCGGCCAGCAGGCCCAACGACATGCCGTCCGCCCGCAACCGCAGCACGGCTTCTCGAAAGCCGGGCATGGGCCGGGCGTCGATCTCCCAGGCGCGCCGCCGGGCTTCGCTAGCGGCTTGCACCTCTTCCACCTGGCAGCGCGTCAGGCCGGCGTCTAGCAAGAAGGCCTCGCAAGCCTCGGCATGGTTCCGCTTGCCGCAAAAGACATCCGCGGCAAAGCGGGCATCCCAGGGGGCAAAAAATGAATCCATCTCGCGGGCCGCGCCCATCCGCGCGGCAAGTTGCCACAGCCAGCGCCGCCAGCGCGAAGCGTCGTGGAACACGCCCGGCAGATCAAACAAGATGCCCCGCAACGGACGCAATTCCGTGAACGCGGGCGATGGTTCGGCCAGGGAATTCCGCGCGGCCGCGGCCGAACGGTGTTGCCCCCAAGAAACAAGATAACGATACCCGGCACCCATGGCGTCAGAATCCTTTCTGTCGCTGGGAAATGAAAAATCGAAAGTCGCTGGCTAATCCTGGTAGGCCGCCAGACGCCGCCAATTCAGGGAGTCTGCTCCAAAGACATCAATCATGGCTTGTGCCCGCTCCCAGTCCTCCTCGCAATTCACGGTCAGGGCGACTCCGTCGCGCTGCAGTTCATGCGGAGCGGAAATCAAGCGGATCGAGAATTTTTCGGGATGCGAAAACATGTACCGCGTGACCGCCGCGCGGTCCTCGGTCGAGCGGGCATCGCGATGGGCGCGGCGCAAGGCCTCGGCTCCGCACCATTCGCCAAACACGCCGATCGAAGACAAAATCGCCGGGCGTCCGTCGCGGGCGCAAAAGCTGATGTAATCGCAAGTAGGGTGCTCATCGGCCGTTCGGACCAGCCGGTCGATCAACACCGGATCGGTATAGGGATTGTCGGCCACGATCCGCACGATGCCGTGCGCCGGATGGGCCTGCAGGGCTTCATGAAAACAGGCCAGCCGGTCGGGCCGCGAGCCCACGAAGACCGCTACGTCGCTGGGAACAAGCTGGGCGATTTGCTCGGCCTCGGCACCCGGCAGGGCCGCCACGACCACGCGGTCGAGCCGCTGGCAATCGGTCGCCTGGCGCACGGCCCACTCCAACAGCGACTTGCCGCCCAACTTGCGAGACAGGCTGGCGGAGGCTCCCTCGGAGCAGGCCCGCGGCTGTACGATACCTAATGTGTTTAACATCTGGCTCCACCTCCAGAATCCGTTCGCCGCCTGGTGGCCGTCCAAGATTGGCTCCGCCACAATCGAAAAGTCTATCACCGCTGGCGCGCAAACGTCAATACGAAGGCGGCGCGCGAGGGTGCTAGCAACGCCAGCGTTAACCCTCTGGGCGTTTCACCCGAAAGCATCGCAAGGCCCCTTGGCGGTCTTTGCAGAACACGCGGCCTTGGGCCAGTACGATGTGGGGCCAAACGTCGCTGCCGCTGATGCCGTTGTGCCGGGCAAGTTCCTGGTAACCGCCGGGCGATTGCTCGGCCGAATTGGCCAGCGCGAGGCTGCCGCGGCCCCAGACCAACAGCCGCTTGTCGGCCGTCAACAGGCAAGAGCCGTCATCGCCGAACTGGCCTCCTTCCCAGCGGAGTTCGCCCGTCTCGAAATCGAGGCAGCGCAGCTTTTGCCAGGCCAAGTAAACATGGCCATCGTGAATAATCGGTGAGCAAACCTTGGAGGGGTACGGCTGCCGCCAGAGTTCTTTAGCGCCATCCAGCGAGACTTGCAGCTTGCACAGGGCATTCTGGTTGTAGGCGGAAGTGATCAACACGCAGTCGTCCTGAACGGCTGGGGTGGCGATATTGTTGGCGAAGTCGGTCGCCCAATCGAACTGGGCCACGGTCTGGCCGGCATGTTTGGCGTCGATCCGCGCCACCAGCAGCCGCTGGCAAGTCAGCACCGCCACGCAAGGAACCCCCTCGACCGTCATTGGCACCGGCCCGCCGCTGTGTCCGGCGGCGTCGATGCATTCCGACTTCCACCGCCGCTGGCCGCTGCGTTTGTCGAAGGCCATCAACGTCCCCTCCTCATCCCCAACTTCCACGATGAGCACGTCGCCTTGCACCAGGGGCGAAGAGGTGTAGCCGTAATCGCGCAGTCCGCTGCGGCCAAACCGGGGGCGCTGCGGCGGGTCGTACTCTTGATACAAGTTCTTGCCCCAGACCTTGCGCTGCTTGCCCGTCGCGGTGCGCCAGCAGTGCAGGTCGCCATCGGCCCCCAGGGTGTACAGCAACTTGGTGGCCGGATCGTACTCTGGCGTGGAACTTGGCCCGCCGTAAATGCCTTCATCGCCGGTCGCCTTGCGGCCATATTGGGGCGCGGGATAGCTCTCGCTCCACAATGTCTTGCCCGTGGCAATGTCGAGGCAAACGACATGCTCGCGTCCCTCGTGCCAACCCAACGTGTAGAGCCGGTCCCCGACCACAATCGGCGAGGCCGAACCGATCCCCAGGCTGGCGTTCCAATCGGCATCGCCCAGCGGCCAATGGCCGGCGCTAAAGCCAGAATCCTCGGGCGAATGATCGTTGCGATCCGGCCCGCGCCAATGGGGCCAATCGTCGCCGCGCGCCGCAGAGAGGCCCAGCACGGCGATGGCCGTCACAACCAATAGCAAACTTTGCATGGCAAATACCCGTTCGGTAGCAATCGAAATCGTTCTACACATCCCAGCGACTGGGGTTGATGCCGGGTGCCGTGGTGGGCATGTTGGCGGGCCGGTTGGGGACGTCAAAATCAAAGTTGCCCGTGTTCAGGCTCTTGAACAACCGCCGCACATGGGGCGGCAGCCGGGCGACCTTTTCCGCCGGCCAGTCAGGGACCGCCGCGATTGGCGGTGCCCAGGCGGGCCGATAGGCAATGGCCAGCAGGCGGCGGTCGTGCGGGCTGGTGTTGGGGTAGTTGGCGTGAAACAACGACTGGTTGATAATGGCCGCCGTCCCCGCCGGGCAGCAGATCATTTTGGCTTCCGGGTGGGACAGGTATCGCTTGTAGGGGTTGTTGTCGGCGTGCAGCGACAAGTGCGAATGGGGCAGAACCAGCAACGGCGAACGGTCGGGCGTGAGGTCGTCCAGGTAGTACAACACCCTTACCAGTCGCGGCGCGCTGGCTTGCAGGCCAAAGATTTTCGAGCCGTAAGGTTGGGCGTCGGTATGAATGGCGATGCCAGGATGCCCCGGCCGCGACAGGGCAAAGACGCACGACGTGCAAACCAGTTCGTCGCCAAACAGCGTTTCCAAAAACTCCACCATCCGCGGCTGAGCGATGGCGTCGATCGTGGCGGGCGAGTCGGTCCATTGCACGTCGGAACAGCCCCGCTGGTTCTCGCTGTAATCGGTCCCCACCGTCGGCAGCCTGTCCAATTCCGCGCGAATCGCCGTCACCTGCTGGGGAGACAAAACATCCGGCAAGACCACATAGCCCTCGATCTCCAGATGCTTGACCCGCCGCGCAACCGTCAAGGCGGACCAATCGGTATCATCGAGCGTGCCTGGGAGCATGGCAAAAAACCGCCGAACTGGTTGGAGGGTTGTGTCAAGGTGCCGGCAGCCGCGACTTGATGTAACGGCAGCCGTCGAATTACCAAGCGATAGCCCCGGTAGGCGCTGGGGGACGCGACTAATTTGCGCCGGGCTGCACGGTTCTGGTGCCACCATTCCCAAATCGGGAATTATTTCGGGCCGATTCTGCGGCTATTATACTCCCCCGCTCACACCCGCTTGCTGAGCTTTTCCGCCAGGCGGTTGAGGGCCTTGCTGTGGTCGTCCAGCGGCAGGTGGATTTGAATCAGGTGCATCTGGCTGGCGTCTTCCCAGGCGGTGCGCAAGGCGGCGTCGAACTCGCCTTCCGTGCGGACCTCGTGTCCCACGCCGCCACCCAGCACTTCTGGCAGTTTATGAAATTGCCACGATTGGATGTCGTTGAAATCACCCGGATGCAGCAGCCGCTCGGTGCCGTAGCCCTTGTTGTCCAGCACCAGCACGATGGTATTGTGTTTCTGGCGGATGGCCGTGGAGAGTTCCATGCCAGTCATCTGAAAACCGCCATCCCCCACGATCACCACGGCCCGCAGATCGGGCCGGGCGGCCTTGGCCCCTACCGCCGCCGGCACGCCAAAACCCATCGAGGTGTAATACGCCGGGCTGATGAACTCCGTCCGCTGCCGCACGGTTAATTCCGTGGCCGCGAACAAGGCATCTCCCACGTCGGCCACCACGATCGTGTCGCTGTCCAAAGACTCGTTCAGGCGGGCCATCACCCGCGTAATGGTGCAGGGGGCGTCGGCATCAAGCTGGTACTCGTCGGGGTCGGGCTGCGGAGGCAGCGGGCGAACGGGCGGCGTGGGACGGGCGGCGCTCAGGCCGTCCAAAAAGTCCCCCAATACAACGCCATGATAGTGGTGATGCTGAATCCGCAGTTGCTCGCTGGTGGCGTAGATGCAATTGCCGGGGTCGAGATTGGCCGTGTAGATGCCCAGGTTGATATCGGTCATGAACGTGCCAATCAAGATCACGCAGTCGCTCTCCTCGACGAATTGCGTGACTTCCTCGCGCCCCATGGCCCCTTCGTACAGGCCGACGAACAGCGGGTGGACCTCGCTGATCACGCTTTTGCCCAGCATGGTGGTGGTGATGGGAAGCTGGCTCCCCTCGGCCAGGGCCAGCAGTTTGTCTTGCAGGCCAAAACGGTGAATCTCCACGCCGGCCAAAATCACCGGACGCTGGCTGGCGGAAATCCGCCGGGCCGCCTCGGCCACGGCCTCGGCCAGGGCGTCGGGGTCGCTTTGCGGCTCGGCTGGCGGCACGTATTCGTGCGGTACGCCCGGCACCACTTTGGTCATGTCGCGCGGCAGTTCAATATAGACCGGCCGCTTGTAGCGGGCGGCCGCCTCCAGCACGCGGTCGATTTCGCGAAAGGCGATTGTAGGGTCGGAAAGTTCCGTCCCGGCGATGCACAGCTTCTCGAAGACTTCCAACTGCGTGCGGAAATCGCGCACGCGATGATGCAGCAGCGGGTTGTTGAACCGCTCCCCCACGCCGGGCGAGCCGCTGATGACGACCACCGGCGACTTCTCGGCATAGGCCCCGGCAATGGAGTTGCACAGGCTCAGCCCCCCCACGCAATAGGTGACGCAGACCGCCCCCATGCCATGCACGCGGGCGTAAGCATCGGCGGCAAAGCCGGCGCAGTCCTCGCGGGTGCAATTAACCACGTTGATGGGGCTATGCTCCAACATGCTGTAGAAGCTCAGCACGTAGTCGCCCGGGATGCCAAAAATATCGGTCAGGCCGTAATCTTGCAGCCGGCGAATGAGATAATCGCCGATCGACAGCCCGGCCACATCGCTGGAATCAACGGCACGCGGGGCCGTCCGGGCCAAGGGGATCGTCTGGTTGCGGTTCATGGCAGTTGGTGTGTAAAGGGTCGATCCGTCCACGGCGGCGGGGACGCCCGGCATGATCCGCACGGCCACCGTTCCACAATTCTCCGCCTGCTAAAAGCATAGACGATTGGGCCGGGCCGGGGGAGCCGAAACGGGCCGGGCGGGGGATATCGGCTGGCAATCCGCGAAGGAATTGGCTCTGAACCGCTGACCGATTTCAAACGGTCCCCACGGACCCGGCACTTCGGCAACCAACAGCCCCGGTCGGGGCGGCAGTCAATAGCCTGGGGGCGTAAGCCCCAGGTAGCGGTGTTCTTACGGGGTCGTTAGCCCCGGCAGGGGCGATAGTTGCGTCGCTATGCCGACTGCCGCCCCTGCCGGGGGTGACGACGGTTTGTTGTGGGCCGTCCACCTCGGGCTCACGCCCGAGGCTATTAACTGCCGCCCCTGCCGGGGCTATCCCCGTGGAGAAACTGCGTACCAATCCGCGTTTTTCAGCACTCCACATCGGCAAGTTAATTTGGACCACACCCTACGTGACACTTGGTTGAATGAGACTCCGCCAGACGGTGTCAAACATCCCCGGCATCGCGGGGCGATGCCCTGCCTTGCAACCGCCGCTTGCGGCTGCTTAGCATCAGCAGCCAAAAGCCGATAAAGGCCAGCACGCAGCCCAATACCATTACGCCCCGCCAGGGGTTGTGGTTTTCGTAGTTCCAGACCGAGCCAATCGCGTGGTATGCACCCCAGGCCGCCACGGCCAGCATGATTCCCCAGATGAGGCGTTTATCGTTCACGATCATTCAGCCGTTTGGCTGACCTGCCAGGAATGGGTGTCGCCGCTGGAAAGCGCAAAACCGCCGCGACAATATTTTGCCCTCTACGCAAATTGTAGGCGGTCACCGTCCCCTTCGACAGTGAGCACCGGGAAAAACCGCTAGAATGACCGCATCAACGCCACTTCCCCGCGGTACCCGTCGGCACTGTTCCCAGCTTATACTGGCTGTTGCGCAAAATCTTGGATTGCATGATTTCGCGGCTTGCGTCATGGGGCAACCCGTTCCCCCCTCCGCCAGGATGCCTGGCGTCCCGCCTGCCGTATGCCCACTTGCCGAAGACAACGCCGTGCCGCCGTGCTGATTGTTTCCAGCTTAGTCCGGATGGCTTTTCTGGCGCTAGCCTGTTCCATGGCCGGGGTTGCAATTTTGGCGGCCGAGGAACCGATGGCGTTCAATAGGGATGTGCGGCCCATTCTGAGCGAACATTGCTGGCGCTGCCACGGTCCCGACGAACGGGCGCGGCAGGCCGGCTTGCGGCTCGATGCCCGTGCGCCAGCCTTGCTGCCGGCCGAGTCGGGAGCGACAGCCATTGTTCCTGGCCAGCCAGACCAAAGCGAACTACTGTCGCGGATTTCCAGCCACGACCAGGCCCTGCAAATGCCGCCGCCCGACGCCCCGCGGCGGCTGACGGAAACCGAAATCGACACCTTGCGCCAATGGATTGCCCAAGGAGCCAACTACCAGCGGCATTGGTCCTTCGAGCCGATCGTCTCACCGGCGGTCCCGGCTCTCTCGCCACAAGAGCGGGAGCCTGCCATCGCCAACCCCATCGATTCCTTCGTGGTGGCCCGCCTGCAACAACGGGGGCTAGGCTTTTCCCCGGAGGCCGACCCGGCCACCTTGCTGCGCAGGGTCAGCTTTGATCTGACCGGGCTCCCCCCCACGCCCGACGACTTGCGGCGGTGCCAGGAAGGGAGCGAAAGCTACCAGCAAGCGGTCGATCGGCTGTTGGCTTCGCCCCACTTTGGCGAGCGGATGGCCGTCGATTGGCTCGACGCGGCCCGCTATGCCGATACCGACGGCTACTTTGGCGACAAGCCGCGGCAGATGTGGCTGTGGCGCGACTGGGTGATCGCCGCCTTCAACGCCAACATGCCGTTCGACCAGTTCACGGTCGAACAGTTAGCCGGCGACCTGCTGCCCGGCGCCACGACGGCCCAGCGAATTGCCACCGGCTTCAACCGCAATCACATGTCGAACGATGAAACGGGCATCATCGACGAAGAGTACCGGGTGGAGTACGTGGTGGACCGCGTGGAGACGACCACGGCGGCCTGGCTAGGGCTGACCGTCGGCTGTGCCCAATGCCACGGCCACAAGTACGACCCCATCTCGCAGCGCGAGTATTACCAGCTCTTCGCCTTCTTCAACAACGTGCCAGAACAAGGCTTGTTGTTGGGGAGCAACGCTCCGCCGCGAATCTCCGTCCCCTCCCCGGAACAGCAGCGGCAATTGGCCGAATCCTCCACGGCCGCGGCCGAAGCGGCCAGCAAGTTCGCTCCCCTCAAGGAAACTGCGGCGGCTGAACTAGCGGCTCGCGAGGACGACGTGCTAAGCAGCCTGCCACCATTGCCCGGCGACGCCCTGCTGCACGAAACTTTCGACTCGCCGGCGGAAGAGTCTCTCACGAACGAAGCTCCGCGCCGAATCGGCACGACAATTCAAACCTCCCCCGGCATTCGCGGGCAGGCCGGCAAGTTCGATGCAACGCAACATCTGGAGTTCCAACCCCCCAGCTTCTCGGCCGATGGTCCCTGGACCATCGGGCTGTGGCTGGCTCCCGATAGTTCGCTGGGTTGCCTTCTCTCCAAGATCGAACCGGAGGGGGACCGACGCGGCCTGGAGGTCTTATGGCAAAAAGGGCGGTGTACCGTCAATCTCGTCCACCAATGGGGGACGAATGCCGTTGAACTCGTCACCCGCCATGCGGTCTCCAGCCAGCAGTGGCACCAACTGGTGGTGGCGTATGATGGTTCGCGGCAAGCCGCCGGGCTGTTGCTGTACATCGACGGCCAGCCGGCCGCCGTCGATATCCGCCGCGACGCGCTCAGCGGAACGATTCATACCAGCCAGCCGTTGCGCATCGGCCGCCGCGATGAGGGCCTGGGCTACTACGGCCTGCTGGACGAACCGCGAATTTTGGCGGCTGCCATTTCGCCCGCGGAGGCGGCTGGTTGGTATCGGGGCGAACGCCTGCGGGGCGTTCTGGAGATCGCCGCCGACCAGCGCAGCGCCAACCAGGCCGAGTTGCTACTCGACGATTACATCGACACGGCCTGTCCACCGGAAACGCGGCAAGCCCGCGATGCCGTCCGCCAGATCTCGCGAGCCGTGCAGCAATTGCGCGATGCCATCCCCCTGGCATTGGTTATGGATGAGCTTTCTCCGCCGCGGCCAACACACATTTTAGACCGCGGCCAGTACGACAAGCCGGGCGCACCGGTTCAACCGGCGGTGCCGGCGGCCTTGTCACCTTGGCCGGCAAACGCCCCTCGCAACCGGCTCGGTTTTGCCCAATGGCTGGTGGCGGCGGACAACCCGCTCACCGCCAGAGTGGCGGCCAACCGCTTGTGGCGGCAATGTTTTGGCGAGGGGCTGGTCCGCACGGTCAACGACTTTGGCACCCAGGGAGAGCCGCCGACCCATCCCGAACTGTTGGACTATCTGGCGGCCGAGTTTCGCGACAACGGCTGGAATGTCAAACGGCTGTTGCGGCTAATCGTCACGTCGCAAACGTATCGGCAAGATTCGCGATACGCTTTGCAGCAGGGCGAAGTCATCGACCCCGACAATCTCTGGCTGGCCCGCGGGCCAAGCTTTCGCTTGCCGATGGAGATGATTCGCGACCAGGCGCTGGCGGCGTCGGGCTTGTTGGTGCCCCGGTTGGGCGGGCCGAGCGTCAAGCCGTACCAGCCGCCGGGGTTGTGGGAAGAGGTCTCGTACAATGCCGAGGCCAGCTACGAACCCGACCAGGACGACGGCCGCTGGCGGCGCAGCCTGTACACCTTTGTCAAGCGGCAGGCTCCGCCCCCCGCGCTGCTGCTGTTGGATGGTCCCACCCGCGAGAAATGCACGCTCCGCCGGCCGCGCACCAATACTCCGCTGCAAGCCTTGTTGCTGCTCAACGATGAGACCTACATCGAAGCCGCGCGGGTGTTGGCCGCCAACACGCTGGCCGAACCTGAGGACGACACCCAGCGCTTGCATCGCTTGTGCCGCCAGTTGCTGTCTCGCCCCGTGCTAGCCGACGAGGCCGATCTGCTGCTGGCCTTGTTGCGGCGGCAGCGGCAGCGGTTTGCCGACGATCCCACGGCGGTCGAGGAGTTGCTGGCCGCTGGCCTGGCACCGCGAGATGAGCGGTTGAATACCGCCGAACTGGCGGCTTGGACCGTACTGGCGCATACCTTGCTCAACCTGGACGAAGCGATAACGAGACAATGAACGACTCTCCAGCAACCAACATGCCCTTGCATCGCCGGGCCTTCCTGCACCAAGGAGGCTTAAGCCTGGGAAGTCTCGCGCTGGCCGCTCTTTCACAATGCGGTGCGACAGCGGCCGAGAGGACGCACTTTCGGCCCGTCGCCAGGCGGGTGATCTACCTGTTCATGCATGGCGGGCCATCGCAGTTGGATACGCTGGACCACAAACCAGGCTTGAAGGAACAGCATGGCCAAGAACTTCCCGCCAGCGTGCGGGGAGAGCAACGGCTGACCGGTATGACCAGCGGCCAGAAATCGCTGCCGGTCACATCGTCCATTTTCAAGTTCTCACAACACGGCCAAAGCGGCACCTACGTCTCGGAATTGTTGCCGCACACCGCGGGCATGATCGACGATTTGTGCCTCATCCGCTCGATGCACACCGAGGCCATCAACCATGATCCGGCGGTAACGCTGTTGCAGACCGGCCACCAGCAGCCGGGCCGGCCCAGTTTTGGTGCCTGGGCCAGTTACGGGCTGGGAAGCGGCAACGAAAACCTGCCCGCCTTTGTGGTGTTAATCTCGCGCGGCAGCGCCGCCCGTCCCGCCGATCCCCTGTATGCCCGGCTATGGGGGTCGGGTTTTTTGCCGTCGAACCATCAAGGGGTGGCCTTTCGCGGCGGGGGCGACCGCGTGTTGTACCTGTCCAACAGCCCCGGTATTAGCGAGGCCACCCGCCGCGACCAGCTTGATGTGATTGCCGGCCTGAACCGTCTGCAACTGGCCCGCCAGGGCGATCCGGAGATTTCCACCCGCATCGCCCAGTACGAGATGGCCTTTCGGATGCAGAGTTCCGTTCCCGAACTGACCGATCTGCGCGATGAGAGCCAAGCCACGTTGGATGCCTACGGCCCGCAAGCGGCCCAGCCCGGCACGTTTGCCGCCAACTGCCTGCTGGCGCGGCGGATGGCCGAGCGGGGCGTGCGGTTCATTCAGCTTTATCATCGCGGCTGGGACCAGCACTACAACCTGCCCAGCGACTTGCGGCTGCAGTGCCGCGATGTCGATCAGCCGGCCGCCGCCCTCATCGCCGACCTGAAGCAACGGGGCCTGCTGGACGATACGCTGGTGGTCTTGGGGGGAGAGTTTGGCCGCACTACTTATAGCCAGGGCAAGCTGGAAGCGGCCAACTACGGCCGCGACCACCACGGCGCGTGCTTTACCATGTGGCTGGCTGGCGGCGGCATTCAGCCGGGCATCGTCCACGGCCAGACCGACGACTTTTGCTACAACGTCGTCCGCGACCCGGTCCACGTTCACGATCTCAACGCCACACTGCTGCACCAGTTAGGGCTAGACCACGAACGGCTGACCTACCGCTTTCAAGGCCGCGACTACCGCCTGACCGACGTCCACGGGCGGGTGGTGAAAGAGATTCTGGCTTGATACCAACCTGTTGAGGAATTCCACGGGCTGATAGGGTTTAGCGTGGCCTGAACAAACAGGTCATGGTGGCTTCGATGATCTCAGCCTGAAGGGCTGAAGGATTCTAGCCCTGGGTTGAGTGGCAACGCCACGAAACCCAGGGTCAGCCGCCGAGATATTCCGTTGTGTGGCCTGAAGGGCCACGGGAACGAGCATTGCGGTTCCCTGTCCCCTTCAGGGACATTCACAACGACTGTATCGGACCGCACCCTCGCACCCTGGGTACGGTACCGCCAAAACAACGTCATAAACCTCGCAGGGGTTTCACAAGCGCCCTGGGAGGATCGGCCATTTCGCGCGACGACGATGCAGCGCCACCGCAATAATTGTGCAACCCCTTCAGGGTTGAAAACGGTTCGCGCGGGGGTGCGACCCAGGGTGCGCTCGCTTTCGCTTGCGACCCTGGGCTGGGTTGTGGAACGCCTGCGGCGTACAGCCAACCGACCGAAGCTGAGCCACACCAGATTGCCAACCATTCCCCAACCCTCTGGCCGGCACCATGTTAGCACCGTGCCAATAGACGCCGGCGGCCATCCATGCGAAACTTAATCGGCTGCGGGCGGGTATCATAAAGCAGGCACGCGCGACGCAATCATTCGCGCGTTCGCCGTTTCCGCAATTTACCGACAGGCGATTCGCACCGTTCGAGGGAGAAAGCCCGATGTTGCATGGGATGCAGAACATGGTTCGTTCCGCCGGTACAAAATGGTTGGCTGCGGCGGCGCTTGGCTGCCTGGCCTTTGGTTGCCTGGCGTATGTGGCCGTGGCCGCGCCTGGCGCGGCGGCCGGTAAGAATTCGCCGCTTGGCCACAAGGTGCAAGACTTTTCGCTGCGCGATTTTCGCGGGCAAGAGCATCAGCTCAGTTCGCTGGGCGATAAGAAAATCGTCGTGCTGGCCTTCTTGGGGACGGAATGCCCCCTGGCCAAAGCCTATGGCCCACGGTTGCAAAAACTGGCCGAGGAATACGCCGACAAGGGCGTGGCCTTTCTGGGCATCAACTCCAACCAGCAAGATTTGCCGACCGAGATAGAAGCCTATGCCCGGCTGCATGGCGTGCAATTCCCCCTGCTGAAAGACGCGGGCAACGCCCTGGCCGATGCGGTGGGGGCCGTGCGGACGCCGGAGGTTTTCGTCCTGGACGCCGACCGCGTGGTCCGCTACTGGGGTCGGGTGGACGACCAGTTTTTGGTCGGTTCGCAGCGCAACGAACCGCAGCGCCGCGATCTGGCGATTGCCCTCGACCAACTGCTGGCCGGCCAAGAAGTCTCCACGCCCGTCACCCAGGCACCCGGCTGCCACATTGGCCGCGTGGCCCAGGTAGAACCGCACGGCGAGGTGACCTGGTCGAACCAGATCTCGCGGCTGTTTCAAAAGCGCTGCGTGGAGTGCCATCGGCAGGGAGAAGTCGCGCCGTTTCCGCTAGAGCAATACTCCGATGTCATCGGCTGGGGCGAGACCATCGTGGAAGTCACCGCGCAGCGCCGCATGCCCCCTTGGCCCGCCAGCCCGCAATATGGGCATTTTTCCAACGATGCCTCGCTCTCGGACGAGGAATTGCAACTGATCGAAACGTGGGTCCGCAACGGCCAGCCCGAGGGGGACAAATCGCAACTTCCCCAGCCGCGGCAATTCGCGGAAGGCTGGCGGATTGGCCAGCCCGACGACGTGTTTTACATCGCCGACGAACCGTACACCGTGCCGGCAGAGGGCGTCGTCAAGTACCAGTTCTTCACGGTCGATCCCGGTTTTACCGAGGACAAATGGGTGACGAAGGCCGAGGCCCGCCCCGACGCCCGCTCCGTGGTGCATCACATTCTGGCCTTCATCATGCCGCCGGGCGAAACCAACCGCGAGCTGCGGATTCGCGCGGGGGCCATCGGCTACGCGCCGGGCCTGCCGCCGACGGAATTTTCCGACGGCATCGGCATGTTCGTGCCGGCCGGGTCCAAGATCGTGTTTCAGATGCACTACACGCCCAACGGCGTGGAACAAAAAGACCGCAGCAGCGTGGGCTTTGTCTATGCCGACCCCCAGACCATCAAGCGGCAGGTTCGCGGCGGCATGGCGGCCAACTTGTCGCTAGAAATTCCGCCGGGCGACAACAACCACGAGGTCAAATCGAAGTACCGCTTTTCGCGCGATACGCTGATCGTCAACCTTACGCCCCACATGCACCTCCGCGGCAAGTCGTTCCGCTTCGAGGCCGAATACCCCGGCGGCCAGCGCGAGATCTTGCTCGATGTCCCCAAGTACGACTTCAACTGGCAACTGCGGTACGAACTGGCCGAACCCAAGCTGATGCCCAAGGGGACCTGGCTGCGCTGCACGGCCCATTTCGACAACTCGGACGAAAACCTGGCCAACCCCGACTCATCCGACACCGTCCGCTGGGGCGACCAAACCTGGGAGGAAATGATGATCGGCTGGTTCGCGGCCGTCTCACCAGAGGAAGACGGGCCGGGGAAGTAAGAGCGGAAGTTGCCGGTTATTAGTTGTCAGTAGCAGGCAATCGACGGTGGCACGGATGGCGGGTGGCTAGGTCTGACCATCGGGAAGGCCCAGCGGAGTTGATCTTCCATCCTACTCGGCTGATTGCTGATGCATGGATCAGCCTACAATCGACCAACGTCTTTAGATTCATCACCCGATGCCCAGTGATGCCGAAACCTTCATCGAGCATCTTCATTCCGTGTTTGGGAATGAAGATGCCATCCATAAGGCCAATGCGGACGATGGCGGGCCGCCGGTCGCCGTGTTCGCCTATCACGACATTCCAGAACCTGGCATGGTCACCGGCGTCACTTATGGTTTAAGCCTTTGCAACTTTGCGGCTTGGAAACTATCCCGACCTGAAATGATTGTCTCGGTGAATTCAACGAGTTTGGATTGGTCATTTTCTGACGCGACATTCGTTGCAATGTTTCGCACGGAAAAGGCGTTTAAGTACGGCGACGTGTTCACGACGGGTGTACCAATAGCGGCCGACAGCGCGATGAATGGGTTCTTTGTGTTCGCCCAAAGCATTCTTGACGATGATGCCGCCAGCGTGCAACTCGAAAGGTACAAGGTCCGCTTTTCGCAGTTCTATCCGATCTACGGAGACGAGGTCGAAGTCTATCAACGCATCGGATTGGAAGCATTTTGGAACCACAAAGATTTCGATATGTACGACATTCACCGCAAGCCTATCAGGGCACAATAAGTCAGCCCACGCGTGGGGAAGCCCATTCGTTAATCGCAAGAAAGACAACCCCGACGGTCTTCCATCATTGAACCGCGCGGCCACAACTGCTACGTTTCTGCCGCAACGTGTTTCTGAAAGCGATGTTACGAAACCCAGCCATTATCGTCCACCGCGAGGCAAGCCCAGCCCGCCCGGCATCTCTCGGCCGTGGTATCGGCCAAAGTCCTCCACGGCTCGCTAGCCAATCGGCTCCGCCAGATCGCTCCACCCTGCCGACCAGTGATGTTGGCTTTCGCCGTGTTCTAGTCACCCTGTTCCAAGCACTAGGCACCGATTCTTGCCACCGGGTCCAACGATAGCTTGAGATTTCGGTAGTCGACGCGCAGTTCCTTCCCAAGCAACAGCCCGACGCCCAGCAATGGAAAGTCGCCTTCGTTCGCGATAACTTCTAGCTGCCGTTCGCCTCCAAACCACTCGATAACGCAGGTGAACGTGCTTAGTTCAATTTGCGAACCGTCGGCAAGGATCGCATCGACCGATCCGGATTTGACGAGCCGCAACTGGTCGATGAGCGGCCGCGGAAGTACAAGTTCACCGGTGAATCCCGTATCGACCCATACGTCCAACGGCGCGGACCCCTCCGCCGTGCGTACCACGATGCTGAGAAGCGAGCGGCCGCTTTGGTCGACCTTGCCAATCATCGAATGTGCAACCCAAAATGCACTGCCGCGCGATGCCCCACGCGCAGAGCGTGCGCCAGCCGGTCGGGATGCCTGGCACGGGCGGCACCGATGGCTTCACTCAAGGTCGCGCCCAAGAAATAGTCGCCGGAGACCGGCTCGATGGCCACGAACTGGTCTTTGTGAGAACGTTCGAGAGACTCGCGCAATCGCGATTCGTAAATCTGTCGGGCCTGGCTGGCGACGGTGCCTGGCATATCGCTCACCATCTCGTTGATTGCCGGCGTGTAGCCGTTGACGAAGGAACACTTCGATTTTACGGTGCCGTGGCCGTACCGTCCAATGCACTCGGCGGCCGGTAGTGGCTCCGTTTGATTCGGGAGTTCCATTCCACGCGCGGGCAACCCAAACGACGCCATCTACGCCAAAGACTAAGAACAACGCCGCCGACAAGGCCGCAACGTGGGTCGAGATGCGAAGTTACGGCATCCGGCCATTGTCGTCCACTGCGCGCCAAGCCCAGCCCGCCAGGCATCGGGCGGCCGCGGTATCGGTCAAAGTCCTCCACGGCTCGCGAGCCA
>JBFWUW010000084.1:0-27497 GCA_050247075.1 Pirellulales bacterium | reverse complement strand
TGCGGCACGAGGGAATACGTACTCGCCCCAACGTGCTCGACAGCCTGGCCATCGACGGCAGCGAGGTTGGCAGCCGTAGCGTCGATCTGGAGCCGGGCCAAACGCGCGAGGTGGCCTTTACGCACCGCTTTGATTCGCCGCCAGAAAGCGGTCAGGCTGCATTTGCAGCGGTTGAAGCAACGATCACACCCGACCGTTTGCCAGCCGACGACCGACGCGCGCTTGTCGTGCCGGTGGTCGCCACGCTGCCGGTGGTGTTTGTCGATCAATATGGCGACGAGGAATCGCCCCAACGCAACGAGTATGGCGAGACATTCCGCCTGCGGCGACTGCTGGCGCCGGTGACGGCCCGTGGCGAGTCGGGGCGGCAACTGGTGCAGATCCGTCGCGCGCGGATCGACCAGCTCGATCGCGAGATGCTAGCCGACGCGCGGCTGGTGGTGGTGGCTGGCGTGGACGCGCCAGGGACCGCCGTGCCGCTGCTTCGTGAGTACGTTTTGCAAGGGGGCCAATTGCTGATTGCGACTGGCGCCGGCTTCAACCCCGCCGCCTGGAACGACGCAGCCTGGCTGGACGGAGCGGGAATTTTGCCCACGCCACTGGGGAGCGACCTGGTGGGCCGCACGCCCGACGAAACCGCCGGCGAGCTGCGGCCCTTCTTCTTGTCGTTCGATTCGATGTCGCACGACCTTTTTCAACTGGCCAATGTGCCTCGCGATGAACTGGCCGACCTGTATCAATTGCCCTATTTCTTCAAAACTGCGGCGGCCAACGCCAGCGATGAAGTCGCGGAGCAATTGTTGGCCGGTGACCGGCAGCGGCTTGAACAAGACCGGCAATTTCTGGCCGAGTCCGACGAACGCCGAGTGCGCTGGAGCGAGGCTGAGGCCAAAGGTGCCATGACCGACGAACAAAAGGCGCAGCGCCAGGCCGACGACCGCCGCCGTGAAGAGATTCAACCCCAGTGGCTGCGTTGGGCCGGAGGCACGCTGGCCGCCACGGCCACCCAACCGGTTGAGGAAAATGCCCGCCTCATGCGGCCGAGAGTGTTGGCCGCGTTCACCAACAAATTGCCGTTTCTGGTCGAGCGCGATTTGGGCCAGGGCCGGATTCTGTTTTGTTCGACCGCCGTGCAGTCCGACTGGAACACGCTCACCAAGACCAACGCCGTGTTACTGTTCGACCAATGGTTTCGCCGCGCGTTGGCCAGTACGCTGCCGCGGCGCAATTTGTCTTCCAGTGAACCAGTGGTGTTGCCGATCGAGCCGGAGGACCGCCGCGCCGCGATCAGCGTCGGCCGGCCCAACTCCGACCTGGAGGAGCCGCTATTGGTCGAAGCGTTGGAGAATGGCCAGTTTGGCGTCTACGTTCGTAATGCCTCGCAGCGCGGCATTTATCGTCTGGCGGCCCGTCGTCCGGAGACCGCTACGTCCGAAGCGGTCGAGGAAAAGCTGTGGGAAGTTCCCCTGGCCGTGAATGGGCCGGAACCAGAGTCGCAACTGGCGGCGCTCGACCGTGAAGGCTGGCAAGAACGCGTGGCCGATAGTAGCAGCTTCCGCTGGACAGCGCCGGGCGAAGCGATCAATCTGGCCGGTTTACAGGTTCGCGGAGAAGGCCTGTGGCGCTGGCTGTTGGCCGCCCTGCTGGGCTGCCTGCTGCTGGAAATGGCCCTGCTGGCCTACAGCCGGCAAGCTTCAACCGGCAACGCCAATGGTGCGTTGCCACTCCGTCATGCCCGCGCGGCCTCGCCCGAGCCGGCCGCCCCCATGCCACAAGAGGTGGAAACATGACGGCCCCTACTTGGATCGGCAAACTATTTGCCCAAGACGAACTGCAATCGGTCGAGCGGGTGGATGTCTCGCTGGCCGCCCCTTGGGCACACCAACATCCAGGCTGGGTGGTAGCCGCATGCGCCGCGCTGGCCCTGCTGTCTGGCTGGTTCTATTTCCGGCGTCAGTCGGGCCGGCATCGCCTGCCGCTAGCCATCATGCGGGCCGTGTTGCTCTGCCTGGTCCTGCTGCTGCTGGCCGAACCGACCCTAGTGCTGAAAGCCACCAGCAGCCCCAAGCCATTGCTGTGGCTGCTGTTTGACGGCACGGAAAGCATGCTGATCGAAGACGACAACGGTGCTTCGCCAGTTGCCGCTTCGCGCACGGACCAAGTGAAGGAGCTGCTGGCCCAGCCACAAGAGAACCTGGTGGCACGCTTGAGCGAAAAGTTCCGTCTCAAGGCGTTTCTGTTCGATCGGCCCGACGGCGTACGCGCATTGGAGATCGACGACGCTCCCTCGTCCGGCTCTTCCCACGGTGCCTTGGGCCAGCAGTTGTCCACGCAACTTACCGCGGAAGGCCCAGTCACAGCGCTCGGTTCAGCGCTGGGCGACCTGTCGCGGCGGCATGCCGGCAGCCGCGTGGCGGGTGTGCTCGTGTTTAGCGATTTCGACCAGAACTCGGGGACCGCGCCGTTGGCTTCGGCCAGCGGCTTGGGCGCACCCATTTTTACCGTCGGCGTGGGGCCAGAGTCGGCGCAAGATATCAGCATCGACCTGGGCGTTTCGCCACTGCTCAAAAAGGCGGAGCGCTCGGTGATTGTCGCCACGTTGCGCCAGACCGGCCTGGAGGGCCGTTCGGCCACGGTGCGCCTGTACGCCCGCAAACTCAGCGATGTGGGCGTAGCCGCTGACAAACAACTGGCACTGCAAGAGAAAACGGTCACGCTCGACGGACCCGCAGTGCCGGTGGAGTTCTTGCATACACCCGACGAACCGGGGCAGTTCGTGCTCACGGCCGAGGTGGAACCCCTGGCCGGAGAGATCGTTGAACAGAACAATCGTACCGAGCGCGAGGTCAGTGTTCGCGACGACTTCTTGCGGCTGATGTACGTCGAGTACGAGCCGACCTGGGAATGGCGCTTTATTAAAGAGGTCTTTCATCGCGACAAGCTGGTTGGCACGCGCGGCTTTCGTACCTACTTGCGGTCGGCCGATCCCAAGGTCCGCCAAACCAACGAACTGTTTCTGGAGACACTGGCCCCGCCGCGCAGCGAGTTCTTCACGCACGATGTGATCTTTCTGGGCGACATGCCGGCCAGCGCGCTGAGTACCCGGTTTTGCGACATGACGCGCGAGTTCGTGAGCACGTTTGGCGGCGGGCTGGTGATTTTGTCGGGCTCGCGGTTTGGGCCAGGCGAACTGGCGGAGACGCCGTTGGCCGATATGCTGCCGGTCGTGGTCGATCGCGAAGCCCGCCTCCGCGATGATAGCGAGTTTGCCGTGCGGTTGGCCCCAGACGCCGCGCTGGTCGATTTCATGCGGTTGGGGCTGGACGAAGCTGAGAACGCCAAAGCCTGGAACAACCTGGGGCATGTCCCCTGGTATCAGCCGTCGGCCCGGCTGCACCCTTTGGCAACGGCACTGGCGGTTCACCCCGCCGATACGTGTGTCGATGGCCGCACGCCGCAACCGCTGATTGCCGTCCGGCGTTACGGACGGGGCGAGGTTGTCTATCTGGCCTTCAACGAAACGTGGCGGCTGCGGCGGCTATACGGCGAACTGTACTACCGCCAGTTTTGGGGCCAGATGATCCACCGCTTGGGCCTAAGCCATGCGCCGGGTGCGCAAAAACGGTTTGTCGTCCGCACCGACCGTCCCCAATACCAGGCCGACGACCAGGCCGTGTTGACGGTCGAAGCCTACGATGTCAACTTTGAACCGCTGTCCGAGGACAAACTGCCCGACCGCAAGCTCGTGGGTGAGCTGTTCCTGCCGCCGCGCGCCGGCGAGACGCAGCCGCGGGTACAGCCGCTGACGGTTCCTCAAACGCGCGAGGGTCTGTTCGAGGCCCATCTGCCGTTGTTGTCGCCGGGGGAATACCTGGCCCGCGTGCAAGACCCCATCACCAACGAGCAGCACGAGGTTCGCTTTCAAGCGGCCAACATTTCCATCGAGCGCCGCAGCGCCGTCCGCAACGTCGCCCTGGAACGCGAACTGGCCTTGGCCACGGGTGGAAAAAACTACAACCTTCAGACCGTTTCGCGCTTCGTGGACGAGTTCAATCCGTCGCGCCGTAGCGAGACACGCATTGACGTTTCGCCTATCGCCTTTCACCGCTGGCTGATTTGGCCTTGCTTTTTACTGTTGGTGTTGTTGATGCTGGGAGAATGGCTGGGGCGGAAATGGGTGAATCTGCCGTGAGCAAACTATCACTGCTGCGTAGTCGGCTCGGCGACCTGCGGCGCCGCCGGTTGCGCATGCGCTGGGGCATGGCGGCCAGCGGTCTGACGGCGGCAGTGTTGGGCATTCTGGCCGCGGTACTGCTGGTCGATTGGTCGTTCGAGCCGGGACGCCCGCAACGGCTGGTTACGTTGTTACTGGTAGTCGCCGCGGTGGTTTGGGCTTATCGGCGGTTCGCCCGTCCGTGGTTAGGCCAGCAAGAGAGCGATCTGGACATGGCCTTGCTCGTCGAACGCGAGCAGCATATTGATAGCGATCTGGTCGCCGCGCTGCAGTTTGAGTCTCCCGCCGGGCGCGACTTTGGCTCGCCCGCGCTCAAAGCCGCGGTGGTGGACTACGTGGCCGACTTTGGCAATGACCTTCGCGTGGATCAAGGCTTTGACCGCCGTCCCTTGCTGCGCCGCGCGGGCTGGGCCGCCGCCGGCTTGGCGGCCGTCGGGCTGTTCGCCGCCTGTTGGCCGGGACATGCCGCAGCCTTCCTCAACCGGCTGTTGCTGGGCCGCGCGCATTACCCCACGCAGACGAAGATTCAAGCCATCCACGTGGCTGGCCAGCTCTTGCTGGCTGATACGGACGACATCCGCGGCCCAGTGGGGCAACCGTTGAATTTCGCAATTTCCGCCGCTGGCGAACTGCCGGAACATGGACGGATCGACCTTCGCACGGCGGCCGATGGCCTGGAGACAACCATCGACCTTTTGCCCGCGGCGGACAACCCTAGTGAGTATCGCGCTGCCCTGCCGCGCCTGGTGGATGGCGTGGCTTTCCAGATTTACCTGGGCGATGCCTGGACCGATCCACGCAGCGTAACGGCTATTCCACTGCCGATCGTTAATGTTTCGCTGGTCGGCACTCCGCCGGACTACGCGGCTGCGGCTGCCTCGGAAAAGTCGGACGGTTACCGTCAGTTCTCCGTGTTGGAGGGTTCGCGCGTCGATCTGCAAGCGGCTTGCGCCAACAAGCCGCTGCGGCAAGCCACCGTGGAAATCGGCGATGAGTCGATCCCGCTAATAGCGGCTGATGATACACGCCGCACATGGCGCTTACCCGCCGGCGATACCCCTTTCAGCAACATCAGCGGGCCGTTGTCGTATAGAATCCAGGTTCAAGATGAAGACGGTTTGCGGCTCGACCAGCCAATTACCGGCTTCATCCGCATCAAGGCCGACCGCCCCCCGCGGGTGCAGGCCGAGATCGTCACGCGGCGAGTGCTGCCGACGGCCCGGCCACGGTTGGCCTACGAAGCGTCCGACGACTACGGCGTAGCCCAGCTAAAGGTACGGCGGCAAGTGTTGCGTGGCGGGGGAAACAGCCAGATGGAGGAAGACTCCGTGGAGGTTGCCCTGCCAGGGCAGGCCCAAGCGAAGGCTCGAGGCAGTTTTGCCTTGGATCTGGCCAGCCTGAAATTAGCCAAGGGGGACCAGGTGAAGATCACTCTAGAAGCCACCGATTACCGTGGTGCCGCGCCCGGCCGTACAGCCTATAGCGAGGCATTGCTTTTGGACGTAACCGACCAGCGCGGAGTGCTGGCCGGCATGGTCGAAGCCGACGAGCGTGCCGCCCGCCAGATAGACACCGTCATCCAGCGACAAATGGGCATAGGAGAAGCAAAATGAATTCAGGCCACACCACAAGCTTTCTCGTCCCATCGTGTTCAATGCCGGCAGCCCGCGAACAGAGGTTTCCAGCCACGTCGCGAATTTCCGCCTGGTGCCGCCAAATCCTCGCCCTGGCATCGTTGATTTGCCTGGCGGTAGTGGCATCCTCATCCGCCCACGCCCAATCGCTCGACCAGCAAACCCTGCGCCGCAAGCAAGAGGCCCAACAGAAAGCCAGGGAACTGACCCGCGAATTGGTGTCGAGCATTCTCGACATTCAACTGCGGCAACTGGCGGAGAACGGCCTGCAAGACATGCCGATCTACCGTGATGTACAGAGCATGCGCAAGAATATTGACGGGCTGGTCGAGGCCGAGATGCGGGAAGTGGTGGAGATTCTGCTGGAGGCCCAAGCCGCCGACCGCCAACAGCGCGAGACGCTGTTTGTGTCGGCCCGGGGCAAAATTCGCGAGGTCGTGCTGCGGCTGGCCATCGAGCGGCAAAACCTGCTGCGGCGGCTGAAAATGGCCGAACTGGGCGTACAGGTCAAGCGGCTGATCGCCTTGGAGACCTCCGCTCGCGATAAGACCGCCGGCTTGCCCCAACTGCCCTTGCAGCAACAGGCTGAAGCCGCCCTGGTCGCCGTGGAGGACCAACGCGATGTCAAGACGCAGTTCTTGCAGCTTGTCGAGTCTTTGTCGGAAGTTCGCGATTGGGGGGGCGAGGCGGGTGCCGGCGCAACCGACGGCCTGCGGATTCTCAAGACGGCCCAAGTCGGGCAAGAACTGGACGACGCCGGGCGCTCGCTGGAAGAGGCTGAGTTTGCCGCCGCGGCTGAGCATCAAGAACAAGTCCTTCGCGGTTTGCGGCTGCTGCTGAGCAAGGTCGAGGAAACGCAGGGGCTGATCGGGTCTGACCGAGAGGGGTTGTTGGAGCAGATTCGCGAACTGGCCAAACGGCAAGCGGCTATCCGTCAAGAAACCCGCAAGGCCGATCTGGCTGACGCTGACGCCGCCACGCGATTGGCCGGGCAACAAGCCGCGGTTCGCCGCGACCTGGGCCGGCTGTCACAGGGGCTAGAGAAAACGCCCGGCGCGCGTCCCATGTTGGAGCAAGCGCTCCATTCGTCCGACCGGGCACGCACGGAACTCTTCGATGCCCGCTCATCGGAGGCCGTCTCGGAGCAGAGCAAGGTCTTGGGCAGCCTGGCCGAGATCGAACAACAATTGCAAACGGCTGGCGAGCTAGAGTCGGACAATCGCAGCGCCGAGCAATTCGCCCAGCTTGTGCAAGACCTGGAGCAAGCCCGGCAAGAAACCGCGGCAGCGCAAACCCGCCAAAAAGAAGCCCAAGCCGCACTTCAAGGCCAGCAACCCGCCCAAGCCGCCGAGCGGCAACGTCAGGTAGCCGACGAATTGGCCCAAGTGCCCGACGGCAAAGCCTTGCCGCCGACCGTGGAGACGCAACTGGCCGAAGCCGCTGAACGGGCCGCCGCCGCCGCCGAAAGCATGAAGGCTACGGCCAATCCCGATACGCCGCCCACCGCCGAGCAGCAGGCCCGCGCCGCCAAGAGCGCAGCGGACGCCTTGGATGCCGCCTTGTCGGAGATCGACACGGCCCTGGCCGACGCCCAACGCCGGGGGCTGGCGGTCAAGTTGGGCGAACTAGCCCGCGCGGCCGAAGCCTTGGAGCGGGCCGCCGCCGCCGAGCGCGAGATCGCCCAACAGGCCCAGCAGGCCGCCGCCGCGGAAGGCCTGTCGCAACCCCAGGCGGAAGGCCTTTTGGACGAACAGCAAGACATAGAAGCCATCGTCGAAAAGCTGAACGAGGGCGCTGTCCCATTGGCGGCCGATGCCGCCGAATCACTCGCTGACGCGGCGGAGCAGGCTGCAGCGGCCGCCGAACAATTGGCCGCTGCCGTTGCCGAACCAGGAGAAGCGTCTCAGCCCGCCGCGGCCGAAGCGGCGGAACATGCGGCTGCCGCCGCGGAACAGATGGCGGCTGCCGCCGACCAGATGCGGCAAGAAATGCAACGCACCGCGGCCGAACTGCAACAGGTGGCCCAGCAGCAACGAGAGGCCGTCGAACCGGTGCGGGCCGCGGTCGCCCAGGCGGTCGAAGAACAGACAGAGGCAGAGGCTGAGCCTTTGGCCGGCTTGGAGCAAGCCGCGGCCAAAACCCGGCAAGCCGCCGCCGAACAGCAGCGGGCCGCCGGCCGTCCCCGCGCCGCCGCCGCCGCGGAACTGGCCGAGCAAATTCAACAGGCGCTCGACCAGCAAGCCGCGGCCGATCGCGCTGCGGAAGAGCTGGCTGCTGGCCAGGCTGCCACTCCCCTCGATGCCGTGACCATGCAAGAACAAGTGGCCGAGCAAGCCGCACAAGCGGCGGAGTCGGCCGAGACCCGCCCGCAAGCCGCCCCCGCTGAGGACGGCACCTCGACCGATAGCGAGGCAGATCCCCTGGTGGACGCTCTGCGCCAAGCGGCCGCCGCCGCGGAAGAAGCGGCCCGGCAGACGCTGGACGACCATCCGGCCGAAGCACAAACGGCCCGCGAACAGGCGAGGGCGGCCCTCCAGCAAGCCGCGGAAATGGTCGTGGAGGAATCGCAACAAGCCGCAGCGGAGCCAGCGGGCGAGCCAGACGCCGCGGCCCAGCAGCGTGCCGAGCAAGCCGCCGAGGAGGCTTCCGAAATGGCCGCCGAAGCCGCTCCGGCCGCTGCCGAGACATTGGCTGATGCCGCCGATCAGGCTCACGCCGCCACGGAGGAACTGGCGGAAGGAGACCATCCCGCAGCCGCCGCTTCGCAAGCAGCCGTCGCCGAAAAGCTGGCCGAAGCCGCCGCGCAGTTAGACCGGGCGCGGCAGGAAATCGCCGAGGCGCAGTCGCAGCGGATGGAACAAACCGCCGCCCTGGCCAACGAACTGGGCCAGCAAGCCGCGCCGGTCGATGCCTCGGCTGCCGCTGCCTTGCATGCGGCGGAAGAGGCGGCCTCTCAGGCAGCCCAGCAACCGGCGGCGGCACCCGCCGAGGAGGACGCTGCAGATCCCATCCATCGTGCCTTGGAGCGGGCGTTGGCCAACCTAACGGCTCGCGAGGATCGCATTCGCCGTGACGAAGCCATTGCCGAGGCCATCGCCCGATCGGCCAGCGAACAAAGGGCCGCCGTCGAACAAATCGCCGAACAGCGCGAACAACTGGCCCAGCAAGCCGCTGGCGACATGCCGGAGGAGGAGGGCTCGCCAGACAATCCGCCGACCGATGGGGGAGGAGCCGGCGAGCCTGCTGACACAGACCCTGCTGAAACCGCCGGGCCTCCATCGCCACACCCTAATGCAGCACCATCGGCCGCCGAACAATTGGCCGCCGCTACCGAACGCTTCTCCGATGCGCAGCGCGCGGCGGGCCAAGGTGCCGAGGAAGTCGCCGGCCAGCAAGAGATCGCCAATCGGCCTATTCGCGAAGCGTTGGAATTGGCTTCAACCTTGGGAGAAGAGCCAACGGCAAACCAGCCTTCGCCCGATACAGAGGTGGCCAACCTGGCGGAGGCGGCTAACGGCGAAGAGGCCGGCAACGAACCGGATGACGGCCCGGCTGGGCAAGAAGACGCCGCTCACCCCAATTCCGCCAAGCCAGGTAATCCGGCTTCTCCAGGCCAGCTAGCCGCTGGCCAGTCGAAAGGCAAAGCCAGCCAGCCTGGCGAGAGCGCAAATCCGCCCGCCTCTGGCCAGCCGAACCGCGAGATGGGCACCAGATTCTCGCCGCAATCGCCGGAAGTTACCGCCGACATGATGGCCGGCAAGCAAGCACAACAAAAGTTGGCCGCCGCCCGCGCGGCCCAGCGGCCAGACGATCAAGTCGTCCGCAATGGCGAGCCAGGCAAACCAGGTTCCAGCCAGCCGGGCCAGGGTAAGCCAGCGCAGGCCGGGTCGAAGAGTTCACAATCAGCCAAGTCAGAGCCATCCTCTTCTCAATCGGGCGAACCGGGATCCAAGGAGGGCCAAGGGGACGACCGCGGACAAACGGCTAATTCCTCCAAGAAATCCTCCAAGTCCGGCAAATCGGCCAAGTCGGGCAAGGCCAAGCCGGGGCAGACGGCGTCGGGCGGCCAAGGGGGGAGTTCGAAAGATGGACAAGAGCACGACAATGCCGAAGCCCAAGAGGGGCAGCTTACCCGCTCGCCGGGCGCTCCCGATGGCAACGACAGTCGCACGGCGGAGACTCCCCACGACGCCCAAGCCCGCGAGAGGGCCAACCGCGAAGACCCCTGGTTTGCCCGCCTGCCCCCCGAACTGCGAAAAGCAATCAGGGCAGGAGCGCAACGCCGCGCGCCAGCAGGGTATGAGGAGCGGTTGAAGAAGTATTTTGAGAATATTGATTAAGAGTGTTCGGCGTTTGGTGTTCGGTGTTCAGTTTTCAGTGTTCATGACGAAGCTGATGGCTGATGGCTGTTAGCTGACCGCCATTGGCTTTCCTACCTCCTACCTTCCTCATCCCCCATGTCCGACGTTGCCGCTGTCCAGCGCTGTGAACAAGCTTACAACCGTCTGCGCGATGAACTCTCGAAGGTCATTGTCGGCCAGAACGATGTGATCGAGCAGGTGCTCGTGGCCATCTTTGCCCGCGGGCATGCCCTGTTGGAGGGCGTGCCGGGCCTGGCCAAGACGCTGCTGGTCAGTTCGCTGGCCCAGGCGCTGCACCTGTCGTTCAAGCGAATCCAGTTCACGCCCGACTTGATGCCCAGCGACGTGACCGGCACCGAGGTAATCCAAGAGAACCTGCAATCGGGCGGACGCGAGTACAAGTTTCTGCCCGGCCCGCTGTTCGCCAACATGATCCTGGCGGACGAAGTCAACCGCACGCCCCCCAAGACCCAAGCCGCCATGCTGGAAGCCATGCAAGAACGGCAGATCAGCGCCGGCGGCAAGGTCCACGGGCTGCCCGCCCCGTTCTTCGTGCTGGCCACGCAGAACCCGCTGGAGCAAGAAGGAACGTACCCGCTGCCAGAGGCGCAGCTCGATCGCTTCTTGTTGTACATCAAGGTCGATTACCCCAGCGGGGCCGAGGAGTGGGAAATCGCCCGCCGCGTCACTGCCGGGCAGTTGGGGCAAATCTCGCCGATCATGACCGCCGAGGAGATCGTACAGATCCAGCAATTGGTGACGCAGGTGCCGGTCAGCGACCAGGTGCTGGGCTATGCCTGGGCCTTGGTGCGGGCCACGCGCCCCGGCACGGCGGAGGCACCGGAGTTCGTCGGACGCTGGGTCAGTTGGGGCGCCGGGCCTCGCGGGCTGCTCACCCTGGTCACGGCGGCCAAGGCCCGCGCCATGCTCTACGGCCGCTACCACGCCACCGTGGGCGACGTGCAAGCGGTGGCCCGTCCCGCCCTGCGGCACCGCATCGCCGGCAATTTCGCCGCGCAAGCCGCCGGCGTAGGGAGCGAAAAGCTGATCGAAATGCTGATGGAAGCCGTGCCGGCGGACAAGAAATACGAGAAGCCCGCGGCGTAGAAGTGCATCAATCGCGGCATAACGGCATTGCGCGACCGCAACCAAGCGCGAAGAGTAAGCGACCGGTCGCAGGCCAAGGAACCGCGGATAGCACGGATAAGATCGAACTGGAAACCGCTCTTCGCTATTCACTTTGCAACGCGCAAAGAAGTGCAACGCCCGCCTTACGATGCCTGTTCAATTTCGTTAGGGGCAGTGACGGTACCCCGCGGTACGTCCATGCGCAGCACAATGCCTCGCTATGGCAGCCTCGCAAACCTCATCCGTCTGGCCGCCGCCACTCGGGCCGGTTCGCGGCCTGTCGCGTTCAACGGCGGCTGGCTGCGAACGGGGGGCCACGGTTGCCTCTCCGGGAGGGCTGCCCGCATTCCGCCTGTCCGGCGAAAGAGCGCGGCCATTTCCAACACGACAAATTCGCACAGCAACACAATGGCCACCGCTGCAACCAATGCGAGCAGCTAGCCACAGGCCACAATGAATGCCGTCTCGGCCTCGATCGCCGCCCAACGCAACAGCCCCATCGCTACGCCCAGAATGGTCATGGTTTCCAGCATGGCACCCATGCTGAATCGCCGATAGCGGCGGAAACGCTTCCAGATCGGTGGTATGATCTGGTTAAACTCGCCCGCCACCAGCCACAGGGCACCACCCAGCACAACCACCCCCCACGCGCACATTCCCAGCATGTACATGGTACACCTCCAGGGCCTCTGTTCCGATGGGCGGAGTGTTCCAAGCCCCGCCAACCCTCAACATAAGGCTGTTGCGGCACCATGACCAGCATTCTTTCCCGTTATCTCGATCCCGATGTGCTCAACCGGCTGGCCAACCGCCAAGTAGAGCCGCGAGGGCTGGTGATTGGCAATCTGGCCGGGGCGCACAAGTCGCCGTTGTCGGGCTTTGCCGTGGAGTTTGCCGGGCATCGTGAGTATGTCTGGGGGGACGATCCCAAGCATATCGACTGGCGGGTCTACTTCACCCGCGACAAGTATGTGATCAAACAGTACGAGATGGAGACCAACCTGGTCTGCCACCTGGTGCTGGATGTGAGTGCCTCGATGCGCTACGGCGAGGATGCCGAGCAAAAGCTGCTGTACGCCGCGCGGATGGCGACGATGCTGGGGCATGCCGTCATCCGGCGGAGCGATAAGGTTTCGCTGGCCACCTTCGACGACCGTGTGCTGGGCTTTCTTTCGCCCAGCAACAGCATGGCCCAAATCGTCGGCATGACCGAACACCTGGGCCAGATCGAGCCCGTGCAAAAAACGCGGCTGCCGGAATGCCTGGCCGAACTGGCCGGGCGGATGAAGCGCCGCGAGATCGTGCTGGTATTCAGCGACTTCTTCACCGATCTGGACGCACTGGAAACGGCCCTGGGCCGGTTGCGCTACCAGAAGCACGAGGTGGCCCTGTTTCATGTGCTGCACCACGATGAGTTGCACTTTGACATGGAAGGCATGGTCAAGTTTGTCGGGCTGGAAGTGCCGGAGCAATTCTTGGCCCGGCCCGACGACCTGCGGGCGGCCTATCTGGCGGCGGTGGCCCGCTTCAACGGACGTTTTGAAGACCTCTGCCAACGCAACAACGTCGAGCGGATCCTGGTCGATACCCGCCGCGACATGGGCGAGATCTTGATCGACTATCTCAACCAGCGCAGCTTGCTCAACCGGGGAAGGTAGGGAATGCAGGAGGCGACTTCTTGGCCGATCAGTGTGTCGGAGCCGTCTCTCGATGGCGACAATCCGCTTTACGGCATTGCCCAATGGGACGCACGGCCCTTGTCTGGGGCAGGCCCACGAATCGAACGATTCCTACGAATGAAGTTCCCGCAGAGAGCCTGCCCGGCGAAAAATAGGCCAGCCGCAACTTAGAGAAACCGTTCCGGCCGATCCCTATTCATTCGATTCGTGGTTCTCTCAAAGCCTGCTTCAACAGCCTGGCCAAGATGACAATCCGCTGGGCTGACTTGTGAAACGCCTTCGGCGTACAGTACCTGCGCTTTCTTCCAATGTCCGCCGCGGACATTCTTGCCCAACAACAACGTCCATCCGGCCCGCAAGGCCCGGCTTGCCTCAATGCCCTTCGCCAGACAGAATCGACAGGCTGCTGTACCATAGTCTCCACCCATAGATTCCGCCTTTATCACCGCCGAAAGCCGCCGCATGAAATCGCCCGCCATTCAACGACTACGCCGCAAACTGGCTGCCGACGAAACGTGCTATGGGCTGTGGGTCACGTTGGAAAGCCCCACGGTGACGGAAATGGCCGTGGCATTGGGGCTGGATTGGGTCGTGATCGACGCCGAGCACGGCCATCTCGATTGGAAGGAAATCGTCGAGCATCTGCGGGCGACCGTCCGCAGCGAAACGGTCGCGTTGATCCGCATTGCCGAACTGAATGTCGGCCTCATCAAGCGGGCGCTCGATATTGGGGCCGATGGCGTGGTGGTGCCGTGGGTCGAGTCGGTGGAGCAATTGCAGCAAGCCGTGGCCTTTGCCCATTATCCACCCGACGGGCTGCGCGGCATCGGTGCCGAGCGGGCCACCTGCTGGGGCCGCTGCTTTACCGACCATGTCGATGAAGCTAACGAGCATGTGCTGGTCGTGCCGATCATTGAAACGGTGCGCGCGGGCCGCAATATCGAACAGCTTTGCCAGGTGCCAGGCGTGGAGATCTTGTTCATTGGCCCGGCCGATTATTCCTCGACGGCCGGCTACCCCGGCCAATGGGAAGGGCCAGGCGTGGCCGACCAATTGCTGGCGATCAAAGAGACCATCCGCCGCCACGGCAAGAACTGCGGCGTGGTCAGCAACAGCCACGAGAACCTGCTGGCCCGCCGCGAACAAGGCTTTCGCATGCTGGCCGTGGGAATTGACGGCGGCCTGGTGCTGCGGGGCTTGTCGGCCGCGCTCGATGTGGTCGGGCAAGACCGTCCGTTGCAGCCGTCGCTGTCGCCGGTCTTTACGCCAGAGCGCGTGGCCTCCGCACCCGCCCCACGCCGGCCCGATAACATCAAGCCCGACCGCCCCGAGGTGGTTACGTCGCGAGCGGCCGCGCGGCGCGTGGAACTGGAACGGGGCGTGATCTTTCAGCCCTTGGTTGGATCACACAACCAGGCCCGCGGGCTAACGACGGGCATCGTCAACTTTGCCCCCGGCGCACAGTTGCCTTATCATGTCCACCCGCACGGCGAAGCCATCACGGTGATTTCGGGTGAGATTCAGGTCGATGTCGAGGGCCGCCGCTATGTGCTGCGGCCGCTGGACAACATCCATATTCCGGCCGGCGCGGCCCACACGGCGGTTAATCCCTCACCGGGCAAGCCCGCGGTGCTGCATGCGGCGATGAACTCGCACGAACCATCGCGGGTGCTGGTCGATAACACCTTTACCTTGCGGGCCATGCCCGGCGGCTCCACCGGCCAGCCTGGGCGGGAACATATCAGCCGCCATGCCGCCACTCCCTGGTACGAGCCATCGCCGGGCGCCAAGTTTCAGGACTACTTCAATATCGAGCTGGGTGCCCAGGGCCTCAGCGGCGGCTACGGCCTGTTTGCGCCGGGTGCCCGCCTGCCGTGCCATTTGCACGACTTTGACGAGTCGATCACCATCGTGCAGGGTTCCGCCATTTGCGTGGTGGAGGGGCGCGAGTACACCGTCTGCGACCTGGCCACCGCACTGGCCCCGCGCGGCCGCTGCCATTACTTCATCAACCGCACGCACCAGCCGATGGCGATGATCTGGGTCTACGCCGGCGACCTGCCGCAGCGGCTGGTGTTGGAGGAACGCTGCTGCGCTCCAGGCGGCTGCGGGTAGCGGGCGACGATTGCCTGGCTGGCGCAAACTGAGTGTTGGAACCGGGAGCTGCCAAATGACCGGTTTTCAGCCACGGCCAACAACACGAGAGCTTGCGTATGCGGATCGAAGACTATGCCATGATCGGCGACTGCCAGACGGCGGCGCTGGTTTCGCTCGGCGGTTCGATCGACTGGCTCTGCCTGCCGCGGTTTGACTCAGGCGCGTGTTTTGCGGCTTTGTTGGGAAACGAAAGCCACGGCCGTTGGCTGCTGGCTCCCGCCGACCCGGTCGTGCAAACGCGTCGCCGATACCAGGAAAAAACACTGGTCCTGGAGACTGACTACGAAACCAACAGCGGCAGCGTGAGCGTGATCGACTGCATGCCGGTTCGCACGGACCATCCCGATATTGTCCGGAGGGTGGTGGGACGCCGCGGCCAGGTGCGGATGAAGACGGAGATCGTCCTTCGTTTCGACTACGGCTCACTCGTCCCGTGGGTTCGTCGGCAAGAGGATGGCGTTGTCGCCATTGCCGGGCCGGAAATCGTTCGCGTTTGCAGCGATGTCGAACTGCATGGGCACGACTTCAAGACGCTGGCCGATTTCACGGTGGCCGAGGGGGAATCGCGTTCGTTCGTGCTGACGTGGCACCCCTCTCATCAGCCCGCGCCGCCCAAGGTAGACGCGGCCCGCGCGGTACGCGAGACGGCCGATTGGTGGCGAGAGTGGTCCGCCCGCTGCACCTACCAGGGCGAGTGGCGCGAGGCGGTCGTCCGTTCGCTCATCACGCTCAAGGCGCTAACCTACGCGCCAACCGGCGGAATCGCCGCCGCTGCCACGACATCTCTGCCGGAGAAAATTGGCGGCGTCCGCAACTGGGACTATCGCTTCTGCTGGCTCCGCGACGCGACATTTACGTTGTACGCCTTCTTGTCTTCCGGCTACCACGGCGAAGCTCGCGCCTGGCGCGAGTGGCTGTTGCGGGCCGTGGCCGGCAAGGCCGAGCAACTCAACATTGTCTATGGCGTGGCGGGCGAGCGCCGGCTGACCGAACTCACGTTGGACTGGCTGCCCGGCTACGAGAAATCCTCTCCGGTGCGCGTGGGCAACGCCGCCCACAAGCAATTTCAGCTTGACGTGTTCGGCGAAGTCATGGACGCGCTGCACCTAGCCCGACGCCAGGGCCTGCAAACATCCAGTGACGGCTGGCGTGTGGAGCGCGAGTTGCTGGATTTTCTGGAAACTCATTGGGACCAGCCCGACGAGGGTATCTGGGAAATCCGCGGGCCACGGCGGCAATTCACTCATTCCAAGATGATGGCCTGGGTGGCCTTTGACCGGGCGGTCAAGGACTGCGAGCAACTGGGGCTGGAGGGTCCCGTGGACCGCTGGCGCAAAATGAGGAATACCATCCACGCGCAAGTTTGCGACCAGGGTTTCGACCAAGAACTTGGCGCGTTCGTACAGTACTATGGCTCGCGGGAACTTGATGCCAGCCTGCTGATGATGGCTGAGGTCGGCTTTCTGCCGGCCCACGACCCGCGGGTGGTGGGGACGGTTGAGGCCGTTGAACGTCATTTGCTGGCCGATGGCTTTGTGACCCGCTACGCCGCCGCCAACACCGTCGACGGCTTGCCGCCGGGGGAAGGGGCATTCCTGCCTTGCACATTCTGGCTGGCGGATAACTATGCCCTGCAAGGCCGGCACGCCGAGGCCCGCCAGGTGTTCGAGCGTCTGCTGGCGATTCGCAATGATGTGGGCCTGTTGTCCGAGGAGTATGACCCGGCGGCCCGGCGGCTGCTGGGCAATTTCCCGCAGGCTTTTTCGCACGTTGGCCTGGTCAACACGGCCCACAACCTGGTCCATCGCGGCGGCCCGGCGGAACACCGCCGCGAAGGCTAAGCCGTTCTTATCGCGGAAGTTCGAATCGAATAGTGTCGTCTTTGTTGCGGATTGGCGCGGCCTGGAGTAGTTTGGCGATAGCTGCTGGCGGCGTTCGGAACCGTCGCCCGGCCCGTCACGATTGGCCCCCTTCGCCCTGGGCGAACCATTTCACCGCTGACCGCGGGCGGCCAGGCCGTGGCCCGTTCATTCCTTTTCTGACGAGGAGGCAAGGTATGTTGCGCGCGTCGATTTCTGGCCGGGCAAGGTGGGCGGTTGTGACCATGCTGGGGTTGGCTTGTGGTTCGCTCGGGCTGAGCGGTTCGCGCGTGGCGGCGGGGGATGAACCCGATCCGGCCGTCCCGCGTACCGGCGAGGCGGCCATTCTGGAGGCATTGGAAGAGACGACCGATCTCGAATTCGTCGAAAATCCGTTGTCGGAAGTGCTGGACTTCATCCGCGATAAGCATCGTGTGGCCATGTGGATCGACCACAAGAGCCTGGAGGATTGCGGCGTGACGTGCAACCTGCGTGGAGTCCGACTTCGTTCGGCGTTGAACCTTATCTTGAAGCCATTGGAACTGACCTGGACGATTCAAAACGAAGTGCTGGCCATTACAAGCAAGGAAACGGCGGACTCGAAGCTATTGACTAAAGTCCAGGACGTGGCCGATCTGCTCGATCCGACCGCCAAGCGAAGGATCCAATGTGACTCGCTCGTCGACGTGATTATGTCGACGATTGAGCCGCAATCTTGGGACGAAGGAACCGGGCCAAGTGGCATTGAATGCCGAAAGACAACCATTATTTTCTCACAGTCACGAGAAGTCCACGAGCAAGTCGCCCGCTTGTTGGACGACTTGCGCCGCGCAAGAGGATTGAAAACCGCCCAGCCGGTTGTTGAACCGCCCAAGGAAGAAGCCATTCACCAGGCCCTGGAAAAGCCGTGGAACATGCACACCGTTGACCAACCATTGAGCGATGTGGCAGCCCAATTGGCCGACGAATTCCACATCAATGTCGTCCTCGATGAACGCGCATTGGAAGACTGCGGCGTACGGGGCGACGAACCGGTCACCATTCAATGGCCGGCTCTCAAGCTAAAGGACACGCTCGACTTGCTGCTGGCACCGCTGGAACTCGATTGGATCGTAGATGCTGATGTGTTGCTGATTACATCGCGCGAGGTCCACGACAGCTCCTTGAAAACCAAGGTCTACCCGATTGTAGATCTCCTCGATAGCGGTGTGATCGAGGATCAAGAGGACTTGCTCTTTGCGTTGACATCGGGTGGTGAATTCAAGAGAACGTGGGACGAAGTTGGGGGGCCGGGCACGATCGAAGCCCTGGGTGGCCTGTTGGTCGTGTCGCAGACGCGGCGGGTCCACGTTTGGATCGAAGGGTTGCTAGCCGACATGCGCAAACTTCCCCCGCCAACGGCCGAGCCACCCAAGCCCGACAAGGTGAGCCTGAAGGTCTATCGCCTGGACGGCGTGACGCCTGAACGGATGTTGGACGTGATCACCCGCCTGATTGAACCTGCCAGTTGGGTAGGGGCTGGCGGCGAGGGGACGATCGAGGGGATTGCTTGCACGCGGCCCGGTGCCAACAAGCACTGGACCAACGAAGGGGGCACGGAGGCACCGCCGCCAGCCGCCAAGGCGGAACCCGCGACAAGCCCAGCCTCGACGCTAAATCAGGTCGGCGGCGGCGGCCAGACCGTTGCCGATCCGGTCGAGCGTTTAACGTCCCTGCCTGACGGCTGGCTGATCATCCGCCAGCGCGAGTCCGTCCACAAAAAGATTACGGATTTTTTGAATGATATGGGCAGCGAACCCGTCCGCTCCGGCGGGCCGGGCAGTGGCGGCGGCGGTGGCTTCTTCTAGCGGCCCGCCAGCCAGGGCCATCGCGGATTTGACATCGTGTTTGTTGCGAGATCGGCCATCGCGAGGAGGCTGGGCCGATATGGATAAAGCCGTTTCAGTACATGTGGATGACCGCGCAGCGAGAAGCCGTTAGCATGTGGCGGTGGGGCATTGGTGAAAACGGAAGGCCCGGTAAGACTCACGCAAGGCCGCAATAGTGTTTCGCAAGAAAGAGGCCGTAGGTACGCGACGGGAAGAGTTTTTGAGAGTCCTTCCTTGGTGCCCCTGTGCGTAAAACTCCCCTCGCGGTGCGTCCTCCATGTTCATTGTCCGCTACTCGTGAAAGATTCCATGCGTATCGAACGAAACCGCTATTTCAGCCGCGCGCTGGCTTTTATCGCCGTGGTCGTCTGGCTGGCCGCCTGGCCCCCCATTCCGCTGCGCGCGGAAGAGCCCCAACTGGATGGACGCGACGGCCGGCAGTTGTTGCTGGAAAACTTTCGCCCTCGGCCGGCGCTCAAGGTGGCGGCCCATCCGTTGACCAAGGCCCGATTTCCGGTGGTCGATACGCACGTTCATCCCCGCATTCGCCTGCGGCACTCCACCGACCAATTGCACGATTTCGTGAAGCTGATGGATGCGCAAAATATCGCCGTCTGCGTCAGCCTGGATGGCGAGAGTGGCGAACGGTTCGACGAGCATGTGCGGTACTTGTGGACCGACTACCGCGACCGCTTTGTGATTTTCGCCAACATCGACTGGCGGGGGGACGGCCAGGAGGACGATCCCGGCACCTGGGATATGCACCGGCCCGACTTTCCGCGGCGGACGGTGATGATGCTGGAAGACGTTCACCGCCGCGGTGCCAGCGGCCTAAAGATCTTCAAGCAGTTCGGCCTGGGCTACCGCAATCCAGACGGCTCTCTGGTCAAGATCGACGATCCGCGATGGAACCCCATTTGGGAGGCCTGCGGCCGGTTGGGGCTGGTCGTGCTGATTCACACCGCCGACCCCAGTGCCTTCTTCGAGCCGATCGACGAGCACAACGAACGCTGGGAGGAACTCCACCGCCACCCGGAGTGGAGCTTTCACGGGCCGGGCTTTCCGCCGCGCGACGAGTTGCTGTTGGCCCGCAACAAGGTGATCGCCCAGTATCCGCAAACGCAATTCATCGCGGCCCACTTTGGTAACGATGGCGAGGACCTGGCGACGCTGGCGCAATGGCTCGATGCCTACCCCAATCTGCACATTGATCTGGCGGCCCGCATCGCCGAATTGGGCCGGCAGCCGTACACAGCGCGGGAGTTCTTTCTCAAGTACAGCGACCGGATTCTGTTTGCCACCGACGGTCCCCGCGCGGCCGAGCGGCTCTACCCGCACTGGCGGTTCTTGGAGACGCTGGACGAATACTTCCCCTACGCCGAGAACCCCTTTCCGCCGCAAGGGCTATGGAATATCTATGGCATTGGCCTGCCCGACGAGGTGTTGCACAAGGTCTACCATGCCAATGCCGCGCGGCTGATTCCGGGCGTCCAAGAGCGTTGGGAGAAGTACGAGTCACGTTGACGGGGCGTTTTTTGCGGGCCGAATTCATTCTGGAGATACCGTTATGCCTTTGGGCAAGTCCTTCCGCCGTATGCTGGCCTGGGTGCTGCTGGCCTGCTTGTTGGCCGCTGGTTCCGCCCCGCGCCTGACGCATGCCGTGGAGTTCGATGTGACGTTGTCGCCAGACGCAGCGCAGCAGGCTGTCGGCGGAAGGTTGTTTGTGATGTTGTCCACGAAAGACAGCGGAGAGCCGCGATTTGGGCCAAATTGGTTCAACCCCGAACCGTTTGCCGGGTTGAACATCAAAGGGTGCCAGCCCGGCGGAACAGTGCGTGTGGATGACGCCGCCGACGGTTTTCCGGGGCCGTTATCGGAACTGGCCCCCGGCAAATACAGGGTGCAGGCCGTGTTGGATCACGACATTTACAGCCAACACCCGGCGCGGGGCGTGGGCAACTACTACAGCCAGGTGGTGGAGTTCGAGCAACCGGAAGAGGCCGCAGGCAACGGCCCGCTGGTGGCCCTGTTGCTCGACCAGACCGTGGCGGCGCAGCCATTTGAGGAGGGCCAGTACGTCCGCGAGGTGGAATTCATCAGCAAATTGCTGTCAGACTTTTACGGCCGCGAATTTGTCGACCGTTGCGGCGTGGTGCTGCCCAAGGGCTACGACGACGATCCCCAGCGCAGCTACCCGGTGATTTACAGCATTCCCGGTTTCAGCGGTACGCACCGTGATGCCTTGCGCTATGCCGACGGCCCGCCCGAACCGGGCGAAGGGGAGACCGAGTTCATCCGGGTCATGCTCAGTGGCAACTGCAAGCAGGGACACCACGTCTTTGCCGACAGCCCCACCAACGGCCCGCGCGGCCAGTCGCTGATTAGCGAACTGATTCCCTTGATCGACCAGCGGTTTCGCACGGTGGCCCAGCCGACGGCCCGCTTTGTCATGGGGCATAGTTCGGGGGGTTGGGCCTCGCTGTGGGTGCAGGTGGCTTATCCCGAAACGTTTGGGGGCGTGTGGAGCCTGTCGCCCGACCCGGTCGATTTTCGCGACTGGCAGCAGGTCGACCTGTACGCCAGCCCGCCGCAAAGCGTGTTCACCGACGCCGACGGCCAGCGCCGGCCGATCGCCAGGCGGGGCGAGACACCCGTCTTGTGGTACGACGCCTTTTGCAAGATGGACGACGCCCTGGGGCGCGGCGGGCAACTTCGTTCGTTCGAAGCGGTCTTTAGCCCCTTGGGCGACGACGGCCAGCCGTTGCGGGCCTGGGACCGCGTCACCGGCACGGTCCACCCCGATGTCATCAAAGCCTGGGAGGCTTACGACATCCGCCTCAAGCTGGAAAGAAACTGGCCGCGGCTGGGTCCGCGACTGGCCGGCAAGCTGCACATCATCACCGGCGAACTCGACACCTTCTACCTGGAAGGGGCCGTGCGGCAACTGGCCGGCACGCTGAAAGAACTCGGCAGCGACGCCGAGATAGAAATCCTCCCCGGCCAAGACCACGGCAGCCTGCTAACACCGCAACTCTACAGCCGCATCCGCCGCGAGATGACAACGGCTTATCGAGAGAAGCATGGGGAATAGCCAAACCGTACCATCGCCGATTCCGACGGCCCCCTCAAACTATTTGCGGCGGTGTTCCCAGTAGCTGAACAGCGACAAGGCGGCCAGCGCCGCCAGGCCGGCGAGCGCGGCCCGCGGGCGTACGTCGGGAGCAGTGGAGGCGGAACCGCCGCTGGTGCGACTGACGATGGCGGCCACGGCCGCGGCCAGCAGGGACAGGTTGATGATGGCCACCGCTCCCATGGCACCCGGAAAAAACCGCTTGCCGCGACGGGCCGCTTGCCGCAACTGGTTGATGGCCACGGCCAGCACGACCACCGCCCCGACGATCAGCCCTTCGTAAGTGTCGGCGTTGCTCTTGATGATCTTGGCCACGCTGTCGATCACGATCCGCAAGAACAATACCCCCAGCACCGTGCCGGATATGGTTCCCACGCCCCCTTGCAGGCTGCAACCGCCAACCACCGCCGCGGCAATGGCGTTTAGTTCGTAACCGCGGGCCAATGTCTGCGGGGATGCCGTTCCCAAATCGCTGACATACAACACACCCGCCAGGGCGGCCAACATGCTGCTGGTGCAATAAGCCAGCCACTTGACGCTGTCTGTCTTGATGCCCGACAGCCGGGCCGCTTGCTCGTTTCCCCCCACGGCGTAAAGATGCCGGCCGGCCACCGTCTTGGAAAGAAACACCCAAGCCGCCACGGCCAACAATCCAAACAGCACCGCCGGCCACAACAGGTTGGTGCCGATGGCGCGGAACTGCTCGTCGTTGACGTACAACTGCGTGGAGCCGCCCGTCATTTGCTCGATCATGATCCGCGCCAGGCTGCGCAGCCCGACCAAAGTGGCCAGCGTGGCCACAAAGGGGGGCAGCCCGACGACCGTAATCAGCCAGGCATGCAGGCTGCCCACCAAAAAACCGGCCAGCAGCGCAGCGGCAATCGCCGTGGCAATGACCACGGGGCCGATCGGCTGGCCCGCTTCCAACGCGTCTCTGGCCAACAGATGCACCACCGCCGCGCAGACCGATCCTCCAAAAGCAATCATGGAACCGGCCGAAAGATCGATTCCGCCGGCGATGATGACAATTGCCGCCCCCAGGGCAAAAATGCCCAGCATCACGCTTTGGCGGAGAATGTCCTTGGCGCTAGGCAGCGGGTTAGACCAGTAATTGTGCTGGGTATCCAGCAGCGCCGTCGCCGCCAGCACCACCACAATCGCCGCCACCAGGCCCATTTCGGCCCGGCCGGGCAGATACGCTTTGATGCGGTCGGGAACGGGCATGGGAGCAAGTGTTTAACTTGGTGTTTTGACCCCGTCCACCAGCCGTTGCACCAGCGCCTCGACCGACTGCCGCGTGGCCCCTTGCAGAAACGACTTGGGAATAACGCGGTGCGCCAGCACCGGCACGGAAAGCCGTTTGATGTCGTCTGGAACGACAAACTCGCGGCCTTCCACCAGCGCCAGCGATTGGGCCGCCCGATGCAGCAGCAACGCGCCGCGGGTGCTGGCCCCCACATGCAGCTCGTCACTGTTCCGCGTGGCATCGACAATATCCAGCAGGTAATGCTGGATCGACTCCTCGACCTTGATCTGACGGACTTCTTCTTGCAAGGCCAGGATTTGCTCGCCCTCCAGCACGGGCTGAAGCGAATCGACCGGCTCGCCACGACGGTGGCTGCTCAGCACGTTGATTTCGTCCTCGCGGTCGGGGTAGCCCATCCGCACGCACAGCAGGAAGCGGTCGAGCTGGCTTTCGGGCAGCGGGTAGGTGCCGTGGAACTCAAACGGGTTTTGCGTGGCAATGACCATGAACGGCCGCGGCAGCTTGTGCGATTGGCCATCCAGCGAGACCTGGCTGTCGCTCATCGCCTCTAGCAGGGCGCTTTGCGTACGGGGCGTGGTACGGTTGATTTCGTCAGCCAGCACGATGTTGGCGAAGATCGGACCCGGTGCAAAGGTGAATTCGTTCGTCTTGGAATTAAACAGGCTGCTGCCGACAATGTCGCTGGGAAGCAAGTCGGGCGTAAACTGAATGCGGCAGAAGCGTCCGCTGACACTGCGGGAAATAGCCTTGCCGACCAGCGTTTTGCCGACGCCCGGCACGTCCTCCAGCAGTACATGTTCGCCCGCCAGCAAGGCCACCACGCAAAAGCGCACGACCTCGGGCTTGCCCAGCACAACCTGCGAGATATTGGCCTCCAGGTCGGCCACGAGGCTTCGCGAATCAATCGACATGCGGCATGGTCCCTGCAAGCGGCCCGAGGCCCGTTCCCGTTTTCAAACGAACCGCTATGGTAGTCCGTGCGGTAGGGAACGGTCTAGAGTCCCCAAGACGAGAATTGCGTTAATGGTTGAACGCAAACTCCCGCGAATTGAGCAGCGACCAAAGCACGTCTTCCACCGCCTGCTGCCGCATGGTGTCGGGCTGGTCCGTGATGTAGCCGCTGGCTTTGTCCAATTCCACGGCTGTCGGTGCGCGGCCAAACGTCGCCAGATAGAGTTCTTCCACGATTTCTGGGGGCGATTTCATCTCTTTCAGCAGCCGGGCCACGCGGCCATCGCCAGCGGCGATCTTGTTCTCGACCTCGTCCGAGTTGGCCAGCAGCAGCACCTGGCCAATGGTGGCCCCCGCGGATCGCTCGCACTCGCAACCGGTCACGCGCCGCGGCCGGTCGAAAGTGTCCAAGAAGTACGAGCCAAAGTTCTCGTGGGGCAGATCGATGGCCCGCGCACTTGCCGAAACGCCATTGAAACCACTGCGCGTGCCGCACGCCTGGTCGAGCGAGTCGAGCATTACCTCGGCAATCATCCGCCGCGCGTAGAACCGGGCATGGTTTTGCCGGTCAAACTGGTTGCCGGGGGCCGGCTCGGAAGACAACTGATAAGTGCGGCTGAGCACGATTTGCCGGATGACATGCCGCACGTCGAACTTGTGTTCCGTGAACTCGTGCGCCAACGCATCAAGCAGTGCCGGGTTAGAGGGCGGGTTAGTCTCGCGCATGTCGTCCACCGGATCGACCAGCCCGCGGCCCAAGAAATGGCCCCACAAGCGGTTGACCAACGTGCGGGCAAAAAACGGGTTCTCTGGCTGCACCATCCAATCGACCAGCGCATGGCGGGGGTCTTCCTCGGGCGTGAACTTGACGTAGTCGCCATCCAGGTACTTGGGCTCCGGCGATTGTCCGGTACGCGGGTGGCGTTCCCCCAGTGTCACGTTGGGAGCGGAAAAATAGGGCGGCGGCTCGCCAAAGCTCTTCCGCCCCAGTCGGGTGAAGAAGCCCGACAAGCCGTAGTAGTCATCCTGGCTCCAGCGCTCGTAGGGATGATGGTGGCAACGGGCGCATTGCAGCCGCAGCCCCAAGAAGACTTGCGCCGTATCGGCGGTTACCTGGTGGAGTTGGTCATCCCGCATCTGCCAGTACCAGTTGATGGCCGGAGCGTCTTGCCATTCGCCCGCCGCCGCTACGACACCCCGCACGAACTCATCGTAAGGCCGGTTGCCGGCCACCTGGTTCTTGATCCAATTGTGAAAGGCATAAGCCGCCTGCTCTGAACCGGCCAGATTGGAGTTCCGCAGAATGCTGCCCCACCGCAAGGCAAAGAAGGTGGGATAGTCGGGCGTGGCCAGCAGGCGATCGACCAATTGCTCCCGCTTGTCGGCCGCGGAATCGCTTTGAAAAGCACGAACTTCCTCGACCTTGGGCAGCCGCCCGCACAGATCAAGCGTGACGCGGCGCTGATAAGTGGCGTCGTCGGCGATGGGCGAAGGGGCCAAACCCAACCGCTGCCATTTCTCGGCCACCAGACGGTCGATGTAACTCCCCTGGGTAAAGTTGGCCAATTCCGCGTCGAGCGCAGCTTGATCGGCGGCAGCCGGCTGGCCGGACGGCGCGGCATGGGGAACCAACGCCTGAAACACGGCCACCTGCCCCATGTAACGGGCCATGATGGCGGCCTCGCCACTGTCTTGACCGCACGTCACCAGGCCGCGTTCATCAACGCTGGCCACCACATCCAAATTGCTGGCATACTGGGCGTGCCGTGTCACATCCCGCCGCGTGCCGTCGCTGTATTCCACTTCCACCCGCAGTTGTTGCAGGGCGTCGGGTGTCAGCGACCGTTGTTGCGGCGTGATATGGAGTTTGGCGACGGTCGGGGCGTCAGGGGCGGAAGCGGGCATGCCCTGGGTGATCCAGCGGCGCAGCACCTGATAGGCCTCGCTGTCTGCCGAGAGGCGACGCCCGCCGCCGTGGGGCGACTGGCCCGTGGCTTTGGTTAGCAGCAGGCTGCGGTCGGGCGCGGCCGGAAAGACCCTCCGCCCGCGAGCCTCGGAAACGATGGCTTGAAAATCGAACGTGGTATCAAAACCGAACAGCGACAGCTTGAATCCGTTTTGGCCGCTGGCTTTGCCGTGGCAACCGCCGGAGTTGCAACCCAACCGCGACAAAATCGGTTCGATCTCGTTGGCAAAATCGACCGGCCGAGCGGCATTGAACGGCAGCACTTCGATGGCGGCGGCGGCTTTCTCGCCGGCATGTGCAATCGTTATGCTCGCCTTGCCAGGCGCGATGGGTGTAACGTACCCCTGGTCGTCAACTTGCGCCACGCTGGGGTCGCTACTGCTGTACTGGCTGGCGTGCGTGACATCGGCCCCATCGGCCGCCACCAGCAATTGCCGCCGGGCAAAGGCATCGTCAAACCGTACTACCGGAGGATCGACCGTCACCTCCGCGGCCTGCGTCAGGCCATTCCAAGACAAGCAGGCTGTCAGCGCCCATCCAACCACGAACGGCCAGCAACGCCTAAACATGGAACAGAACATCGAAAAATCCTCGCTTTAATAAGCGATAAACGCCTGGCGGGAATGGCAAAGGAAGGTATCTCTTATTGTAAGATGCAGGCCAGCAGGGCGAAAGGCTGTTTGCGGAGAAGCAGGCGTTTGAAGATAACGCAACGATAGCGGGCCACCTCGTTGCCGTGGGTGGCTTGGCTGTAGGAGCCGTCTCCGACGGCGACAATCGGCGTTCCATCTTGGAGGGTCGAGACCGCCAAAAACGCCGTATACTCAGGCCGGATTGCGCGTCGCGGCCGAGAACCGAGGGATCGTACTGCCCCGCCAAGAGAAGAACCACGAATCAAACAAATGAATCTCCTGAGTGGAAACACGCTTGAGGAAAACGGGACGGGCAGCGACTAGAAGAACTCGTATCGTAGGATCCTTATTCGTTTGATTCGTGGTTCTCACTAAGCCTCGTATAATTGTCGATGCGCATTCAACTCGCTGGCAATGCATTGACCTCAAATGTCTGGCGGAGAAGCTGTCGGCCGTCTTTCATGTCCTTTCCTCCGGACTCGAATTCCACGGAAAGCGTTAGCCCCCAAGGCCAGCGCGCATAGCTGGGTAGTCTGCACAGGCTGGCGCGAATGGCTTTTACGTGGTACACCTTAGTCCTTCGAGGCGACTCGCTTGTCTTGCGATACAGGTTCGCGAAACGAGTTCGCCA
>JBFWUW010000083.1:0-27838 GCA_050247075.1 Pirellulales bacterium | reverse complement strand
CCAACACCCTGTATCTGCCCGAAATTCGCGAGATGCTGGCCGACCAAAACGCGGCCGAGCTGGGAGAGTTCTGCACCGCTTTGCACCCGGCGCGCACCGCCGAATACATGGAGGGGCTAACCGCCGCGGAGTGTTGGGAGGTGCTGCGGCATACCAGCCCGGCCATGCGGGCCAACATCTTCAGCTACTTGGACCTGGATAAGCAGGTGCAGGTGATTGAGACGGTGGATCGCGGCGAGATCGTACACCTGGTGATCGACCTGGCCCCCGACGAACGCGTCGATATTCTCGAGCGGGTCGATCCGTTGATTCGCGACCAGATCTTGACGCTGCTGCCGGCCGAGGACCGCCGCAACATCTTGCGGCTGAGCACCTATCCGGAGGGGACCGCGGGGTCGATGATGACCACGCAGTTTGCCCGGCTGAGCGAGGCCTGGACCGTCAACCAGGCGCTAGACGAATTGCGGCGGCAGAAGGAAGACCACGAGACGATTTACTACCTGTACGTGGTTGACGAAGGGGACCACCTGCGCGGGCTAATCAGTCTACGCGAGCTGGTGTTCGCCCAGCCCAACGCGCGGATTGGCGCGTTGATGGAGCGGGCCGTGGTGCAGGTCGATGTGATTGACGACCAGGAGGAAGTCGCCAACAAGATGGCCCAGTACGACTTTCTGGCGATACCGGTGGTCGATCACGAGCGGCACCTGGTGGGGATTGTAACCTACGACGACGTGATGGACGTGGTCCGCGAGGAGGCCACCGAGGACGCCCAGCGGAGCGCCGCCATTGAGCCGTTGAGCGAGGGCTATTTGGAAACGCCCCTGTTGTCCCTCACCTGGAAACGAGGGCTGTGGCTAGTGGTGCTGTTCTTTGTCTCGCTCGGGACAGCCTGGACGTTGGGGCGATACGAAGCCACCGTGGCCGCGGTGCCATGGCTCGTCTTTTTTATCCCCTTGGTGATATCCACCGGCGGCAACTCGGGCGGACAGTCCGCCGCGCTGATTATTAACGCCTTATCCACGGGCGATATCACGTTGCGGGACTGGTTTCGCGTGGTGAAGCGCGAACTGTTATCCGGCCTGTTGCTGGGGGGAATCTTGGCGTCGATTGGCTTCCTGGCAGCGCTGACGGCCGCGCCGAACCTCGCGGGAGCATTCGTGCTGCCATTGACCGTCATTCTGGTTGTCACCAGCGGCACATTGACCGGTTCGCTTTTGCCGCTGCTTTTTCACCGCCTGGGGTGGGATCCGGCCTTGATGAGCAACCCCATGGTAGCCTGCATCATCGACTTTCTGGGCATCGTCATCTATCTGACCGTGGCCATCTGCATCGTGCGGCCGTAGGTTCCGCCTGCCGGGCGGAACCTGGCGGTGGATAATCCTTGTCCATGCTAACCGACGAAAGGGACTACCTCCCCGGTGAAAAGTCGGTCGGCGTCATGAATACGGATGTCACACTGGCCACGATGGGGGCGTCTTTTTCCGTTTCGGTCTTGACGGCCAACCAGTCGGGATCCGCGCGGAAACCGGCCCACGATTTCGTGGCGGCCTCGCGGCTCTTGTGTTCCAGCACGTAGATCAACGTATTGCTGGCACCTTCGCCGTCGGTGGGGGTCCAATACATGCCATTCTTCATGCCGTGCTTTTCAAACAGCTTCATGGTGTGGTCGCGAAACCTGGCATGCAGCGCGGGCAAGCGGCCTTCGTGGCAGACATAGGTTCGCAATTCGTAAACGGTTGTATCCACGGCCTTATCCTCCGCCTGGCCAGGCCGGACCAGCATGGCCGTCCCGGCGACAATTCCCAAGAACGCCACGGCCCACGCGGACAAACGCAAGTTCAACATGCCAGGTTTCCTCAAGCAGAACAGTGAACCAGGCCGGCATTCGACCTTACCAGACGACGAGCCTAACCCAAGACGATAGGGCGTGCAAATGGCGTGAGCTTCACCCACCATCTACCTTTAGGATCCGATACGAAAAAACTTCCTCATGCGAACTCCCTCTCCCTTTGGGAGAGGGCCGGGGTGAGGGCCGGCTGATGGCGTCCATTTCGCCACATCCCCCTCTCCCCAACCCTCTCCCGGAGTACCGGGAGAGGGAGCCAAACGGGGAAGTTATTTCGTACCGAATCCTTAGCTCCACAACGTCAGCGACTCCTGAAACAGCCGCACCAGGTCAGCCTCACTGGCTGGCCGGGGCGAAAGTTTGGTCACGCGGTGTTGCGGCAGCGTTCCTTTCGCCAGCGCTGGGCAATCGGCGGCCGTATAGCCAATGGCCGCCAGGCCGTTGGGCAGCCCTAACAGCTTCATGAAATGCACGAAGCGCTCGGCCAGTGCATCGCCGGCTTCTTGCAGTGAACGGCCGGCGACATCGGCTCCCAAAAGTTCGGCCCCGTGCAAATGGCGTTCGGGACAGGCGGTGCCCGTAAAGCGAAACACGGCCGGAGCGTTCAAGCAGACCGAAATGCCATGCGGCACCATCGGTTCATCCGTGGGATAGCCGGCCGGCCGATAGCCGTTCGCCCGGCCGTGGATCATGCCGCTGACCGGGTACGACATGCCGTGCGGCAGATGAACGCCCGCGTTGCCAAACCCAATGCCGGCATACGTGCTGGCCAGCAGCATGTTAGTGCGGGCTGGCAAATCGGCCGGATCGCGCCAGGCCGCCAGCAAATTATCGGCTACGAGTTGTATCGCCCGCTCGGACCAGAGATCGCTGATGGGGTTGCGGCCTTGATATGCTGGCCGCAGATTGGGCCGGGCTGGCTGAGGCCGCGTGTCAAAGGGAATGGCCGTGTACGACTCCAGCGCGTGGCACAGCACGTCCAACCCGGTCGAGGCCGCCACCAACGGCGGCATGGTAGCCGTGTTGTCGGGATCGACAATCCCCAACATCGGCTTCAGACGCCGATGGGCGATGCCAGTCTTTACGTGCAATTCCGAAAGATCAAAGATGGCCGTGCCGGTCGTCTCGCTGCCCGTCCCGGCTGTCGTGGGAATGGCCACCAACGGTTTCAGGGGACCAGGGACGGGCCGGGCCTCCCCTAGCGGCGCGTTGACGTAGCTCATCAACGGCGCGGGGTATGTCACCAACAAATCGGCGACTTTGGCCGTATCCATGGCCGAACCGCCACCGACCGCCACGAAGCCGTCAAAGTTGCCATCGCGGGCAAACTCCACGGCCTCCCACATCGACTTGTCGGTCGGTTCCACGCGAACTCGATCGAACAGGGCAAAATCGACCCGTTCGCGGCGGAGCGATTCCAGCACGGCGGCTACCGGTTCTAGCTTCGCCATGGTCGGGTCCGCCAGGACCATCACGCGTTTCAACCCCAAATCGGCCAAGTCCATGCCGACCTCGCGGGTGATGCCGCGGCCAAAACGGATATTGCTGACGGCCAATTCAAAAGCCGTATCGTGCGATGATTCAGTCGTGTTCATGCCGTTTAGCCTATGGCGACATGGCAAGGCTAACAAGTCACCGCTAACGGCTCCGCATCGACCAGTTCATAGAAAACGTTGCGGCGGCGGGGGATGTAGCCGGCCTCGCGAATAGCGTCCTTGATTTCCTCGAGCGTGAGGTAATGCACCGTGCCGGCCGCTGCCACCACGTTTTCCTCGATCATCAGGCTGCCCATGTCGTTGCAGCCGTACAGCAACGACAATTGGCCAATCTTCAGCCCCTGCGTAACCCAGCTCGACTGCACGTTGCGAATGTTATCCAGGTACAATCGGCTGACGGCCAGCGTCTTGAGATACTCGAAAGAACCCGCCGGCGAAATGTGGGCCATGTCGGTATGTTCCGGCTGAAACGTCCAGCAAATATACGCGCTGAAGCCGCCCGTTTCGTCCTGCAATTGCCGCAGACGCTCCAGGTGCTCCACCCGCTCGGCGAGCGTTTCAACATGCCCAAACATCATCGTGGCCGAGCCAATCCCTCCCAGCTCGTGCCAGACGCGGCAAACATTGAGCCAATCGTCCGTCATCACCTTGCCGCGGGTGATCTCCGCTCGCACGCGATCGACCAGGATTTCGGCCCCGCCGCCGGGCAAGCTGCCCAGGCCGGCCTCTTTCAACCGCGACAGAACAGTTCGCAACGGCAGCTTGTTGACCTTGGTGAAGTGGTGAATCTCCGGCGGGCTAAAGCCGTGGACATTGACTTGCGGAAAGCGGGCCTTGATGTCGTGCAGCAATTCCTCGTACCAGTCGAGCTTGAAATCGGGGTGCAGCCCCCCCTGCATCAAGACTTGGTCGCCCCCCAGGTCTACCGTCTCTTGAATCTTTTGCAGCAACACTTGCCGATCCAGCACGTAGCCCTCTTCATGCTTGGGCTTGCGGTAGAAGGCGCAAAAATCGCAGACCGCCGTGCAGACATTGGTGTAGTTGATGTTGCGGTCGATGTTGTAGGTGCGATACGCCTCTGGGTGCAGACGCCGTGTGACGGCATCCGCCGCGCGGCCCAGCGCCGTCACGTCGTGCGACTCCATCAGCCGCAAGCCGTCGTCCGGTGTCAGGCGTTCGCCAGCAACGGCGCGATCAAGGATGGAGGAGAGCATGGGGAGGAAAGGCTGAAGGCGAAAGGATGAGGTCGGAAAATTGAAAACTACGCCAAACAAGGGACATCGAGCGGCGCTAGACCCAACTTGGCCGCTAGTTGCTGAAAATGGGACAGGCCGCGAAGTTCATCGGGACCGAGGTGGAAGTACAAGTTGTCGCGCAAGTATGCCAGGCACTCTGGCTGCGTCAGGCCGAGCACGGCCGCCTCGGCACGGGATATTTCGGGCAGATGTTGCACGCCTAAATCGCGGGCCGCCGAGAGTGCCGTATCAACACCACGCAAATCGGTTCCCACGCGGGCTGCCCACACGGCAAACACAAACGGCAAGCCCGCCCAGCGCCGCCACTCGTCCCCCAAATCCCACACGTCCACAAATCGGCCCAACGGAGAATGGATGGCCCGATCGCCAATCAATAACACGGCGTCGGCCGCGGTGTCGTCCAAGGCGGAACCGATCGGCAATCCCTCTAGTTGCGGCTCCAAGCCAAACCGCTCACGAAGCAATATGCGAACCAGTGCGATGCTGGTGCGCGAACCTTCATCGAGCGCCAGCGTGCGAATCCGATCCAGTGGCACGCGGCTAAACAATTTGACGCTGAGTACAGGCCCGCGGCAGCCAATACAGGCGTTCGAGATCAGCGTGTAGCCGGGATCTTGAAAGAACTCAATCGACGGAATGAGGGCCACGTCGTACCGCCCCGCCGCCAGCCCGTCGGCCAGCCGGCTGGGTAGATCGAGAATCAACTCCGCTTGGGGGGCCAGCCGAGGAAACTCATAAATCAGCGGCTTGGTATTCAGGTAATTGACCGCGCCCACGCGGATGGCGGCATTCTGGCTCATTTTACTTTTGCTCCTGCTCCTCTGGTGACGGGCAAGCCGTCGCCGGCGGAGTTTGTGAAAACTTTCACCAGCCGATTATAGGCCCAGGCAGCAACCTGGCAAACCCAGCCCCCTGGCTACGTTGTTAACCGAGTTTGCAGGCAGCATTTAACAATTGGGCAGCCGCTCAGGTGAATGGTAGGAGGCGACTCCAGTGCCGACCTATCAGCGCAACGGCCCGCGAACCGCGTTAGAATTACCCGTTTCCATCGCCTCTGCCGCACCCAGGAAACCAAACGATGCGCCGGTTGCTCCTAATCACGCTGGCTTTACTGCTACCCCCCATCAACCGATCCGCCGGCAGTCCGCCGACAACAAAGACGCGAAACGTTGTGATCGTCACGTTGGATGGCTTTCGTTGGCAGGAGTTTTTTGGTGGAGCCGAGGAAGGGCTGATCGACCGCGAGGCCGGCGGCGTTAAAGACATTGACGGTCTGCGTAACCGCTACCTGCGTAGCACAGCCGAGGATAGGCGGGCGGCCTTGTTGCCATTTATCTGGGATACCGTGGCCCAACAGGGGCAAATCTTTGGCGATGCCCAGCAGCAGTCTCTGGCCGTTTGCACCAACGGCAAGAAGTTTTCTTACCCTGGCTACAACGAAATCTTTTGCGGATTTGGCGACGAACAGATTGACTCCAACGGCAAGCAAAACAACGCCAATCTGTCGGTGCTGGAGTTTCTGGATAGCCGGCCGGCCCTGCACGGCCGCGTGGCCGTCTTTTGTACATGGGATGTCTTCCCGTTTATCTTTCGTTCGAGTGAGAACGGGTTGAAAGTCCATGCGGGCTGGAATCCAATTATGGACGAGCCGCTATCCACGCGGCAACAGGCCACCAACGACCTCATGGAGATGCTGCCTCGATACTGGCCTGACAACGTGTTCGACGTCATCACCTGCCAGGCCGCACGCGAGCATCTGCTGCGGCACAAGCCGCGGGTGCTTTGCATCGGCCTGGGCGAGACCGACGAGTGGGGGCACGGACGCCGTTACGACTTGTATCTGGATTCCGCCCATTTTGCCGACCGTTTTCTGGCCGAACTATGGCAGACCTTGCAAGAACTACCCGACTACAAAGACGCGACTTCATTGATTGTTACCACCGACCACGGGCGCGGCGGCACGCGCGTCAATTGGACCGATCACGGTGAAAAGGTCGATGGGTCGGAACAGATTTGGATGGCCTTGCTTGGTCCCGACACGCCGGCGTTGGGCGTTCGACAGAACGTGTCGGTCACGCAAGGCCAGGTGGCCGCCACCGTGGCCAGCCTGATGGGCGAGGATTTTAACGCCGCCAGCCCCCGCGCCGCACAGCCTCTGCCAGACGTGGTTGCCTCGCCCAATGCGCCGCAAGAATAGAGGCCGATGTGGCGGCTGCTATCCTGTGCTGTCCGCCGCTATAATGCGGCTTGCAATTCAGACCGTACCTTGGCCATAATTCCGCGCTGTTCAAAGGCCCGCCGTGCCCGCCACTCTGGAAGCCCTGCCCTTTCTGGCCAAGCCGGAGAAATACCCGGCAGATCCGGTGTGCGTGCTGTTTGGCGACGATCCGTTCCTGAAACGGCTGGCATTGGCGGAACTTCGCCGCGAGGTGCTGGGCAGCGATGACGGTGAATTCTCGTTGGCCCGTTTCAACGGACGCCAGGCCGCCCCACGCGAGGTCTTTGACGAACTTTCAACGGTAGCCTTGTTTGGCGGTGGACGGCGGCTAGTGGTCGTTGATGATGCCGACGATTTCGTGTCGGCCTACAGGCCCGAGTTAGAGGACTACGTTGCCAGACCGCGCGGCGGCGGCGTATTGGTGCTGGTCGTTTCCACCTGGCCCAAGACGACCCGGCTCTACAAAACTCTGGCAGATTGTGGCCTGCAAATTGACTGCAAGGCTCCCGCTCGGGCAGCGCTGCTTAAGTGGCTGGCCGTTTGGTCGCAACGGACCCATCGGGCCAAACTTGACCCTGCCGCGGCCGAGGTTCTGGTAGATTTGGTCGGGCCAGAGCTGGGCCTGCTAGACCAGGAACTGGCCAAACTGGCTGTTTCGGCTGGCACGGACCAGGTGATTTTGCCAGAACTGGTGGCCGACCTGGTTGGCGGCTGGCGTGCCCGCACCACCTGGGACATGTTAGATGCCGCCGTCTCTGGCGACGCGCGGGCGGCCCTGTCGCAACTCGACCGCTTACTGCTGGGGGGCGAAAATCCGGTCGGGCTGTTGGCCCAAATGGCCAGCTCGCTCAAACGGTTTGCCTCGGCCGCGCGGATTGTCGAACAAGCCGAGGCCGAGGGGCAACGCGTTGGCGTGCGGCAGGCCTTGGAACAGGCCGGTGTGAAAACCTTCGTCCTCGCCAAGGCCGAGCCGCAACTTAAGCAACTCGGCCGTCGCCGGGCCAGTCAACTTCATCGCTGGCTGCTCGATGCCGACATGGCCCTCAAAGGCGAAAGCCGCCTGCCACCGCGCACCGTGCTGGAAAAACTCATTGTCCGCCTTTCCAAGGCGGCAGCGCAAAGCGGCTGAAGCAGGAAACCAAGGTTTTCACCCAGCCGATGGCCCCAGCCTGATGACGATGAAGTCTCCGCGCTGGCTTTGGCTTAATCCTCGTCCGTGCGCAGTTTGGCCAGCACGCTGTAATCCTCCAGCGTGCTGGTGTCGCCGACCTTCTCTTTGCCCTCGGCGATATCGCGCAGCAGCCGCCGCATGATCTTGCCGCTGCGGGTTTTGGGGAGCGAGGCGGTAAAGCGGATATCATCCGGCACGGCCAGCGCGCCGATCTCCTTGCGGACGTGTGCCTTGAGTTCTTTCTTGAGATCCTCGCCCGGTTTGCCTTGCTTGACCGATACGAAGACTACAATGGCCTGACCCTTGAGATCGTCGGCCCGGCCAATGGCCGCGGCTTCGGCCACTTGCGGATGGCTGACCAAAGCGCTTTCGACCTCAATTGTGCTCAAGCGATGGCCCGACACATTAATGACGTCGTCGATACGGCCCATGATCCAGTAGTAGCCGTCGGCGTCGCGGCGGGCGTTGTCACCGCACAAATAAGCATGCGGGATTTTGCTCCAATAGGTCTCTTGGTAGCGGGCGTCGTCCCCCCAAATGCCCCGGAGCATACCGGGCCACGGCTTGGTGATCGTCAGCCACCCACCGCAAGCCTTGGGAACCGGTTCGCCGGCGTCGTTGACAATCGCCGGCACGATTCCCGGCAGCGGCATGGTGCAACTCCCCGGCTTAGTTGGAATGGCACCCGGCAGCGGGCTCATCATGATGCCGCCCGTTTCCGTTTGCCACCAGGTATCAACGATGGGACAGCGCTCGGCACCGATCTTTTTGTGGTACCACATCCAGGCTTCCGGATTGATCCCCTCGCCCACCGTCCCCAGTAAACGCAAGCTGCCCAGGTCGTGTTTATCAACCCACTGGTCGCCCCATTTGATAAACGCCCGAATGGCCGTGGGTGCCGTGTAGAAAATGCTTACCTTGTGCCGTTCGACCATGTCCCAAAAACGGCCTTCATCGGGCCAGTTGGGAGCACCCTCGTACATCAGCACGGTCGTGCCGTTGGAGAGGGGGCCGTACACAATGTAGCTATGGCCGGTCACCCAACCGCAATCGGCCGTACACCAAAAGACATCTTCATCGCGAATGTCGAAGACCCATTCCATGGTCTTTTTGACGTACAAATTGTAGCCGGCGGTGGTGTGTTTGATCCCCTTGGGTTTGCCGGTCGAGCCGCTGGTATACAGGATGTACAGCGGAGCTTCGCTATCGAGGGGCGTGGCGGGGCAGTCGGCCGAGGCTTCGTGCATCAGGTCGTCCCACCAATGGTCGCGGCCTGGCTTCATGTGAATTTCGTTGCCGCAGCGGCGGACCACCACGCAATGCTCGACGCTGGGGGACTTGGCCAGCGCCGCATCGACGTTGTTTTTTAAGGGAAGCTGGGCACCGCGCCGCCAGCCGGCGTCGGCCGTGATCATCAGCTTGGCTTTGGCGTCGTTGTTGCGGTCGGCGATCGCCTCGCTGGAAAATCCCCCAAAGATCACCGAGTGGACCGCTCCCACGCGGGCGCAGGCCAGCATGGCAATGGGGAGTTCCGGCACCATCGGCATGTAGATGCTGACCACGTCTCCCGGTTTGACACCCAATGACTTTAAGACGTTGGCAAACTTGCAAACCTCGCGATGCAATTGCAAGTAGGTGTAAGTCTTGACCTCGCCAGAAGGTTCGCCCTCCCAGATCAGCGCGGCCTTATTTTGCCGCGGCGTCCCCAGGTGGATATCGAGGCAGTTGTAAGAGACATTGGTCTGTCCACCCACAAACCAACTGGCGAACGGCTCGTTCCACTCCAGAACCTTGTCGAACGGTTTGAACCAATGCAACTCCGCGGCCAACTTGCCCCAAAAGGCCTCGATATCGGCGGCGGCTTCATTCCACAGCGCTTCGTAAGCCGCCATCGAACCGATGCGGGCACGGCCCGAAAATTCGGCGGTGGGGGGAAACAACCGGTCCTCTTTCATGACCGTATTCAGTTGGCCAGAAGCTTCCGCCATGATGATCCTCTTTCCAGTAAGCCGTGAACTTCAGCATCATTCCGCCAGACAGAATCGCTGATTTTAGGACTGGGCGCGGGGAGCGTCAAACGGATGATAAACTGCTGCTCCCAGCGATAGATGACCTTGGCGAAGATAACGGCCAGGGACTTTGGGCAAGCCGCAACGGTCTTTAAACCGCGAGGTACCGCGCAGACGCCACTCCAGCCAGCGGAAAGCCGCCCGGCATATCGGGCGAAGTGGATGGGCCGCCGCGCGACAGGTATTTCATTCTGGAACTCTGAAAACCGGCTGCAAGCCGTCACGGCAATAGGACGGTCCAGGGCCGCTTATCCCGTTGGGATAGCCGACGGCTTGGTTCACGACTTGTGAAGGTAAAGCCAGCGTCGCAGGAGTTCGCGATTGCGTTCGATGATGGAATTCCATTCTCCCGCCCGCAGATTGGCGTTTTGTCCATGCAGTGGTTGAGCGGGCAGCCAGACCATCGGTACTAGCGAATCGGCGAACGGCAGAGTCAGCATGTAATCGCCGTCGAACTGGTCAGCCGCCGCGAACCGCCCCAGCATTTCTCGTAGCGGAGCGGGCAAAGGCAATTGGCCCGCATCCAGCGTGCGAAAGGCCTCGGTACTGAAGTGGACAGACTGGTAGGTAGGGTCGTCAATCTTGACCAACACGTCGCCAGTGACAATCACCGGGGTTTCAGCGGCACTAAACCAATAGACCGCGGGCTGGTGGAGAAAGCCGTCCAGTAGCGTGGCCTGCAAGTTCAATTCTGGCAATGCCTCTGGAATCGCTGCCACTTCGCGCAGATGCGCGAGCGGGAACCGCAGTCGCAACTTGTCCAACGAACGTGGAGGGGCAAAGACGGGGCAGTCCTGTATCGCAAGTAACTCGTCCAATCCGGCGGAGGCCGCGGGGTTGTCGGAAGTCAACACGACGGCCGAAAAGCGATACGATTGCAAGGCGGCATCTTCCAGAAGCCGCCGCCACGTATCTCCTTTTCCGGAAGGAGCATCAAAGAATACCAAGCCTCTAAGTGTACTCCACACATAGGCACCCCGTTGCCCGGCCGCTCCCAGGTAATGCAGGCCTGGCAGCAACTGTTTGGGAGTTTCATCCAGATAGTTGGCGCCGCGCTCGAGCTGCTCGGCACATAACTCGGCCATCTCGGAAACGCCCGCATCGAGCTCGCGCTGCCAGCGGACGTCGTCGTAGTGGCAATCGGACAAATAGCGGTCGTTGCCAGCGTGGCCCGGCGCGACGATGTCGGGTGCCGGCAAGACTTTTAACTTGCGCAACGTGGCCAGAAATTGCGATGGGTCGCCCCCAAACTTGGGTGCCAAGTAGGTGGAGTAAGTTCCCAAGACTCCCCCCGGCATCATCAGCGTATCGCCGCCGAACAACACCCGCGGACGCCCGGGCGTAGCAAGCATATAGCACAGACTGCCGGGTGTGTGGCCCGGCGCGGCGATGGCACGGATGGTCGTATCGCCAAAGACCAGTTGCCGGTCCTGGCCGATTTCCACATCGACCGGCAAGGACGAGACTTCACCTTGGGGCGGTGGAAAGACGGAGTAAATTGTTTCCAGCGGTTTGCCGGCTTGAATTGCCGCGGCATCAGCCTGGCCCGCGTAAATCTTGGCACCGCTCACTTCGCGCAAGCGGGCCGCACCCATGATATGGTCCACATGGCAATGCGTGAGCAGGATCGCCACAACGCTCGTCGGGCTTAGCCCCGCGGCTTGCATCTGTTGCCGCAAGCCGACACAGTGGGCATCGCCGCCCGCATCGACCAAAACCAATCCAAGCGACGTCTCGATGGCGTAGACCAGCGAATCAGACGAAGGCGTACCGGAGGCCGTGGGGGCGGAAATATCCCCGAGAACATGCACGCCTTCCGCCAGTTCAAACGGATAGTGGTCGGCGGCCGGCCGCGCGACGATCGCAGGAACCGGTTGGGTGGGCACTGGCAAGCGCAGGTAAAAGACCGCGCCCACGGCTAACGCTGATACGATCATCAGTCCGAATTGGTTGCTCAAGGAACGCATTCAAGATTCTCGATGAAAAAAGCTTGGCCTTGCATCGGCCGCTTGGGGTTTGATCCCAGGCTATGGCCAAGAGCCACGTCGGAGGGAAAAGATACGGGTGTGAAACGGGGTACTAACGCAGCGGTGGATTTGGCTGGCGGGCCATAGCCGCGTTTTGGACGAAGGGGATAGGTAGGAGGTCTCGTTCCAGTAGCTCGGAGTGCCCTTCGATCACCCGGCAATCGCGGTCGACCGAAATATCCTCAAAAACTTGCGTTTGGCCGGTGGTTGGCCATTCTATTTCCAGTCGCACAATCTTTTCAGCGGTCCCCAACCCGATATGTTGGCGGTGAGGGTTGCAGCCAAAGCTGCCGCCGGTGGTTACGTGTTTGAAGATGCTGCGCGGTTGGCCATTTTCGATCACCTCCACGCGGATTCTCGCCCCTTGTCCGGAGCGGTTGGATTCGACCCCCACCAGTTCGATCTGGATCCAATGATTGCCAAAACCGGGATTTTCAAACATCAGGTTGGTAAAGCGGTCGGCCAGGAACGATCCGCCGACCTGCTCAAAGACATCTTGGTCGCCATCCTGGTCAAAGTCGGCAAAGGAGACACCATGCCCTTTTTGCAGATTGGCAAACCCGCCGGCGAAACTGACATCGTCGAACCGCTTTCCGCCTCGATTCAGGTACATCACATTGGGAACGAGCGTGTCATAGCCCGGCCGGCCGGTCCCTAAATAACAGTCGAGCCAGCCGTCGTTATTCAGATCGCCAAAGTTGCAGCCCATGACCATGTCGGGCCGGGTGATGCCGACCTCTTCCGCCACGTCCTCAAAATTGCCTTGGCCATCGCCCCGATACAAGCTGGGGACATCGCAAGTGGTGGGCAGCCCCAGGTAGTGCGATGCCACCAGATCGACCGTAGTTGGATAAGCATGGACCATCAGGTCCAAGTTGCCGTCGTTGTTGTAGTCCCAAAACCAACAGGGAAACGCTTGAATAGGGTCGCGAACATGGGCATCAGACGCTACATCCTCGAAGCGGCCCTGGCCCAGGTTGCGATACAAGCGGTTGGACTCTTGATGGTTAGCCACGTACAGGTCGGGCAGCCGGTCGCCGTTGTAGTCGCCCCAGGCCGCCCCCTTGGCGAAGCCAAAGTTTTCCACACCCGCCGTCGCGGCGACGTTGGTAAAGGTGCCATCGCCATTGTTGCGAAATAGTTCGCAAGCAATGTCCCGCAGATTGGGCGGGCCATTGCGAATGGCCTCGTTAGCGACGAACAGATCGAGATCGCCATCGTTGTCGAAATCGGCCCAGGAAGATGTGGAAGTGGGCAACTGCCGTTCACCCAATCCGGACTCATAAGTCACATCGCTAAACGTGCCGTCCCCCTCGTTGCGCAACAACGAGTTGGGGTGCATGCCGTCTGGTCCCCACCACCCTCCGCGGCTGAGGTAGATATCGAAATCGCCGTCGTTGTCGTAGTCGATCTGGCACATGTTGCGGCCGCCGCGGATGCCCTTGAGCATGGCCTGGGCGGTTTTCTCGCTGAAAGTTCCATCGGCATTGCGGCGGTACAGCCGCATCGACTCGGACGGGCTTTCGGTGCTGGTGACAATCTCCAGGTAGCCGTCGTTGTCGAAGTCCTCCGAGATCGACCCGCCCGCCTGGTCGAATGTCTCCAGCCCCATCTCGTTGGCGATATTGTTGAAATGCGGAAACTCGACCGAGCTCTCAAAAACCGTCGGCGGAATGCGGTATTTTTCCGGCACGGCATCCGGGAATTGGCCCAGCGTCATGTGGGCCACATTCAGCAGCCATTTGGCGGCCACGAAAAACGACGTCCCCTCGGGCTCCATTGCCAACAACTGGGTAAAGCAGCGTGCGGCCTCGGTGGAACCGTGCTTCTTGGTATGCACGCCTTGTCCGCGGATCGGCATGAAACAGCTTTCGGGCGTATGCCGCAAGCAGCAGTTTTCGGTTTCGCCCAGCCGCAAGTAGGCCACACCCAGCTTGTAAAGCATGGCAACTTGTTCTTGGGGAGGCATGTAGACCCCCAGGTCTTTCAGTGTCTTTTGGGCGGCCTGCATGAACTCCAAGGCTTCGGCCTCGTGGCCTAGTTCCAGTTCGCACTGGCCCAGGTCCATTTGCAGCTTGACCCGTTCGGCACCCGATGCATTGGCTGGCAACCCGGCCAACTGCTCTTCAAGTTGGCGGCGGTGTTGAATTTCCTTGATAAACACATTGGGCCGTTCGCCCGATTGGATGCGGTCCAATTCGTGCAACATGCGGGCATGGCCCGATCCGGGCAATATGCCGGGGGGAAGTTTAGCCGCCGGAATCTTTGGCACCACTGGCGGAGCCGGTGGGGGAGAGTTGTTGCAACCGGCCGCGACGAATGTCAGCGAGATCAGCAAAAGCACGGCACGGCCAGTGCGGTCGATGGCAGGGCCGCGCGAAATGGGCGCGAACCGGCAAATTCCCAGATGCGGTTGAGGCATGGGCGAAGCTCCAAGTGCGAAGCATCGCTAAGCGCGACGCCGTGCGCGATATAACTAGTGCTATCTACAGGCTCTCTCTTCTCGAACGGCCGCCAGGCAGGGCCCGGAAATACCGGGGGCGACCTAATTTAGGGGGTACGCAATCTGTTCCTAGATTCGTAGTTCGAGACGAATTATTGCAATTATTCCTGCAATTGTCCGACTCAGCAACCCTCAAATCCCTCACAAGACGCTAAGTCTACCTGCAGCTACCTGAACCGAAGATGAAGCCCGGCTGTGAATTGCCTGAATTTTCTTCGCCAGTACTCACGGCATTTTAACCAAAAAGTAATATGAATTGTTGCTCTATAAACGCCACAAGCTCCCGCACCCGATTCCGGGCGAGGAGCTTGCTGGCGTGCCTCTAGATTTCAGAAAACCAAGTTAGCGGCCGAAGGGAAAACGGAACTGAAACTGTATGCCTGGGCGGCTTATCGGCGGTTGGCGGAAGCCGGGGCCAGGGTAAACCGGTCGCGGAGGAGCCGTCAGCTCCGCCACATCGTCTTGCAGGTGCTCCAGGGTATCGTGGAACGTGTGCATCAAACCTCGCACATGTCGCGTGCCGTGACGAAAACCGCGGTAGCTCTCCACGCGATCCAACGTGTTCTCCATGTGGTGGTACAGGTCGTCCAACTCATGCAAGTCGTGTTGGATGTGCCGCAGGCTGGCACGGTAATCGGTCATATCGTGAATATGGCTGGCCAACTTGGCAACTTGCATCGCGTCGTGCATCAGGTGCCGGTATTCCGGCAGGTAACGGTAATGGGCTTGGTATTCGCTAACGAGTGCCCGGCTCATGCCTTCCAGGTCTTCGGCCAGATCGTGGATGTGCTCGGCCTTGGCCGTATTGGCCGAAGCAAAAACTCCCAGGATCAACATGGAGGCTGCCAACAAGGTGCGGTGAATGGTCATGGCATTTCCCTTTGCTTCTTAGTGGGTCCCTTTCCTAGCCCACCTCATGGCGAGCTTAACGGAATGACCAAAAAGCAAGGTGCGTGCCAAAAGGGTGCGGCACCGCTTGCAATGCTGCAATCTAAGACGTAAGCCATGCAGTAATAGTGGTTTACGACAAATGACACAGCCAACCTCGGCGGGCAAGTGGCGTGGGCCCCGAACGGCAATTGACATCAAAACGACGACACCCCGTCGTCGATGCGATCGACCGCCATGCACTTGCTACGGATAACAGCGAAGATTCCTACCTGGTGTTACAGCAACAATGAAGAGCCAGGTTTGCATTGCGGACCCAAAGGCCAGCGATTGGGCGTTGAGGCCCGCGCAGAGTAAGATGACACCCGCTTGCCAAGTCCTCATTCACCCATGACGCCTTATCTACGCCATGTCTCCCGCGAAGAAATCATCGCCCGCCAAGACCGCCAAGAGCCGTAAGTCCAGCAGCGTGAATGCGGCCGCTTTGCCCATTTCGATGGAACCGGACGCCCAAGAAGCATTAAATCTGGTGATGGAATTGATGGCCATCCCCGGCAAGAGCGGCGAGGAGGGCCGCATTTGGGAGACCATCCGCAAGAAGCTCCGCAAGACCGGCGTGCCGGATGCGGCCACCAGCATGGACAACGCCCACCAAAAAAGCCCGCTCAAGGGAGAAGTCGGCAACTTGATTCTGAAGCTGCCCGGCACCCTCAAGGGGCCGCGACGATTGCTGATGGCGCACCTGGATACCGTGCCGCTCTGCGTGGGGTGCCAGCCCGTTCAAGAGGGAGAGTTCGTTCGGTCGGCCGATCCCAAAACCGGCTTGGGCGCGGATGATCGGGCCGGCGCGGCAACCATATTAACGGCAGCCCTGAACATCGTACGGCGCAAGCTGCCCCACCCGCCGCTGACGTTCTTGTGGGTCGTGCAAGAGGAGGTCGGGCTGCACGGTTCGCAGTTCGTGCAACAGAGCAAGCTGGGCGGGCCCAAGTTGGCCTTCAACTGGGATGGCGGTGCGCCGGAAAAAGTTACCGTGGGGGCGACCGGTGCCTATCGGCTCTCCATCACGTTAACCGGCCTGGCCAGCCACGCCGGCGTGGCCCCAGAAAAAGGGGTCAGTGCCATCGCCTTGGCTGGGGTGGCGATAGCCCGGCTGCACCGCGAAGGTTGGCTGGGACTGGTGCAGAAAGATGTCTTCCGCGGCACCAGCAACATTGGCTGGATCAATGGTGGCGGCGCGACTAATGTCATTACCGACCGGGTCGAACTCAAGGCCGAGGCCCGCAGCCACGACAGCGAGTTTCGCAAACTGATTCTGACCAACATCGAGCAAGCCTTTCGCGATGCCGCGATTGAGGTCCGCAGCGTTACCGGTGCGGCGGGCAGCGTGCAGGTCGAGAGCCGTCTGGACTACGAATCGTTCGTGCTGAACAGCCACGAGCCGTGCGTAGCCGCGGTCGAAGCGGCCATCCGCTCCATCGGCGGCGAGCCAACCCGCGTCATCTCCAACGGCGGGCTCGACGCCAACTGGATGAGTGCCCACGGCATTCCCACCGTCACCATGGGCTGCGGGCAAATGGACGTCCACACCGTCAACGAACGCCTGGATATAGCCGCATACCAAAGAGCGTGCAGGATTGCGTTGCGGCTGGCAGTGGGAAGGTATGAGGTATGAGGTATGAGGTTGATTAGCTATCAGCATCGAAACGCGGGCTGGTTGCCGACGGCTAACGGCTAACAACCCCCAATTGGCGGCATCCATTTGCAATCCAAAATCGAAATTCCAAAATCCAAAATCTAAGTTCCCCCCGTGACTCCCGACGACGAACTCTGCCTCTGCTTCCACGTCACCAAGCGAAAGGTGATTAATTTTATCCGTGTCGAACGGCCGAAGCGGGCGGGGCAGTTGAGCGAGTGCTTTGGCGCGGGGACCGGCTGCGGATGGTGCCGCCCGTTTCTCACAAAGCTGTTCGAGCAGGCCATGGTGGGGGGAGAAGCCCAGGAACATGAGCCGACGCCCGAGGAGTACGCCCAGTTACGAGGCAAGTACATCCGCGCCGGTGGTGGCACGCCCCCGCCCGGCGCGGCGGAGATACCTTTAGAAGAGTAGCCGCCTGGCACCAACGTAGCCGCATGGCTCCCACCATGCCGGCAAGATGCGAGGTTATCCGCCCCATCCCTCGGTGGTTGCCAGGCAAGGATGTTCCCCTTCAGTGCGGGGCAACCAACGAAAACCATCCAGGCCGCGTCTCTCGGCGAAAATTCAATATCCACCATTCCGGTCGAGTCTCCGTGCATTATGCCGCGTTCCGCTGAACAACTTCGCGAAGATGCCTTGGCCATTTGGCGAGCCGGTCTGGAGGCTGTCCGTTCCGAACGCTTGATCGCCGACAACGTGCGCGTGGAAGAGGGACTGTTGCTGCTGGGGGACCATACGTTCGACCTGGCCCAGATTGGCCGGATTGTGGTGGTTGGCGCTGGTAAGGCGGGTGCCGGCATGGCAGCGGGGCTGGAAGCAGCCTTGGGACCAGAACTGCTGGCCGAAAAACAAGTCGGGGGACTGGTCAATGTGCCAGCCGATTGCGTTCGTCCGCTGACGCGCATCAAGCTGCATGCGGCCCGGCCGGCTGGCGTGAACGAACCAACGGAACAGGGAGCCGTGGGCAGCCGCGAGATATTGCGGTTGGTGGAAGCGCTCGGTTCCCACGACTTGTGCATCTGCCTGTTATCCGGCGGGGCCTCGGCCTTGTTGCCTGCCCCAGTCGACGGCATCTCGCTGGCCGACAAACTGCAAGTCACGCGGTTCCTCAGCGGTGCCGGCGCGAACATCCAGCAGCTCAACACCGTCCGCAAACAACTTAGCAGGCTGAAAGGGGGCGGGATCGCGCGAGCCTGCCGCGCTGGCCGGCTTGTCACGCTGATCATTTCCGATGTACCGGGCGACCCGCTGGACATCATCGGTTCTGGTCCGACGGTGCCCGACACCTCCACACCCGCCGAAGCCCTGGCCGTCTTGCAACAATTCGCGAAGCAACCAAGCGACATACCAGCAATAGTGTGGCAAGCGTTGCGAGAAAAGACCACTTCACAAGAAGAGCCGTCAGCCATCAGCCATCAGCCAACAGCAATTCCGACTCATACCTCATACCTCATACCTCATACCTCTGCCCTCAGCCTTCCCATCGTCATCGGCAACAACGCCGTCGCCGTCGATGCCGCCGGGTTGGAAGCCGAGCGACGGGGCTACTCGGCGGCCATGAATTCGGCCACCCGTTTAGAAGGGCAAGCCGAAGAGGTGGGGCGGCACCTGGCCGGCATGGCTTTGGAGATGCGCGGCCAACGTGGGCCTGACTGCTTAATCAGCGGCGGCGAGCCGGTCGTTCAGCTTGCTCCGGCCGCCAAGCGCGGCCGCGGAGGCCGCAACCAACAATTGGTGCTGGCGGCCCTGGATGAAATCGGCTCGCGTTCGGCAGACCACTTGGGAGGTATCGTCATTCTGTCGGGAGGAACCGATGGCGAGGATGGTCCCACCGACGCCGCCGGCGCATGGTTCGATGCCGAAATTTTGGGGCAAGCAGCCGCGCAGGGCCTTGATCCGGCCGACTTTCTGGCCCGCAACGACGCCTACCACTTCTTTGAACCCCTAACGGCGTTGATCAAGACAGGGCCAACCCACACAAACGTCTGCGACCTGCGCGTGGTAGTCGTCGATCGGGTGGAAACAGAGGGTCGCAACTAGAAATCTTCGTTCCGATCCACGCCCCGTTGACCAACCCCGCACGCGAATGGATATTATTTATCCCCTATGTTCGGAACCACGGGAAAGGAGCAATACGTGTCAAAAGTTCGAGTCCTTGTCGGCACGCGCAAGGGCGCGTTCGTACTCACGTCCGACGGCCAGCGCAAGAAGTGGGAAGTCCACGGCCCGTTCTTTGCCGGCTGGGAGATTTACCACCTGAAAGGCTCGCCGATAAACCCAGACCGGCTGTATGCCTCACAATGCAGCGGTTGGTTTGGGCAGATGATTCAACGGTCGGACGATGGCGGCCAAACGTGGGAGCCGGTCGATAACAAGTTTGTCTACGACGGCGTTACCGGCACCCACTTGTGGTACGACGGCACTCCGCACCCTTGGGAATTCAAGCGGGTGTGGCACTTGGAGCCTTCCCTGCACGAGGCCGATACGGTCTTTGCCGGCGTGGAGGATGCCGCGCTGTTCAAATCGACGGATGGCGGCAAGAGCTGGCAAGAACTCTCTGGCCTGCGCGGCCACGGATCGGGCCAGTTCTGGCAGCCTGGCGCGGGGGGCATGGGCTTGCATACCATCGTGCTCGATCCCAAGAATCCACAGCGAATTTACATCGCTATTTCCGCGGCCGGCGCGTTCCGCAGCGACGACGGCGGCCAAAACTGGAAGCCGATCAACCGCGGGCTGCAATCGCAATACGTTCTGCCCGACCCCAACGCCGAGGTCGGCCATTGCGTGCATCGCATTGCCATGCATCCCACGCGACCCGACGTGCTGTTCATGCAGAAGCATTGGGACGTGTTGCGCACCGACGACGCGGGCGAAAACTGGCACGAGGTCAGCGGCAACTTGCCAACCGATTTTGGTTTTCCGATTGAGGTCCACGCGCACGAGCCCGAAACGATCTACGTCGTGCCGATTAAGAGCGATTCCGAGCACTTTCCGCCGGAGGGCAAGCTGCGCGTTTACCGCAGCCGCAGCGGCGGCAACGAGTGGGAAGCCCTCACCAACGGCCTGCCGCAGCAAGATTGCTATGTCAACGTGCTGCGCGACGCGATGTGCGTGGACCAGCTCGATTCTTGCGGCGTTTACTTTGGCACGACGGGCGGGCAGGTCTACGCCTCAACCGACAGCGGCGATTCCTGGAACGCCATCGTCCGCGACCTGCCGGCGGTGGTCTCCGTGGAAGTCCAGACGCTGGCGTAGAGGGCCGCAATTCATGGCATCGACCACCATCCGCGTCTGGCTGCCATTTCATTTGCGGACGCTGGCCCAAGTGGCCACGGCCGAGGTGCAACTAGACGTGCCGGAGCCGGTCACCCAGCGCACGCTGCTCGACGCGCTGGAAGCGGCCTACCCGGCGCTGCGCGGCACGGTTCGGGACTATGCCACCGGGCAGCGGCGGCCCTTTCTGCGGTTCTTTGCCTGTCAGCAAGACTTGTCGCTCGACCCGCCCGACAAGCCCCTGCCCGAACCCGTCTTGCAAGGCACCGAGGCTTACCTAATCATCGGCGGGCTGGCGGGGGGCTAATCCTGGGCTTCTTTCTCCGCCACTTGCTTCAGGGAAGCCAGGCCCTTTTCAAAATCGCCGCCCACCATTTTGTCCATGTTCATCAGCAGGCCAAAGGCCTTGGCGACAAACCCGTTCTTGCCTGTCATGGTCCAGGTCACTTTGGTGTTGTCTCCCTGCGGCTCGAACGTGAACTCGGTTGCGTTGGTCGCGGCGAAGGGGCGAATGAATTGCAAATCGATGCGGATCAATTCGTCGGGCCGGCTCTCCAGAATGGTCATCTTGCCTTCGCCCACGTCACTGTTGCCGGACCAGGCGTAGCTGGCCCCCTTGCCCGCGGTGGGACCGTCATACGTTCTCTTCAGATCGGGGTCGATGTTTTCCCAGGGAGACCAGGCCGGCCAGTTGTGAAAATCGTTGACCCGCGAAAAAGCCGCTTCGGCCGGCGCGGCAACGATCGTATCGCGGGCGATGCGAAAATCGGCCGGCTGCACGGCAATCACAATCACCAGTAATAATACGATCACCGCCACTGCGATCAAGACTTTCTTCAGCATGGTCTATTCGTTCCGTGGGTTTAGGGGCCGATAAACGCGGATTGTCGCCGTCGGAGACGGCTCCTACAAGTCGTTCGGCCATGGAATCGCCGAGCGCAGGTCAGGCCGCGTAGATACGGTCCATCTTCTCGGCGATTTCCACCATCCGCTCTCGTCCGCCGCCGGCGATTTCGGCCGTGCCCCAGCCATCGGTGTAATCGAGGGCACGCATTTCGTCCATCACGGCCTTCCAATTGACGTCGCCATCCCACAGATCCACAAAGCCCTTGTACAAACCCTCCTCGTTCATCTTTTTCGTGCTGAACTCCTTAATGTCCAGCTTGATGATCCGCTGGCCCAAGGCTCGGGCCCATTGCTCTGGCCAGCCGTACCGCATGCAGTTGCCGACATCGAAGTAGGCCTTGACCCAAGGACTTTTGAATTCGTCGATAAAGTAGGCCATCTCGACGGGACTGACCAAGAAGTTGTTCCAGACGTTTTCCAGCGAGATGTAGACTTCGTGCTTTTCCGCCACGGGCAACGCCTTTTTGAGCGTCTCGAGCGAACGGTCCCAGACTTCGTCGTAGTAATTCTCCTGATCGACCACGCCGGGAATGACCAGCACGGTGTTGCCCCCCCAGAACTTGCAATCCTCAATGGCCGCGGACAGGCCGGCCAAGGCGGCTTCGCGCTGAGCGGCATCGGGCGATGTAAACCGCGTCCGCCAGCTTTGGCCATACACCACTCCGTGGATCAGCAAGCCGCTTTTTTCGCTGGCCTGGGCCAGGGCGTCGCGGTCCTTGCGGTCGTAGCTGTCCATGTCGATGCCGTCAAAGCCCGCCTCCTTGAGCATTTGGAAACGTTCCAGGTGGGTACCCTCGAACTTGACCATGCTGGCTTTGACGGCCTTCTTAAGGCCCGGTTTGGAGCTGCTTTCGGCGGCCATGCTGTTGGTCCTGGGGTGGGCGGCCAGCGAACCGGCGACAGCAGCCGCGCCCGCCAGTTTGAGAAAATCGCGGCGATCTACAATGGATGCTGGCGGCAATCGGTTGGGCGTGGTCATGGTTGTACCGGGAGTTGGCGCGATTATAGTGACGGGAACGTTGCAAACCGGATTTCGATGATACTTCACCCGCATCGGCCGGGGCAACTGTTATCGCTTGAATCCCCATCCCGCCGCCGGAGCCTACCGATGTATTTCGCCCCGCGAGTGAACCTGCTGCCCGGCCTGCTAGCCTTTCTGATTGCCAATTTTTTCACCGTGACTTTGTCGGCGGAACCGCTGCCCGGCACGCAACCATTGTCCGACGATCCGGCCGCCATGTTCGATTATGCCTCGGACATGGTGGACGGAATCGACCGCTTTCTGATGCGCAAGCTGGAGGAATCGGTTGCCGGCCGGGCCGCGCATTGGCAGCGAGATTTTTCCTCGACCGAGAAATACAACGAGTCGGTCGCCCCCAATCGGAAAAGGCTGGCACAGATCATCGGCGCGGTCGACGAGCGGACCAAATTTGATGGCCTGGAGTTCATCGCCACCACCAGCCATTCGGCGTTGGTCGGCAAAGGCCAAAACTACGAGGTGTTTGCCGTCCGCTGGCCCGTCTTTCGCAATATCACGGGCGAAGGGCTGCTGCTGCGTCCGATCGGCCGCAAACCGGTGGCCCGCGTGGTGGCCATTCCCGATGCCGATCAAACACCCGAAATGTTGGCCGGACTAGTGCCGGGCGTGGCCAGCGAGAGCCAGTTTGCCCGCCGCCTGGCCGAGAGCGGCTGCCTGGTGGTGGTTCCGGCGTTGATCGACCGGGGGGACGAATTTTCCGTCACCACGGCGGGCCGCGGCACCAACCAAACGCACCGCGAATTTGTCTATCGGCCGGCCTTTGAGATGGGGCGGCACATCATCGGCTACGAAGTGCAAAAAGTGCTGGCCGTGGTTGATTGGTTTGCACAGTCGGGTGGAGACAACGCCGCCATTGGCTTGACAGGCTATGGCGAGGGAGGCCTGTTAGCGTTGTACTCTGGGGCATTGGACACGCGCGTCGATGCCACGCTGGTTAGCGGCTATTTCAACTCGCGGCAAGCGGTATGGTCCGAGCCGATCTACCGTAATGTTTTTGCGCTGCTGAACGAACTTGGCGATGCGGAACTGGCCAGCCTGATCGCGCCTCGGCCGCTGGTGATTGAAGCTTGCCGTTCGCCAGAGGTTGCTGGACCGCCCACCCCTCGGCCAGGCCGCGGCGCAGGTGCGGCACCGGGCGAATTGGCGACACCGGAGTACGATTCCGTCGAACGAGAAGTCGCACGCGCCAGGGCGCTTACAAAGGGTTTTAGTGAGCCGCCGCCAACCTATTTGGTCGGTCCCGAAAAGGGCGCGGGCGACTTCGGCTCGCCCGAGGCGCTGGAGCTATTGCTCTTCGCCCTGGAGCGCACCGCGCGTCTGGCCGACGCGGAAGCCTCGCCCGAGCCGACCGCCACCAAGATCGACTCCCAAGCTCGTTTGAAGCGGCAGTTCGACCAACTCACCGAAGACACCCAGCACGTCATGCGCGAGGGGGAATTCGTCCGCAAGGCGTTGTGGGCGCAGGCCGATCGCTCTTCGATAGAAAAGTTCGTGGAGACGAGCAAGCCGTACCGCGAGCACTTCTACAACGAGGTTATTGGCCGCTTTGACGATAAGCTGTTGCCCCCCAACGCCCGCACCGAGCAGATCATCGACGAGCCGGCCTATACCGGATATCGCGTGGTGCTGGATGTTTTCGACGATGTGTTTGCCTACGGAATTTTGCTGGTTCCCAAGGGGATGCAACCGGGCGAACGCCGACCGGTCGTGGTTTGCCAGCACGGGCTAGAAGGCCGTCCCGAAGACGTAGCCGATCCCAAGATCGACAGTCCCTATTACCACCAGTTTGCCAACAAGTTGACGGAACTTGGGTTCATCACCTACTCGCCGCAGAATCCGTATATTTTCAAGGACCGCTTTCGCGTCTTGCAGCGGAAGCTGAACCCGCTGAAAAAGACGCTCTACTCCATCATTGTGCCGCAGCACCAGCAGACGGTCGATTGGCTGGCCACGCTGCCGAATGTGGACCCCGGCCGCATCGGCTTCTACGGATTGTCGTATGGTGGCAAGACGGCCATGCGCGTGCCGGCGCTGGTCGATAACTATTGCTTGTCAATCTGCTCGGGCGACTTCAACGAATGGATCTGGAAAAACGCCTCGTTGCGGGTGCCGCTGAGCTACCCGGCCACGGGCGAGTACGAGATATTTGAGTGGGACTTGGGCAACACCTACAACTACGCCGAAATGGCGGCCTTGATTGCGCCGCGGCCGTTTATGGTGGAACGGGGCCACCGCGACGGCGTGGGGATCGACGAATGGGTCAACTATGAATACGCCAAGGTGCGCTTGCTGTACGTCGATCTGAAAATTGCGGAGCGGACGACGATCGAGCATTTTGACGGCCCGCACGAGATTCACGCGGTCGGCACGTTCGACTTTTTGCACGAACACCTGCATTGGCCCCGGCCAACGCGGGAATAGTGCGTTTTGTCAGCGATGGAGTTGCCTCCTCCACACGGAGTTCATCGCACCTGTTCTTGTGACATGCACGGCTGCCACTGACGGCTGGCGGAATGTGGTGTTATACTGCTCGACCGGCGGTGACTACAAATCAGCGCGCTGGTTGTGTTGTTTTGGATTGCACTCTTGTCTTGTCTGCAAGGTCGGAACATGGCCAACGAATTTGATCCCTATCGCGAAGCATTGGTAATGGAGCAGCGGACGATTTGGCCCGCCGAGTTCGACGGCTGGGACGCTGGCGAACGGGCCCGCCTGGAACAGCGGATTCACGCCGAACCGCAAAAAGCGGCGGAATTGGCCTATGTCCGGCAGCATTCGGGGTTTAGCCGCGAGATCACGGTCACATCGGAAGATGTTGACCGTCTGAAATAGGCCTTTGCGGCCAACCGCGCCTGTTGCAATTCCGCTGGTCGAATTCCGGCGGAATTGCTGGGCCGACTGGCTGGGGCCGTAACCCTCCTCACCGTTGCAGCGTGGATTCATGCCTGCCCCTCGCGAAAACATCTCGGTCGCCCTGGGCGAACGCAGCTACGAAATTGAGATCGGTACCGGCAATCTGTCGGGCATCGCCGAATTTGCCGCGGCGCGGCGAAAACTGTCGCATGCGGTGGTCATTACCGACGAACATGTCGAGCCGCTCCATGGCCAGGCTGTCGCGGCCAGTTTGACTGCCGCCGATATTCGCGTGGATGTATTGGTGATGGAGGCGGGCGAAAGCTCTAAATCGGTCGAGGTGGCCGGCCTATTGTGGGAAAAGCTGCTCGACGTCGGTGCCGACCGCAAATCGGTGGTGTTTGCCGTGGGAGGAGGCGTCATTGGCGACCTGGCGGGCTTTGCCGCCGCCGGTTTTGCCCGCGGCATTGCTTTGATGCAAGTTCCCACCACGCTGTTGGCACAGGTTGACAGCTCCGTGGGCGGCAAGGTGGGGGTGAACCTGCCGGGTGCCAAGAACATGGTCGGAGCCTTCTGGCAGCCGGCAGGCGTGCTGATCGATACAGCCGTGCTGGCCACGCTGCCCGACCGCGAATACCGCTCGGGCCTGGCCGAGGTGGTCAAGTACGGCGTGATCCTGGACGCCGATTTTTTCGCCTGGCTGGAAGGGCACACGGCCGAGATTGCCGCCCGGCAAGACGAAGCCTTGCGATATGTCGTCGCTCGCTGCTGCCGGCTGAAGGCCGATGTCGTCGAACGGGACGAACGCGAGGAGACCGGCACGCGGGCAGTCCTGAACTATGGCCACACGTTTTGCCATGCTTTTGAGACGTTGACCGGCTACGGGCAACTATTGCACGGTGAGGCCGTCTCGATCGGCATGATGTGTGCTGCCCGTCTGGCGGAAGAATTGGGCCGCATCGATGGCGGCCTGGCCCAGCGGCAGCAGGCGTTGCTGACCGCACTGGAATTGCCAGTCGATGTGCCGGCCCTGTCGCACGACGACATCATCGCGGTGATGGCCCGCGACAAAAAGACCGCGCACGGAAAACTGCGGTTTGTGCTCCCCACCCGGCTCGGCCATGTCGAGTTGGTATCCGACGTGCCGACGGAACATGTACGGACGGCGCTGTCCGGAGGTTGCTGACCGGTTCGGCCCAGGCCCGATGGATGAAGTTCACCGACGGGCTAACTGCCCGCAAGCCGCGGCAATATCGTTGCCCAAGGAGTAACGGACGGTAGTCGCCAGTCCGGCAGCTTTGAGCTGACTGGCAAAGGCCGTTCGCGTGGCTGCATCGCTGCCTGCCAGCCGCGGCGCGTCGTCGATGGGGTTAAGCGGAATCAGGTTGATGTGGACGTTCAGGCCGCGCGTCCAGGCGATCAATTCACGGGCATCTTGGGGCGCATCGTTTTCCTTGGCCAGCAACAAGTACTCCAGCATCACCCGTTTGCCAGCGGCATTGAGTTCCACAATCGCCTCGCGAAGTTCGTCGAGCGGATGCTTATCGGCCAGCGGCATCAGCCGTTGGCGAACTTCTTGACGGACGCTATGCAGGCTGAGCGCCAAGTTGACTTGGGGAAACCGCGCGGCACAGCGCAACATGGCATCGGGAATGCCCACGGTTGAGATCAACACCTTGCGGGGTGAAAGATCGAAGAATTCCCTCGCCAGCAGCGTTTCCAGCGCCAGCCAGAGCTGCCGCTCGTTGTGAAATGGCTCGCCCATGCCCATAAAGACGACATTCCGCAAGCGCTGCCGCTCGTTCGCCAGCATCTGCCCGGCCAGCACCACCTGGTCCAGAATCTCCTCAGCGGCCAGGTTGCGGGCCAGGCCCATCTGGCCGGACGCGCAAAACTGGCAAGCCGCGGCGCAACCGACCTGGCTAGAGACACAGACGGTGGTGCGCCCCGTTTGGGGCCTGAGAATGACCGACTCCAAGAGCAATCCGTCCGCGGTTCGCAGCAACAGCTTGGACGCGCCATCCACCGCGGAATCTTGACGGCGAAAAAGCTCCAACGTGTGCAATGCAACGCGGTCGCCTGCCGGGAAATGCGCCAAGGCCGCCTCGTCCGAGAGAAACCGCCGCAATAGATCGCCACGCAAACGGCGCACCGCGATCGGATCCAACCGTAGCTCGCGCCGCAGTTGTTCAATTCCGGCCTGATCGTGAATTGGAACGAGCGTGGTCATGCAAGGGGCATTCTAACGGGTTTCAAGGCCATTCACGCGGCTGAAGTTTGCAAATAACGCTTGGCCGCGAATTAAATGGCCACCATCAATCGGCCAGGCTTTGTGAGAACCACGAATCGAACGAATCTAACGAATAGGAATCCTCCGGAACGATTTTTCAACTCGCCGCTCGCCTCCATTTGCGCAATTAATTGTCGGTGCGAGAAATTTATTCGTTAGATTCGTTCGATTCGTGGCACTTCTCTTTCCCTGCCCGTCCAATCACCATCGGCTTTCGTGGAGTCGCAAGAACTGGCGTAAGGGTACGATGTATTCGCGATTGCTGCCTCTCAATTGGAACGCGGATTGTCGCCGTCAGAGACGG
>JBFWUW010000082.1:0-28457 GCA_050247075.1 Pirellulales bacterium | reverse complement strand
ACGGCGGCAACGCCCGTCGCGGTGGTCGCCGGCACGATCGTCGCGGCTTCACAGATTGTTGAGGTCTCGCCGCTGTTGCAATGGTCTTTGGCGGCCATCGCGGGGGGCGGCGTATGCGGGATTATCCAAGGAGGAACGGTTGCCTTGCGCGCGGCATCGACCGGCGCCACCGGCGGGGCGGGCAACTTTGTGGTCTCTACCCTGGAGGCCGTGGCGTCATTGGTCGTCACCGTCTTGGCCGTGGTCGTGCCGATCTTCTGCATCATTCTGGTCTTGCTGACCTGCTACAAAATGTTGACGGCCATCGCCCGACTGGCAGCCCGAAGGCGACAGCGCGCGGCGGGCTGAGGCGCTGGGAAAGAGCCGCGCGATATCGTGGTTGCCGCTGGAATAAAATCCTTCATTCGTGAATCGTCGCATAAGCATGTTTACTTATGAAGCTTAGCCGCAAGATTAAGGCAATTGCTGGAAAACGGCCACAGATTCGCATGAATTTCCTGCGATTCCTTTGTGGACCAGGACGCCTCGGTTCTTATTCCTAATTATCATTTGGGTAAGAACTTAGGGATTGTCACGGCGTGCCGCCTTTGATCTGATGATTCGGCTAACAATCATGGCCAGAACGGGCGGCAGGAGTGCTTGCAATTCCGAATCGGCATGAGTAACTTAATATGCTCGGCACAAATAATGCATTTGCCTTGCATTTGATTTCCTCATCCCTTTGGCGGCACTCCGGCATTCCATGCACCTAAAGTCCATTAAGGTCTTTTGCGATATCGTGCAGCAGCGCAGCTTCTCGCGGGCAGCCGACGACAACGCAATATCCCAGTCGGGCGCTAGCCAGTTGGTCCACCAGTTGGAATCGCGGTTGGGCGTGAAGCTGATCGACCGCTCCAAGCGGCCATTCGTGCTCACCCCCGAGGGCGAAATCTACTACGAGGGTTGCCGCGAACTGGTCGACGGCTACGTCGCCTTGGAAGACAAGGTGCGGACGTTGCATCACGAAGTGGTCGGCCGAGTGCGGGTGGCCTCCATTTATTCCGTGGGCCTGCACCACATGAACCGTTATATGCAGGAGTTCATGAGCCTGTACCCCAAGGCCAATGTCCGGCTGGAGTACTTGCACCCGCACCGCGTCTATCAGGCTATCGAAAACGACAAAGCCGATCTTGGGCTGGTCAGCTACCCGCGGGCATCGCGAACACTGGAGGCGATTCGCTGGCGCGACGAACCGATGGTGCTGGTTTGTTCCCCCAAACATCGGCTGGCGAGCCAGCAGCTTATTTCGCTGGATGAACTGCACGGCGAGAACATGGTGGGATTCGATAGCGACCTGACGATACGCCATGAGATCGACCGGCTGCTCAATCAGCGGCGGATTGAGTTTCATGTGGTGATGGAATTTGACAACGTCGAAACGATCAAGCGGGCGATTGAAATTGATGCCGGCGTGGGCCTATTGCCGGAACCGACGGTGGCGGCGGAAGTCGCCGCTGGGACGTTATCCGCCTGCCAGATAGAGAAAAACGCACTGGTTCGGCCGCTGGGCATCATCCATCGCCGCGGCAAGGAATTGCACAGCACCGCCTGGCGCTTCATTGAATTGTTGCAACAGCAGGCTAACCAGTTAGATTCGGTGGGCGGTGCAGTGCGCGGAAAAGAGGCCGCCACGGCCAGTGCCGGCCAAAAATCAAACCGCGACACTGACGGCAACGGCCATTCCAAGAGTGGCGACAAAAGCCGCGAACCAGAACAAGCACGTCCCACGGGTGCCAAGCCCGCCGCGATGGAAAGGAGAGACGAATGCGTGACGACCTGAACTCCCACCAGCTTCGCCAGCCCGAAGCCTTGTACGACCCGGCGAACGAGCACGATGCGTGCGGCGTGGGCTTCATTGCGGACATGCATGGCCGTCCCCGCCACGAAATCGTGCGGCAGGGCCTGGAGATATTGGTCAACCTGACGCATCGCGGTGCTTGCGGCTGCGACCCGCTGACGGGCGACGGCGCGGGCATTCTTACGCAGATACCGCACGACTTCTTTGCCGCGGTGGCTAGCGAGTCGGGCATTGAACTGCCCGCGCCCGGCGACTACGGCTTGGGGTCGGTCTTTTTGCCGCGCGACGAACAAGAACGCGCTTTTTGCGAGCAGCGCCTGGAAGCCATCGTGGCCGAGGAAGGCCAAGTCTTCTTAGGCTGGCGCGATATGCCGGTCAACAACGGCGTGCTGGGTGAAACGGCGGTCGAAGTCGAGCCTTGCATTCGCCAGGTGTTTATCGGCCGAGGAGAACAGACGCCCGCCGACATGTTGGAATGGAAGCTGTACGTCATCCGCAAGCGGCTAGAGCGCGAGGTCTACAAGAGCGATCTGACGCAAAAGAACTACCTATACTTCCCCAGCTTGTCGAGCCGCATTGTCATCTATAAGGGGCTGATGCTGCCGGAGAACGTGGCGGCGTTCTACCCCGACCTGGACGATCCGCGGTTTGTCTCGGCGTTGGCGTTGGTGCATCAGCGGTACAGCACCAATACCCTGCCTACTTGGGATTTGGCCCACCCGTTTCGCTACATTGCGCATAACGGCGAGATCAACACGCTGCGCGGCAACGTCAATTGGATGCATGCCCGCGAAAGCATGATGGCGCATCCCGTTTATGGCGACGATATCCAAAAGATCTTTCCGATCTGCACCGCCAGCGCCAGCGATTCGGCCATCTTCGACAACGCCCTGGAACTGTTGGTGCAGACGGGCCGTTCGCTGCCCGAAGCCATCTCCATGCTCATCCCAGAACCGTGGGCCGGGCATGAAAGCATGTCCGACGAGAAGAAGGCGTACTACGAATACCACTCTTGCCTGATGGAGCCGTGGGACGGTCCTGCTTCCATCGCCTTTACCGATGGCACGATGATCGGCGCCATTTTGGACCGGAACGGCCTGCGCCCCAGCCGCTACTGGGTGACCAAACAGGGCCTGGTGGTGATGGCGTCGGAGGCGGGTGTGCTGCAGTTTCCGCCCGAGGATGTGGAATTCAAAGGCCGCTTGCAGCCGGGCCGCATGTTCTTGGTCGATCTGGCGCAAGGGCGCATTGTGACCGACGAGGAGATCAAAAACGGTCTGGCCTCCAAGCGGCCTTTCCGCCAATGGCTGGATGAGAACCTGGTGTCGCTGGCCGACTTGCCCGAAGCCGTCAAGCCGACCAACGGAAACGGCCACCACGACGAACTGCTGGCCAGCCAGCAGCGGGCTTTTGGCTACACGCTGGAAGACCTGCGCGTGATCCTGGCTCCGATGGCCAACGATGGATTAGAAGCGCTCGGTTCAATGGGCAACGACACGCCGTTGGCCGTTCTCTCCGATCGGCCGCAACTGCTTTACAACTATTTCAAGCAGCTATTCGCCCAGGTCACCAACCCGCCGCTCGACGCCATTCGCGAGGAAATCGTCACGTCGATGATCACCACCATCGGCTCGGAAGGCAATCTGCTCGACGAGACGCCCGACCAATGCCGTTTGCTGCGGCTGGAGTCTCCCGTCATCACCGATGGCGATCTGGCCAAGATCAAGGCCATCGACCTGCCCCGGCTGAAGAGCATCACGCTTTCCACCTTGTTCCCGCGCCAGACAGGTGCCGAGGGGATGCGCAACCGCATCGAGGAGCTACGCGCCGAGGCTTCCGCCGCCATCGCCCAGGGTTACACGATCATCATCCTTTCGGACCGTGGCGTGGACGCCAAGAACGTGCCAATTCCGGCCTTGTTGGCCACCAGCGGCGTGCATCACCATCTGGTAAGAGAAGGTACACGCACGCGCTGCGGGCTGGTTGTAGAAACGGGCGAGGCCCGCGAAGTGCAGCACTTTGCCTTGCTGACCGGTTATGGCGCGGGCGCGGTCAATCCGTATCTGGCCTTTGCCACGATCCGCCAGATGCAAGCCCAGCAATACCTGCCGCAAGATGTGGCCATTAAGCAGTTGGATAAGAACTTCATCAAGGCCGCTAACAAGGGCGTGCTGAAGGTGATGTCCAAGATGGGCATTTCCACCCAGCAAAGTTATCGCGGTGCGCAAATCTTCGAGGCGATCGGCCTCAATAGCGACGTTATCAAGAACTACTTCACCCGCACCGCCAGCCGCATCGAGGGGATCGGCCTGCCAGAAATCGCGGAAGAAACCTTGCGGCGGCACGAGCATGCGTTTCCCCCAGCGAACGTGCCGGCCTTGTTGGGGTTGGATGTGGGGGGACAATACCAGTGGCGCCGCAAAGGTGAAGCCCACATCATGAATCCGGAGGTCGTCGCCAAGCTGCAACTGGCGGTCAAGCTCGATAGCCGCGAGGAGTTCCGCCGCTACTGCGAAGCCATCGACCGGCAAGAGCGCCAACTGCTAACCTTGCGCGGCCTGTTGGACTTCAAAAAGTGCGCGAATCCGGTGCCACTGGAAGAGGTAGAGCCTGCTCAAGAAATCGTCAAGCGGTTTGCCACAGGCGCTATGTCGTATGGTTCGATCTCCAAGGAGGCGCACGAAACGCTGGCCATCGCCATGAACCGCATGGGGGGCCGCAGTAACACGGGCGAAGGGGGCGAAGACCCCATTCGCTACCAAAAGGATTCATCTGGCGACGACAAGAACAGTTCCATCAAGCAGGTCGCCAGCGGCCGGTTTGGCGTAACGAGCTTGTACCTGGTGCATGCCCACGAATTGCAGATCAAGATGGCCCAAGGGGCCAAGCCGGGCGAAGGGGGCCAGTTGCCCGGCCACAAGGTCGATAAGGAGATTGCCCGCATCCGGCACAGCACGCCGGGCGTGGGGCTGATTTCACCGCCGCCCCACCACGATATCTATTCCATTGAGGATTTGGCGCAGCTCATTCACGATTTGAAGAACGCCAACCACTTTGCCCGCATCAGTGTCAAACTGGTGGCCGAGGTTGGCGTGGGAACGGTCGCCGCCGGTGTTTCCAAGGGGAAGGCCGATGTAGTGCTAATCTCCGGCTACGACGGCGGCACGGGTGCCAGTCCGCAAACGTCGATCAAACATGCTGGTGCGCCGTGGGAGTTGGGCTTGGCGGAAGCCCACCAGGTGCTGGTCCGCAACGGGTTGCGCAGCCGGATTATCGTGCAGACCGATGGCATGATCCGCACGCCCAAAGACGTGGTTATCGCCGCGCTGCTGGGGGCCGAGGAGTGGGGCATTGCCACTGGTGCGCTCGTTTCGTTGGGCTGCATCATGATGCGCAAGTGCCATCTCAATACCTGCCCGGTCGGCATTGCCACGCAAGACCCCGAACTGCGCAAGAAGTTTGAGGGCAAGCCCGAGTCGGTCGTGAATTTCTTCTTCTTGCTTGCCGAGGGGATGCGCGAAATCATGGCGTCGCTGGGCTTTCGCACGGTCAACGAAATGGTCGGCCAGTCGGACAGGCTCGACACGCGTTCCGCTATCTCCCATTGGAAGGCCAAGGGGCTGGATTTTTCGGCGATCCTTCACAAGCCAGTGTCGCGGCCCGGCACGGCAACCTATTGCAGCGAGCCGCAAGACCACGGCATCGACAAGTCTTTGGATATGACGGAGCTTTTAGGGCTTTGCCAGCCGGCGCTGGAACGTGGAGAGAAGGTCGTCCACGATCTGTCCATCCGCAATGTCAACCGCACCGTGGGGACCATTTTGTCCAGCGAGGTCACGCGGCGTTACGGTGCCGATGGCTTGCCCGAGGATACCATTCAACTCAACTTCCGCGGCACGGCGGGCCAAAGCGTGATGGCGTTTGGCTCCCCCGGTGTCACGGTGCGGGTGGAAGGGGACGTCAACGATTACTGCGGCAAGGGGCTGTCGGGCGGCAAAGTGATTGTCTACCCGCCGCGGGAGAGCACCTTCAAGGCCGAGGAGAGCATCATCGCCGGCAACGTGGTGTTGTATGGCGCCACGGCGGGCGAGGTCTACCTGCGTGGCAAGGCGGGTGAGCGGTTTTGCGTTCGCAACAGCGGCGCTAGCGCCGTTGTAGAAGGCGTGGGAGATCACGGCTGCGAGTACATGACCGGCGGCGTGGCTGTCATTTTGGGCAAGACGGGCCGCAACTTTGCCGCCGGCATGTCGGGCGGCTTTGCCTTTGTGCTGGACGAGGCGGGCGACTTTTCCACCAAGGTCAATATGGAGATGGTTGAAATCGAGGATCTCCGCGAAGCCAAGGACATTCAGGCCGTGCAACGGCTGGTGCGGCGGCATGTGGAGTACACCGATAGCGAACGCGGCAAGTACGTATTGGAAAACTGGGACCGGCTGTTGAGCCAATGGGTCAAGATCATGCCAATCGATTACAAGCGGGCGATGGCGGAACTAGAGCGCGAGGCCGCGGCCAGTGCGCAACAGCAAGTAGCCGAGGTGGTTCATGGGTGATGTGCGCGGGTTCATGAAGTACGGTCGCCAGCTCTACGGCAGCGCGCCGGCGGAGCAACGGGTGTTGCATTATCAAGAGTTCGTCGTGCCGTTATCGGCTGATGAAGTCTCGCAGCAAGGTGCGCGCTGCATGGACTGCGGCGTGCCGTTTTGCCATACCGGCTGTCCGCTGGGCAATATCATCCCCGATTGGAACGACCTGGTGTATCGCGGCCAATGGCGCGAAGCGCTGGATCGCCTGCATGCCACCAACAATTTTCCTGAGTTCACCGGCAGGGTCTGCCCCGCGCCATGCGAGACCGCTTGCGTGCTGGGCATCAACGAAGACCCCGTCACCATCAAACAGATTGAAATGACCATTGCCGACCGCGGCATTGCCGAAGGTTGGATCCAACCAGAGCCCCCCGCCACCCGCACCGGCAAAAGCGTGGCCGTGGTTGGCAGCGGCCCCGCCGGCCTGGCCGCCGCCCAACAGCTCAACCGCGCGGGGCATCGCGTGGCGGTATTTGAACGGGCCGACCGCCCTGGCGGCCTGCTGATGTACGGTATTCCAGACTTCAAGCTGGAAAAGCAACATGTGTGGCGGCGCGTTGAACAGATGCAGGCCGAGGGGATCGAGTTCCGCTGCAACGCCAATGTCGGCTTTGACGTGCCCGTGCAAGAATTGCGCGACAATTTCGACGCCATCCTGCTGACGGGCGGATCCACGCAAGCCCGCGACCTGCCTATCCCCGGACGCGGGCTGAATGGCATTCACTACGCCATGGAGTTCTTGCCGCAGCAAAACAAGCGCAACCAGGGGGATACCATCCCCGACCACATCTCGCTGACGGCGGAAGGCAAGGATGTCATCATTATTGGCGGCGGAGACACCGGCAGCGACTGCACCGGCACCTCCAACCGCCAGAAGGCACGCAGCGTCACCCAGTTTGAACTGCTGCCCAAGCCGGCCGATTTGGGCAAATACCCTCGCGCTTCCGAGCGGCCCGACAGCAGCCCTTGGCCAAATTGGACGATAATGATGCGGACTAGTTCCTCGCATGAGGAAGGTTGCGACCGCTACTGGAGCCTGCTGACCAAACAGTTCGTGGGGGACGCCAACGATAACGTCGAGAGCCTGGTGACGGTCGAACTGGAATGGGACAAGGACGAACAAGGCCGGCACCATTTCAAGGAGGTTCCCGGGTCGGAACGCGTTTGGCCCTGCCAATTGGTGCTGCTGGCGATGGGTTTTGTCGGCCCGGAAAAACCCGGCATGATCGAGCAGTTGGGAATTGAGCTCGACCCGCGGGGCAATGTTAAGTGCAATGCCGACTACCAGACCAGCGTACCAGGCGTTTTTGCCGCGGGCGATATGCGCCGGGGACAATCGCTGGTGGTGTGGGCCTTGCACGAAGGCCGCGAGGCCGCCCGCGCCGTCGATAAGCACCTGATGGGCGTCACGCATCTGCCGGGCGTCAACGCCGGCGACTTTGCCTGCCGTTCGTAGTCGAATGGCTTCCGCCGTGCTGACAGTTCCAGTATCCGTGGCTGGCTTGGGTGAATGGTGGCTGGCGTCTGACCAACGGGAAGGCCCAGCGGAGTTGCCCTTCCAACCAGAATGGCCGATGGACGCTACTCCGGGGCAACAAGGTTGGAACATCACTCCGCTGGGCCATCCGCTTCGCTACTGACCCAGCCACCCCTCGCCACGGCCAAGTTGGTTGGCTGTTTCGTTACCGGATTCGACTATCAAGACTGCCACCAACAATCGTGGCTCGGGCTTGGGTGCCGCGTTTTCCACCGCCGCGTAATTCCGCCCAAATGCCGCTGGCGGAAGGGGCCGCGTTGGCCGATAATCGCGGTTGGCCCGGCGGTCTTCGCCGGCGACTTTTTCTCAATGGGCGGCCGTTCTCATGTGCAACATTCGTTGGCACCGGAAGGTTGTGTGCTGGTCATTCTTGCTTGGCACAATGGCCTGCTTGGGCTGCCGGCAACAAGCCGCACCCACGCCGGGTGGGGCGGCATCGGGCGGTTCCATCAAGGCGGATCGCGCGGCCATTGAGGATATGCAGCCGATCAGCGCCTACCACGTTGGCGAACCGCTGACGGAAGAAGAGTGCCAAGGATGGGGCAACCAGCTTGTTCGAGGAATGGCGGCCCACGAAGACGCACTATTGGCCAGCTTGATCGACTGGAGGTCAATGCTCGACCGGGCCACGTCGGGCATTGATGTGCCGCAAAACATGCGCACGGGTTTTTCCCAGGGAGCCGTGCAAGGAATTACCAAGAGCGTGTTGGGAGATGTTCAGAATGCGATCGACCAGGGTTATCCCTACAGGATGATCCGCGTGCTGCGGATCGACGGCCAGCACCGGGTGCTGATGCGGCTGATGCCAGGGACGGGCGGAGCGGCCTACCACGACTTTACGCTGGCTCGACGAGCCGACGGCGTAGTCCGGGCGGTGGACATGTATCTTTATATCAACGGCGAATCAGTCTCCGAATCGGTCCGGCGAATGTACCTGATGTTCGTGATGGACAAGAACAAGGGCTTTTTGGACCGGCTGCGCGGCACCAAGAACCCACTCGTCGAACATATCCAAGATATCGCCAAGATCGCGGAACTCGTTCGCGGCGGGCAAGGGGCCGAAGCGCTGCGGCTGAGTGAAAAATTGCCGCGCGAACTCCATCGCGAACGATCGGTCATCGTCTTGCGTCACGCTGCCGCCCAAGCCGTGGGAGAAGCCGAGTATGCCGCCACCATGGCTGACCTGGAGCAACTTGTTCCCGACGACGGAAGCATGGACTTGATGATGATTGACGCCTATTTCCTAAAGCAGGACTACAAACGGGCCATGCGCTGCCTGAACTGCTTTGACAAAGCCATAGGAGGCGACAGCTACATGGATGCCTTGCGGGCTAATCTCTACAGCAGTGAAGGCCAATTGGAAAAAGCCCGCCGCGCCATCAGCCGCGCGATTGAACAAGAGTCCGATATAATCAGTTACCATTGGATCCTGATCACTATCCAACTCCAAGAGAGCGATTTTGAGGGCGTCTTGGAGTCGCTCAAATTCATCGATTCGAATTTCGCCGTCGAACTTGAAGACCTCACTACCGTTCCAGAGTACGCTGAATTCGTGAAGTCGCCGCAGTATCAATCGTGGCTGGAGTCGCGATAATTGGCGATGAAGCCGATTGCGGCTTGCTTGCCTTCCCATTCATCGGGTCCCGCCATGCGAAAGCCCATGTTTCATCCCGCGATGAGAAAGGTTGCGGACGGCATGATCGCTTTTTGTCGAAGTACATGCCTGTTGCTGCTTTCCTGCTTGGCCAGTCAGGCGACGACTGCCTGGTGCCAGACGGAATCGCCGCCGGCCGATACCGGCCCAAGCGTGGCCGCGGTTCGCGAGTTGCTGGCTAAGCATTGCCAGGGCTGCCATGGGGCGGAGCAGGCCAAGGGAGATTTTCGCGTTGATCGATTGGACTCGGGTTTTGCCGACGAGTCGGCCCTGTCGCAGTGGCAAAAAGTGCTGGATCGTGTTCGCAAGGGTGAAATGCCCCCCCGGCCCAAGCCACGGCCGACTGATGCCGAGCAACGGATGCTGGTGGAGTGGATCGAGAAACACGTTCAAGCGTCCGTAACGGTCCGCCGCGCCGAGGGACGCGTGGTGCTGCGGCGGTTGAATCGCGTGGAGTACGAAAACACCATTCGCGATCTGTTGGGCATTCAGGTGGAGTTGCAAGACCTGCTGCCGCTGGACACGTCGTCGCACGGGTTCGACAACATCGGCGAGGCGCTGCATACCTCGTCGTTCTTGATGGAAAAGTACCTGGAAGCAGCCGACAAAGCGCTCGACTTGGCGATTGCCAATCGGCCCCAGCCGCCACTCGTCAAAAAACGCTACTCGCTGAAAAACGACCGGCTTGTTCAGACGACTACCGAGGACGTCTATCGGATCACGGGCGATACGGTGGTCTTGTTCAGTTCCTCTCCCTGGAATGGAATTACGCTCGGTGAATTTTACCCGCCCGACCGCGGCCGGTATCGGATTCGCATTTCCACGATGGCGGTTCAAAGCGGGGACGAGCCGGTGAGCTACCGGGTCGATGCCGGCCCCATGCTGATGGGAACCAAGAACCACCTGGTCGGCTATTTCGATGCCCTGCCGGAAGAATCCAGTGTGGTCGAGTTCGTGGACCATTTTGAGGCCCGCAACCATATCCGCATTCAGCCCTACGGCCTGGCCAGCGCGAATGTGGTGACAAAATCGGGATCCGAGAAATACGACGGGCCTGGCCTGGCGGTGGAATGGGTGGATGTCGAGGGACCGCTGCACGATGCATGGCCTCCAACCAGCCACCGCCGCATCTTCGGCGACTTGCCGCAGGCGGCCGCGCCGGTCTACAACGTCTCGGATCGCGTGGAAGTCGTTTCCAACGATTCTGCGGCCGATAGCCGGCGGATACTGCTGGACTTTGCCCGCCGCGCGTTTCGGCGGCCCGTGGCCGAGGACGAAATCGCTCCGCTGATTGAACTGGTGGAGCGCAATCGGGCGGAGGGCAATTCGTTCGAGCAGGCGTTGCGGGTCGGCCTGACGGCCGTGTTGGTCTCGCCGGAATTCTTGTTTCTGCGAGAAACGCCCGGTCGGCTTGATCCATTTGCGCTGGCCAGCCGGTTGTCGTACTTCTTGTGGAGTACCATGCCAGACGAGGAACTGCTGGCTCTGGCCGAGCAGCGGAAGCTGGACCAGCCTGAAGTATTGTCGGCGCAAGTGGAACGCATGTTGCAAGACCCGCGGGCGCACGCCTTTACCACCAACTTCGTCGGCCAATGGCTGAGTCTGCGCGATATCGACTTCACCGAGCCGGGGCATTTGTTGCATCCGGAGTTCGACGACATGCTCAAGGTCTCGATGGTCCGCGAGACCGAGCTGTTTTTTGAGGAACTGTTGCGGCACGATCTGAGCCTGGCGAATTTCGTGGCTTCGGACTTTACCATGCTCAACGGCAGGCTGGCCCGGCACTATGGCATACCCGGCGTGTATGGCTACGAGTTCCGCAAGACGACGTTACCTCCCGGCAGCCACCGCGGGGGCGTGATGACGATGGCCAGCGTGTTGAAGGTCACGGCCAATGGCACCAGCACCTCGCCCGTCACGCGCGGCGCCTGGGTACTGGACCGCATTCTGGGGACGCCTCCGCCGCGTCCGCCAGAGGATGTCGCCGCGTTGCAGCCGGACATTCGTGGCGCCACAACCATCCGCGAGCAACTGGCCAAACACCGCCAGCTTGACACCTGTGCTAGTTGCCATACCGAGATCGATCCCCCTGGCTTTGCCCTGGAAAACTTCGACGTGATCGGCGGCTGGCGAGACCGCTATCGCCTGGCTGGATGGGCTCCCGGCGCGGAGGAAGTGGTCGTCGATGGCCGCCGTATGCCATACTATCATGGGCTGAAGGTCGATCCGGCCGATGTGCTGCCCGACGGCCGCGCCTTCCAGAATATCGACGAGCTCAAACAACTGTTGCTGGAGGACAAAGACCAACTGGCCCGAGCGTTAGCCACCCGGCTGTTGACCTACGGTACCGGCGGCCCAACTGGCGAGTACGATCGGCCGGCGCTCGAGGCCATCGTAACCCAGGCACGAGACAGCCAATACGGTTTTCGATCATTGATCCATGCGATCGTGCAGAGTGATTTATTTCAGCGGAAATGACCGTTTTTGAAGTGAGAAACATTTATGAACCAGCCGTTCCATCGCCGCAATTTGTTGCGCGCCGCCGGTGTTACGCTAGCGCTCCCCATGCTAGACAGTCTGCTGCCGCGTGCGCGGGCTGGCCAACAGGCGGCTGCCGTGCCGCGGAGGATGGTCTGTATCTGCACTCCGCTGGGCGTGCATCCCGAGGCTTTCTTTCCCCAGGAAGCCGGCAAGGACTACGGACTCACCCCGTACCTGGAACCGCTCGAGGAATTGCGGGATGACTTTACCGTGATCTCCGGGTTGTCGCATCCCGATGTCGGCTCGAGCCACGACTCGATCTTCAGTTTTCTGACGGCCGCGCCCCATCCAGAAGTTCGCGCTGGCTTCCGCAATAGCATTTCGTTGGACCAGGTGGCGGCCGAACATATTGGCGATCAAACCCGGTTTGCCAGCCTGTCGCTGTCGGCCGAGGGTTTTGGCCTGTCGTGGACGCGCAGCGGAGCATTGATCCCCTCCGACCTGTACCCGGCGCAGGTCTTCGCCCGGCTGTTTTTGGAAGGGCGTCCCGATGAAGTCCAAAACCAGGCTCGGCGGCTGCGCGACGGGCAGAGCATTCTGGATAGCGTTCGCGAACAGGCCAGGCGAATGCAGCCGGCTCTGGGCACGAAGGATCGCGAGAAGGTGGACGAATACTTCACCAGCGTGCGCGAGCTGGAGCAGCGCATGGCCACGGCCGAGGAATGGTCGAAACGTCCCAAGCCGAAGGTCGATGTGCCCCAACCGCAAAATAACCCCAACTCGGCCGATCTGATCGGCAAGAACCGCCTGATGTTCGACCTGATTCATTTGGCTTTACAGACCGATTCCACGCGGCTGGTGACGATGCTGCTGCTGGGGACCAGCCAGGTTCCTCCCATTCCTGGCGTCTCCCTGGGCCATCACGACCTTTCGCATCACGGCCAAGATCCGCAGAAGATCGCACAGCTCAAGACGCTGGAACTGGAAAAAATGAAGACCGTGCAAGAATTGCTGGCCAAACTGAAAAACACCCAGGAGCAGGGCGAAAGCCTGCTCGACCGCACGACGGTTTTCTTTAGCAGCAACCTGGGCAACGCCAGCAACCATTCCTCCAAGAACTTGCCAGTGCTGCTGGCCGGCGGCGGCTTCCAACATGGCCAGCATCTGGCTTTCGACCCAGACAACCCGCCGCCACTCTCCAACTTGTACGTCTCCATGCTGCAACGGCTGGGAATCGAGGCCGACCATTTCGGTTCCAGCAATGGCACGCTGACGGGCTTGTAGTGCTGTAGCGGTTGAAAGAGTACCTGCGAGTGCGCATGGAGCTTGGCGTTCGGCCGGGTGGCGGCCCTATCGCGCGTGCCGGGCAGGGCCTATACTGCCTCCGCATCTGCCCCGACTATCATTCCTCGCCCGCGACTTGCCATGCACGTACCAGAAATCGGCTGCTCGATTGATGACCTCGACACACCCGCCTTGTGTATCGACCTTGATGTCATGGAGTCGAACATCAAGCACATGGCGGCCCTCTGCCGGCAACATGGCGTGGCCTGGCGTCCCCATTCCAAAGCCCACAAGTCTCCGGAAATCGCCCGCTGGGAAATTGCCGAGGGGGCCATCGGCGTCACTTGCGCCAAATTGGGCGAGGCTGAAGTCATGGCCACCGGCGGCGTGGGCGACATGCTCATCGCCAACCAACTCGTCGGTCCCCACAAAATGCAGCGGCTGGCGGCCCTCCGCCGCCGGGCCGACCCGGTGGTGGCCGTCGATGACTTAATCCAGGCCGAGGCCATGAGCCAGGTCTTCGCCGCCGCCGGGCTGACGCTGCGGGTGATACTGGAAGTCGATATCGGCCTGAACCGCGCCGGCGTCATTCCGGGCCAGCCGACGCTGCGCTTGGCACAGCGTATCGACAAGCTGCCGGGGCTGAAGCTGGCCGGCATCATGGGTTACGAGGGGCATCTGCTGCTGCTGGAGGATGCCGCCGAAAAAGACCGCCGCATTCGCGAGGCGATCGCCGTTCTGGCCGAGACCAAGGACGATTTTGTGAAACACGGGCTGTGCTGCGACATTGTCTCGGCCGGCGGAACGGGTTCTTTCACCACGACGATCACTTGCCCCGGCCTGACCGAGTTGCAGGCGGGCGGGCTGATTTTCATGGATGCTTTTTACCGGCATCGCTGCCATGTGGAGGATTTTGACTTTGCCCTGAAGCTGATTACCACCGTCGTCAGCCGGCCCGCCCCCGATCGCGCAGTGATTGACGCGGGCCGCAAGTCGCAATATGCCGACGCTCACCCGCCACTGGTCGTGGGCCGCACGGGGTTGTCGCTGGCGCGGCTCTCCGCCGAGCATGGCGAATTCACGCTAGAGCCCGAAGCCCAGCACTTGCAGGTGGGGGACCGGTTGGAACTCATCCCCGGCTATTCCGACTTTACCAACGTACTGCACGACGAATTCTACGGCATCCGCGGCGGCAAGCTGGAAGTCATCTGGCCGCTGGCCGGCCGCGGCAAAATCCGTTGATGGCGCAATGCCGGAGCAAGGGGTGGCTGGTGGCTGACCACCGGGAAGCCCCAGCGGAGTTGGCATTCTAACCAGAAAAGCCGAAGGACGCCGCCCCAGGGCAACCCGGTTGGATCATCAATCCACTGGGCCATCCGCTTCGCTTCTGACCCAGCCACCCGCCGTTTCCTCCCCGGTGATCGGCGGATTAGTAAGCCTCCTACTTTGGGCGCAAGGCTTGCTCGCCGGCCTCCAAGGCGGCGATGATGCGGTCAACGTCGTACACACAGCCGGCCCAGGTGCCACCGCTGGCCTTTTGCAGCGCCGCCCACAGCCGCGTGTCATCCGGCAATAGCGGGTCAGAAGCCAGGTCCTCGCGTGCCGGCCGCGCGGCAAGGACTTTTGCCCCTTCCACCGGTGTGAGTTGTTGTTGGCCCTCCCCCACGAAATCGACGCTCCCCACCAGCGTGTTGCGGTCGATGACGATTTTCACCAAATCGCCGTCGCGCAGTTTGGCGATGGGTCCGCCGGCCAAGGCCTCTGGGCCAACATGGCCAATGCAAGCGCCGGTGCTCACTCCCGAGAAGCGGGCGTCTGTCAGGACGGCTACCTCGCGGCCAAATTCCAAGTGCTTTAGTGCCGACGTGATCTGATAAATCTCCTCCATGCCGGTCCCCATCGGCCCGCGGCAGATCAGCACCAGCACGTCGCCCGGCTTGATCGGCTGGCTGCCTGGCCGCGACTTGATGGCCGCAATCGCCTGTTTTTCGTGCGTGAAGACACGAGCCGGTCCCAGCTTGCGGTAGACGCCGTCGGCATCTACCACCCGCGGGTCAATGGCCGTGCTCTTAATGACCGAGCCCTCGGGGGCCAGGTTTCCGCGGGGAAAACAGACGGTACGCGTCAGCCCGCGTTCGGCGGCACGGGCGGGCGACATGATGACGTTGTCGGGGTCAATGCCGTCCTTGTCGCGCAGCAACTTGCGCAGCGCCGAACGGCGCGGCGATTTTTCCCAAGCGGTGAGGACTTCGCCCAACGTGCGGCCAGTGACCGTTAAGACGTTGAGATCCAACAGGTCCATTTCGCGCAGATGCAGCATCAGCTCTGGCACGCCGCCAGCCAGAAAGAACTGCACCGTGGGATGCGCCGTGGGTCCGTTGGGAAGAACATCGACCAGCCGCGGCACCAGACGGTTGACTTCGGTCCAATCATCGACCGTCGGCCGCCGCAACCCGGCGGCATGGGCGATGGCCGGAATGTGCAGCAGCAAATTGGTCGAACCGCCGCAAGCCGCATGGACGACCATGGCATTGTGGATGGCCGCATCGGTAAGAATTTGCGCCAACGGTAACCCGCGTTGCTCCAGCAGCATGAGCGCCCGCGCGCTGCGAGCGGCGGCGTCGAGCCAGATCGGCTGGCCGGAAGGGGCTAGCGCCGCGTGCGGCAGCGTCATACCGAGGGCCTCTGCCACGACCTGCGAGGTGGCCGCCGTCCCCAAGAATTGGCAACCGCCGCCGGGACTGGCACATGCGCGGCAACCGAGTTCGGCCGCTTCCTCCAGGGTGATCTCTCCATGCGAGAACCGCGCGCCAATGGTCTGGATTTTGCCGGCGTCCTCGCCGCTCGACGGTGGCAACGTCACGCCGCCTGGGACCAGGATGCAAGGCAATTGCTTGGAGCCTGCCAGGGCCAGCATCATGGCGGGCAAGCCTTTGTCGCAAGTCGCCACCCCCAGCACTCCGCGGCGCGTGGGGAGCGAGCGGATCAAGCGGCGGAAGATGATGGCCGCGTCGTTGCGATAGGGAAGGCTGTCGAACATACCGGGCGTGCCTTGCGTGCGGCCATCGCAGGGGTCCGAGCAAAAGCCGGCGAACGGCACGCCGCCGGCCGACTTGATGGCACGGGCCGCGGCCTGCATCAGCAGTCCCACTTCCCAATGGCCGGTGTGGTAGCCCAGGGCAATCGGTGAGCCATCGGGAGCGCGAATGCCCCCTTGCGTGCTGAGAATCAAGAACTGTGGACCCAGCATTTCTTGCGGCGGCCAGCCCATGCCGGCGTTTTGCGACCAGCCAAACAGGTCGCCGCTGGGCCAGTCTCGCAGCATCTCCTCGGTCAGCGGCAGCGAGCCGGAAGGCCCGGCGGCCTTGGTTTGTACGTCAAACAGCGCCCCGTCAGACGTGTCGAACAGTTCGGCCAGGGAAAGTTGCGAAGCGGAGGAATCGGGCATGGTGGAGTGTGGAAAGTGAGGCCGCCCGCCGGGCGGTATCTGGACCTTTATAAAACACCACAAACGCCGCGGGTTCCTACCGGCGGAAGGAACCTAAAACAGATTGCTGATCACTCCGTCGAATGTGACGAAGAGTCTGCGGCGGGTGGAAGAAACCTGCGCACAATTGTCGTCACGGCAAGCGGTAACGCAATGGAGGCAATCAGCGCGGCGGGCAATGCGTTGTATTCGGCGGCGAACCGGCCAAACGCCGAATAGGCGGCGGCGATCCCCAGGTTGCTCAAACTGACGGGCCACAGAAACCGCCTCCAGGGAATGCGAATCGTTCCCAACAGCAGCACGCTGGCTTCCGCCAACAACGGCACGGCGCGCAGCATGACCAACATTCGCGGGCCATGCCGTTGGCCCAGCCCTTCCAGCCTTTGCAAATCCTCGGCCTTGGCCAGCCGGCGGGCCAAGGGACGCCCCAACCAGCGAGCCAAGGCAAAACCGCCCATCGCCCCCAACGTCATGCCGATCCACGAGGCCAGCGTACCTTGCAGCAGGCCCAGTTGAGCGCCGCCAAAAGTACTGACGGCACTCGATGGCACCGGCAGCAACACATCGCTGGCCAGCACCCCCACCACCAGCGACCAAACCGTCAGCGGCGACAAACCAGAATCCAACCAACCCGCCACGCGCGCATCGAGTGAGTCACCGAAGAACAACAGAGGCACCAAAGGCGCGCACAAAGCAAGTGCGATGATGGCCGCCGGTCGGATAAGTTCGCGCACGAGGAGGGAGTTTTCGGTGTTCGGTTTTCAGTGTTCGGTCTTCGGTCTTCAGTGTTCGGTCTTCAGTGTTCGGTCTTCAGTGTTCGGTCTTCAGTCTTCGGTCTTCGGTCTTCGGTCTTCGGTCTTCGGTCTTCGGTCTTCGGTCTTCGGTGTTCAGTGTTCGGTGTTCGGTGTTCGGTATTCAGTTGTGAAAAAAGCAGAAAGCAGAAAGCTGATATCTGATGGCTTCTAGCCTTTCGCCTTCATCCTTCCGCCTTTCCTCACACAAGTCCCCACTTCTTTCTCAAGAACCACTCCAAGCTCCAGATGCTGATTAGCAGCGTTAGCACCCAGGGATTGTCGTAGAGTTCGCTTCGCTGTTGCTCGCGAACCTCAAGCTGTTCGGGGTAGCTCTTGAGCCGATCCAGCAGCGCCGGAAGCTGCTCCGGTTTCATGGCTTCGCCGCCGGTCATGGCCGCCAGGGCCGACATGGCCGTGGGGTCGGCCGCCGGGTTGTCTAGTTCCAGGTCTTGCTCAAAGATCTGAAACCGAGAGCGGGTGGAACCGAGCGGCTGCCCATCGCGCGTGGCCGACAGTTCGATGGCATACTCACCCGGCTGTTGCGTGCCGGTCAAGATACCGGCCATTTGGCCTTCCTCGCGCGACAAACGGATGGGCTTTTTGGAACCGCCGGGCAAGACCAGTTCCGCCGAAAGCTGCGCATCAGCCAGAGGTTCGCCCTGGGCATCCTTGGCACCCGCGGAAAACTCGACGCGCGTGCCCGGCGCGAAACGACGCTGGTTGAGGCGGACCCACACCTGGCTATCCTCGGCCTGGTCCTTGCGGGCCAGCCACAACACGGCTTGCCGCCAAAAGCGGCGATGGATGTCGGCCCGGCCACCCCCCATGGCCCAATGCCAGGTGGAGTCGGCGGCAAAGGCTAGCACGCGGCCGTTGCCGGCATTGTCGGCCACCAGCAGCGGCTTGCCCGCGCCAGCGTCGGCCAGCAGAATGCCCGATGTTTTTTTCTTGCGGAGGCGGTTCATGCCGTCCAGCGGCGGCAGTTCGCTCCACAGTTGGCGGCTTTCCTCGATCTTGCCCAGACGCAGAATATATTCCAAGCCCTGCGCCGTGGGGCGCAATGTCAAGGGACCGGGCCAGTGCAGGTCTGTGCGGATCTTTTCGCCCAGCGGCTGGCGCTCAAAGCGGTCCATCTCGATCGGCAATATTTTGGCCAACGGCGTGGAGTCGTAGCCGCCCGGCCCAAAGCTTTGCATGCCGCCCAACATCATCAAGCCCGCCCCGGCAATGACGGTGGAGCTGAGTGCTTCCAGTTCCTTCTCTTGAAACGCCTTGGAATCGACATCGCCAATCAGGTACACGTCGTACTGGCCGGGTTGAAAATGGGCCAGCAGGTTGTCGGGCCGGGTTTCCGGCCGGGTGGCGTCGATGCGGATAAAATCGACGTGCATGTCCTGGGCCTCGGCCAGTGCCCGCCGCAAAAACTTTTGCTCCGGCAACATGCGGCCATCCAGGTACAAGACCTTCAGGCCCCCTTTCAGCACGGTCACATAGGTGCTGAGCTGGTTGTTGGTGGTTACCGTTTCGCCGCGTAATGGCTCGACCATGACGGTCAGCCGATGTTCGCCGGGGACTTCTGGGATGTAGTCGAGTTCGACGGATGCTTGCTCGCTATCGCGCGTCGGCCGGCGGAGTACGACTGACACAGGCTCCATCTTGCCGGGGGAGGTTTCCCACAGCAGTTGCACGGGAACTTCCTGCCCGGAGAAGCCGTCGAAGGCCGCCGTCACCGAGACCGCCAGTTGATTTTTGACGAACACGGCCGGGTCGGCCACCAGATCCTTCAAAGCGACATCGCGCACCTGGCCCAGCCCGCCCGACTCTCCAAAGGTTACCGCGTAGAGCGGGTAGCCCAGGTCGCGCAGCGTGCGGGCCGGCGTTTGCGGCGGCAGATCGCGGGCCTCGGTGGCCCGCTGGGCGCCGTCGGAAAGCAGAATCAAGCCGGCCAACCGCTTGCCCGACTCGCGCCGCAGGACATCCTCCAACACGGCACCAATGGCCGACTGTTCACCCGTCGGCTCGCCCCCAAAATCGAGCGATTGGCCGGTGAATTCCAACTCGCGGGCGTCAGCATCGAACAAGTAGAACTTGATCTCGATATTTTCCGATAGTTCTCGCAGCGCCGGCAGGCCATCGGTCACGGCTTGTTGCGCGGCTTGCCAGCGCGGCTTGTCGCCGAAAGCATCTCCCACGGTCATGCTCCGCGAGCGATCGACCAGCAGCACCAACGTGGCCTTCTGCTTTTTGATGGCGGTATAGACCACCGTCGGCCGCAGCATGGCCAGCAGCACGATGACGATCGACACCAGCCGCAGCGTCATCAGCACCCGCCGCCGGCCAACCGTCGTCTTGCTGCGGGCGGGTCCAAGAAACAGCAACCCCAACAGCGCAATCGCCACCAGCACTACGGTCACGTAGTGGTCGTTGAACAGCGGTCGTGCGCTAAGTTGAAACATGGAAATCAATCAAGTTAGGAACACCCTCGCGTATGGCCGTCCGTTCCTTTGGTCGGCTATCTACACTGACTCTCGCATCTGTCGCCTGAATTGCCTTCGGCTACTTCTCCACCAAAACCCTCTCCGCTAGCCCTTTGCTTGGCTCCGGTACGAATTCCTCGCGATAAAAACGGTTGGCCAGGGCGTGTTCCAGCCCCATGAACAGGGCCAGCAGCACCATTAGGTACGGAAACAGTTCGCGGCCGACCTGGGAAAACGTGCGGTCGCGGATTAGATCATCGTGCGTTCTGGCAATCCGGTACTCGATGGAGCCAAAAATGGCGTTCAAACCGTCGGGCGGCAGACGGGTGAGATCGCCCGCTTCTGGCGGCAGATTCACGCTGAAGCCGCGATCGAGGCCTCCCTCTCGGCCACCGGCTTGCATGCGATAGTTGCCGACCCATTCCGTGGCCGACTCCGTAATCACGCCTTCGTTCTGGTGCGAGGTGCGCCGCGTCTGCTCGCTGGTCGGCATGGTCAGCAGATAGTTGGTCACGGTGCTGCCTGGTTCCAGCCGCAGCGTAGCGGTCTGCCCGGGCCGGTAGTTCAACTGACTGTCGGAGTTTCCCACCAGGTAATACAGCGTTTCGTTGGAGAGCATCACAAACGGCCACGGCTCAAATCCGGTCGGCAGCAAGTTCCAAGCAGTATCGTCGGCCGCGTCGGAAACAGGCGTGGTCACGGTGATCACCCGGCCCCGGCCCAGGGGCCGCTCGACAATCGCCGGTTGGCGATCGGAATAGGGGACGACTACGCCAGCCCCCTCGCCAAGCTCTTCCAACCTCCAATAGCGATAGACGGGGAAGGCATCCCAGGGAATGGTCCCCGCCCGCCGGCGGAACCGCGCCAGCAGCGGGTGTTGAAAGTTCTCAGGAGCAAGATAGACGTCTCCATCGGGATGCCGCGATTGTTGCGCCAACTTGCCCGGTAACAACTCTTGCGCGGCGGCCTGGTTGAATGTCTCGACCGGCTGCGCGTTGCGGCCCAGAAAGATAGCCACGCCGCCGCCGCCCGCGGCGTAATCCGCCAGCTTTTGCCAGACCGCCGTGGACAGGGGCGTGGGATCGAGCAGGCAGACCGCGGGATAATTCTCGAGCGGTTGGTCGGCCAACTGGTCGAGCACGACCGTATCGCAACGGAAGCGGGCGGAATCGTTCTTGCGGAAATGCTCCGGAGCCAATGCCTCGGACAGAAAAAAGGCGTAGTCCGCGACCGGGGAGGGCGCAGCCAACAACACCGGCCAAGGGTTCTTGACCTCCACGGTGAAGTAACGGGTGTCGTCCCATTTCAAGCCGTCCTCGCCGGCAATCCGCACAAAGCCTTGATGCGTGCCGACCTCCAGGCCCGACAGCGAAAAGCTGACAGCTTGCGACTCGCCATCGGCCACGTCGAACGACTCGCGGCCGCGCGGCTGCTTGCGGCCCAGTTCATCCAACAGAAACAGTTCCACCGCGCGGCTGGCGGCGGGACCAGTCCGGCTGATGTCCGTGCGCACGCTCAAGGTGCTATTGCGAGATAAGACCTGCCCCGACAGGGCCAACTCTCCCAAGCCAAAGTCGCGGGGTGATTCCACGCCGACGTCGATGACGTACAGCCCCACTCCCCGCAGTTCCGTGATCCGCTGCTGCAACCGGCCCGCGGCGGCCGTGTCCCAGGCGGCCCGCGACAGGTCGGTAAAGATGTAGACCTCTTTCTGGGGATTGTCGCTGGTGGCCAGCAGCCGCAAGCCTTCTTCCAGCACATCGACCAGCGGTTTGACGCGGGCGGAGGTTTCCAGCCGCTCGATGCGTTCGTTGGCCGCGCCGGTATCGACCTGAAAGACGGCGGAATCGAGCCGCGACTCCAACACGGCTACCTGGCTATCGGCCGGAAACTGCCCCAGCAGCCAGCGGCCAAACTCGCGCGAGGCCTCCAACCGAGTCTGGTTGGCATGGCGGTAGTCCATGCGGGGCGATGTGTCAAAAACTAGCGCCGCGGCGACCGGGGCCTCGCGTTCAACCAACACGCCCGACGCCGTAATCGTTGGCCTGGCTAGCGCCAGAGCCAACAGGCAAATGGCCCCCATCCGCAATAACATCAGAAGCAGATGCCGCAACCGCAACCGCCGGGTGTTCGATATTTGCCGCTGCCGTACGAACCGCAGCGCGGGAAACTCCAACCGCCGCGGCTTCTGCCGCATGATTAAATGCAGCACCACCGGCACCGCCACGGCGGCCATGCCAGCCAGCAACCAGGGATGGAGAAATGGGGGCATACTCGACCTAGCACCTCGCCTGCCGGCTGACCAGATATTCCGTCAGGGCTTTATCGAACTGCATGCTGGTATCGAGCGCCACGAAGTCGATCCCCATCTGAAAGCACTCGCGGCGGTACTGTTCGCGAAAATCGCGGACGCCCTCCAGATAGTCGCGGCGAAAGCTGTTGGCATCGACCAGCAGTTTTTCCTCTGACTCGGGATCCTCGAACTCGCACACGCCATCGAATGGAAAGCGGACCTCGGCCTCGTCCAGAATATGGAACAAGATCACGTCGTGCCCGCCGTGGCGCAGCCGACGCAAGGCTTTGAACACCGGCTCCGGTTCGGCTAGCAAGTCGCTGAACAGCATCACCAGGCTACGATGCCGCAGCATGGCGGCTAACTGCACCAGGCACTTGGCGATCTCGGTCTGGCCGGTCGGCTTGAGGTTGGCCAGCAGGCTAAGCACATGGGCGATTTGCGTCCGCTTTGAGCGCGGCGGCAGGCTCCGCCGGATTTTATCGTCGAACGTCACCAGCCCGCACGGGTCTTGCTGGTGGACCATCAGGTAACACAGTGCCGCGGCCAGGCTCACGCCGTAGTCGAACTTGGTCAGTTCTTGCCGATAGGTGTAGCCCATCGAGCGGCTGAGGTCGATCATCAAGTAGCCGGTGATGTTGGTCTCGGCCTCGAACTTCTTGATGTAGTATTTGTCGGTCTTGGCAAATACCAGCCAGTCAATGTCTTTGGGATCGTCGCCGGTGGTGTACTTGCGATGCTCGCTGAACTCGACCGAGAAACCATGAAACGGGCTGGCATGCAGCCCCTGTAAGAATCCCTTGACGATGAATTGCGCGCGCAGATCGAGCCGCGAAATCTGGCGGATAACTTCTGGCTTGAGGTATTTTTCGGCGGTTGACACGGCAGCCCACGAAAGCAGATGCCGCCTGCCGGGCGGAACCTGGACCTGCATTCAACGCCACAACTTAGGCAGGTTCCCTCCGGCAGAAGGAACCTGCTTGTTTGTCGCTCATCCGCGAACAACAATCGCCCGCCCTTCTATCTTACCGCGCAATGGCCTGGCTGGCTTGCCGGTTATGCCGGTTGCGCGGACGCCAACGCTCAATCGACGTAGACAAACTCGTTGGCGTTGAGCAACGCCCGGCAGAAGACAGGCAAGCCGTGCGTGCCGATGAGATCCGCCGATGCGGCCAGCTCGTCCGCGTCGGGTTCGCGTTGAAAGGCCAACTGAAAGGCCCGGCGGATGCGCGGTTCAACGGACTCGCCTGGGTCTTCCGCCGTTAGGCGAGCCGCGAACAGTTCGGCTTGTTGCAGCATGAATTGGCTGTTCAGCAAATTGAGCGCCTGTAACGGAGTTGTTGAACTGTTGCGTCGCGGGGTGGGTTGGCCGGCGTCGGGGCAGTCGAACGCGCCAAAAATCTCGTCTTGTTCCATCCGCGGCTTGTTCTGGTAGACCATCCGTCGCCATTCGGCCGGGCCGAATTCTTCTTTGGGGTTATAGACGTGGACGTAGTTGGTGTTCGGCTCGAAGACCTCGTACCCTGGACCGCCCGCCAGCGGGTTAAGATTGCCGCTAATTTGCAGGGCTGCGTCCCGAATGGGTTCGGCCTCTAAACGGCGAGGCGGATACCGCCACCAGAGCCGGGTGCCGGCATCGACCGCCAGGCAATCGGCCCGTGGAGCGCTCGATTGGCGATAGGTGGCGGACAAGACAACCTGGCGGTGCAATTCCTTGATGCTCCAACCACCTGCCATGAATCGCAATGCCAGCCAGTCGAGCAGTTCGGGATGCGTCGGACTTCCTCCATTCGCCCCCAGATCGCTGGGGGTGGAGACCAGGCCCTGTCCAAAATGGTAATGCCACACCCGGTTCACCATGACGCGGGCAGTCAACGGATTGCTGTCGCTGGCGATCCAACGCGCCAGAGCCAGCCGGCGGTCTTGCTCGCTGGCACCTTCCGCCAATTGCCATGATCCGCCCAAAGCGGCAATGGCGCCGGGGGCGACGACCTCGCGGCGCTGCATGGGATCGCCCCGATGCAGGCGATGCGTAGGGGCCGGCTGCACGAAGCGGCCGGCATACACCATCGGACCAGAAGCCAGCAACTTGCGCTGTTGCTCGAGACTGGCCGATTCATCCAACAATCGCTGGGCATTGGCGGAATCCTCCGCGGACAGACCCGCCAGCCGCCAGGCGGGATCATCGGGCCGGCCAGCTTCGTAAGGCATACGGTCGGTCGAATCGGCCGCCAGCCGCCAGTTGCCTGCCTCGTCCGCGACTTCTATGGTGTACCGCGTGGGAAGCCGATCAAGAAATTTACCCTGGCGGTCGCGCCCCCACAAAATACGCTCAATCACGGCGGGCTCGGCCAGTTCAATCGTGACCCAGCCGCTGCCCGCCACGTTGGATATCCAACTGCGTCCGTTGCCATACTGGCCATCGTTGAGGTGTTCCAACTGGTGAATATCGTGGCCCGGCAACGTACCAGAGGCCGTTGCCTTTGCGCCCAGGCTGGCCAAGGCCACATTCGCGGCGTCGTCACTTACGTTTGCGGCGGCAAAGACTTCCAACTCGTCGATGCAGGGCTCGGCACCACCGGCGGTTTCCATTACGGTGAACCGGACGGCCTTGGCCCGCAGGGGATTAATTCGCTCGACATTCAACTTTGGCCGGACGGGTCCCCGGAGCGCGGTCTGCGCGGCTGGATCGCCGGCCACCTTCTGGCCGGGCCGAGCGAGTGGCTCGAATCGCTCGAGCTCCCGCGAAATTGCAGCCAGCCGTTGTTCGGTTTGCGCCAAGCGTTGTCGCCGATCGACGGAATCGGCCTGCCGTAGCGGCCGTTCGCCATGTTCCACGCCTGCCAGCACGGCCTGCAACGCGTAGTAGTCTTGTTGCGAGATAGGGTCGAACTTGTGGTTGTGGCAGCGGGCGCAGCCCACGGTCAGGCCCAAGAACACACCGCTAGTGGTCGAAGTCATATCGTGTAGTTCGTCCGCCCGCTGCTGGGCGGTAAGCACCGGGTCTGGGCTTTTGACCTGATCCCAAGCGCCGGCCACCAAAAACGCGGTGGCGGCGTCGTTGTCGGGCTTGTCTAGCGCATCGCCTGCCAGTTGCGCCGTAATAAACTCGTTGTAGGGCAGATCGTCGTTCAAGGCCCGAATGACCCAATCGCGAAACGGCCAGGCGTTGGGCCGCGGCTGATTCATTTCAAAACCGTGGCTTTCGGCAAACCGCACCACGTCCAGCCAGTGCCGGCCCCAACGCTCGCCATAGGCGGGAGCAGCCAGCAACCGTTCGACCAGTTGCTCGTAGGCGTCGGATCGTTCATCCGCGACAAAGGCCGCGGTCTCCTCCGGCGTGGGAGGCAGCCCACACAGGTCGAAGCTCAGCCGGCGAATGATCGTCCGGCGGTCGGCCGCGGGCGAAGGGGAAAGTCCCGCCGATTCCAACCGCGCCAGCACAAAGCGATCGAGATCGCCAAGCGGCCAATTGGTATTAGCCGTGTGGGGAATCTCCGGTGGTTGCGGGGCACGGAAGGCCCACCACGCCGGATTCTCTGGCTCGCTGCCGGCGGCCTCGTCGGGCCAGGCGGCTCCTTGTTCTATCCACGCGCGTAGGATGCCGATTTGCTCGGCGGTGAAAGGGTCGCCCTCGGGCGGCATGGCCAGATCTTCCTCCAGGCCAGCCACCACTTGCAGCAAGCGGCTTTCCGCGGCGCGGCCGGGCACGATAACCGCGCCGCTAAGTCCGCCCCGCATGGCAGCCGAGCGAACGTCGAGCCGCAAGCCGCTCTCTTGTTGATCGGGACCGTGGCAATCGTGGCACAATCGCGAGAAGAGCGGCTGTACATCGGCCACAAAGTCAATCTTGCGATCAGCGGCCGGCGGCAACTCCGCCGCCGCGGCGCGCGATACAGCCACGGCAGCCAAGAGGGCCATCAAGAACATGCGCGACAGCGGCAATAGATTATGGCGAGTACTCATCATTTCGATGATATCAAGAAATGATGGTCTGGAGGAGGCAAATCCCCAGCCGATGGGTGCGGTTGGGCCTGCATATATCGGCGTAGCGGCACCATTCCGGCTGGAACCCAAATCCTTGCCTGCGACAAAGCACTAAGGCTGCTGTTTTTCTCCCTCGCCAAACCGTTCCTCCAGCCAGTCATTGAGTTCCGCCTGCTGTTCCAGGCCGAGTGCCTGCCGATGCGAACGGGCCACAGGGGTGAGAATTCTGGCCATTTGCGGGTCGAGGCTGTTTGCCAAGGGCGCGGCTTCGTTGAGCTTGTCGATCGACTTTTGCCGCTCGCCCTGTAAAGACAGCACCACGCACTGGCCCGCCAGGCCAAAAGCCCGAAACTCCACATCGACCGCCGTGGCCAGTTGATCGAACAGCCGCAAGGCGTTGGCGTAGTCGTCGCGGCGTAGGTAAATCAACGCCAATTCTTGCCGTGCCCGATGACAGAAGTACTCGTTGGCGGGGTAATGTTCCAACACGGCCTGGTAGCCGAGTTCGGGCGGGCTGACCAAAGGCGCAAAGAAGAACTGCGCATCGGCGGTTGCGCGTTTTTCAACATGCGTCCGGCTGGCGTCGGCATCGGCCAGTAGCGAACGCTCGCGGCCGGCCCAAGCGGCAGCTCCCCCCACGGCAAAGGCCGCGGCCAACCCCGCCAGAATTACCGCCCAAGCACCCCAACGCCGCTTGGCCGATGGCATTAGCAGTGTTTGCGTCTTCATCAACTGGTCGAGACGTTGCGTGGCAGCGTGACGGCCCGTTACGGCTCCGGCGAAGGCGTCGGCCAATCCGTCCAATTCCTCGGCATCGTTGGGCACCGCGTCGGGTGTCGCCACGGCCCGCAATTCGCGCAGCAGTTCGCGAGGATTGGCAAACCGATCGTCCGGTTTCTTGGCCAACAGTTTATGCACGATACGGCACAACGCGGGGGGCAGATCGGGGCGGAGGTTGTCCAGCCGGGCCGGTTCCACATTGAGATGCTGCACGGCTACCGCCAAAGCGGTCTCTCCGCGGAATGGGGTCACGCCGGCCAGCATGTGGTAGCAAGTCACGCCCAAGGAATAGAGGTCGCTCCGCGGGTCGAGCGGCTTACCTTCGACCTGTTCGGGACTCATGTAGAGCGGAGTCCCCATCGTGATGCCAACTTGTGTCAGGTTGACATTTGCCCCCGCTACGCGGGCCAAGCCAAAATCGGCCACTTTTACGCGGCCATCGCTGGAGAGCAGGATGTTTTCGGGCTTGATATCGCGATGGATGATGCCCCGATCAGAGGCCAAATTCAAGGCCGTGGCGACTTGCCGCATGATCGCCATCGCCCATGGCAAGTCGGGCGGGCCGTGCCGTGCCATCAATTGCCCCAGGCTTTGTCCCCGCACGTACTCTTGGGCAATGTAGTGAACGCCCTCCAGGGCATTCACCTCGTAAATCTGCACCACATTGGGATGCACGAAGGCCGCGGCGGCCAACGCCTCTTGGCGAAAGCGCTCGACCGACGAGGCATCCTGGGCCAGTTCCGCCCGCAGCACCTTGAAGGCCACCTGACGTTGCAGAGAGACCTGTTCCGCCAGGTAGACATCGGCCATGCCGCCACTGCCCAATCTTCGCAACAACTGATAGTCACCCAACGCTCGGCCGGTTAAATCGACCGTCCTGGTGCCGCTGGCAATGGATGATTTCGTGTCACTCAAACCGCAATGCCTTTCCAAGCAGCCAGAGATTAAGGCGATCCACGATGAAACATGATTGCTTGCAGTATGGAATCCGCCGCCAGGAATGACAATCACAAAAAAACCGGCCGCGGACATCCGTGAAGATGGCCGCGGCCGGTGATGCTTCTATTCCGCCATGTGAAGACCGACTCGAACTTTCATTCGACACTCGGCAATTCCCACTCGGCAATTCCTACACGAACAGTTCCTTGATCAGCTTGCCGCTGTTGGCGATCTTCATCGGGCGGCCGTTGTTGCTGGTGAAGGTGGTGCTGAGCGGAATGTCCAGGGCGTGGCAGACGCTGGCCATGACGTCTTCCGACGTGT
>JBFWUW010000081.1:0-28461 GCA_050247075.1 Pirellulales bacterium | reverse complement strand
TCACCATGCTCAAGCGTCATCCCATCAAAGACAGCCTCCGCGGCAAGATGATCGGTTGTATGCTCAACACCAAGCTTCTTACGGAAGTTCTTGCCCTGCAACAAGATTGATATGCGCTGACCGTGCCAGCAGTGCGGTCGACATTTTTGACAGTAGCATCCATTCTCATGCGTGATATTCTAGAGAGTAGAGGCTGTTGACAGCCGGTACACAGTTGGCGATTGCCTTCTTGAATGTCATCCCTGGCAACTGAAAACTCAGGCGGCGCATAGCCATGTATTACTTCGATCCGTACATCGTAGACGATCGATGATTTGCCGTAAGCGACGAGTGGGTTATCGCTTGCGTCACAGAAAACTTCTTCCACGGATTGCGGAGGATTCCTGTTATTTCCAGCGATTCCGAGGCCTTCCACGAAGTACCGTGTTGATACCGTGACAGAGAAGCTGCCGATCATCCCGACAAGCTACAAGGCAATACTGCCAAAGACGCTTTCGTACCCGATCGGAGCCGAAGCAATCAGCGAAGGATTGGCTGATGCACCAAATGGCAAGGAATTCACCCTCGCGTTTTACGGCAATCCGGTAAACGCAGCCTCCGACTTCCACCGGACTCTTCGCGAAGGTCTGCCTTATCCGATTCTGGTTGCCAAATACAAGCCGCCCAGCAAGCCGGGATACAGCGGGGCCCAGTTCATGGTTGACGGCGGATGGTACGACAAGCACTGGTCGTTGCATGTTTATCCAGTGCGACGTGAGCTGAAGCACACCGTCGGACAACTTCTTCGCGAGCATGGACTGCCAGCGCTTGCGCAGTGGCTACGTTCGGCAATTGAGTCGGGCTGGCAAAACTGTCAGCATAGCATCAAGGTGGAGTTCAACCCTGCCGGCAAAAGCCTTTCTATTCAGCGCGAGGATGGCATATAGCCGTAGTGAAGTACCAAACCGTGCAAGTCAAAGATCTAAGCCTCTATCGCCCAATGAGTTAAAGCCATGTCATTCTACTTCGACCCGCACATTCACATGGTCTCCCGCGTTACGGATGACTACGAGACGCTCGCCAAAATGGGCTGCGTGGGCATGAGCGAGCCGGCGTTTTGGGCCGGGTACGACCGCGGCAGCGTGGACGGCTTCCGCGATTACTTTCGGCAGTTGACCGAATTTGAACCCAAGCGGGCGGGCTGGTTCAACGTCCAGCACTACACCTGGCTCTGTATCAATGCTAAGGAGGCCGAAAACGTCAGCCTGTCGCGAGAAGTGATCGCCATGATCCCGGAGTTCTTGGACAAGCCGGGCGTGCTGGGAATCGGTGAGATTGGCTTGAACAAGAACACCCGCAACGAGTCGATCGTGTTCTTGGAACATCTCGACCTGGCCATGAAGACCAACGAACAGATCCTGATCCACACGCCCCACCTGGAGGACAAGTACAAGGGGACGCGAATGATTTTGGACATGCTGTGTGCCGATCGGCGCATCGACCATAGCCGCGTGCTGGTCGACCATGTGGAGGAACACACCATTAAGGCCGTGTTGGACGAAGGCTTTTGGGCCGGCATGACGTTATACCCCGTGACCAAATGCACGCCCGAACGCGCGGCCGACATGATCGAGTTGTACGGGCCGGAACGGCTGATGGTCAATTCGGCCGGCGACTGGGGCCCCAGCAAACCAACGGCCGTGCCCGACTTTATCATGGCCATGCGGCGGCGCGGGCATCCCGAGTCGCTCATCAAGCATGTCGTCTACGACAATCCGCTCAAGTTCTTCAGCCAGAGCCGGGCGTTTCAATTTACTCCGCCCGATGTGCTGGCCGGCATCCCCCCGCGCGAAGCAAGCTTGGTAAAGCAACCGCTGGCCGGCCGCGGCCATGCCAGGTAAGGCGTAGCGTAAAAAAATGCGAAATGGCCGGTTAGAAACGGGGCCAGCGGCGAGTTTCTCCCATGCGGAACCATGAGCGGACGGATCTAATCTTGTACCACCCGCCACACAAAACCGAAGACATTGGGAGTAGCTTGCCATCAACCGGGCGGCGGTTTCAGTTTTCGCTGCGGACCTTGCTGCTGGGCATGTCGCTATTGAGCGTGTTGTTTGCCGCCATGTCGGCGATGGGGCCGATCTGGTCGATCTTGGTCGGTTGGTGCGCTGTGTTGGTCTTTGCCCACGTCGCTGGGATGGTTTGGGGAGAGCGTGTCAGACGGCTGCCGGCCCTGCCCGAACCTGATGATCGGCTGTCGGCGCGCCCGCGGACCGTTCCGGTTGAAGGCTTTGCTCCCGGTACACGGCTACGAGAAAACGCCGCGCCGGGCGGGCCGATGATTTTTCTGACCTGCCTGGGGGCCGCGGCGGGGGGAGCCGTCGGTTCTTACCTTTTGTGGAAGCCGTTGCAACCGTGGACGTTTTACCCTGGTTATGTCGTAGGCGTGGCATCCGCCTCGATCGTGGGGGGCTTTCTGGGCTACCTGGCAGGCAGCTTCATCGAGACAGCACTCTCCGCCTGGCGTGAGGCAGCCGGCAGCGGCACGGCGCATGCATCCAGAGTCGGCCAGCAGCCTCAATAAAAGTTGGTTGCCGGCACGCCGCCCTACTCCGGTCGCTGCCACGTCTTGAAGTGTGTCAACAGCCGCTTCTCCAGGCCTGGCAGGCGGCGTTCCAACCGGCGGCTAAGCGGCTCCGCATGTGCCGTCTGTTTAAGGTCCGACAGGTACTTGCGCAGTTCGTCGCGTGCGCCGTCGGGCCCATGCAGCATGAAGTGGACCCAGGCCCAAGCATCGCGGTATTCGTTGCGGCCCATTTCGGACAGCTCTCGTTTGCTCTCCAGCGCGGCCAGCGACTGCACTTGTCCCAGCCGGATTCGCCAGGTCAGGCTGGCGGCGTAGTGGTTGTCGAAGGCCCGCGCCTCCGTCGGCAGTTCAAAGTATTCGGCCAATCCTTCATCGAGCCACAGTGGCACCGAAGGCAGCACCGCATGCAACAAGGCGTGCGTGGTTTCGTGCCGCAGATCGACGGCAAAGTCGCGGCTTTGATACGCGAAGACCATGCCCGGCCCGGTATGCTTGACGTACATGGCCCGCCGGGCGGGCACTCCAGGAAACCGCGCCGCCAGGTATCGGCCGTAGCTGGCTTCGTCGCGAAACAAGAACAGCTCGACCGGCTCGGCCGCCCGCTCCACCGCCAGCAGTTGGGCAATCTCGACTTGCAGATCTTGCAACTGCGTAAACAATTCGGCGTCTTGTTCCAGGCGGTAGTTGGCCCGCAGCACGAACGGATCGGCCTGGCGGCCATCGACCCAGTCCTCTGCCCGCGCGCACAGCGGCAACAGGCAACAGGCCAGCCAGCCGAAGATGGTCGCGGGCTTCATGAACAGTCGCCTGGGAGTAATAGGAGGCGATTCCATCGCCGCTCAAATCGCATTGCCCGCGGCCCGTGAGCGCAGCCGGGCCGGCGCGGCAAAGCGCTAACGGAAATGTTGGAAATGAAGGCAGAAGATCGGAGGGGTATATAGGTGCCCCGCTGCTCTTGGGTCAAGGTCAACCGGCGGGCAATCACCCGCCGAATACCGGGCAAAATCCCCCAACTGTTACCCTGACTGCCGTTGCCGTCGGACAGAGGTGAGCCTTATAATGCCGCCATAAGATAGCATTGCTAGATCATTGGCCCGCACCCCTTCGTCCACCGACCCACAATCGCTAGGAGACAGCTCCGTGTCAGCAGGCAAGTATCTATTCACCAGCGAGTCGGTCAGCATGGGGCACCCCGACAAACTCTGCGACCAGATTTCCGACGGCGTTTTGGACGCCATCCTGACGCAAGACCCCCTCAGCCGCGTGGCTTGCGAGACAATGGCCTCGACCGGCCTGGTCATGGTGTCCGGAGAGATCACCACCAAGGCCGTCGTCGACTACCAAAAGGTGGTCCGCCAGGTCATCCGCGAGGTCGGCTACATCGACGATCAGATGGGCCTGTGCGCCGATACCTGCTCCGTGCTGCTGGCGATTGGCCAGCAGAGCCCCGACATTGCCCAAGGCGTGAATGAAGACGCCAGCAAGGGCAAAGAGATCGGGGCGGGCGACCAAGGGCTGATGTTTGGCTATGCCTGCAACGATACGCCCGAGCTCATGCCGCTGCCGATTGCCTTGGCGCATCGCATCATTAATCGTCTGACCGAGGCCCGCCAAAAGGGCGAAGTCAACTGGCTGCGCCCCGACAGCAAGAGCCAGGTCAGCGTGGAGTTCGATGGCTACAAGCCGGTGCGGATCGACAATGTTGTCGTCTCCACCCAGCACGGCCCGGATGTCGGCTCGGCCGAAATCCACGACTTCGTCACGCAAAAGGTCATCAAGCCCTGCTTGCCCGCCGATCTGGACATCAAGAACATCAAGTACCACATCAACCCCACGGGCAAATTTGTGGTCGGCGGTCCGCAGGGCGATTGCGGATTGACGGGCCGCAAGATCATTGTCGATACCTACGGCGGCTGGGGCCGGCACGGTGGCGGAGCGTTCAGCGGCAAAGACCCCACCAAGGTCGACCGCAGCGCGGCCTACATGGCCCGCCACGTTGCCAAGGCGATCGTGTCGGCCGGCCTGGCCGACCGCTGCGAACTGCAATTGGCCTATGCCATTGGCGTAACCCAGCCGGTCAGCGTGCGGGTTGACACTTTTGGCACGGGCCAGGTCGACGACGCCCGCATCTGCGAACTGGTGAAAGAGGTCTTCCCGCTCACGCCGGGCGGCATCATCAAGTACCTCGACCTGCGGCGTCCGATCTACCGGCAAACGGCCAGCGGCGGTCACTTTGGCCGCAGCGAACCCGGTTTTACCTGGGAAGACGTTTCCAAGGCCGCTGGCAAATTGGAATCAACCGGAGCCGCCTTGGCCGGACGGTAACCGTGAAGCTTTCATGATGGCAGCCCACGCCACGATCCATTCCAGGCGTATCTCCTCGGGTGGCGTGGTGCCGCGCCCGCGCGTTTTTGCCCGCGCTGGGCTGGTGTTGCTGGCGTTTGCCGCCGTGCTGCTGCTGTGGCGGCGGATAGATGGCTCGTTGGCCGCGCCGGCGGAAGCCAGGCTTCTGCCGTTGGCGGCTGTGGGCCTGGCCGCAATGGCGGCGGCAGTTCGCTGGTTGAACCGAGGCGATGGCCGCCCACTGCTGCCTCTGCCGGTAACTGGCCTGTACGTTTGCTTGAGCATACTGCTGGCGCTGGCCGGCGCGGCTCTTTCCTGGCCGCGGCAAGCGACGGCGGGCACGGCCGGCCTGTGGCTGGTACTGATCGTTGCGGAAACACTCGCCTGGCGGCGGCATTGGCTTTCGCCGACCGTGCGCGGCCCCGCGTTGTTTCGGCCTGCAGAAGCAGAAGAGTCCCTGCGCGAACAGGCCGATTCTTCAAACGATATCGAATCGGCCGAAGAAGAACCGATCGAAGACCCCAGCGTTCAACAGCAGTTCGTGCGGCGGACTTTAAGCGACGGCCGCGAGAGTGTCCAGGGGACGCTTCGCAGTGACCATGCAGCCGGCCAGCGAACAGCTCCTCTGCATCTGGCGTTTTGCCCTCCCCTTCGGCAGGCACCCGCGCTGGAAGCCCGCCAACTCGATGGCCCACCTGCCCGCGTGCGTGTGGTGCAATCGCTTCCCTATGGCGCCAAGCTGGAGGTCAAGCTGGACAGCGCCGCTCTCGGTCCTGCCACGGTTCGGGTGGCGTTCTTCGCGGTCGCCGAGAAGCCAGCGTAGGCATCTCATCTGGGCGCCAACGGGCTATAATACCGATATGGCACGCTGGCCCCGACATACCTGGACTTCGATCTTCACCTACGCCACGGTGTTCGTGCTGTTCCCCGTGATTTGCTACCTGGCCTGGCGATGGGTGAACGGGTGAAGGCGGTCTAAGCCAGCATGGCGGGAGCCAGGTAATTCCGCAACTTTATCGCCACACCGGCGATTAGCCCCCACAGTCCGGCGATGGGGAAGATGCCAATCAAGATGCTGAGGATCGAAAGGACGATCAACAACGTCGTGGCATGACGGCTGGCCAGGCAGTCGCGGCAGAAGGCACCGCAACGTCCCCAGACGAGCCATACGATCAACAGCGCCGCCGCCAGTCCGGCCAATTTGGCCAGCCGCCAGAACAGCGGGCGAGGCACCGCTCGGGCGGTTATCTCAACATCGCCGCGCGGCGTGGTAAAGCTGACTTCCAACCCGCGGGTGGGAATGGCCACATCCAGGCTGGCCAAGCCGGTCGGCCCGCCGGGCAAGGGGGCGTTTCCAGTGCCGCCGCCAAATCCGCCTCCGGCGATCAACCCAATGCCAGCGGCCTGTGCCGGAGGCAGATTCGCTGCACCAAAGTCCTGGACCTGGTCCGCTTCATTCATGATTTGCTGGTTCGGCTGGCCATCCATGTTCGGCGAACCGTTGGGGATGCCTCCCTGGCCTTGCTGTTGCGCCTGCTGCCGGGCGACCTTGCCGCGATAGTTTTGCAGCGTCTGGCTTTCGCTTTGCGACTTTTCGCCCGACTTGTTGGCCGACTCCTCTGCGTTTAGTTCTTGCAGCTTTTTCTCAACATCGGCCTGGCCGAAGCGGGGCGATTGCGGCTGGGCCGCGGCATCTGGCTGGCCCTCGCCGCTTGGCTTGAGATCGCCACGCGACGTGGGCTTGCGCTCATCTTGGCTGTAAACTCGCGATTTCGCTGGTGCCTCGTCCTCGGGCTGGGCGTTGTTTTTCAATTGGTTGCCGCCAAACCATTTGGCATTGAACCGGCCATTGGCTTCCTTTCCGTCCGCCGGCTGGCCGTCATCTCTCTGCTGTACCTGGCTGTCGTCGAAATTCCGGCCCACGTCGCCCGCCACGTTCTTGGCGCGGCTTTGCCGCTGGGCATTGAAGTATTCGTTCAGCCGGCCGCCGTTGTTGTCGATGGCTTCCCCCAGCGGCTCGTTCTCGACGACCATGATTTGCTCGTTGGCTTCTTGCACGATGGCCGTGTTGCTATTGATGGCCTTCTGCCACTCGGGGTTGGCGTTGATCTGGTATCGCTGTCCGCTCGTCGGCCCATTGGTGGTTACATCGTGAAAGCCGTGAGCCGCGTTAGCCAACTGCTTGAGATTGTTAGCCGCCCGGATGCGGGCGTAGCTGTCATCAACCTTGGTGGCATCGACCAGTTTCTCCAACTGGCGGTTGAAGTACATCAATTCGCCCGCTTGCAGATCGCCCTGATCACTTACCAGCCGCATGTTGCCGCCAAAGTCGAACCAACGGTACGAGGCTGGCAAAAACAGCCGCACCTGGCTGAGCTCGGCATTGATGTTGACCGTGCGAATGAACGGAAACCGCACCTCCGCCAGCCCGCCCGGCTGGGCCATCCGGCCGCCATACTTCACGGCCACTTCGTAGTCGGCATCTCCCAGCGTGGTCTTGAGCAGCGGAATCCTCGCCCGCCTTGGGGCTTGGGGCACCTCCACCGGTTTGACTGGTTGCCCATCGACGCGGGCGGTCCACAGCTCGGCTCCGTCGGGCAATTCCAGTTCCAGGTATTGCTCGGTGCTGTTTTCCAAACGGTACGATTGCGTGGCGCGATACGCGCCGTGCTCGTCCAGGGTCAACAGGCACTGGGCCAGGCCAATCCGTGCGCCGACCGTTTCCACCGCTTGCCGCTGTTGTGAACGAAAGCTCAACCGCGGCTGGGCGGCGTCGGTCTCGACCAGATAGGCTTGTGTCAGCCGGTCGCCCAACACGGCGGCGGCCGTGCGCCACTCTTGCTGCTGCCGGCCCAAGGGGGACAGGCCCTCTTGCCGCTCCACCACCACCTCGCCGCGGCCGGCGCTTTCAAACGCCACAAATCGCCGCTCGGTGCGGCCGGTCTCCACGGTGGGAATAGGCGCGTCGTGGGCGTCGGCCGTCAGCAGGCGGTCGTTCTCGATCAGCACGCGGTATTGTCCCATGACTTCATCTTGCAGTTGCAACCGCACGCGCAGCGGGGCGTTAGCCCCTTCGCCGGTTTCGGTAACCGTCTTTTGCCGCACTTGCGGACCTTGAATCCTTGCCCGCTTCATCCACGGAGGCAGCAAGAAAGCCACTTCGCGAATGCCGGCATCGCGAATGTTAAAATCCAACAGTATCGTCTCTTCGATCGTGCGGCTGGTGACACGCACGTTGCTGATGGTGTTGCACGTCACCAGCGGTTGCCGCGGCGAGATGCGCAATTCGCCGCTGTAGCCGGCATCGCGGCAATGGATATTGAGCTGCGCCAGCCGCCGCTGGGCCATGCCCATCCAGGCTTCCACCCGGCTGGCCAGCACGGTCTCGCAGTCTCGCAGATTCTCGGCCGCAACCGCAAAGGCCGGGTCGGGCTGGACCACGATATAAGTCTCTTGCCGGCCGATGTCCAGCACTTCCAATTTAGGCAGCGGCAATGTCTCAATGGGACCAAGCTCACCCAGCCTGCCGCGAATGAGCACGGCAAACTCGCCCAACTGGCCCGACGCCAGGCGCAGTTCCAGCACGCGGCTGCCTTCTTGTTCGGTAACACCCCACTCCGGATTGCCGGGGGCGGTGACGGAGTCAATCTCCAGATCGTCGGGAATGGCCACCCGCACCGTATACAGCGGGCGGGCATCGACGCGCAGCAACAACCGTGTTTCTAGCTGGCGTTGCCGCTCGGCCACGCGTAGCAGCGTTTGAAACTCGCCCGAGACGCGCGCTAACACCGGCTCGACCGCCAGCCGTACGGAAAAGGGCACGCTGGAAAAACGAAATGCGGCAAATGGCCTGCTCCCGAGCGGGCTTTCCTCCAGGCCGGTGGCCGAGGCATCCGCCGGCTGGCCGCCGTCGACGGCCAGGTCGGTGCGCGACACGCCCGTTGTCTCCACGGTGCGCAGTTCCAACAAGGGGCTGCGGTGAATCGTCACCTGGCCAGCGTGCAACTGGGCACCTTCCACGCCAACTTGCGGAATATCGAGCTGGGCCATCTCGCCCAGGCCAGATGCGCCTGCCCGCCACAAGTAGACCACCAGGTTTTCCTCGTCGCGTGCCGGTTTGAGCAATGTGACTTCCAACCGCTGGTCGGCTTCCTCGGCCTTGGCTTCCCAACCGCGGACATTTTGCCCCGCGACCCGCTCCACCAGATAGCCGGCCGGCGCGTGCAGCGTAAAGCCGTCGCGCTGGCTGCGGCGGAACTCCAGCTTCAGCCGCCAGACCAGCCGCACGCCATCTTCTTGCACGGTGGCTTGCGACGTCGATTGCACGGTCAAGCCGCGATCGACGACGCCTTCGGCTACTTTAGGACGCCACTGAATGGAGAGGGTTTGATCGTGAGACAAGGCTGTTTCGATCGTTTCGCCGGCCTCGGCCGTTTCGTAATTGGTTCGATCGCGCACGCCTTGCAAACGGACCTCGGTACCGGCATCGGGCACATTCAACTTCAGTGAACTGGCCGGTGCCGCCGGAAACTGGCCGCTGGCGACTCGCCAGCCGCCGCGCCGCTCCAGCTTGATCCGCACGGCCAGATCGACGCGATGCCGTCCCTTGCCGCTGGCGTACAGCACCAACAGCGACTGGCCGGCAGCGGGGGCCGCCGCGGCATTAGCGGCTTGCTGTTGAGGTGGCTGGCCATCGGGCGCAGCGGCTTGCAGTACGCCCAGCTTGGCCGGCTTACCATCAACATCGGCCTTGGCTAGTACGCCCCCCGCCAACGGCAGCGGCACGCTGACAAACCCTTCCGCGAGGATCTCCAGATCGAGGCGGCCTTCAATCAGCAGGTATTCGTCGCCGGTGAGCGTGGCTTGAAAGGCTCCTCCGGCCAGCGCGTAGGGAGCGGGCGGTGGCTGCTTGTCGAGCTGCTCGTCGGGATATGCCTTGTTCCAGAGCTCCACGAATCGGGCATAGGGAACGAGTACCTGGCCCGCTTCGCCGGGCTTTTTGTCGGGATCGTAGGGGACGATGATGGCGTCTTCCGGCACGTTGACCGGCGCAGGGGGCGGAACCACCTGCACTACGATCGGCTGGGAACCATCGCCCGGCTGCTGGGCTTGAGCTTCTTGGCCGAAGCCGCCCACGCCTGTCGCCAGAACCAAGGTCATGACGGCCGTGGCGGTCTTGGCCGCGGCCATGTCGGTGTTGAGGTCTACTTGTCGCGGACTTGTGCGGCAACAACTTGGGCAACAGGCGGCGGCGCACCACCGCAGGCAGCCTGCCAGCAAGTAATATGCGGCCAGCGCCGCCGCGGCATAGAACAACGAATTGCACAGCCAGGTCAGCGTGGGATTTCCAAACAACAGCGGGAGCAGCGTGGTTACGATAGCCATGCCGACGACGTACTTTGCCTTGGCCGAAGCCGATCGAAAGGTCATCGCCAGGCCGATCAGAAAGGCGATCATCGCCAGTCCCACGGCCAGCGCATTGAGCCGGCGGTGGTTGGCCAGCGTCAGTTCCACACGCGGGTCGTCGCCCAAACTCTGAAATACCATCGGTTCACCGACGCGCGCCAGATCAATCCTCAAACTGCGGACGCCTTGCAGCGCCCAGTAGTTCATTGATGGGCGACCCTCCTCCGCGGCTTGGGCCTGCGGGGCATCGGCTGCCTCAGGTGCCGCGAAGGGATCCGCCGCTTGTGGCAACTGCATTTGTGGCTGATCCGCCTTGGGGGCCGGCGCTTCATCGAACAACGCATCCTGGGGTGCTTCTTCCATGGGCATGGCATCGTCCAGCATTTCGCCATCCATTTCCGCGTCTCGCCGTCGCATATCGTTCAACTCGCGGAATGACTCATCCATGTCGCCGGGCGCGGGGCCTGCCACGCCAGGCATCGGCGCGGTCATCGGCGGTTCGGATGTTGGAAACTGATAGCGTGCTTCACCGCCGGCGCGGCCTCCCATCGGCGCGCTCTTGGTGGCGCGTGCCGAGTCGCGGTCGCTCCGCAACGGTGATGGCAGCCAATAGCCCGGCCGCACGCCACCCAACTTCCAATACAGAAAGTTCGCCACGTTGGCGACAGCCAGGGACTGGGGCGGCAGGCTGCCTGTCGTTACGCTGCCATCGGCCCGCAACAGGCGATAGCCGCTGGGGGTAAAGACTTTCCACTCCAGATCGGCCAGCGGTACTTCGCGGCCAGACGTATCACTGGCCGAGCGCAGCAATAGCCTTGGTCCCGCCAGCGCGACTTCGCCGCGCAGGCCGGCCGCGGCGATGGGCGTTTCGTACACAATGCGCAGATCGCGCCGGGCGGCCTCGTTGATCGCCGGCAAGCTGACCAGCAGGCTGTCACCTTGCCGTTGCGGCTTGACCGGGTTATCATCCAACTCGGCCGACCACAAAATCGAACCGGGCGGAAGCTTGGCTTCCAAGAACGAGGTCTTGGTTCGCAACAGAAAGCGGGCCACCGACTGGCTGACACCCCGATTGGAGAGGACCGTCACCAGTTCGGCCCGTTCGACAATGGCCGCGGGCAGTGGCAAACCGTCGCGTGTAACAACGCGCAGCGTGGTAGCCGCCGGCAATCCGACGAATCCAAATGCCCCCACCAGCCGCCGCCCCGGCTGATAGTCGGCATCGGCCAGTTCGCCAATATCGACCGCCGCGGCGTGGGCCGTGACTTCCACCTCCAGGTCGGCGTGCCCCTCAACCGCTACATAACCCGACTGGTACTCCACCCCCTCGGCGGCAATCATCGGCAGCGGCACATCGGCCGTGGCGTTATCTGGCAATGGCTGGTGAAACGTCACTCGCAGGCGGATCAATCCGCGGCGGGCTTCGGCCAAGGTGGCGGTCCAAATTCGCGACGCGCCATCCTCGGTGCTGCTGAATTCCTTGAGTGCCATGCCATCCAGGCCCCGCACGTCGAGCGCTGCCGGCGTACTGGCTGGCAGCCGAAATTGCAACTGCCGGGCACGGGCCTCTTGCACGTCGAAGGCCAGTTCGAAGTGCGCCTGCAGCCCTTCGGGCAACAGCTTGAAAAACGCATAGGTGCGGGCGGTGATGCGCGGCGCAATCCGTTCGGCCAGTAGCGCCGCCGTGTACGGATGGGTCTCGTAACGATAGGCCAACTGCGTGGTGTCGGTCAGCCCGAACTTGGCCTTTTCGGCATCATCCAGCGGAATCAGGCCGGTCAACTCGGCGGGCAGCACCGTCAGATCGTCGGAGACCGCCACGGCAATCGCCCCGCTATCGCGGGCAGCGTCGGCTACGGCAAACACGGGAAACTCCAAACGCTGTTGCCGCCAATCGCCCAACCAGCCGGCGGGCGTACTTTCGGCATGAAAGTAGAAACTGGCCTCGGCACCGGCCAACACGGGTTGCGGCAACCGGGCCTTGATACGTGATCCGCCCTCTTCCGCGGTGTAAACCTCGAACGGAACCTGGCTGCCGTCGGTCGCGCTGACCGATAATATCTTCCAACCGGCCGGTGCCGAGAACTCAAAACCGAACAACGGCTCGGTCTCGGAACGCAGGGCAAAGCCGCCGTGCGCCAGCAGGCTGCTATCGGCCAGTAACAGCAAGACATTGCTGCTGGCCAGTAGCTTCGCGGGTAGCTCGTGGAAAGCGGCGGAAAGCGAGAATTGGCCTTGGGCGGCGTAGTAAGCGGCCACCGGGCGAATCCGCGGCGCGCCTGGTTCCGCCTGAAAGACGCTCTCGGGCAAGGCTTGTACCAACGCGGAGTTGTCAATCGGTATCAAGCCGCTGGGCACCAACGAATCGACCTGCCAGCGTTCTTCGGCCAGCAGGCCGACCACCGCCACATGGCCCGCCACATCCAGCGGTTCAAACTGGGGCAAGGTCCACCCGGCAAACGCCGGCGGTGTGCGAATGGCTGAAATCGTCAGCACGACCGTTTCGTTGGTGGCCTCGCGAAGAAACACATTCAACACGTTGCGCTCGCCATCGGCCTCGGTGGCCCACCGCGCTACCGCGGGCGATGCCACCGTGGTGATTTCAAAGCCTGGCGGCACGGCCAGCCGAAAACTGTCTACCGCTTGATGCAACACGGCAAACGACACCGTGGCGTGCAGCCGTTCGTAGGCGGTAGTGACTTCATCCACAATTACACTGCGGGCCACGACGACCCGCTCGGTGCGCTTCTGGCGGTTGTTGAGCGTCATAACCAGCGACATCGCGCCGCGAGCCGGCAACAGCACAAACCGCGTGACGTTCTCTCTTTCGTCGTAGTCGCGCGAGACCACGGCGGCACCGCTCTTGATCTCCACATTGCCCGGCACGGTGGCCGAGATGCTGGCGGCGGCGGGTGAGGGCAATTGAAGATTCAACATCTGCAGCGCGGCTGATGTCTCCACCGGCGAGACCAGTTGCAGCTTCAACGTCTGCCTTCCGGCACCGGAGATGAACAACGTGGGGCGGCCGTCCGCGGCCAGCCCGATCGCGGCGTCTTGATCTCCCAAGAGGGCACTGCGCAACCCCACGCCCGCCAGGTCCAGGCCCAACGGCTGCCAGATGGTGTTGGCCGATTCTCCCGGTGTATCAATCGTCAGTGTGCCGGTAATCTCGGCCCGTTCGCGGCCAATGGTGATGGCGTATTCGGCTGCCACGACGGCCGGCGGTTGCAAATCGTCAATGGCGGTAACCTGGCTGGCTTTCGCCACCAATTCCTCGAACTCCTGGCGCGACAGCAGCACGCGGCGGGGCTGCCCCTCCAGCAGAACGTGCAAGTCCTCAAAGGGAACCATGATCTCGCGTTTCGGTGCCGGCTCTTGCGACTGCCCCCACGAAACACAACTCAAGATCAAACTCAGGAAACAAAGCCCTAGCATTAACCAAACACTACGCATCGTTCGGCCCTCCTTCCGGCTTGTCCTGCTTTTCGTCGGCGGGTGTATCGGACGGAGGCGGTGGATCCGCGGCGGGCGCCTGCTTGGCTGGCTGTTCCGCGAATGGCGATGCCGGCGCGGACGTTGCATCGTCATTCGCGCGAGCGGTTGCGGCTGGCCACGGCCAGCGCTTGGGCAAGGTCCAGCCGATGAATTTCACTCCCCACATCACACCCACCACGGCCATGGCTGCCACCAGAGGTAGGTTGAGAACCTGGTTGGAAAGCGTAGGCAAGAAGACTCCTATCAGCACCAAGGCGGCTGCCAGTCCCCCTACCGCCAGCACGCGGATGCCGCAGCGCGTGCCGAGCAACACCACGCCCAGCACCAATATGCCGACGAACAGAATCGCCTTGAAGCGGCCCTCGCGGATGGTGGCCAGCCGCAGCGAGCCAGCCGGTGCCGGTTCGGGTCGCATGGTCGAAAACGTATACAGCTTGCCATCGGTGGCGAAAGACGAGAGTACATTCGTGTTGGGAGGGAGCGGCACGCCGGCGATCGTCTCGTTGATAAGTTCGCTGTCGCTGCGGTTGGGATACGGAACGACGTGCAACAAGTCGGTTCGTACCCAGCGCAATTCGTCGGTCCAGGGTCCGCGCGAACCAAGCAGTAGTTGCTCCTCTGGCAAGTAAGCGCACAGATACAGTTTTTGCACGGCTGGTGCGTTCTGCGTGGCCGAATCGGCGGGAAACTCTGGCAGATCCAGCCGATCCCCCGCCGGCACGGCATAACGCAATTCCAGCAAGAATGGCGTATCGGGGGTTTGGCCCACCAGCGGAACGAAGAATTCGTCTTGATTGCCCCGTTCCAGCGTGGCTGCCTGGCCGTTGATGTGCAGCGGCTGCGAATCGAACTTGGCACCAGCCGGAAGCCGCACGATCAGCCGTTGCTGCGAACTCCGCAAACGGTAGAGCGCCTGCACCGGCATATCGCCACCGCGCGTCAGCACCATCCGCACGACCGCCCGTTCAATGCTGGTCGTCTTGACCTCTTCCAGTTGGTACAGGGTGGCAGTGACGCTTAGATCCCAGTCTTCCTGAAACTCAAACGCCCGCGCAGCGCCCGACACACTGGCGCCTGGCATCATGTCGTGTTCGGGGTCGATCCCACGCAAACCGCGCGGCGTGCCCGACTCGTGCACATCGAGCGTTTCGGCCTTCAACAAGGCCACCTGCCCCCAGGCCCGATCGACCCCCATCGCCTTCAATTGGGGGATCTTGACCTCAACGGGCTTGCCGACTTCCAGCTTGTCGAGCTTTTCCTCCCACGAAAACTGGGCTTGAAACTCGCCGATCAGCTCCGTCTCGCCCGTCAGTTCCCAGGCGATATAGCCATCCGCCAGGTCGGCCGGGGCGGGGTCGATCTTCTTCTCTTGCAATTCCGAGTCGTTGTGGATCTTGCTGGCCAACTCGGCGGGCAAGTCAATCCGCAGCGTCTTCACCGGACTGTACAGAATCTCGTAGAAGAAGGTCGATTCATATTTGACCACTCCGGTTTCAAACCGCACGGTCAGCAACTGCCGGGCCGTAACACTGGGCTTGCGGCGCTCGACCGACAGTTCCAGCACGACCGGTTCTTGTGCAAAAGCAAACGCCAACACCGGGCGGCCCCCCCCAGGTGCCGACGACCGCGAGCAGGCAATATCGCCATAGGCCTCCGCGAAGGACAGGCTTCGCAGCCCTTCGCTCTTGGCGGGATTCACGCGCAAGCTTTGCGGTGCCTGCACGATTACACGTCCGCTGGCCCGTTCCACCCCCTCGCTGGGAACCTGGGGCACCGGCACGGCCACCGTGGCGGCCTTGCCCGTGGGAGAAAGCAGGTCGGGCTCGTCCAGACGTTTGGTGAGTTCGATCAACAATCCGACACGGCCCAACGCCTTGCGAGACAGATTGACCACGAGCCGTTTGGCCTCGTCGCCTTCCACGGTATGGCCATCCACGGCCACGGGTTCGGCTCCCGCTACCGCATGTCCGCGGACGGATCGCACTTCGTAACCAGCGGGCAGGTTCCATTCCAACCGAAATACACCGGCACGTTCGATGGTGTACAGGGCCTGCACATCGACGGAGAGCCGGTCAGGTTCCAGCCAGGCTTCGACCAGCGATTCGACAACAATTCGCGGCTCGATCTTTTCGACCTTTAATCGCAGATCGAAGGGGAGAGCCGCGTAACGATAGGCAAAAGTCCAGCCATCGCCGGCACCCATTTCGGCCAGATCGGTCTGCAACAGGCCCAATCGGCGGATCGTTTCGCCGCGCAGGCCAGGGCCAATCCGTACTAAAACCACGCCTTGCTGGCGGCCCACGCCGCGGGCTTTGATCGACGGTACGGCGACTTCTTGCTCTTTCTCGTCGTCGGTGAAACGCTCCAGCTCGACGGTGATGCTTTGTTTGTCTTTGGCTGGTTCGAAGAATTCGACCGAGATTTTCTGAACCTCTCCCTCCTCTTCGACATTCCACTGGCGAACGTTGGCATCGTAGACGTTGACAACCTTTTCGCCCGGAGGAGCTTCCAGCACCACGCCCGTAAGCTCGGCCCGGCTGATATCGTAGACCAACACGGCCCTGGTACGGGTGACGCCTTCATCAATCGTCACCTCTTGGCGGGCTTGGACCGTGGCCAGCGCTTCCAGCCCGGTGGCTCCCTCGGTACGGGGAGTCCAGTCGATCCGCACGTTCTCGGCCGCGCCCACAAACGCCAGCACGACGGTATCGAGCGCCGGGCCATCGGCCGGCGGCACTTCGCTGGCCGCGATCAAGGGGTGGATGTTGACCTTCACGCCGGGCCCTTCGATCAACACGCGCCAACGGCTGACCGGCGCGCGAGGTGCCTGAAAGGCCACGCTATTCTGGCCGGGCGATTTGCTGATGGCCTTGGCGTAAGCCAGTTTTAGCTCGATGTTCTCCGGCTCTTTGCCGCTCTTCTTGATGAGCAGCTTGTAACCTAACGCCGGGTCAAACACCACGCGGGCTGGGGCATCGTTGATGCGGGCCGAGGAGATGGCGGCGTCCGCCAGATAGAGCGGAATCGCGTGCCAGCCTTCGGTCAGCAGTTCGATCTGAATAGTCGCTTCGACCTGGACCACGTCGCGGCTGACCTTGGCTTCGTGGGCGGCCTCGGTAATTAGGGCCTCGACCGGCGGACGGTCCTCGCCGGCGGGCGCTTGTTTCTCGCGGGCCGCTATCCACAATTCCTGAAACTTGTCGTACGGCAAGAAGACGCCGCGGCCTTGGGTCTCGAAGACTTCACGCAGCTTGGCGTAAGGAATGTAGATGGTCTGCTCGCGCAGCTCGACTGGGCCGGCCGGCTTAACGTCTTCCTGGGGATCGTCTTGGGCAGCGGGGGGAGGGGGCTGCTCCTCTCCCGGCTCCTGCGAGAATAGATTTCCCACCAACAACATTAATGCCAGGCCCATGCCGGCCACGAATTTCCAACCTTGCAACTGCATGATCCGCCTCTTGGGGATGGCTGGGTTTCTCGTTGTCGGAGTCGATTCGTTCGCCGATGCCCGCGATGATACAATTGAACGAATGGTATTCGTCGCGGCCCATCAATCGGCGATGGAATCGCCTCCTACAACCCAAAACAATCTGGAACTACTCTTTCTTGAATGCGAGAACCGCGAGACTTGGACCTGTTCCCTGCAAATTACCGGCCCGCAGCAATCATGGGCTGGCGGCCGCACGGCTGCAAGTCTGAACCGTGTAACGGGTTTGTAACTGCCGGCTGCCGAGTGATCCCGGGGGTTGGATTATGATACGCTGGCAGCGTACCGTGACCTTGTCACTTCTCTTAGTCGTAGCTCGACATGCCGGAGTTCCCAGAAAAACCGCCGCCTCTGCCCCAAATAAATGAGTTGCCCATCGGCGGCCCGCCGCCGTCGCCGTTACCCAAGATGCTCGATCCGCGCCACGATTTTGGCGTTCCACGGCGGTATGGGTTGGACTCGATCCTGGCGGCGGTCACCTTCTTTGCGCTGTGGTTGGGCCTGCTGACCTTTTTGGGGGTCAGGCCCGTCTTAATCACCATGTTTGTACTCTACGTGGCGGGAGTGGGCCTGTCGCAAGCGCTGCTCTTCGGCGGCAAGAACCCGCGGGCCGCTTCGATCATCAGCGGGCCGATTCTGGCGGTAATAATTCCCACGGTTTTTTACTTCCTTACGCGAGATCCCAATGAGCCCACGAACCTGCCGGACTACGAGGCGTTAGCTATCCTGGTAGTCGTCGTCGGTCCCGTCCTGGGCTATTTCGTGGGTACCTTCGTTGCCGGCGTATTCTTGGTTCTGGACGGTTTCGAATGGTTGATGGGCAAGATCCGCCCGCGACGAGCCGGTTCCGGCGATTCATCCCAGGATGGCGACCCGTTCGCCCCATCCGAACGCCACGATTGACACCCGTTCGGTATCACGATCGAAACTTGCCGCCCGCCGCCAAGGTATGTCACAATGCTGGCTCTTGATTCCGCCTGTTTCGCCTCACCCACGAAAGCGCCATTCCATGTTGCAGCGCCGTTTGCCGATTTTGTCTCTGGCCTTGCTGTTTACACTGTTGTTGGTCCCGGCCGCGCGGGCCGAGCAGCCCTTGCGGTGGAAGTTTTCGCCCGATAAGCCGTTGGAATACCTCATCGAGCAAAAGGCCACCACCACCTTCAATGTCGAAGGGGTGGAGTTCACGGCCCGCACGCGGACGGCATTTGATGTCACTTGGACCGTTACCTCGGTCGGTGAAGGGGGCGTGGCTACCATCTCCCAAAAGGTCAAGCGCATCCGGCTGGAGTTTCACGCGCCGCGCGTGGCTGGCGGCGCACTGGGCGACCTGGATTATGACTCCCAGGATGGCAAGCCGGGCGAGGGCCGCATTTGGGAGGCCATCAAACCGGTTTTGTTGGAGTTGCCAGGCAGCGAGTTCACGTTGCAAGTTTCGCCCCGCGGCGAATTGGTCGATATGAAGCTGTCGGAAAAGCTGGCCGAGGCGGTGGCCAAACTTCCCTCGTCCCCCATGTTTGCCGGTGGAAATCTCTTCAGCCAAGAGGGCCTGCGGGGGGCGATGGAACTCGCCATTCAAACGCTGCCAGAACAACCGGTGGCCAAAGAGGCCACCTGGCCGCGCAAGATCGAGCGGAAAATCCCCAACGCCGGCGCGATCGTGATTGATCTCACCAGCACGTTGGGAGACAACCAAACCATCAGCGGACGGGAGTCTGTGCGGATCGGCCTGAAATCGAACAGCAGCTACCAACCGCCCGAGGCGGAGAACGCCGGCCTGAAACTGGAGATCATCGACCAGTCGGGCAGCGGCGATTGCTACTTCGATGCGGCCGCCGGCTGCACGTTGGGCAGCCGTTTTCGCCAGGAACTGTCGCTGGCGGGCGAGTTTGGCGCCAACGCCTTCACGCAAGATATCGAAACGCTCTTGTCCGTCACGCTGTCCGGCTGCGATCTCCCGGCGGAAGAGGAAGCCGACAAGCCGTAGGTTTTGGCTGGCCCTGAGCAACGTAGCCGCGCGGCTTCCGCCGTGCTGGCTCGCAGCGGCAAGCGGCGTTCCTCTCCATGTGCATTTGTTGGGCATGGAGCATCGAACGCGACTCAAGTCAACATGGCGGGAGCCATGTGACTACGATTCAAACGCCAACTCGGCTGGGCCATTCGCTGCGCTACGGACCCAGGCACCCGGCGTTCCCAGCTCCACACTCGTCACTCTCCCACGCTTTCCGCCAGAATCTGGCGGTAGGCTTGGCGGGCCGTTTCGTAAGCGGCCGCGGCGGCTTCTTTTTCTTCTTGCCGCGTCTTGAGTTCTTTTTGACGCCAGCAGACATCGCACGCATCCAAGCACCATTGGGCGCTGCGCTTGCTGGCGCGGATCGGCTTGCCTTCCACCTCCACAAAGATCGGGTTGGTGTGCGAGCTGGGGAAGACCCGCAGCGCCACCCAGCTCGACATCGTCGGCTTGTAATCAAATTGGAGATCGACAATTTGTCCGTCGGCCTCAATCTCGCGCCGTTCGACCGCCTGCCCATTGACGATCAATTCCACGGGCACTTTGCGGCTTTCGCCCACCCGTGCCCGCTCGACATGCCAGTAAGGCTTTTGATCGAGGGGCGTGGTGCGAATCTGGTCGTTGGGCTTTTCGCCCAACAGGGCGGCGGCCTTCACGCTGACGGCCAGCGGCTCGCCGCTCTTCACGGCCAGCACGCTGGGCCGGTCCCCTGCGCCCGGTTCGCCCACGCCCAGGCCGTTGATTTGGAAGTCGATCAGGTGGCTGAGCCCGTCGCAGCAGTAGCTTCGCCCGTCGCGCAGGGCATAGACCCAGGTGTCGTAGTCGAACGGCTTGTTGGCATCGGGCTTGACGTAAGCCCGCCCCAGCCCGACCCGTTCTCCATAGATGCAGGGAAAATCGGTCTCGCCACTGATGCGGCAGGTATAGCCGCAGTTGAGAGTGTGATACCAGATGTTTAATTCCCAAATCGCCGGGGTATCGACGGCGGAGATAAAGTCGCAAGCGTCGTGGACCACATCGACGACATACTCATTGGCCCCGATGCCGTCGAAGGGGGGCATTTCGTAGGTGGGCAGTTTGTCGCCAGAGACCTTCAGCCCCCAGCCGCTGTGCGAGTAGCCCACGACCGCCCCTTGCTGCTTGCCCCATTGCAAGACCGGCAAGTTCCAACTGGGCCACTGCTCCAGGCGGTCGGTTTCGGGAAAGTCGTCCTCCACCAGCCGCAACAGACATAGATGCCCGGCGTGCGAACTGGGAAAGCCGCTAACTTCAATGTCGTACCGCATCAGATACTTGGGCTGCGACAATTTGTGGACTTGCCCGTCGAAGAATTGCTTCTGGTGATACCAGCATGGTCCCCACGACAGCACGCAGCCCACATTCAGATCCTCGCCCAGGATATGCCGCATCATGTCTTGCGGCGTCACCCCTTCGGCTGGCGACTCGTAATGCGCGCAGCCGGCGGCATGAATATGGTGGTCGCCGGAGTACCAGCCGTGGTCGGCCAGTTTGATCCAGCGTTTGAGGCGGAAGACTTCCTTGTGCGAGGCCGCCGCCGGAACGCTGATTTTCCGCTGCTCAATCACATACTCGGGCCCGCGGGTGAAGGTCACGTCGTAGTCGCCGGAGGGCAAGATGATCGTTTCGCCGCTGTGGCGGTAGACCTGGTCGTGAAAGAAAAAGTCGGGGGCCAGCCTGCGCGAACGCGACGGATAGACCCTGTTTTGCGAATCGCGGAACAAGAACTGTCCGGTGGTGGGGGTGCCGTCCTCGTCGATGATGTCGAGCGCCACTTCCACCGCCGGCTCGCAATGAAACAGCAGATTGATCTCGTTGCGGAAGCCCAAATCTTGCGTCCCTTGGCCGACATCGAACAGCAGCTTGCCTTCGCGCTTGCCGGCATCGCGGCTGTACAGTTCGATGATGCGATACTCCAGAGCCAGGCCCGACAGCGGCGCATTCAGCGGCGGCTTGGCGAACATGCTCAAATCGAGCCAGCGGTCGCCGACATCGGCCGGCTTGATGGTGACGGCCGGTTCGGGCGAACTGGTCGAACGCTTGTGCAACGGCGCGGCATTGGGGCTGTTGCAAGCCAGCGGCGCGGTCACGCCGGCTTCGTTATGTACTTTGATCAAAAACACCCGCCAGCCTTGTTGCATCAGCTTGGGGGCCGCCGCGCCGGGATCGGCATGGACGCGGCTCTCGGGATTGATATGCACATAGGCCAGGCAAAGCGGGTCGAGAGCTTTTTGAACCCCCTTGATCCCTTCGTCCGGGGCAGCACTCTCCAGGGCCTTTTCCAAGGCAGCCAGCGTCTCGGACGAGAGCGGGCTGCCCAGCGAATCCAACGCCTGTACCACGCGCTTGGTCTGCGCCGCCAACGGCTGAAACTCGACATTACGAACCAGCGGCACTTCGGCGGCCAGACCGGCCGAGCACGCCCCAAACGCCATTAAACAGCATGCGCTAACCAAGGTCTGGAATTTCATGACGGGCTCCTGATGGATTTCCAGAAGAAACGCGTGGCTGGGATGCAACGAAAGTATGATGGAGGGTTTTTGGTCGAGTTGCAAGCATTACGTCTTGCAAGGGCAATCTGCCCCTGGCAACCAAAGGCAGGCCAAACGAACGTCAACAAATTGCTGTATTTGGCATCCAAGCACGCTAACATGGCGATTGGCCCACGGGGGGCCGGTCCACTTCCGGGAGAGAATCTCATGCGTATGCGAAGCTTCTGCACCTTGGCCTTGTTAGCGGTTTGTCTGCTGGTGTCGCAGCGCGGGCTGGCGGAAGAGGCCCAGGATGCCGCCCGGCTGTTTCCCAGCTCGACTTTGGTTTATCTCGACCTGCGCCAACCGGGACCGCTGCTCGATTATGCCTTCAACCCGGATGTGCTGGCCGCCATTATCAAGTCGGAACAATATCAACAGGCCCAGGCCAACGGTCAGATCGACAAGCTCAAGCAGGCGGTAGCCCACTTCGAGGGCAAGATGGGGACGGACTGGCAAAGCGGGCTGCGCAAACTGATCGGCGGCGGCATGCAGATTGGCTTTGATCCGGTGTCGATGGGTCCGCTGCTGGTCGTGCGGGCGCAAGACGCGGAGTTCTTGAAGAAGCTGCATGCGTCCGTGGTCGAGACGATTGAGGCCGACCGCAAGAACCGGGGCGAGGAGTCCCCCATCAAGACCGAGGAATTCCGCGGCTACCAGGGTTACTCCTTCGCGCCTGGTGAAAGCCATGTACTGGTCGACAATTTGTTGCTCATCAGCAACCGGCCGCAGGTGCTTAAGCGGGCCATTGACCGCAAGCTCGACGGCGGCAAGAGCCTGGCGGATGTGGCCGAATACCAACAAGCCCGCGAAATGGCCGGTGAAAACCCCACCGCTTGGACCTTTTTGCAGGTAGAACATGTCCGCAACCTGCCCGGCGTGGACGACGCCCTGGACGGGACCAAGGCCAATCCCGCCTTGGAAATCTTGTTTGGCGGCATTCTGGAAACGATCAAGAAATCGCCCATTGCCGTAGGGACGCTGCAAATGGAACTCGGCCGCGCCAAGTTAAGTTTCCGTCTGCCGCGCGACGCCAGCCAGGTTGCCGAGAATCGCCGCTGGCATTTTGCCGCGGAAGGGGGACAGGCCGCCAGGCCGTTGCTAGTGAAGGGGCACATTGCCACCTTTAGTACGTTTCGCAACCTGGAAGGAATGTGGAACGCCCGCGAGGAACTGTTTAATGAGGAGATCGGCCGCAATCTGACCCAGGCCGAGTCGCAGTTGGCGCTGTTCTTTGGCAAGCAAGATTTTGGGGCGGAAGTGCTGGCCGAGTTCAAAGGCCGGACGACGGTGGTTGTGGCCAAGCAGGAGTTTCCGGCCGGGCAACCCGTGCCAACCAACCGCCTGCCAGCGTTTGCCCTGGTGCTGGAACTCAAGAATCCCGAGGACATGTCGTACGACCTGCTCAGCGTCTATCAAAAAATTGTCGCCCTGGCCAACCTGGGAGGGGGCCAGCAGGGGTATCCGCCGCTGCTATTGAGCAGCGAGGATTATCGTGGCGTGCAAGTTTCCAAGGGAACGTATCGGTACAAGTCCGATACTCCCAAGGAGGACGCGGCGTTCCAGTTCAATTTCAGCCCGTCGTGCGCGTTGATTGGCGAGCGGTTTGTGATCGGTTCGACCACCGCCATTGTTCGCGATCTGATCGACCTGTTTCAAGACGGCCAGGCCGGAGCGCCGGGTGACGCCAACACGCTGCTGGAAGTCGATGGCCGCTCGGCCGCCGATGCCTTGGAGCTCAACCGCGAATTCTTCGTGAGCCAGCAAATGTTGTCGCAAGGCAAGACGCACGACGAGGCCGCCCAGCAAATCGGCACGCTGTTCGGCCTGTTGCGGGGTGCTGTCGCCGGGCGCATCAAGCTCATCGACACCGCGGAATCGCTCGACTTGGAAGTCAGCATCGGCCAGTTGCCGTAACGACCACGTATTGAATCTGGGATGCCCCCACAGCGTCGAACCTCGCGATCTCGTAGCCCTTCGGCACGTCCTTCCGTCGAGCAGTCGTGGCGGCGGTTGCTGGTCGGCGCGCTGTCGGCGTTGTCGCTGGCCTATCTGGTGGTCTTCCTGGCCAGCGGCGAGGCGCGCGCGGAAATCTACCATACGTTGGGCCGGGTTTACCTGCTGCTGCCCGACGATCTGGCGATGTTCTTGTGGAACGAGTGGACGCAAGGGGGGCCCGTGACGGTGCTGGACCGTGCCGGGGTCTTCGCCGTGGCGGCGTTGCTGTTGACGGCTGGCTGGGGGGCCGGCCGGCTCTGCCTGCCGCGGGCTGCCGCCGCCATGCTGGGCATGCTGGAAACGGCCTTGTTTTCGATTGCCATTGGGCTGAATGTTTGGTCGCTGTATGCGCTGCTGGTCGGCATTTGCGGCGGACTCCACTGGCCGTGGCTGATTCGCGCGCCGATGCTGGCGACGTTTGCCGCCGCGGTCTGGCGGGAGTGGGCGTCGCGGGCGGGCGGCGGACGAACGGACGACAAAGAAGTGCCTAACTTTAACGATGATCCCGCCGGGCAAACCCGGCGGCGGATGATGCTGTGCCTGGCGGGGCTGTCTCTGCCGCTGGTGTTGCTGTATCTGTTGACCGCCGCGCTCCCTCCGTGGGAGTTTGACGTTCGAGAGTACCACTTGCAGGTTCCCAAGGAATGGTTCCAACAAGGCCGCATCGGCTTTCTGCCCCATAACGTCTACGGCAACATGCCGCTGGGGGCCGAGATGCAAGCCTTGTTGGGCATGTCTTGGATGGCCGGCCCGCGACCGTGGTGGTACGGAGCCATCGCCTACAAGGTCGTCATGGCCTGCCTGGGTCTTGCCACGGCGTTGGCGCTGTATGCTTTTGGCCGGCGGTACGCTTCGCCGTTGGCCGGAGCGGTTGCCGCGCTCGTCTATCTGTCCCTGCCTTGGGTATTTCATGTCTCGACGGTGGGGTTGATCGAAGGGGCGGTCGGCTTCTACTTGTGGATGACTTTTCATGCCGCTTGGATAGGATTCGAAGCCCTGAAACCCGCCAAGCCAGCCAAGCGAGAGGAATCGCCGCCCCCCTTCGACATCGCTGCTTCGTCGGCGACTGGGGGAAGGCAACTTGTGGGTCTAGCCGGATTTCTGGCTGGTTCGGCCATCGCCTGCAAGTATCCGTCGCTGTTGTTTGTAGGCCTGCCGTTGTTGTCGGCCGTCGCCTGGAAGTTCCTCCGTGCGCAGCCGCGCCTGGTGTTAACGTGCTGGCTGCTGATGGCCGTGGCCTGCGGGCCATGGTTCGTCAAGAATGCCGCCTTCACCGGCAACCCGGTCTATCCCTTGGCGTATGGCTTGTTCGGCGGCAAGACCTGGAACGAGGACAAAGACGCACGTTGGAAGCGCGGCCACGGCCCGCCGCGCGATAGCCGCGACCGGCGGTTCTCGGCCCCGCAGTTGGCCACGTCCATCGCGGGCTTGGGCTGGTCGCACGACTTCGCCAGTCCGCTCGTCTGGCCGCTGGCCATGTTCTGCCTGCTGGCCAAGAACGGCCGCCGCGGGATCTGGCTGTCGATTATCGCCTGCCTGGTGGTGTACTTCATCGCCTGGTGGCTGTTGACGCATCGCATGGAGCGGTTCTTTGTACCCGCCTTGCCTTTGGCGGCCATGTTGGCCGGCGTGGGGGCCACCTGGAGCAACGCCCGAGGCTGGCGGTGGACCGTGTTGACGTTTGTTACGGGCGGCGTATTACTCAACTTGCTGGTCTTTTCCACGGGGCGGCTGACGGGCTACACGCCGATCTTCGTGCCGCTGGAAGACCTGCGCAACGACCAACGGCCCGACGGCGCGGCGGTGGAGGAGCATCGGGTGGATGCTCCCCATCGGTATCTCAACCGCCATGTGCCGCCGGGGATGAATGTGTTGCTAGTGGGGGACGCACAGCCCTTCGACTTGGAGGTGGGCGTGTTCTACAGCACCTGCTGGGACGATTGCATCTTGGAGACCTGGACACGCGGGCGCAGCCGGCAAGAGCGGCTGCAAACGCTGCGCGAGCACCGCATTTCGCATGTACTGGTGAACTGGCAAGAGATTACCCGCTACCGCTCGCCAGGAAACTACGGCTTTACCGGCTATATCACGCCAGAACTGGTCCGAAACGAACTTGTGGCGGAACAGGGCCTGCTGCGGCCGGTGAGCGTGCCTCTGGACGAAGGCGAAATGGACCCCGACCGCGGCCAATTGTTTGAAGTGGTCTACGAGTGAGAAAGTGCCACGGCTACGTCAAGTCGCGGTATTCCTTCCGTTGAAAGATGAGCAAGGCCAGCAGCACGCCGCCGGCGGCAATAGCCAGCAATGCCAGGCTGGCCGAGGCCGACGCGATCGGTACGAACCAGGCCGAGGGGGGCGATTCCAGCCCGGCCGACTGGCCCACTTCAAACATCATCGACCGCCCGTAAAAGCTGACGGCCACCCGTTTGACGATGCCCGGCATGTGCCCCAGAAAAGCCTCGACAAACAAGGCGTACACCAGGGCGATAATGGTGGCATGGCGAAACAACACAGCCAACAGATGAAACAGCCCGACATAGGCCAGCGTCATCAGCAGTATCGCCGGCAGAAACAGCGGCCAGGCACGTTCGCCCGCCGGCCCGGCGATCCGGCACAGCAAAAAGTATCCCCCCACGGTAATCCCCAGCGCCAGGGGCAAGGTGGCCACCGTTTTAGCCAACAAAATCAGCCAGCGTGGAATGGGGCGTACCAGCAAAAACAGCAGCGTGCGGTCCTCGCGGTCTCCGCCGATGCTGGTGGTGGCGAATGCTAGCGCCACCAACGGAACGACCAGCGTGGTAAAAATGCCAATCACAAACCGTTCGCTGAACAATTCAAAGGCGGCAGCCTCGCGGCCTTCGTTGACCAATGGCAGCAGCCTTGTCACGCGGGCCACCAGCACGCCGGCCACGCAGAGCGACATCACCCCCAACGTCATCAGCGAATTCATCGACCACAACAGCCGGCGAAAAGAGAGCCAGGCCAGCGTGGCAAGCGAGTTCAACATGGGCAGCGGCACAAGTTCGTTTGGGTAAACAAGGCAAAATCGCATTATGCCCGACGTCGACCCGTCAGACCAAGGCCTCGGGAGCAGCCCAATAATCGAGAATGATGCCACCTGTTCCATTATTGCCGTGTTTCGGGGGGTTGTGGTGCGGGTACACGTCGCCGCAAAGCGCCTGCTTTGCCGGCTTGATGCGCGGGGGGTTACTGCCTCTTGCGCGGGGCTGATCGGCATGGGTCGTCGATGGCGATGTTGCCCTCACCCCCACCCCCTCTCCCGGAGTACCGGGAGAGGGGGGCGGATGTTGGGGTTGGCGGGTTATTGCTCCATGTTACCCGCACCATTTCACGGAGTGGTGCAGGTACCCGTAGCCGCGAAGCTCCTGCTTTGCTGGCTTGATGCGCGGGTGGATGCTGCTTCTTGCGCGGGGTTGATGGGCATGGGTCGTCGATGGCGGTGCTGCCCTCACCCCCATCCCCTCTCCCGGAGTACCGGGAGAGGGGGGCGGATGTTGGGGTTGGCGGGTTATTGTTCCATGTTACCCGCACCATTTCACGGTGTGGTGCGGGTACCCGTAGCCGCAAAGCTCCTGCTTTGTAGGCTTGATGTGTGAGTTGCATGCCATTTGCAGTGCGGTTGCCCGGCATGGACCATCGAAACAGACTCAAGCCCACATGGCGGGAGCCATGTGGCTACGTACCCGCACCATTTCACGGAGTGGTGCAGGTAACAAGACGGCATATCTCCGGGAAATCGCGGGGTTTTTAGTCCTCGCGGTCGCGTTACCTGTTCCAACAACGGGGGTGTGGTGCGGGTTGCGATGGCCCCGATTCGCCGTCAGGAGCTGGCCCCTACGGCGGCGCGCACCATTAGCGCCCCGCGCGACGACCGCGTTTCAAAAATATGGGCAGGCCCCGTGGCACGCACCGGTCGGCGGAGAGAGCGGCGAGAAAGACACCGCACCCAATTGGGCCAACCAGCCGGCAACGATAGCCGTAATAAGCGACCCGCCCCAATCGACCGCCCGCCACGGCCATGCTGTTCGAGCACGCGGCGGACGACGACACTTGGGCGGTTTAGTGGCTTCGCGCCCGTTGGACGTGCAAAAGCCACGTCGGCGCGCAAAGCCGGACGCCGGCAATTGTACACGATCTATACTATTTGTAAACTAATAAAATATATAGTTTCATATATAATGTCTGCGCCTGCTCAAGGGCTGGGCGGCGGGCGAAAGTTGGTATGCTCGTCGCCTGCGTGCGCTGGACAGGCCTCGGCGCACCCATCACGGTCCGCTTATGTCCCCCGACTGCTTGAGCACCCGCCCCGCTCCAGAGCGGCCTTAGTTCCCGCAGTGCTGGAACCAGTCGGCCAGACCTCGTAACATGTCTTTCAGCAATAGGTTAAGTCATCAACGCTACCGCAAGGGCCCCACGATCAATGGATGATCGCGGTAGGGATGGCCCTCGCGGGCCACCCCCCGCACGGATCCGTACGTGAGGAATTACCTCATACGGCTCTTGCCTTGTGTCGAACGCGAACTTTTCACGCACGCCATGCAGCCCGCTGGACTTGCGTTTGATCCGGCTCGGTGTCCGGGCAAGGCAGCCTGCA
>JBFWUW010000080.1:0-29269 GCA_050247075.1 Pirellulales bacterium | reverse complement strand
ACAGCTTGTGTTCATCGCACAAATCAGAGACGGGCACCTTGTCGAGCAGGTGCCGTTTGAGCATGGCAACTTTCTCGGCACCAGTAAAATGACGACGCGGCTTTCGCATGACGAATCCTCCAGTCGGGTTATACTAACCCAACCGGGCCTGCTTTCCAGATTCGACTGAGGCAAGACAAACCATCGTTCGAGAATCTTGACCACACGGTGTGAATGATTACGGACGAATCTTGCGCCGGAGAAATTCAACATGTAATCGATCTTCCTCATACTGCCTAGAATCCACGTCGGCAGCGACCTCAATTGACAAACCTGGATGAAGAAATGGCTCCCGGCTTTTCGGCAGGATTGTCCACCCTAAATCGGTGGTCGGGTACATCTGTAAGGTGTCGTAGACCCAATTCAGCTGCTCCGGTCTCATTGCGGACAGAAGCACCTCGAGTCCATCACGATCTGCCTTCGCAAATCGCAGCAAGGAATTTGTCAACAGCACGTTTGACAATCGGTCATGCGCGATAAGCTTCGCGAGTTTATCGGTTTCAATACCGTCCACAAATAAATGTTCCTATTCCGCCAAGAGAAGAATGTCTTGTAACCATCGTCTAGCTGCTTCGGAGTGTACGTTGCCCGATGCTAGCTCATTGCGAATAAAGTCCGCCGCGCTAAAGTAATGTCCTGAACTATCGTGAAAGTATGTTTTCCTAATGAGTGGAACTCCTTTCCCATCCTTTAATTCCAAGGCCATTCCCATTTCGTCATCGGTGCCTAGGGGGCCAGCCAAGGGACACCCATAATTTGAGCGTTTGGCCATTACGCCTGGGCCGAGAACGTAACGTATTGCTGGAATGCATGTTACGATATTTTGTGCATTTACCACACCATCACGGACACCCTGGCCGCGCCGGAGCGGGGCTGGTCGCTCGGCCCAAGTCCACAAGCGGGCCTTGATGGATGTGCGGCAGGCTCTCAACGCGACGCGGGCGACGAGCAAGCCCGCCATCGCTGGCCACCCGCCCCATTTTCAGCCGCTGCCAATGGAATCGATCGCCAGCTCGGGCCGGCTTGGTGTGGGTCGCGAAAGGAATCGGCCCCGTTGCGTCTAATCGCACCTCGGCGCATGCCTGATAATTGGCGGGCGTAGGGTGGGACAAGCGGAAATTGACTGGCCAATTGCGCCCGGCAGACTCGCGATGTCCCACCATCATTGGCGAGAGAGCCGCAATCGGTGGGACATCGCGGGCGAACCGGTCTCAGATGGTTGGGCCAAATTCCGCTTGTCCCACCCTACGGTCTCGGACTTTGGCGCATGCCCAAAAAATATACATGGAAATATATAATTTAATAGTTTACAAACAACGTCTCTCTGGTACAATCGCCAGCGTCCGGCTTTGCGCGCCGACGTGGCTTTCGCACGTCCAACGGGCGCGAAGCCCCCAAACCGCCCAGGCATCGTCGTCCGCCGCGTGCTCGCACAGCAAGGCCGTGGCGGACGGTCGATCGGGCGAGTCACTTATTTCGGCTACCGTTGCCGGCTGCTCGGCCAATTTGGGGGCGAAATCTTTCTCGCCACTCCCTCCGCCGACCGGTACGTGTCACGGGGCCTATTCATATTTTTGAAACGCGGTCGTCGCGCGGGGCGCTATCGTTGTGCGCCGGGCCCGTGGCCACAGGCCACAATCGTAACCTGCACCACACCCCCGTTGTTGGAACAGGTAACACGACCGCCCCAACGAAAAACCCCTTGATTTGTGGGAAAAGCTTGCATTTCTAACCTGCACCACTCCGTGAAATGGTGCGAGTTACCTGAAACGGGAAGCTTCCAACCCCAGCATCCGCCCCCCTCTCCCGGTACTCCGGGAGAGGGGATGGGGGTGAAGGCAGCGTCGCCATCGACTCCCCATGCCCATCAACCCCGCGCAAGAAGCGGCATCCACCCGCGCATCAAGCCGGCAAAGCAGGAGCTTTGCAGCTACGTGTACCTGCACCACACTGTGAAATGGTGCAGGTAGCGTGAAACAAGAACCACCCAGCATAATGGCTCCGAAAGCCAGGACCGGCAAACCGCTCGTTTCCGCCTTCATCCTTTCCTTTGCGGGCCGTCAGCGAAGCGAATGGCGAGAGCGGATCGATGAGCCAACCGGATTGCCCTACCGCGGCGTCCAATCGGCCGTTCTGGTTGGAAGGCAACTCCGCTGGGCCTTCCCGTTGGTCAGACGCCAGCCAGCCTTCACCCCAGCCGGCCGCGGATCCGAAAAACGCCAGCACTCGTCATTTACTCGCGCCGGTTGTCAACGGCCCTCTTGTTGCCGCTACTATTGGCCGGACGCCGTTTCTTGCCACCGGGACCGCCAGGAGAACGACGGCCGCCCGGGTTGGGGCGGTCTGGCTCTTCAAGGGCAGGGTCTTCCGCGCGCGGCTTACGGCCAGGACGGTCGGGGTACTTCCAATGAAAGTACATCATCCGCAGCCGCCGTTGCCGTGCGAACGGGGGCATTTGTTCTAACTGCTGCCGCTGTTCGGCCGTCATGATCTCGCGGCGGAAGCGGTCGAGTTCGGCTGGCGGGATCTTCGCCAGACTGGCATCGACACCGGCTGCCTCGTCCGAGCGCAAGGTTTGCACCAGCCATTGCCCTAGCAGCCGCCGCTGGGATTGGGGATCGGGCTTGCTTTCCAGTTCCAGCCGGGCTGATGGCGACAGCCGTTCCAGCAGATCGGCGACTTGTTCCGCCGAGAGTTCCGGCAGGCGCTGGGCACGCCCCTTGGGCTGCTGCATCCGTTTCTGCAACTGGTTCCGCATCGCCCGCCTTCGCTCGTCGGGCGAGAGTTGCTCCCATTGTCGTTTCTCTTCGTCTGAGAGCTTGTCTTCCACGACGCCTTCCAGCCAGGCAAGCAGTACCTGGCGATCGGCCGGTTGCAGCGGACTGCCCGACCGGTTGCGTTCATCGCGGCGCAGCTCCTGGACGCGAGCCAGGCGTTGTTCGGCAGGCAAGCGGCGAAGTTCCTCGCGCACCGCGGGATGCAACTGCTTGAGCCATTCGTAATAGCGGGCCATGACGCGCCGCAGTTCGTCGGCCCGCGGGTCCGCCCCCAACTGTTGGTCAAGCTGGCGGAGTTTCTCTTGTTCGTCCGCCGGCAGTGCGGCAAAGCGCTCTTGCTGCTGGCGCAATTGATCTTTCTCGGCGGGTGAGAGCGCCGCCACGCGCGTGCGCCGTTGGGCTATCACGGCATTCTCCACATGCTCGGCCCGTGCCAAGCCGGCCGGCGCAAGGCCCAAGTAGGCCGCCAGCAGCCAGGCCCACATCCGCGACAGCCAGCGTGCCGGTTGATTCATGGCGCGGCCTCCTCGGGAAAGACCTCGGCATCGGTCAGCAGCCGCAGGAACTCGATATCGCCCGCCTGGCGGTATTCGTCCAGTTGCTCGATGACCGTCAAATCGCGAAGCAACTGCTGGTTAGACGCCGGGGCCGCCAGTTGAACGCAGGCAAACCCAAGTGCCGCCGCGGCTGCCAGGCCGATCGCCGCGCGCAGCCAACGCCTGCGCTGCAGGGTGGGCAACGCCTGTGTCTGCTGGGCCAAGTCCTGCTCGGCGGCCACGGCCAACATGGCCACGGTTGACTGCGTGAAAGATTCGTCGACTCCTTCGCACGGCAGTTCCTCCAGAAGTTGCCAGGCGCGTTCCAGCCGTTGCACTTCGGCCCGCACGGCGGGGTCGCGAGCCAGCATTTCCTCAATGGCGCGGCTTCGTTCGGCATCGAGCTCGCCATCGAGATAGGCGGACAGCTCATCGAGCAGTTCTGGCGGTGTGTTGGCGGATGGCGGCATGGCGTAGGAACTAGTTCGAGACCAATGTGTTGATGGGGGGTTACGTTAGTCCTGTTCGTGGCGGCCACCGTTGGCGGGCCGCTCGCCACGCTCCAGGTAGGGTTCTAGCACTTGCCGCAGGCTGGCGCGGGCGCGTGACAGCAGCGACTTGACGGCTTCAGGCGAAAGTTGCATGGTCTCGGCGATATCGGCGTAGCCCATGTCTTCAAACTTGCTCAGCAGCACGGCCAGACGCTGGCGATCACCCAACGCATTGATCGCGATCCGCACGACATCGCGCATCTCGGCCTTGTCGGCTTGCCGGGTAGGCATGGCTCCGCTGGGGGCTTGTGCCAGTTCGGCCAGCCGATTGGCCGCTAGGAGGCCGCTGTCACGGCCTTCCAGCGTTACCTCTCGCCGGCGGCCCTGGGCGCGGCGGGCGTTCGAGGCGACATTGTTGACGATGGTGAACAGCCAGGTCGAAAATTTGGCACCTGGCACGTAACTTTTCCGCGAGCGATAGATTCGCAAGAAAACTTCTTGGGCCAGATCCTCGGCTTGTTCGCGGCGGCCCACCAGGTGTTGCAGGATATTCACCACCCGATTCTGGTAGCGCAGCATCAACTCCTCGAAAGCGGCGGCGCTATCGCCTCGCACTTCGAGCATCAGGCGTACATCAGGATCGCTCAGTGTGTAGCGCTGGGCGGAAGATTCGCTGACGGCCAAACCAAGAACTCGCTCTAGGCCCGTCCAAATTGGGGACGGGCGCGTTGCATGGAAAACAATCTCCGCGACATGCCGGCGAATAATCCCGGCTTGCCGGGACGAATAACCTGGCGGCATAACGGCCGGGCCGCATTCTACCGCGCAAGATTGAACACCGCACCGCCGGGCAAGTTTCGCCAAATATTTGAAGGGATTGCGATAAAATTCCGCCGAAGGCGAATGTTCATGTGTCTTGAACTTCTTGGAACTGGAATCGTAGGCTGTGGGGGTTAGCATAGCCCCAATGGAGGACGATTCCATGAGCGAGTCGAGAACGCGCCGTTCGTTTACCGCGCCGCGGAAGGCTGAGAGGGTGCGGCGGCATTTGTCACGCGTTAGCACCGTGCGTTCTATTGCGTTTCGTACGGCCAATGAGCCCAGGCCGACCAACGGGAAGGCCGAAAGCTATGCAATTTGAAGCGTTCGCAATGGATCATTATCCAAACGAACCGCTATAAGTGGAAGACTCGCGGCACGCACTAATGCCGCAGCAAGAACTCATTCGAGTTCAACAGCGCATGCTGCATATCAAAAAATGCCGCGGCGCGGTCGCCGGTGGTCTGGATGTGCTGTTGTACGATGGTGGTTTCCGCCGGCGTGGGGCGGCGGCTGAGGGTTGTCAGGAATAACTGCTCGGTCACGGCCTCGTCCGACAGGCCCGCCGTCAGCCAGCCTTGCACCCGGCCGTCGGCCGATTTTAGGTTTCCCACGATCCGCGGGTTGTTGAGCAGGTGAATCACCTGGCTGAGCGCGGGGTCTTCCTCGCGGGCACATTCGCAGGTGACATCGCGGACCGGCTTGGCGAATGCCTTGAGGAACGGGTGATCGACCGCACCCTCGGCCAGTTCAATGGCCCTGGTGCCGCGCGGGTAGCCGGGAAATTCCTCCGGCACGCCAATCGCCTGCGTGATCGCGTCCAGCATTTGCTCGGCCGTCATCATACGGACGGCGGAATGCGTAAAGTACCGCCCGGCCTTGGCGGCTTGTGGCGATTGCGGCACGGGCTGCGCGGCTAATTGGTAGGTGCTGGAGTTAAGAATCGTCCGCAATACGGGACGAATGCGGTAGCCACTTAGGACGAAATCGGCCGACAGGGCCGCCAGCAACTCGGCATCGGCCGGCGGGTTGGTGTCGCGGAAGTCATCGACCGGGTCGATGATCCCCTGGCCCAGCAGGTGGTACCACAGGCGATTGACCATCGACGGCGCGAAGTACTTGTTGTCGGCCTTCGTCAGCCAGTCGGCCAGGTATTGGCGGCGGTCCTCGTCGGGCAGCAGCTTGCCGGCCAACTCGCCAAAGGCGGCCGGCGGCATATCCACGTTTTTGGTGGGGTGCCGCACTTCGCCGCCACGCTCCAGGTAGACCGTCTCGTCATCGACCATAAACAGCTTGCCCTTATAGCGTACGCGGGCAAAGTAGGCCGCCAGCCCGTAATAGTCGTCCTGCGTGATCGCCTCGAAGGGATGATTGTGGCACTTGGCGCAGCCGATCCGCACGCCCATGAAGAGCTGCGACATCGCCTCGGCCGCTTCGTCCGGAGTGCGGGCGATGCGGTAGAAATTGGCCGCCGGCTTGTGTAGCGTGTTCCCCAGGCTGGTGATCGTCTCGCGGGCGAACTCGTCAAACGGCCGATCCTCGCGAAACGCCTGCACCAGGTAACGGTGGAAGCTATGCACGCCGCGCTGGCTGATCGTCACGTCGCTGCCGCGCATGATGTCGGCCCATTTCAGCGCCCAAAAATAAGCAAACTCGTCGCGGGCCAGCAGTTCGTCAATCAGTTGCGCCCGTTTGTCGCCGGCGGTGGAATCGAGAAACCGCTTGGCTTCATCCGCTGTGGGCAACGTGCCGATCACGTCCAAATAGACTCGCCGTAAAAACGTGGCGTCGTCGCACACGGCGGAAGGCAGCAATTGCAGCGTCTGTTGCTTGGCAAAGACCCGCTCGTCCACGTAGTTGGCCGCCGGCGGACCGGCGAACTGGTAGTTGGGGTCGGTCTTTACATAAGTCATCCGGGCGCTGGTGATGCGGTCGAGGTAACGCACCAAGATGTCAGCCTCGGCGGTCGCGTGAAACTCCACCAGTCCATCGGCAGAGACCGTGGCGGCGGTGTCGGTGGTGGTAAAGACCGACAGGTCGGTCACGTCGCGGACGGATTGGTCGTCGAAGTGGGCCAAGGCCACGATCTGCTGCCGAGGATGGCTCTCGGCCAGTCGCCGCTGGGCCGGCAGAACCTCCAACCGCAGTAGTTTCCTGGGGGTGGCACTGGGCCTGCAGCCTTCGGCGATCCAGGCCCGCAACGCCTGATAAGCCGGATCGGTCACGGTAAACCGGCGGCCCCCTTGGTGCGGCACCTGCGCCAGGGCTTTTTTCAGCAGCAGGCTTTCGTCGGGCTGATAGACGTTGGTGCGGCGGTTGAATTCCTCGCGGACCAGCGTCGTCAGATCGAGCGTGGGATCGAACCCCCGCAGGCTCATCCGAAAGCCACCTTTCCCCTGGGGAGAACCATGACAAGCCCCCTGGTTACAACCGGCGCGGCTCAGCGCGGCTATCGCCTGGGTATTGAAGTCGATCGGGTCGGCCAGTCCAAAATCGCTCACGGTCAGCGGGATATGCTCCTCAAAGCTGGCGTACCGCACCACAATTTCCGTGGTTCCCTGCCCTCTTGGTACAACCAGCCCGGTGGCCGTTACCACGGCAATCGTGGGCGTTTTGCAGTCGTATGTGGCATCGCCCGTCACATCGGCGGCCGAGCCATCGGCAAAACTGGCGGAGGCCAGCAGTTGCAAGCGGTCGCGGCTGCCGCGGAGAGCGAACTGGCCGGGCGAGACGTGGAAGGACGTGGGCACTTCTTCGGCCACGGCATTGCCAATGCATAGCGTCCCCAGCAAACAAAACACACAGCCGCGTATGACAAACATGGCTACCTCAGTACGTCGAAATCGCAAGGCTAACGCTGGCGCATCCATCGTGCTTTGAAAACAGGAACTCTTAATCCGGCCCACGATGGATAATCACCCATCATAACTGCTGGATGGGTTTGATCCCAGCCGAACGACTGCCTGGCCCTGCGCAGCCAAGCGCTGGCTGGAAGATTTCGTTTGGGCCCAAAACTGGGTCATTGAAGAAACCCTTGCGAAAAGTTGCGGTTGCACCAACCGTGAGGTAAAATACGGCACCACCAAAAAGGGCGATGAGCTTATGGGGGTTGCGGACAGGTCGATGGGGCTGGTGGCTTTTGGTGGTTCAGGTTGGCGTTCGTCATGGTTTTGTGCATAAATCAGATAGCGGTTTCATGCGTTCCGAATCGCTCAACACCGCCGACACGCCCCAACCCGATGCTTCAACAATCAAGAAGTTGTGCGAATCGTTTGAGTCGCAACTGAAGAATCAAAGCAGTTCCTCCATCGAGGAGTGGCTGGACAAGGTTCCTGCCGAGGAACGGGCAATTCTCTTTCGCGAACTGCTGCATGTGGAGCTGCAGTTCAAGCAGCAGCAAGGCATCTCCCTATCCGCCGACGACTATCTGGTCCGCTTCCCTGGTTACTCTCGGGTTGTGCTGGCGGCCTTGGACCCAGACGCGACCCAGGCGGCGTCGCTATCCAACGATCGGTCGCTCGATTCCACCCTGGAAGATTCGTCGGACCACGATTTTTTTAGACCGCCGGCGCGTTGGAAAGTTGGCGATATTGTCGGGCGCTACCATCTGCTACGTTTCCTGGGCCGCGGCGGCTTTGGCGAGGTCTGGCAGGCCCGCGACCCGGAACTCAACCGTTCCGTAGCCATCAAATTGCCCCGGCTCGATATTCCCGACCGGCCTGGCAGCACGTTGGAACTGCGCGACGAGGCCCGCCGCGCTGCTTCGCTGCAACAAGACGGCATCGTGCCGGTGTACGATATCGGCCACATCCGCGGAGGTCGGTTTATTGTTTCGGAGTTCATCGACGGACCGACCCTTTCCGCCAAGATGAAGGCTGGCCCCATTCCGCTGCCGGAATGCGTGCGGATCATCCAACAATTGGCCATAAGCTTGCACCAGGCGCACAAGGCCGGGTTGGTCCATCGCGATATCAAGCCTTCCAACATCCTGATCCGCCCCAACGGAACGCCCGCCATTACCGATTTTGGCCTGGCCCTGTCGGAAGAAGAACAGCTTACCGCCAAGGATGGCATCGCGGGCACGCTCCCCTACCTCTCGCCCGAACAAGCCCGCGGCAAGGGCAAGCTGATCGACTACCGCACCGACTTGTACAGTCTGGGAGTGGTGTTTTATCAAATGCTGACGGGCAAGCTGCCCTTCAAGCAGCAATCGTCGGACGACTTGCTGGAACAAATCATTCACCGCGAGGCGGCGGCCCCCCGCTCCATTACCGACGCAATACCAGTAGAGTTGGAACGTATCTGCCTGCGCTGCCTGGCCAAGGACGTCCAGCAGCGCTATGCCACCGGCAAGGACATCGCCGACGATTTGCGGAATTGGGAAGTGGTCAAGCCGGCGGCCCGGCGCAAACGGCCCGCGGCTTGGAAGGCGGCCATTGCCGTTTTGGTGCTGCTGGCGGGCGGCGGCGCGTGGTACGCGAGGGCGGTCCTCTTCCGAGTGGAGAACGAGAATCAAGATGCCGCCGTCGCGGCGATGGCCAAAAACGATTGGTTCAAGGTATCTGGCCCAACCTTGGCTAGCGTGGTCAAGTTTCGCGCCGATGCCACGGATTTTTCGCTTTTCGACGCCGCCAAGGACACGCTCAACATGCGGTCAGACCGCAACATGTGGCTGTTCGCGACCGAGCAGCACGGCGAGCCTCCCTTGCGGATGCGCGGCTCGATCTTGCTTGAGAATTGGACCGGTACCGCCGGTTTTGCTTGGGGCATCGTCCACGAAGCCGGCCGACCTGTTAAAACATCCCCCGAGTTTTACGCCATTCTGTTCAAGCGCTACGATGCCGAGCAATTCATTACGTTGTCGTTGGAGCAATTAACCATTGACGAACTGTTCTTGGACGTACCCTATATCGGACAGAGCCGTCCTCTCGCGCAAGCCAAACTCGACGTTACCAACGAGCCGTCTCGAGCTTTGGAAGTCTTCGTCGGCGCAGCGGGCATTCAAGCATCCGTCGATGGCCAATTAGTCTTGGAATATGCCGATGCCGAGAATGCGCGTTTCTTGCCGATGGTGACTGCCGACGGCTCGATCGGCCTCGTCGGGCGAGGCAAGGCGGTCATGTTTCAGAATGTTGTGGGAACGTTTCAGGAGTAGCGCTGGAAACATGGCTCGTGAAAACGCGCTCGCCCCATCGGCTCATGAAGTGTTGTATTTCTTTCTCATTTCTCGGAGTTCAAACACATGAGTGTCGGCAATGTATCCGTCAGTTTTCAGCCAGCGCCTGGACCAGGTATGTTCTACGCAACGATCACCGCGACCGGGGTAGAGGCACCCATCGGAACGGCTCTTTCGGCAACAAGAGTCATTGCCAAACTATTAAAGAGTGATCAATTTACGGTCGAGATTCCGGAAGCTGACATGGTTAAGGGCACCAACCCCACGACCACCTACACCAAATCCTGGAACGCAACGCCGGTTGCCGCGGGAACCTATTACGCATCGGTGCGAGTTGAGTGGTCGATCCGCCACGATGAAGGGCCGGCGTATAGCGGAGGCACGTCTACCTAAGATCAAGTTCGTCGCGGCATCGATTCAAAATGAGCATGTCGCTATCAAGGCGCAATGGGCACGAAACGGAAATGGCGAAGCCGTATCTACGGCTTCGCAACTTCAATCTCCAACTCGGGCCCGTTGATATTCTCCTCGTACTTGCCGACCTGGCCGGTGGCGGGAAAGCGTACCCGGTATTTGCCGGGGTTCATCGTGGGAGCGACTTCAATTTCAAATTCCGCCGATGGTTGCCCGGCGGCGATGGTTACCGTGGCCGGCATGTTCAACCCTAGCTGCTTGTTCGGGGTCAATGTCACTTCGCCATCAAAGCCCGGCAGGCGCATGGCCAGCGCCGTGGCTTTGACTTTGCCGCCGGGAAGGACCGAAACCGTCGCCGGCTCGAACTTTGGCTCGAAGGCGCTGCGGACATCCAGCGTGTAGGCCCGCACCAGCGTCACGCGGCGCTCGCCGCAGTCGGCCGTAATAAGCAGATCAACCCGATGTTTGGCCAAATTCACCAGATTGCGGGTGAACATGCTCCCCAGCTTCTGGCCGGCCGCCGCCGGGTCGTCGCCAAAGCGGGCGTAAATCTGGTTGCGGAACTCCGCCTCATCCCCAATCTGCCCCCCCTTGGCCAAGTACGACAGCGGGGCCGCAAAGCCGGGTTGAGGTGTGAACGCGATCTTGAAATCAGCCTGCAAGTAGCGCGGCAGCACAACCAGCTCGTCGGGCAGTTCCACCGCGAACGGTGAAGGCTCCGTGACCATCAGGGCGATATTGTGCGTCAGCGAAGGGGGCAAGTGCCGCTGGTTCTCGCGCATGCCATACGGAATCAGATCGACGTTCTTCAACTGCTGGTCGATCAGCGGCTGCGTTTGCACCAGCGTTTGTATCTTCTCGTTCTCCACCGTCGCCTGGGCCAGCACTTGCAGATTGGCCAGCCCCAACGGCGCGGTATCGCTGGCGCTAATTCGGCAGACGATCTCGCCGGCGTCCGCTGGTATGGTGGCCGGCTCAATCGTTACGCCCGGCGGAGCGCCCAACAGCGACAGTTCGATCGGCGCACTAAACCCCGTGCGGGTGATCTTCAGAGGCAGCGGCTGGTAAGAACCTTGCGGTATCGCCAACTGTTCAGCTTCGGCCGCAACCTGCAACCGCATGTTGCCGGCGGTTGCCATGACGCGATAGGCAAAGCCGGGTCCGCCATCGCGGGCCATGTCGCGGACCAGCAAATGGTGCGGGCCATCCTGATCGGCGGTGAAATCGAACGAGCCTTCCTCTTGCGTGGGATTCTGATCATCGACGCGGCGGACCTCGCGATTCATCGGCGCGTACAGCAGCATTTCCAAATCGGCCGCGGAACCAAGAGAATTAGTCTCGGCCTGGAAGATAAATTTCTGGCCCTTCCGTAACTCAAACACAAAATAGTCGTTTTCGCCCGGCGCGCTCAGCACGCCATGCAAGGCCGCCGGCAGGCTGACGGCAGCGGCGGTTTCAAACGCATGGTTATCGCCCGACTCCATTTGGTTGGGCAGATCGGTCGTCAACATCGGCAGCCAGGTGGCCAGCGTCTGCCCCGGCAAGCGAATATCTTGGAAGGCAATCCCCAACGGCTGTGTAACTGGCGTATCCAACTCACCATTGATACCGGGCAATTGCGGCAAATGAAACGCCAGCCTTTCGCCCGGCCGCGCGGCGGAGGGAATCGCCACGCAACCCGCCGGAAAATCCCCCATTCGCAACACATAGCTCCAACGGTCGCCCGCCTCGTAGCGAGCATCATGCACCCGCACCTGGTAGGTGCCGGCGTCGGCAAACGTATGTGCAAAGCGGCAATCGAACATCAGGCCAGGGTCGTTATCGCGCAATGCCAGCAGTTTGCCGCCGGACGAATAAATGCTTACCACCGGGTCAAAGTCGTGCCCCAGCCGGTTGCCGATCACCTCGAACGATACCCGCTGCCCGGCCACGACTTCAATTTCGTAGCGATCGACCACCGCCGGCCGCACATGCGCGGCGATGCAGGCGGGCAGCGAGGTCTTGAACGCCACGTCCGCCGGATGGCTCTCCTCGCGGATCGTGACCGGCAATTCATCGACTAAAAACAGATGGACGTTGCTCAGGCCGCTGCGCGTCGCCAACCGCAAACCATACACGCCCAGCGGCGACTCTCCGGCGATGCGCAATTGCATCACGGCCCGTTCCGCGGCGTCGGGCCGTTCGGCTGCCCCTTCGATGTCGGGCACGGCATCGGCCAATCCCAGCGGCAGCGAGGTCCAGATATTCGTCGGGCCGTCTAACTCGCGGCCCAGCAGTTCCACCCGCGACGATTGGCCGCGCTGCACCACCGGCGGCCAGACCGCTTGCACAAAGCTTTGTCCCCTGGCCGGCGGAACGGCAACGAGCGTTGCGAGTGCGATGCCAAATAAGATCGCGGTCGATTGGCGATAGAACATCGCGCGAGAAGTTGTTTCACGCAAAGCCGCCAAGCCGCAAAGCCGCAAAGAAAAAAGCGGCCGATCGACAAATTCTATCCGTGTCATCGGTGTTATCCGTGGTTCAAATAAATACGAAAAATAATCACCAGCCGGGCTCCTGAGCGTCCGCCCTTCGCGCCTTGGCGGCTCTGCACCGATCCATCAAAAGGACAGGCAGGACTTCAGCGCCCACCCATTGCCTTGGGCGATCCGGGCTGGCATTTGATCGAGAGCATTCTCTTAGGCAGGCAAATCAGACAGGCAGCCCCCATTCTAACGGCAAAATTTGTCTGAATCGGGCTGGTCGGGTACATTTCAGGCAGTTACATATAATAACTAGCCGATGCGTATAGGGACAGCAATTCCGTATCCTATCCGCCGCGGCCTATTGCCTGCATCGCTGCTAGCTGCCGCAAAAGTTAGCTTGCCATGCCCAGACCGCTTAAACTAATAGTCCCGCCGTTCGTCCTACCTACTTTCCACAGGCCCTGCCATGTTCAGCCTGCTCGGTCCTTCGTTTAACTCGGGTTTTGGCCTCACTCGCCGCGAAATGCTCCGCGTGGGCGGGCTCTCCATGACGGGTGTGGCGCTGTCGGACTTGTTGGCCCGTCCGGCCTCGGCCGAAAGTTCCACCAGTCACTTGCCCGGCTTTGGCAAGGCCAAGCGGTGCATCATTTTGTATCTGTCGGGCGGACACCCTCAGCACGATACGTTCGATCCCAAGCCCGACCAACCGGCGGAGATTCGGGGCGAGTTCTCGCAAATCGCTACCAGCACGCCGGGCATTGTCTTTGGCGAGCATTGCGTGGAGTCGGCCAAGTGGATGGACCGCATGGCCCTCGTCCGCAGCATGAACCACACGCACAACGACCACGGCCGCGGCAGCTATTGGATGTTCACCGGCTACCAATACCCCGGCAGCGTCCCCGACGTGAACAACATGAACCGGCAAGACATGCCGCACATGGGTTCGTGCCTGGCCAAGCTGGCCCCCGGCGGCGGGCCGATGTTTCCCTTTGTCACCGTGCCGCACCGCATGGACGTGGCGGGCGGACGCCGCGCTGGCCAGTTCGCCGGCATGTTGGGCCCGCGGTTCGATCCCATGCTCACCGGGGGCAACCCCAACGACGACGACTTCAAGCTGAAACATCTGCCGCTGGCCCCCAACGAAGACCCGGCCGTCATTCAGCGCCGGCTGACGTTGATCGACCAGTTAAACCGGCAGCAAGAATTTTTGCGGTCGGAACAGGTCTCGCAGTCGCTGGCCGAGAACCAGATCAAGGCGATGGAAGTCGTCGGCTCCGAATCGGTCCGCAAAGCGGTCGATCTTTCCGCCGCCGACCCGGCCCTTCGCCAGCGTTACGGACGCAACTTGTTCGGCCAGTCGGTGCTACTGGGCCGGCGGCTGTTGCAAGCCGGCACGCGGCTGGTGCAATGCAACTGGCAGCGGGCCCAAGGCAAGAACGGCTTTGCCTGGGACACGCACTGGAATAACTTTTCCGCCTGCAAGGAAGAACTCATCCCCGCCTACGACCAGGCCTTCGGCGCGCTAATGGCCGACCTGGAAGCGACCGGCGAACTGGCCGAGACGCTGGTCGTGGTGGCCGCCGAGTTCGGCCGCTCCCCCAAGATCACCCTTCGTAATGCCGGCCGCGAGCACTGGCCCGAGGTCTATACCATCATCATGGCCGGTGCCGGCATCAGCGGCGGGCAAGCCTACGGCGCGTCCGACAAACAGGGTGCCTACCCGTTGGAAAACCCGGTCGGCCCCGCCGACTTCGTAGCCACGGTCTACCACCTGCTGGGCATCGACCCTCACACCGAAACGCACGACCAGCAAAACCGCCCCTTCCAGTTGACGAAGGGAAATGTGATACCGTTGCAGATGAACGGATGAGGTCACAAGATCCGAGGAGCGAGTGCCCAACATGCCGCTAGCTCAAGTGAATCCCGTGGGGTTCTTGGCAATCGGCATCGTCATGGCCATTATCGCGGCTGGGTTTTTAGGAAGATTGGCCGCCTGGAAGTTGACCACGACCAGGCTATCCCCAAAGCACATGCAATGGCTCATGGCCATTCCACTGGTATTAGTGCCGTTGACGTTGCTCTCCGCCTGGATGCGGTGGCACGAAATGATTGAATGGATCGTCCTGCCAACTTTGGCGTTTTGCCTAATCCTGGGAATCCAACTGCGCCAAACTTACCAACCGCGTTGGCTCAGCCGCTGGCTGATCGCCTCCGCCCTCGCCCTCCTGCTCATCACCTTCCTCTGCATGCCTGGCAACACCATCCTGTTCTAAGCCCGCCCAAGTCAATCTAAAATCCTAAGTCCAAAATCGAAAATACTTTTATGCTTTCCATCACTACTAAACCGCGGCCGCTCTGTCGCGGCTTCACCCGCCGCGAAGTCCTCACCATCGGCGCGCTCGGCCTGGGCGGGCTGACGCTGCCCCAACTGTTGCGGGCAGAGGCCCAGCAAGGGCTGCGGCAATCGAAGAAGGCGGTCATTATGATCTACCTGTGCGGCGCGCCGCCGCACCAGGATATGTTCGATCTGAAGATGGACGCCCCGCCCGAGATTCGCGGCGAGTTCAACCCGATCGACACCACCGTGCCGGGCATTCGCATTTGCGAACACCTGCCGCGGCTGGCCGCCATCATGGACAAGCTGGTCCCTATCCGCAGCGTGGTCGGCTCGCCCGATGGCAGCCACGACTCGTTCATCTGCTACACCGGCCGCAGCGTGCGGCGGCAACCGGCGGGCGGCTGGCCCGCCGTCGGTTCGTCTCTCTCCCGGCTGCTCGGCGGCACCTCGCCCGGCATGCCGCCGTTCGTCGGGCTAGCGCCGCGGGCCAGCCATCCCCCCTACGGTTCGCCCGGCCACCCTGGCTTTCTCGGTCCCACACATAGCGCCTTTCGCCCCAACGGTGAAGGCCAGTCCGACCTGGTGCTGCAAGGCATTTCGGCCGATCGGCTGCACGACCGTAAGGAGTTGCTGAGCGGCGTGGACCGCCTCCGCCGCGACCTCGACGCTAGCGGCAAGATGGAAGGCCTGGACGCCTTCACGCAACAGGCGCTGGGCGTGTTGACCTCCAGTTCGCTGGCCGAGGCGCTAGATGTCTCGCGCGAGGATCCGGCGATTCGCGAGCGCTACGGCAAGGGAGACACCCGCAACTACGGCGACGGCGCCCCGCGCAACCAGGAGCATTTCCTCATCGCCCGGCGTCTGGTCGAGGCGGGTGCCCGTTGCGTCACGCTCAACTTTGGCCGCTGGGACTTTCACGGCAACAATTTCTCGGAATTCAAAAACACCCACGGCCCGCAGTTCGACCAAGGCTTGGCCGCGCTGGTGCAAGACCTGTACGAACGGGGGCTGGACAAAGACGTTTCGGTCGTGGCCTGGGGCGAGTTCGGCCGCACGCCGATCATCAATAAGGACGCCGGCCGCGACCACTGGCCGCAAGTTGGCTGCGGGCTGCTGGCCGGCGGCGGCATGAAAATGGGCCAGGTGATCGGTGCCACCGACCGCCTCGGCGGCGAAGCAGTCGAGCGGCCCGTCCACTTCGGCGAAGTCATCGCCACGCTCTACCATCAACTCGGCCTCGACCCCAACGCCACCACCCTCCCCGACCTCTCCGGCCGCCCGCAGTACCTGGTGGACGGCCACCAGCCGATGGCGGAGTTGGTGTGAGTCCCACTCCCGTCTTGACACTCACATGTAGGCTGGAAAATCCAGTTCCGAACGAATCACTTCAACGGCACTAAAGTCAAATTTGACCAGTACATCTTTCACTAGTTTTTTGAACCAATCAGGTGAACGCGGAGCGACATAGATTGATTGCAATAGCATTCTCAGATCGACTGTCACATTGATTCCCTCCCAGACCGGAAACGGGGATGGAAAGTCACTGCCGTCAATTTTCGCTCGAAATTCTCTCTCGAATGAATAGCTTGGGCGCTTAATGAAGAACGAAACGGCGTACACATCGCCAGATGAATCCCCGGACGGTTGCCACGCCGTGTGATTTCCGTAACTGACATTGCCAACGACGATGTCAGATTGACCTCCTGTCTCTCGCACATTGCACGGGCCAAAAGAACGCTTGAATCGTCCTACAGTGGATCGTACGGCAATGCTTGCTTGACGCTCCCCATAAATGGACCACATCGCGGCACATTCATTTTGGCTCAAGTGCCAGCAATTTAAGTAATGCCGTGATATTTCGATCTTGCGGAAGTGTTCGGCATACGACTTGCCCTGCAACCATACGGGCTTTGGAAGTTGCTCCATTTCGTCCAGAAGATGTTTCGGAACCACTCCTTCCCAATCATCTTCCTGCTTATCGGCGCGACTGAAATAGAGAGCGTTATCGTTCAGCATTGCGACGAACTTCATGAAAGTGAGATAACGCCAGATCGTGCAATCATCTTCGGCTACGTGTATGTCGGGATGCGGATAAACGAAACCCACTCAATTAGCTCCGTATTCTGAGGCTGCGCAACGGTTCAATATAACGTGGCATCGTCACGCTAGGGGCAGTTTGCGTTCATCGAGACGCCAACCTTCTGCCTGGAATCAAGCAGCCAGGGACACCCATACATTGAGCGCGGGACCATCACGTTAGGTTGACGACCTAACCTATTGCTGAAATGCAGCTTACGAAATCGGCTGCACAAACTCCATCACTGCGGAGACCTAGGCCGCCGTGGAGCCGGTGCTGTTCGCTCGGCAAGAGCACCCCATAAGCGATGGTTGATGGATGCGACGAGGGCTCTGAATCGCACTTGAACGGCAGGCAAGCCCACCATAGCTCACCACAAGGCCCTTGAGCAGGCGCTGATAATACACATCTAAATATATATTTTAATAGTTTACAAACAAAAACCATCTTGTACAATCACCAGCTTCCGGCATTGCGTGCGGACGTGGCCGTTGCGCGTCCAGCGAGCGTGAAGCCCCCAACCGCCCAGGCATCGTTGTCCGCCGCGTACTCGAACAGCATGGCCGGGGCGGGCGTTCGATCGGGTGAGTCCTTAATTACGGCTACCGTTGCCGGCTGGTCGGCCAACTTGGGAGCGTGATCTTTCTCGCTCCATTCGCCGACCGGTACGTGCCACGGGGCCTGTCCATATTTTTGAAACGCGGTCGTCACGCGGGGCGCTGTCGGTGCGCGCCGCCAGAATTCACGCTTTTTGCAGGCGAACCTGCACCACAACCCCCCAAAACACGGCAATAATGGAACAGGTAAGGCCGATTGGCCCCCGCCGTCGCGGCATGGCTCCCGCCGTGAGCTGGGACGCTCCATGCCTGGCGGTCGTCACCAAGACGGTCCACGGTCCCGCCGATCCAGCCAGCAAAGCAGGAGCTTTGCGGCGACGTTTACCTGCACCACAACCCCCCAAAACACGGCAATTTTGGAACAGGAGGCGTTCAAACCTACTGCCGCCACTTCCAAGGCGATGACTTCACCCTGGAAGTTCCGCCCCCAACAACTGCCCCCTCTCTACCGGTACTCCGGGAGAGGGATGGGGCTGAGGGCGGCACCGTGTTCGACGATCCATGCCCATCAACCCCGCGCAAGAAGCAGCAGCCACTCGCCAATCAAGCCGGCAAACCAGGCGATTTACGGCTACGCTTACCTGCACCACAACCCCCCAAAACACGGTCATTTTGGAACAGGAAGCGTTCAAGCTTACCGCCGTCATCGACGATCCATGCCCATCAACCCCGCGTAAGAAGCAGAAGCTACTCGCGCAAAGCGGGAGCTCTGCGGCTACGTGGACCCGCGCCACACCGTGAAATGGTGCGGATATTCCTAAGGCCGGCTCCTTCATCGGCAATCCATGCCCAGCAACTCCGCGCAATCAGCGACAACCACTTGCCCATCAAGCCGGCCAGGGTTTTGCCCCGTCATGCTGGACAGTGCGGTCGTAAATGGTATGATAGGCTTGCTTTACGCAAAGTATCAGCCGTTTTTACCTCACCGGAGACTTTATGGCCGAGAAGCCCAAGGAAGAAGCACTAGAAGTAGAAGGCGTGGTCACTCAGGCGTTGGCCAACACGCGTTTTCGCGTCACCATCGACGGCGGCCATGAAGTCATCGCCCATGTCGCTGGCCGCATGCGCAAGAACTTTATTCGTATTGTCCCGGGCGACAAAGTCAAAGTGGAGTTATCGCCATACGACTTGACCAAGGGCCGCATTACTTTCCGCGAGCGATAATGGCTGCGTTTCGCGCGAAGTCCATCTCATTCGCATGCCGTGATGTGACATTGCTGTTATCGAGATCGCCGCTATTGAGATCGCCACTATGGATACGGTACGAAATAACTTCCGCATTGGAACCTCCCTCTCCCTCTGGGAGAGGGCCGGGGTGAGGGTTTGGTTGATGGCGGCCATTTCGCCACATCTCCCTCTCCCCAACCCTCTCCCGGAGTACCGGGAGAGGGGGGCCAAGAGGGGAAGTTATTTCGTACCGAATCCTATTGAGATCATTGCCAAGGCCATTGTCCCTTCGCTTGAAACCCCATGCCGCCTGGCCGGGTATTAGCTTACGAGGAACGGGCAAGCCTCGATATCCTGACGCGCGTGCCTTCCTCTCGACTGCCGCGCCGCGGCCCGCGTGAGGATGGCATTCAAAATGCCAAACATTCCCTTCTCGCCTCAATTTTCGCCACACTCGCCATTTAAGCAACACCCGCTGGGGCCTATTTGCCAGGAGACCGCACCGTGAAGAAGTTATTGCTGACCGCCCTGGTTGCCCTTTCGGCATGGAGCAGTTCCGCTCTAGCCGCGGACGGCAACACCCGCAAGATCGAGATCGACGGCCATAAGCCGATTTTAGTCGTCTCGCTGTCGGGTTACGACGAAATCATGAACGACGTCCGCTACCTCAGCGGCCTGGGGGGCAACGAGGAATTCGTCGATCAGATGGAAGCGATCCTGAAGTTGTTCACGGCGCAAAAGGGCCTGGCCGGCTTGGATAAGTCCCGCCCTTGGGGTTTTGCCATCACCTCGAACGAGGGCCAACTGCCGATCTTTGGCTTCTTGCCGGTGACCGACCTGGAGGAACTTTTTGAGGCGCTGGCCGGTTTTGTCGGCGATCCCGAAAAGGACGAAGACGGAATTTGGGAGTTGGAGGTTCAGCAGTTTCCGCTGTACGTCAAGGAAAAGAACGGTTGGGCCTATATCGGCAGCAACCCCACGGCCTTGGACAATCTGCCCAATGACGCCGCGCTGCTGCTGGGCGGTTTGGACAAGACCTACGACTTGGCCATCAGCGCTACGCCAGGCAATGTGCCGGGCATGTACCGCGACTTGCTCATGTCGCAGATGAAGAAGTTTGTCGATGCCGGCATGAGCCAGAAGCAAAAGGACGAGACCGAGGAGGCCTTTCAGCAGCGGAAGGAATTGGCCGAGAATGCCATCAAAGAGTTCGAGTCGGCCATCAACGATCTCGAACGGCTGACGATTGGTTATGTCACCAATCGCGAAACCAAGAAGATGCAATTTGACATCGCCGTCAGCGCTTTTCCAGGCAGCAAGCTGGCCGCGCAGATCAACGCCGGAGCCGAGCCGCAAATTACGGCGTTCGCCGGTTTCCAACGGCCCGACGCGCTCGTCAACATGCATGCGATTGGGTTGAACACCGATGCCGAGGCTGCCACGCAAGCCGGCACCGCCTTGGAAACGGCCACCAAGCAGTTCGACGCGGCGTTGGAGAAGGAAGAGATTCCGCTAGAACTGAAACTTAAGCTCAAGGCGGTCAAGAACAGTGCCATGCAACTCATCCTGGCCAACGCCAAAGCTGGCCGCGCGGATATGGCCATGGCGGTCGTAGGCGAAGGGCCTTTCGACATCATCGGGGGAAGTTTTGTCGCCGACAACGACGCCGCCGACAAAGTGGCCCAGTCCCTGATGGATTTGGCCGAGGAAGGATCCGCCCTTTCCGATCTCCAAAGAAACGTGGAAACGTACAAGGGTATCACGTTCCATTCGATGATCTTGACGATTCCGGAGGATATCAAGATCGAAGGCGAGAAGCCGGCCTTGGAGGAAACCGACGAAGCGGCCGCCGCGGAACCCGCCTTCCGCATTCAGACGGTGCAATCGCCGGGGACCAAGCCCAAGAAAAAGAAGCCGACGGACGATGCCAAGACCGGCAAGAAGAAACCGGCCGCCAAGCCCAAGGCCCCCGTGGAAGAAGACGAGGAAGCGGCCGACCCGCAACAGCAAATGGCCGAGCAGGCACAATCGTTCTTGAAGTTCGCCCGGGCCACCCTGGGCGAGAAAGTGCCGCTGATTATCGGCGTGGGCGACGGCAAGATGCTGCTGGGGGCGGGCCAATCGGCCTTGTCCGAGCTGAAGAAGTCGCTCGATCTCTCCGCCGCCAGCAAGGAGACCAAGCTGCAGGCGTTTGAGTTGTCGGTGCGGCCCGGTCCCATGATTAAGGCCGCCGCCAACGCCAATCCCGACGACGCCCAACTGGCGGCCTTGGCTCAGAACGAAGCGGCCAATTCCACCGATCGCTTTCGCATTCTGGCCGTTCCCGGCAAGAACTCGGTGACTTACCGGATTGAGTTGGAGGAAGGCGTGCTGAAACTGTTTGGCGCGCTGGGGGCCATGGCCGGTCCGCCGGGCGGGCTGGGTGCCTTCTAATCCACGCGGCGTTGAAAGTTCATCTTTGCGGCCAGGCCCACGCCATGCGTGGGCCTGGCCGTTTTGAATTCAATAGTCGGCGATTGGATAGCCTCCTACAATTTCGGGCGGTCGTCACCTTGCTCGCGGGCTATCCGCGATACCAGGTGATTCAGCGTGTGCCTTTAGCCACTGCCGCGCGCGGGCAACAACGTCCACGCCAGCGGGAATGCTGCCTGCCACGGCCAGCGTGCCGGCTTCTAACGCTGTTCGCAAGGCCATCAACCTGGCGGTCATGTCCGTCAAAAACCGGTTCGCTTGGGCCGCATCCAACTCGGCGCTCAATAGCACGACCTGTTGCGACGTGCGCACGCGCCGCAAGGATACCAGCCGTTGGTCGCGGGCCTTGACCATCAAGCCGTCCACGTAGGCCCGCCGCAAGGCCCCTTGCGAATTAAACTGATAGACGGGATCGGCACCGAGGAAAAAACTGGCCGCGCCGTCCGCGCGGAAGCCGACAACCACCTCGTCGTCCGTGCCGGCCGGCAGAAACTTGACGCGCTGCACCAGCGCGGTCGCCTCGGCCAGCAAGTCCTCGCGGTCGTGTTCGTCCCTGGCCATATGAGCCGCCTAAATCAGGCCGGCAATTGCACGCCGCGCCACTCCTGGCGGTCGCCGGTGATATCCACCACGTTGCCATCGGGGTCCAGCACCTTGAACGACCGGGGCGGCAGCACATGGGGATCGATCGGTTTCCGCTGCTTGACATCGTCGCGAGAGAAATGCGCCCCCCACTCATGCAGCCGTTTCCAAACCGCCTCCAGGTCTTCCACGATGATGCCAAAGTGGATGTACTCGTGCCCTTCCTCCAGCACGGGCCGTTCATCGGCCGGGTGTTGCAAGACGGTGATGTTGTTCACCCCGTCGGACAGATCCAACCCTTGCCGGCTGGGCCGGTAGTCAATGAACTTGAATCCGATGACTTCCTCGTAGAACCGACGCGATCGTTCCATGTCGCGGCAACGCAAGGCCAGATGGCGCAGGTAGGGCATGGTGGTGCGGGTGGCTAGGAGTTTGGGAACGGGCACGCCGGCACGCCGCCGGGGCTGCCTTGGTTTTCTCGCTTGCCAGTTTAACGCCGCCCCGCGAGTTTGCCAGCGTCGGCCCTACTCCGGTTCGGGAGGGGCATCAAACAATTCCCGCAAAGCCGAGGCGGGCCGCGTCTCGTAGATACGGTCGGGCTTGGGGTCGGGCTGGACCAGCATGTAGGGCGATTTAGGGGCGGATTCCTTGCGCATCTCGGCCATGTGTTCCAGCAGAATGCGACGGACTTCCAACACGCTTAAGGCATGCCGGTGAACTCCCAAATGGTCCGCCCGCACCAGCAGTTCGCTCTCGACATCGTCCAGATGGGCGCTGGAATAGGCCACGATGCTATCGGTAGGGTTGTCGGGCAGTTCGCCATTGTCGCCCAGCTCCGTCACGCCCACGATGTTGTGGTAATGCACGCCGCGGGGCTTGGGTGCCTCCAGCATGACCTGCAAGAAGGGCGAACCGGGGGCCAGCGAATCGACGCTGGTATCTACCCTGACCGCCGACCCGTCGCCAAATGCATCGGGGTTTTCCTTGTACAGCTCTTGCTGGCTCTGCACCATTCGCTTGGGAAAAGCGATCAGTTGCCGGGCCAGATAGCGCGTGTACGAATTGGCAAAGTTGCTGCCGCGGTGCGGCGTGCCAATGGTGACAACGCGGCGGACGGAGGGGTTGCGTTGAAAGTAGTATGTCTTTTGCAGGTCGTCGCGCACGTCAGAGGTGGCCTTGATGAGTTGAAACGGCTCTTGGCTGGCGGTTTTCCAGAATTCATCGCCGCCATCGACCACCTGCAGCTTGCTGACTAGGCCCCCCATGCTATGCCCCACCAGCACCAACTGGTCGAAGGTGGGCGTGTCTCGCTTGGGGTCCAATTCTCCCCGCAGCCGGGCCAGCTCGCCCCGCAAATGCGCGGCGCTGTGCCAAAACGGCTGCCCGCTGGGGTAAAAGTAAAACCAGAACTGGTAATTCTGGCGAACCTCGGGGGCGGCCCGCAGGTCGTTAAACATCTCGGTCCAGGTGGTCGGATCGGACCACAGCCCGTGGACAAACAGCACCGGAATCTTGCTCGGCTCGTAAGGCTGCGCCATGTACAGGCCGCTCAGCTTTTGCGATTCATCGGGCTTGAGCAGGCCCAGCGTGGCCAACGGCGGCAGTTTACCCTGGTCCAAAAAGTAGGCCAGCGGCGTGGTCAGGTCGCTCTCCAAGGGCACCTTGCGGCGATCGACATACAGGTCTCCCACCATCAAGGGGTCGTACAGTTCGATAATGGCTTTGTGCTTTTTGCAGACACCTGGCGCGGCGGTGTCGTCCGGCAGCAATCGCAAGAAGGCCGTCACCGGAAAGCTCAACTCCGGCGGATAGAATTTTTCGCTTGGCTCTTCATTCTCGTGCGCCTTGCGGACGGCAATCATCGGCACGCCCAGGCCAAAACTGCGGTACTGGTTGCGCAGCCCAGAGACCTCGTACTCGGATGTAAACTCAAAGCGGTGGAAGTCCTCGGTGCGCCAGCTATCGCCGCGCGACACAACGGCCACTTGCCACTCCTGGTCGCAGACCTTGATCAGGTGCGACTTGCCCGGCACCAGCGCCCCCTGCTTTTTGACGATTCGCAGGCATTCCTCAAGCGCGCCGTTGTACAGATCGCAAGTGTCGCGAAACTGTGGATCGTACGGGTTGAGTTGCTGCGCATACCGTGGATCGAACAGGTACATGTAGGCATGCGCCACCGAGGCACCGTACATGTGCAAGGCCCGGCCCTCGTCCTTGGCCGATTGCCGTTTGCCCATCAAGTACGAAAGTTCCGCCACGGCGTACAACTTGGCGGGCGTTGGTTCCGCGAAGGTTTGTGCTTGCAGTTTCTCCAGCGTGCGAACGGGGTCATCCTTCAAGGCCCCTTCCAGATCGTAGCGCCGCAAGACCTCGACCGTCCGCGAACTGGGCTTGGGCCCCCCTTTGCTGGCCAGTTTCAATCGCTCGACGAGCGGACTGTTGGGCACCTTGCGGATCTGCGTGTATTTGGTCGAACAGGCCGGCGCGCACAGCAGCACCACCGCCACAGCCAACCACATCGTCCGTGGCTGTCTGGCTTTTCGGGCAGGCGCATGCGCACTAAAGGCCGACCGATCCATGTTCGGCAACTCGCTCCACGTTCTAAGAGGGAAAGGCGCGGGCCACGGCAACCATTCCTGGCAACCGTGTCGCGGGCGGGAGAGTAGCGTCGCCGTTGGACGCGGGTCAAGGCCGACAACGACGCGTTGTCAGCGGTAGCAGAGAAGCATTGCCGCCGCGCGTTCACCAAGAACGGCCATCCTGCCTGGCACCTGTCGCGCGACGGGTGTCCGGCAAGATGGCCGAAGTAATCTCACGGCACGAAGGGTGTGGCGATGCTAGCCAGCCAGCCGGCGATAGCCGGCGTCGCCGCTGTCGGCTTCAGCGCGGTAGCGGAACTGCATGACGTAGGCATCCTCGGGCGTGTCCTCGTAAAAGGCCCGCAAGACGGATACAGCCTTAAAGCCTTGGTTGCGAAAGAAGAGCTGCGCGGCCAGGTTGGTCTCGCGAACTTCCAACGTCACCCGGCTGCGGCGCTGCTGAGACAGCTTGCCCACCAGTTTGGCCGACATCTGCGTGCCAATGCCGCGCCGCCGCCATGCCTGGCCGACGGCGAAATTGAGGATATGCAAGCGAGTCTTGTGCAACTCGTAGATCATGAATCCCACGACACGGTCTTCATGTTCGGCCACCATGCCGATACAGTTCCGCTGGCGCAGGCAGCGGACAAAGTCCTCCTCCGACCAGGGAAACTCAAAACCCTCGTTCTCAATATCCAAGACATCAGGCATGTCGCGGCGAATCATCCAACGGATGTGGACCTGCAAAGCCTGTCGTGATTTTGTGTTCATGGTGGCCTCCTTCCGTGTCGGCCGTGCCTGGGCGGGTAGTCCTACCCGACCGCAATTCTGGCAATTCTTGGTGATGGAAACCGTCGAAAATCCACGCCCAACTGGCAATCAACCGCCGTGCGGCACCATGTGGCCCGCACTCACCGACACAACCGCAGTTCCATGAAGGGTTTGCGGCCAGCGCCAGGCAATCCTTCCCTGGCTCGCGAATACCCTAACAAATCATGAGAAATTCGCCAAGACGAGTCGGCGCGGCACCGCGATGGGGCCCGCTAGCAAGAGCAGCAAAGTTGGAGAGTATGCCGATCCCATCGGCGACCGCAAGGCCGAACCTGTTTGCCGGCGGTGCTTTGTCAACGCTAAGACCAAGAGCAGCCAACCGAACGGGTGCCGCTGGTCGGCTTGTCCGCCAGTGGCGCTTCCACAAGCTGGTTCACTGGCGGACAAGCCGACCAGTGGCACCCTAAAGTTACGCTTCGACACATAGCTCGCCCGTTACGCTTGCTTGCGACGCGAACCGGCGGAACGAATGAGCCGGGTCGGGGGTGAATCGGCATCATCATCGAAGGGCGAATCGTTCTCGTCGCCAGGCTCGTCGAAAGCGTTGTCCGAATCGGATTCGTCGCTTAACTCATCGTCGAAGTCCGCATCGTCGTCGCCTTCATTGTCGATCTCCGCCCGTTCACGGTCCAATTGGTCCTGGTCGAAATCTTCCTGCTCCAGGTCGTCTTCGTGGACGACCGGCGGCGGAGAGACTTTGTTCTTTTTCTTCTTTTTGGCCGGTGCTGCGGCGGGTTGCGGCCCCCCATCCCCCTCTTGCCCGCTCATTTCCTCCCACTTCTCGACGGTAATCAGCACCTCGCGGGCTTGCGAACCGTTGTACTGTCCGACGATGCCATCCTCGGCCATGAAGTCGATTAAGCGGGCCGCGCGGCCGTAGCCAATCCCCAGCGCCCGCTGCAACAGCGAGACGCTTCCGCGACCCTCGCGGACGACCATATCGACCGCCGCCTCGTACAGGTCGTCGCGATGGTTGAGCTTGCCCGGCTCGCTGCCATCGGCGTTCTTGACTTGCAATTGCACCAACTCGGCGGCGAACTGCGGCTCGGTCGTGCCGACGAAGCTGACCACCTTGTTGATCTCGTCGTCGCTGACGTAGGCCCCTTGCCCGCGCAGCAGCGTGCTGGTCCCCGGCCACAGGAACAACATGTCGCCGTTCCCCAGCAGCTTGTCGGCCCCCATTTCGTCCAGCACCACGCGGCTATCGACGCGGCTGGCAACCTGAAAGGCAATCCGCGCGGGCAAGTTGCTCTTGATCAGGCCCGTAATGACATCGACCGTCGGCTTTTGCGTGGCCAGAACCAGGTGGATACCAACCGCGCGGCTCTTCTGCGCCAGACGGATAATATGCGTCTCGACCTCTTTGGCCGCCGTCATCATCAAGTCGGCCATTTCGTCGGCCACGATGACGATGTACGGCAAATTGGTGGGAATCTGCGCCCGCTGTTCGTCGTTCTCCGGCCGCAGCCGGTCCATTAGTTCTTCCTCGCCCAACTGGTTGTAGACGCTGATATGCCGCACGCCCGCCCGGGCCAACAGCGAGTACCGCTCCTCCATCTTTTCCACGGCCCAGCCAAGGATCGCCTCGGCCTTCTTCATGTCGGTAACGACGGGATGCATCAGGTGGGGCAGCTTGGTGTACGGCGTCAGCTCGACCATTTTGGGGTCGATCAGCAGCATCTTCACCTCGTCGGGCCGCCGCGTCATGATCATCGACATGATCAGTGTATTGAGGCAGACCGACTTGCCGGTGCCGGTGCGCCCGGCGATCAGCAAGTGGGGGAGCGTGGTCAGGTCGGCTACCATGGGGTTGCCGGCTACGTCCTTGCCCAGGTAGACCGGTATCCGCATTTTGGCGGCCTTGTTGCCGGTCTCTTCCATCACTTCGCGCAGCCGCACCAGTTGCCGTTCTGCGTTGGGGACTTCAATCCCCACGGTGTTCTTACCGGGAATGGGGGCCACGATCCGCACGCTCGGCACGCGGAGGGCAATCGCCACGTCCTCGGCCAAGCTGGTGATCTTGCTCAGCCGCAAGCCCGCCTCTAGCTCCACTTCATACTGGGCAATGACCGGGCCGGTCTCGATCTCCACCACGCGAATGTTGAAGCCGAAGTTGGCAAACGTCTTTTCCAGCACCTTGGCCTTCCGCAGCACTTCCGCCTCGTGATCGTCCGAACAGTACGGCTCGGCGGGTTGCAACAGATCCAGCGAGGGGAGTTCGTAATCGCCCCCCTCATCGACGCGGGCGGCGGCATCCAACTCTTGCATAACCTTGTCGCGGTCGGCCTTTTGCATCGGCCCTTTGATCCGCAAGGCGCTGGCCAACTTGCCCACCATGCCCTTAGGCTCGGATTCTTCCTCGGTGTCGGCGTCGGAATCGTCTTCGTCGGCTTGCTTGTCCGCGGCCGACTTTTGATCGGCCTGCGAAATGGCCTTGAGTTCCTCGCCATTTTCCAGCGATTTGCCCCGAATGCGGATGGGAGCCTCCACGCCGCTCGTATCGACATCGGTCTTGCGGTTGAGCTTGAGCTTCGATTTGGCGTCGTTCTTGGCATCCGCCGGAGCGCCCTTGGCGAACAGCCCGCGGGCGACGGTCCGCGTCGGCACGCCAAACACCCAGGCCAGCACGCGGAACACGGCATAGTCCGTGCAAAGGACCACACCGGCCACCATGACGCTTACAACCAGAATATAAGAACCGATCGTGGCAAAGTGCATTTGCAACATGCCGCGGCCGGCCGCCCCCAGGTATCCGCCCGCCCCAATGACCGGCCCGGGGCTCCAACCGGGCAGCGCCATCGCCGCCAAGGTGGAAAAGCCGGCCAACGACATCAACCAGCCTGCCATGCGCAGGGCCGGTTCGGGAATCGCCCGGCGAGACAACAGCAACGCGCACATGCCAGCCAGCGAGGCCACCAGGTAATACGCCCCCAGGCCCAAGGTTTGAAACAGCAGATCGGCGGCAAAGGCTCCCGCCCGCCCGCACAGATTGGCGGCTTGCTGATTGGCCGGATAGACCAGGCCGGTGGAATCGGCCGGATCGTAACTGGCCACGGCCAGTACCAAGAACGCCGCCGCGGCGGCCATGGCCAGGGCTGGCAGATCGGCTTTGGGATTACGAGGTTTTGCCATGAACGCGGGAGCACCGATGTTTGGCGGCGCTGCTATTGGTTGCCGCCATCGCTGGCGACGGATTCATTCGCGGGCGCGTCCATGCCCAAACAGACCATCCTGTTGTCTCACTCTCTTTCATCGACCGACGGAACTTTCGTCCGCCAATCGGCTTGCGGCGGGCGGACAGGTTTACCCGTCGCCCCCTTTGCTCATAGACGATTGTTCAGCCACAATCCACAGAGCCAAGCCCGAATGACCGCAAAAATAGCCAAATTCCACCCCCTACCGCGCCGAACCTGACGACGGTAACGGCTACGGCATGGCACCAGGGCGAAATGGCCGGGTGAGGATTACGCCGAGAAAAGGGGTTGTGGCGGCCCTATGGCGGAGCCGCGAAGTGGCAAGATCGCGTGAGTGCGGTGCCATGCACGGCTGTCTTGCGACAAGACTTTCTGGCGGCGAGACTGAGTCTTGGTTGTGTGGCCAGGTTCAGGCTTCAGCCGAAGCTGCGGCAAGATTCCGTGGAACGGTCTCTTGGCGTATATTCCAGCGCGGGCCTGCGTCCATCAACGAGGAAACGCCGCAAGGCCTCAGGTTTCCCTGACGCCTTGAGGCGACCCGGTCGCGTGGGTAGTGTGCCCGTGAACGACGGTTGTTGTCAGGCGGGACGTTGTGGCGGCGGCCGTTTGGCCGCCGCCACAACCCCCGCTAGCTGACTAGTACGGAGGGCCTGGGTCGGCGAAGAAATTGCCAACCGCCCCGTCTTCGGTTCCCG
>JBFWUW010000079.1:0-29417 GCA_050247075.1 Pirellulales bacterium | reverse complement strand
TGGGGTCTTCCACCGCCTGGACCTTGGCAATCAACCGGTCGAGCCGTCCTCGGACGGTTGGGTACGACACGCCATACTCCTCGGCCAACGCCTTCAAGGAACCGGACGAAAGCAGAAACCGCCGCAGGAACCGCCAATCCTCGTCATTCAAGCAGTCGACCCAGCCGGGCGGTTTCGTGTCGCTCATTTCCAGGGTCATGCTCCGTAGTGTTTAACAAAGTGAATGTACTGATTAATAAAATGCATGTCAACAAAATTGAAGCGTGGATTCATAATATTCAGATTGGTGAGAACCACGAATGGAACGAATAGCAATTCGCCGGGACGTTCGCTTTCAATCGCGGCCCTCGGATTTTCCCGTAGGTCAGATTTCCCTGCGAGAAATTCATACGTCAGATGGGTTCGATCGGTGGTTCTTCATCTGGCGGCGGCAACCATGCGATTTTGGCCTGAAGGCTGGTGGAAGCCTCTGTACCGTTGTTGACCGGACGGCGGTTAGCGGCATAGCATGAAGCTACCGATGGCCAAGAAAAAAAAGATCCGTACGGAATTTCGCAAGAACCGCGTGCCGCGCAAGCGCGAAGGCGACTGGACGCGGCGATTTGCGGCCGATGCCGAGGCCAATGACTCGGTACGCGAGGAACGCATCAGCGGCAAAGGGGAACTAGTCCGCAAACGAACCGTGGTTAGTGCCTCCACGTCGGACGCCGGCGAGGTCGGCTTTGATGTATTGCTGGACGTCGACCAAGACTGCCTCCGCGGCCGCGTGCTGAGTGTCTTTGGCCTGACCAGCGAGGTGCAAGCTGACAACGGCTTGCGCTACAAGTGCGCCACCCGGCGGCTGCTGAAAACGATGGCCACCGAACAAAGGCATGTCGTGGCGGCGGGTGACCGCGTTCTGTTTCGGCCCGCCCCCGACCAAGAGGGAATCATCGAACGCGTGGAACCGCGGCATGGCGTCCTGAGCCGGCAGAGCAAACGGCGGCAACATATTATTGTCACCAACGTCGATCAACTGTTGATCATCGCTAGCGCCGCTGAGCCGCCGCTCAAGCCGAATCTGATCGACCGCTTCTTAATGGCTGCCGAGAAGAGCCGTATCGAGCCGATCATCTGCCTGAACAAAATCGATCTGGCGAACCCGGCCGACTTGTCCCCCATCATTGGCGTGTACAGCCAACTGGGGTACCAGGTCTTGCCCACCAGCGCCCGCACCGGCCAGGGAATCGAGCGGCTGAAGCGGCGGATGGCGGGCCGCGAAAGCGCCGTCGTGGGGCAAAGCGGCGTGGGCAAGTCGTCGCTGCTGAATGTGGTCGAGCCTGGGTTGGGACTGCGGATTGCCACGGTCAGTGTCGAAACGCACAAGGGCCGCCATACCACCACCACGGCCAGGCTGTTGCCGCTGTCGATGGGCGGGTACGTCGTCGATACTCCAGGCGTGCGCCAGTTTCAGTTGTGGGATGTCATTCCCAAGGAGGTCGCCGGATACTTTCGCGACATTCGCCCCTTTATCAACCGCTGCAAGTACCCCAACTGCACCCACACCCACGAAAGCCACTGCGCCGTCAAAGATGCCGTGGCCGATGACCTGCTGGACGAACGGCGCTACGAAAGCTACTGCCGGTTGTTTGAGGGGGACTGGGATTAGAGTCCGTCGAGTGTCCGCCTGGCAAACCTTGGCGGTTATTCCGCATCGGCGGCGGGCAACCAAAGTTTCCGCGCCTGTTGGCGGTGGGGCGGCCCTTCTGTTGCTTGCCCCTCTGGCCTCATGGAGTACGATGAAGCAGAGACAGTCGCTATTCTTATGGCTCTCGCTTCTTGGCTGGGAAACGCATCGTATGCCTCGTCGCAATGTGCAATTATTGCTGATCGTGTTGTTGGTTTCGCTGGTCTGCTACCAAAAGGCCAACAGCAGCCAACGCAGCCGGCATGGGCGGATGTTCAACACCTTTAACACCGTCTTGGACGAGATCGAAACCAACTACGTCGAGCAAATCGACGAGCGCGAATTGTTCGAGGCGGGGCTGGCCGGCATGGTCAGCAAGTTGGACCAGTACTCGGCCTACATCAGCCCCAAGGCGTATCTTGAGCTACAAGAAAACCTGGATCAAAAATTTGGCGGCATAGGAATTCAGGTCAACGTGCCCGAGGGGAGCGAGGAACTCATCGTGCTAAGCCCGCTGTACGGTACGCCGGCCTACAAGGCCGGCATCCGCGCGGGGGACCGCATCTTGGAGATCAACGGCGAAAGCACCGCCGGCATTCGCATCGACCAGGCCGTGGACGTGCTACGCGGCCAGCCGGGCGATCCGGTGAAGCTAAAGATTCAGCACGCCGGCGAGGAACAGCCGATCGATCTCGAACTCGTGCGGGCTATCATCAAAGTCGATAGCGTGCTGGGCGATACCCACGGCGGCGACGACCGCTGGGACTTTCGCTTGCAAGGCGAACCCGGCCTGGGTTACGTGCGGGTGACTTCGTTCAGCGAAGAGACCACGCAAGAGCTCGAAGCGGCCGTCAAACAACTGGAAGAGCAGGGCATGCAGGGCCTGATCGTCGATTTGCGGGACAACCCCGGCGGGCTGCTCAAGGCCGCCGTGGAGGCCAGCGACATGTTTATCGACAGCGGCGTGATCGTCAGCACTCGCGGACGCGACGGTACTGCCCGCGAATCGTACCAGGCGGTGCCGGCCGGAACGCACGGCGGCTTTCCGATGGTGGTGCTGGTCAATCACTTTTCAGCCAGCGCTAGCGAGATTATGTCGGCCGCCTTGCAAGACCACGGGCGGGCCGTGATCGTCGGTGAGCGCACCTGGGGCAAGGGAAGCGTACAAAACGTGATCCCGCTGGAAGAGGGCAGCAGCGCCCTCAAGCTCACCATCGCCAGTTACTGGCGGCCCAGTGGCAAGAACATTCATCGCCTGAAGGACGACACCGATGACAAGGAGTGGGGCGTGCAACCAGACCCCGGTTGCGAAGTGCCGCTGGCCGACGAAGAACTCAAGGCCCGGCACGATGCCCGGCGGACTCGCGACATTTTGCAGTCGGCCGCGCCGGGCGACGAGGAGAGCAACTCCGCACCCGCCGACCGCCACGACCCGCAACTGCAAAAGGCGATCGACGTGCTGCGCGAACGCTTGGCGCTAGCACTGCCCAAAGCGGCCTAGCGCTTGCCACCGATTGGGACCTAGATACCAGCGGGTGCCACTGGCGGCTTCTCCGCCAGTGGCGCTACACGGCACTGGTCCACTGGCAGGCAAGCCGCCAGCGGGCACCCTGGCATGGAATTGTGGCTGCCTACTAGGCAATTTCCTCGGCCGTCTTGCGGGCGCTGTCCAGCGCACGTCCTAGCCTCTTGCGGCCCCCTTGGGAACCTGAGCTAACGGTAGCGGTTGGTTTGGCGGCCTCGATGCCGCGGACGGGTGCCGGTTTGAGGACACCAATCAGGTGTTCGCTCATCGTCGAACCCTGTTCCGGCACGCCCACCTGCTCGATCGCGTCGGAAAAGCCCATCAATACGGCCTGACGCACGCCATCACGAATCCAGTCGTAAACGCCCATTTGTAAGCTCCTTTCCATCCAGTGGAAAATGTCTTGGCAATCCTTTCATTCGGCAAAACTGGCGCATTCGCTACAGGCGAAATCGCGGTCCTGCCTATTTGCCAGAACTGCTATCAAGTGATGAATGCGAGTTGCAAGGCATTGCTGGCAAACTGCTTAGGGTGATTAGTGGCGGATTCCCAAAAAAATCCGTCGCCACGCGCGAACCTATCGGACGAAGCAGCGTCTATGAGTCAGACCCGCTTTTTGGTCGGCGAGACGCTCATCCCGTCCACGGCACAAATTGACCTTTGGGAGTAGAGTGTGAATAATTGCCTGCGGATCGGCGAATCTATTTGGCCGATTGCAAGGTGATAGTGTTTACTGGACCGATTTGGTCGGTCCAATTGTCGTTCTCTCCAAAACGCGCATTGCGCACGGAGCCTGCCATGAGTCGCGTCATCAACACGAGCACGATCACGAACATCTTTGGTAATAGCCAAGGTTGCTTCGTCGTGGCCCGCCGTGATGAACGCGTGGACCATGCGCGTCCGTGCCATTTCGCCAACCCGGCCTGTTATCTCGCGGATAGAGCAGCCTTCATGGCCAGCTCCATAACCGCGGGCACGACAGGCCCGCTCGCCGATCGCCGGGATAAATCCTCGCGATTGACCGGGCGGAAGATGCAAGGTTGGCATCTGTCGCGACCCGAGCCCCGTAGGTTCCTAGCCTTCGCCTGAGCCGGCTTACGTTAGCCATCTCATTGTTGAACGCGAAAGAACCCGCCGGCCGCTGGCAAGCCCAGGCGTGATTGCCCCGTTGCGCAATCCGCCGTGGTCCTTGTGATGCACCTCCGGTGTGGCTTAGAGCGCCTGTTTTTGGGCACCCCAGGAGAGAACACCATGACCCTGTTGCTGGATGAAGAGATCGACGAAAAGCTGGAAATGATCGCCCTGGTGCGCGCTGCCCAGACCGGCGACCGCGACGCCTTCGGCCAGTTGGTCGAGCGGTTCGAGCGGACGGTGCTGGCTTTGGGTCTGCGGATGCTGGGGGATTACGCCGAGGCCCAGGAACTGTGCCAGGAGGTGTTCGTCCAGGCTCTGCGCAAGATCGGCCAGCTCCGCACGCCGGAAAGCTTTGCCGGCTGGCTGCGGTCGATCACCAAGCGGATGGCCATCAACCGCAAGTTGCGGCGCGGGCCAACCGTCTCGGCCGAGCCCGAAGTGCTGGAAGCGACCTGCGTCGAGCACGAAACGCCGCTCGACCTGACGCTGCGACACGAACGGGCCACGCAAGTCCGCGCCGGTTTGCGCCGGCTGCGGTCGTTGGACCGCAAGACGCTGGTGGCGTTTTACGTCCGCGGCCAGTCGTTGGTCGAAATGAGCGACGAGTTTGACTCGCCGGTCGGAACGATCAAGCGGCGGCTGCACGTAGCCCGCAAGCGGCTGGCCAAGGAACTGGAGGAAATGGCTCCGGTGTAATAGCCTGCCTAACCACCCTCTTCCCGCCGGGGAAGAGGGTGGCGGGCCGGCGGCCGGCATTGGCCCGCGGTGCGTTGCGGGGCGGACTGTCGCCGCCAGAGTGGGTTCCTTCAGTTATGCTGAAGAGGCGATTTCATCGCCGATCCACTTGGTTAGCTGCAAAACTCCATGCCGCATGAATCCTCGATCCGCCTGGCAGCCTTTATCGGGGTGCTGGCCGTCATGGCCCTCTGGGAATCGCTCGTTCCTCGCCGCGCGCGGGTCGCCAGCCGCTGGCGGCGCTCGGTTGGCAATCTGTTGCTGGGATTTCTCGGCGCGCTGGTGGTGCGGGTGCTCCCATTTCTGTCAGCCGTGGCTGCCGCCAGTTGGGCCGCCAGGCAAGGCGTGGGGCTGTTGAATCGGATTGACGCGCCTGCCTGGGCGGAGATTATTCTCGCGATGTTGGCGCTCGACCTGGTGATCTATGGGCAGCATGTCGCCACGCATCGCTGGCGTTTTCTGTGGCGGTTCCATAAAGTCCACCATGCCGACTTGGATCTGGACGCCACCTCGGGGCTGCGGTTTCATCCGGTGGAGATCTTGTTTTCGATGTGCCTCAAGATCGTGGCCGTGGTGCTGCTGGGCGCAGCGGCCAAAGCAGTAGTGCTGTTTGAAGTGGGGCTGAATGCGGCGGCCATGTTCAATCATGCCAACATCCGCTTGCCCTCGCCCATCGACCGCGGGTTGCGGTGGATCGTCGTCACGCCCGACATGCACCGCGTCCACCACTCGATCTTGCGAGAAGAGACCGACCGTAATTTCGGCTTCAACCTGCCGTGGTGGGACTGGTTGTTTGGCACTTATCAGGCCCAGCCGCGCGACCCGCACGAGCATTTAACGCTGGGTTTGCCAGCATTGCGAACCGAAGAAGAGACGGTCCCTTGCGGGGTGCTGCTGGCGATGCCGTTTTCGCGGGATCGGGAGAACGAGAGCGGAGAATGAAATTGGAGTTGGCCCGTCAATAGACCGCATCGTGCGTACCCACGGATATTAACAGAATGGCCTCTGCGCCATCGTGTGGCACGAAGTCAAAAAGGATGCGCAAATCATAACCAGCGCTCGCCGCCCAAGTACCGGCCAAATCGCCCTGCAACTTGTGTGTCTTGAGCGTCGGATGACATGCGTCCTCGGCTAGGAGTTCGATAGCTGCTTGTAACCTTTCACCTATTGCGGCATTTCTTTTCGTCAGCTTTCTCGCCGCGCGGATGAACGCCGCCGTCGGCAACAGCGTCCTTCTCACTCCTTAATCTCCCGAAGTAGATCGGCCGGATTCGTCGGTTTGCACGCCCCGGCGGCAAACTCCTCGCGGGCCTCGCGAAGATCGGACACCAATCGCTCTCGCTCGGCCTGGGCCAGACGGCGATGCAAAATCGCGATCAACTCCGTCTGCTCGTCCAAGCTTAGTTGCCCGGCGGCTTCCAGCACCTGGCCAAATGGCATCTCATGGATCATGGAAATCTCCGCGTTCGTGTTCGCGAACTTTGCCTCTACTCCCCTTATCGTACTCTTACCCCGCGGCGCGCTGCAATCTCACACCGTTACGTTCTCATCGCGCGGGCGGGGGTTGAAGTCCAGGGCGATGTCGTCGATGCGAATGAACGCCGACGCGCCGGCGGGCAAGTCCAAGATGCCAGCCGTGATTCGCTCGACCAAGATCGAAACGCCGATCCCACGGCTAAGCTCCAAGGCGCCACCATCCTGGCTGCGCAACGTCCGCTGCACCTGGAACCGCTGGTAGTCCGCTAACCCGGCGGGCGAGAAGGCCGGTTCCAGCTTCACGGCGGCGTACTTGCGCGGTTTGAGCGGGTTCTTGTCGAGATCGGTATAACCAAAAAAGACCAGCCGGCAGGCAAAATGCTTGAGGAATACGTTGCGGTAAAACTCTTCCGACGAGCCGCCCCCCGCCACATGGACCGAGAGTGTATAGCCGCCCGCCTGCGGCCCGCGAACCGTCTGCGTCAGTATCGCCTTGTCATCGGCGGGGACTTGCCTCGCGTTCGCGCCGCCATCCAGATTCAATCCAATCAACGCATGCCGCTGTCCAGTACGAGACAGCGGAACATCCGCCGTAACCAATCGCACGGCAAGCCCGGCGGAAGGAACGTCATCCCTTGCATCCTTTCGCCTTTCGCCTTCCGCCTTTCCCCCCACCCAGCCCTTATGCCGCGTCACCGTCCCTAGCGGAATCAACGGCTGATCCAGTTCAAAGCCCAAGTTCAGTAGCAGGCTCTTGTCGTAGGGTGGCACGAGTGAAATATCACCGCTCGATTCTTGCCGCGCGGCGGTGGCCGGCTCGCTACCGATCAGCTTCCAGAGCGGCTCACCCTTGGTGAGAGCGTGCGGGCGTTCGCCCCGGTCGCGGAACATGCCGGTATGGTCGATGCCCAGCAGGTGGAAAATCGTGGCGGTTAAATCGTGAGGACGATGGGCCTGGTCAGTCGGGTAGCCGCCGATCTTGTCGCTGGCCCCGTAGACTTGGCCGCCGCTGATGCCAGCCCCGGCGAGTGCGTAGCTAAAGACCGGTCCCCAATGGTCGCGGCCGCCGGTGCCATTGATCTTGGGTGTGCGGCCAAACTCGCCAATTACCACCACCAGCGTTTCCGCCAGCAGGCCGCGCTGCTCCAGGTCTTCCATCAGCACGGAAAAGCCGACATCGAACTGCGGGCAGAGCACGTCTTGCAGCCGGTCGGCATTTTGATCGTGCGTGTCCCACAGTGGGTTGCTGACTGCCGTATCGCCTGGCTCGCGCGGCCAGTTGACATGTACCAGACGCACACCGGCCTCAATCAGCCGTCGGCCCAACAGCAGGCTTTGCCCCCATTTGTGCATGCCGTACCGCTCGCGGAGTGCGGCTGGTTCGCGCTCCACCTTGAAGGCCTCGCGGGCCTGGCCGCTGGTCAACAGGCCAAAAGCATCGTCGGAAATCTTGGCATAGTCGCCGGCCGCTCCGCCCCGTTCCAGGCGGGCAAAGTGCCGCTCGACTTGTTCCAACAACCCCAAGCGCCTGTCGAGCCGCAGTGCGGGTATTTCCGGCGGCAGGGTCAGCCCTTCGATTTTGTACTCAGGCGAGGAGGGATCTCCCACGAATCGTTCTGGCTCCCACTGCGGCCCCAGAAAGCCGGCGGTCTGCCCGGCTGGCTGGACGTTGTCGTTCAGCCGCATCATGTCGGGGATCCACACGCTGCTCAACGCGGGCAAGGTATCGCTGGGCTTGAGCATCTTCACGATCGAACCCAGATAAGGCCAATCGTTGGGCTTGATCTGCCGCGCGCTGCCGGGACCATAAGGGTAGCCGGTCAACACCCAATAGCCGCTAACGTCGTGGTTGTTGTCGTCGGTATGCAGCGAGCGCACGACGGCCAGTTTGTCGGCCATGCGCGATATCCGCGGCAGCAGTTCGCAAAACTGAATGCCGGGCACGTTGGTGGAAATCGGCTGAAACGGGCCGCGAATTTCCACGGCAGCGTCTGGCTTGGGGTCGAACGTCTCGTGCTGCGGCGGCCCCCCTTGCAGCCACAAGAACATGACATTCTTGGCCTTGCCAAACATGCCGCCAACCGGCCCGATAGCCGCACGCGCTTGCAAGGCCAGCAAATCGGTCAACGACAAGCCTAAAGCGCTCAGCCCGCCCACGCGCAGCCACTCGCGGCGATTAACACCGTCGCACAGTCGGGCAGGTGTGGTGTGAAGAGAAAACATGGGAAAGGCGAAAGGATGAAGGCGAAAGGCGGAAGGATAAAAACTCTCCCTCAACCATTAGTATTTGCCGCCCTTTGAGGGTAACTTATCCCAACGAACGATGCCAGCCAGCTTGGCGTGCTGTGCTGTCAGGCTTGGGGCCTTTCCACGGTTTTCATCACCTTTTTGACCTTTGATTCAGGCGACCATGCCCACCATTCCCGCCGCAAAACTACGCACTTACGTCACTTCCATTTTCAATGCCGCCGGTTGCAATCCGCCCGAGGATGAACAGGTGGCGCGACGGCTGGTCGAGTCGAACCTGGTGGGGCACGATTCGCACGGCGTGATCCGCGTGAGCTTCTATGTCAACTGGCTCCGCGAGGGAAAGGTCCACGCCAACCGCAAGATGCAGGTAGTGTTTGAAAATGACTGCCTGGCGGTTGTCGATGGCGGATTTGGCTTTGGACAGGCGATTGGCGAGCAGGCGATCGGCCTGGGGATTGAAAAATCCAAGAAGCATGGCGTCTCGATCGTGGCCATCCGTAATTGCGGGCACTTGGGGCGGATAGGCGATTGGGCCGAAATGGCCGCCGACGCCGGCAAGATCTCCTTGCATTGGGTAAATACCAGCGGACTGGGCAACCTGGTGCCGCCGTTTGGCGGCATCGACCGCCGCCTCTCGGCTAATCCTATCGCCGCGGGCGTACCCTACAGCGGTGGCCAGCCGATCATTTTGGATATCTCCACCAGTTCCATCGCCGAGGGAAAGATCAAGGTCGCCTTCAACAAAGGCATTCAAGTTCCACCCGGCAGTATCATCGACCACGACGGCAACCCGACCACTGACCCCAAGGTCTTCTACGGCGACCCGCCCGGCGCGATTTTGCCGTTTGGCGGACACAAGGGTTACGGCCTGGGGATCATGGCCGAAATGCTGGCCGGCGCGCTGACCGGCGGCGGTTGCACCGATCCCAAGATCAAGCAGCTCTCCAACGGCATGTTGTCGATCATTCTCGATCCGTCATTCTTTGCCACCGACAACGACTTTTCGTCCGAGGTCAAGCGCTTCGTGGAGTGGGTCAAGAGTTCCCGCCGGATTGCCGCTGACGGCGAGATTCTGCTGCCGGGCGAAATCGAACAACGCACCAGAGCCCAGCGCAACCAGGCAGGAATCACGCTCGACGACCTGACCTGGCAGCAGATTAACGACACGGCTCGCTCTGTTGGATTGAGCGAAGCAACTTAGTTGCCTCAATCACTTGCCGCCAGGCGAATCCTGACCGCTTGCTCGCGGCCATCGCGTAGGATGGTAATCACCGTCTCTTCGCCAGGTCGGCGGCTTTCCACCGCCGACAAGAACTCGTCGGCCGTCTTGATTCTGTTGCCGTCGACCGCCACGATCAGGTCGGCGGCCGCCAGGTCGATATTCTGATAGTCGTAGGAAAACGGACCCCGGCGGCGGCGCTCACGGACAAGCTTAGGCCCGCGCAAGCCGGCGGCCTCGGCCGGCCCCCCCTTGGTCAAGGTGGCGATCAACAGCCCCTTTTCCGTCTGAAAGACCTTGGCGATGCCGGCGTCGGGCCGCACCACGCGGCCGCCATTGATGAGCTGCGGAACCACGCGAATAATACTGTTCACTGGAATGGCAAATCCCACGCCCGTATTCTGGCCGGTGGCGCTGGCGATGGCCGTGTTGACGCCTATCAACCGGCTGTGGGCATCCAGCAACGGCCCGCCCGAGTTGCCGGGGTTGATCGCCGCGTCGATCTGAATGATCCCCTTCATCGTCCGCTTGTTGCGGGTGGGGAGCGTGCGATTCAGGCTGGAAATAATGCCCGTCGTCAAAGTCCGTTCCAGGCCAAAGGGGTTGCCTATGGCAAACACCCGTTGGCCAACCTTGAGATCGGTGGAGTCACCCAGCCGCACCGGGTAGAGCGACTCTGGGGGAGCCTCCAGCTTGATCACGGCAATATCGCTCGGTTCGTCGCCGCCGATCAGCTTGGCTTCGTAACTCTTGCCGTCGTACAGCGTGACCTGGATTTGCTTGGCCCCGTCAATCACATGGTGGTTCGTCAGCACATGCCCCTGCTGATCCAAGACCACGCCCGAGCCAGCCCCCTCGGAGACTAGCTCGAACAAGAACAGCGCCTCGCTGGTCGTCTTGGTGTTGATGTTGACGACGCACCGATTGACGTTCTCGTAGACGGAGATATTCACGAGTTCGTCGGGCGTGTAGCCGCGGTCGTCAAACAAGGCCGCGCGCGGCGCGCCAGGGCCAAATTCCGCCGACGCCCGATCGACCACCGGCAGCCGCCGCGTCAGTCCGGGCGCGGGAATAGGTGTAGGCTCTTGCGCCGACAGGCGGGCCGGACCAAAGGTGTTCCACACGCAGGCGGCGGCGAAGAATCCGGCGATGCCCGTTGCCAGGCTTATCAAGACGTACTTTTTCATAGGGATAGCGTGGGTTGATTCACTTTCGCGGGTTCGCGTGCCCCGCTGGTCGTAATTTGGGGGCGAAGCATACGAAAGATGCCTCGCCACGGCGAGACGAACCTGGCGCGCTTGCCGTGCGGGCGCGGGGGCGATAGGATCAAAGTGAGCATATCATGGGGCAGTGGAGCGGAGAAAACCATCATGGCCACTCGACTTACCGCATTGCTGGCGGTGCTGCTATTGGCGGCGATTTGCTTTTCCAAGCAAGTTCAGGCCTCGGAAGCCGAATTGCAAGCTGGCCTGAAGCAGTTGCTGACGACAGGCTGGAAGCGTTCTTTTCAGGTACTCAAGCCAGCTGAGGAAGAGTTTGAGCAGTTGCAGGCCGACTTTGCCGGCGACCCCCGCCCAGCCTATGCGCTGGCCCTGGTGCAGCTCAAGCACCGCCGCTACACGCGAGCCAGGGAATTGTTGACCGACTTGGTGGCCCAGTCCCCCGACGACCACCACGCCCGCCAGGGTCTAATTTGGACCTTGATGATTACCAAGAAGTATGAAGCCGCCCTGGTCCACATGGATGAGTTGATGCGGCATCCGCCCATCGCGGACGAAGCGGCGCAAGCCGATGAAGGCCTAGAGGACGAAGGGCCCACCGTGGCCGAATTCGTCGGCCGGATGTTCGGCTTCTTGGAAGGCCCCGGAGCGGGCACCTCTGCCGTTTTGGAAGAAGATGTCATCGCCCAGCGAGATCGAACGCTGGAAGCGCTCCCCACCGGTTTGCGTGATGCCTTCAATAAGGGCCGTGACTCCGTCCTTTCCAAATTTGACGAATTAAGCCTGACCCAAGAGGAAATCCAGGCCAAGGCCAAGGCCCAGCAAGAAAAGGAGAACGAACGGCTAGAGGAGAGGTTGGAAGCCGAAAAAGAAGTTCTCGACGCTGAAAAGTCCAACATCGATGCCGAGGCGCGCCAGGCCGAGGACAGCGCATCGCGCCAACTGGGCGACCTGGAAAAGCAATTGGCTACCTGCGACGGCAACCTGGCCAAAGTCAACGCGGCCGGGCAGGTGGTTCGGTCCAAATTGGACGGTGTATTGGGAGACCTTGATCGCTGGTCCCTGACCGCCGACACGACTAAAGACCCCATTCTGCGTAACCGCGCGATCCGTGAGATTGCGGCGTTACGGATCGTCTCTGGCCGGCTGGAGCAAGACTATGCGGTGCTAGACAGCCAAGCCGCCACGCTCATTGCCCAACGCAACGAAATCACCGCCGCCGCCGCCCGGGTGCAGGCGGAATACGAGGCGACCATGAAGCGGTTGGGCCGCACGGCCAACAAGATCCGCAAGAACGAAAAGCGGATCGGCCAGGACGAACGAAAGCTGGACAAGCCCGTCAAGGGGAACACGGCCGAAGTCCGCAATAACGCCGCGCAGGTCTACGCCTTTTCAACTTACGACACCTACCCCCTGGAACAAGAAAAGCGCCGGTTGCTGACGCCGAAAAAGTAAGCTGGGCGTGCGGTGTTCTACACCCGATACTTCTCCACGATCTTTTCGTTCAAGGTCACGCCCAGGCCAGGGCCTTGCGGTACCGCGACAAAACCGTCTACCAGCGGAAACTTCTCGTGGCACAGCTCGTTGGTCAACGGGGAGTCTTCCACGCAATACTCCAGCACGAAGGCTTGCGGCGTAACCGCCAGAAAATGCAGCGAGGCCGCGATGGCTATCCGCGTCTTGTAAGCGTGGTTGACCACGCGGCGGAAACGGTCGCTGGCCAGGCTGACAATCTTCATCGTCTCTGTCAGGCCCACGCGCGTCGGATCGATCTGCACGACGTCGATGCCCCCTTGGTCCATCAGCCGCAAGAATTCCTCGCGGGTGGCTTCCCCCTCGCCAGCCGCGATGGGCGTTTCGCTGACGGCCGAAAGCCGGCCATAGCCCGCCACGTCACTGGGATGCAGCGGCTCTTCCAACCAGGTCAGGCCGAAGTTGCGGAACTGGCGTTCACGCCGCATGGCGGTGCGGGCGTCCCAGGGACAGCCCGCATCAACCATCAGCAGCGTTTTGTCCCCCACGCCGCGTCGGGCATGTTCAACCAGCGCAATGTCAGTCTTTTCATCTTGTCCCATCGGCTCCCAGCCAAATTTCACGGCGGTAAAGCCGCTTTCGGACCAGCGCCGGCCGATCTCCTCGGTCTTGGCCGGGGTCATCCCAAACAAAATGCTGGCGTAGGCCCGGATCTTATGGTGAAACGCTCCGCCCAGCAGCTTGTAGACCGGTTGCCCCAGCGCCTTGCCCTTGATATCCCACAAGGCCAGGTCGATGCCCGCCATGGTGTGGATGACCGCGGCGGCCCGGCCCATATAAATGGTGGCCTGGTACATTTTTCGCCACAGGACTTCGTTCTCCAGCGGGTCGGTGCCGATCAGCACCTCCCGCAGTCCGCGTACAATCGTATGGCTGACCGGCGCTTCAATAATTGCCTTGGAAACGCGCGGCGAACTATCGACCTCGCCGATGCCCTCCAGCCCGGCATCGGTCTTGATGCGGATCAGCAGCGTATCTTGCGCCCCCGATGTCCGTTCGACAATTTGGGGCAGGCGGAGTTCGATGGCTTCAACGTCGGTGATAAGCATCGTGCGGATTTTCGATTTTGGATTTTAGATTTTCGATTTGCACTACTTTAGCCTTTCGCCTTCAGCCTTCCGCCTTTCCCCTCAGTCTCCGTGCAGCTTGCGCAGGCGGGGTGAGGTGCGCAAGATGAGTTGGGCGCGCTCGAATTCATCGAGCCAGTCTTGCACGACCGCGGCCTGCAATGCGGCGGGGGGGGCGACGATGCCCGTGGGGCAGGTGGGGCCGGCTGTATCGGCAGCGACTTGCCGGTACTTGGCCAGGGTGCGGTCGCCATACCAGCCTAGTTGGTAATTGTCCTCGCTGACGAATAGCACCACCGGCACACGGGCCCCGCCGCAAATCGAAAGCAACTCGCCCAGATCGGGGTGCGCGTCGCGGTCAAAGTAACGCACGGCGATGCGACTGTTGGCCTGGGCAAAGTGGTCAAAAATCGGACACTGGTTGACGCAATCTCCACACCAGGCCCCCGCCAGGCAAAAAACCTTCATCTCGCGGGTAAAGCTGGCCAACAGCCCCAGTTGGGCCGAAGTCAGCTTGACCTGTTCATGCAAGGCCTGCCAACGGCGGCGATGCTCGTCGCTGCCATACTTGGCCAAAAAGTCCGTGTATGAGAGTCCCTCGGCGAACTTGGCGGCGAAATCCATGTGAAACCCTTCACGAAATCCAGAAAACCGTGCCAAGCAGAATCATAAAGCCGCTGGTCTCACATGGCCAGTGTTCGCCCCGGCGCGTCCGAGCAATTGACGGCTAAGAATGTGGATCACAGCAACTTGCTGAACTTGGAGCGCCGCCAAAACGCGGTTCGGCAAGCAGTTACTTCAACAGGATAACCCTATCCGGTCTGTTTGTTGCTGCAATGCGGCATCCGTGAGAACCGTTTGAAACCGGGAAGGGTTGAATAGCCAGAAGCCAAACTTTCTCGTAGAAAGTTGTTGACAACGAGAAAGAACTGGCTAAATTACTGCAATTGAGACTCAGTATCAATTTTATTTTTGGCCGCTTGAGGCGGAGAGTCTCGCTAGCCAGCCACGCTCGGAATCGCCCGATCAGCCAGCCACACTGCGAACGCCAACGGTTGCCCGGCTTTGGGCGGCGTTCGTTTGTCATGCACCCGCAGGCGATTTGGAGACGTTGGCATGCCCGACCAAAGCTCGCACGAGTCGACCGTATCGGCCGATACCGGCTCCGCGCCGGTAACGGTTCCCATCGGACCTACCGCTCCCTCCTGGACCTCGGAGGAACTGCTTCGCGGTTCGGCTGAGGCTCTCATCGTCCACGGTGGCGAAGTCTATCGCCTGCGGCGCACACGCAATCAAAAGCTGATTTTGATCAAGTGAGCGCGGCCATGTAGACGTTCCACGGAGCGCCCTCGGGCGGCGCCGATGCTACCGGCGAGTTCGCCAGCAGACTGCTTTTTCACGTATACCAAGTAGCTATTCTCTTACGACACGATTTAATCCTGAAAGGATCAACATGCGAAGGGTTTATTCTTGGCTGCCCGTCTTGGCTTTGGCGGCGGTCTGGACGCAGTCGGCATCGGCCCATTTTCTGTGGCTGCTGACGACTCCCGCGGGCGGCCCCAACAAGGTGCAACTGTACTTCAGCGAAGCGGCCGAGCCGGACGATCCTGATTTGCTCGATCGCGTCTTGAAAGCCGAAGTTTGGTCGGTGGGAGGTTTTCGCGGAGAGCCAAAGTTGTTGTCGCTTTCCAAGGGGGAAGACGCTCTCGAGGCCGACTTGCCGGCGAACTCGTCGGCCATCGTCTTGCGGCACACCTATGGCGTCATGGAGCGCGGCGGTACTTCCATGTTGCTCAATTACTATGGCAAGACTTATCCTTCCCCATTGCCGGGGACTTGGCGCGAGATCAAGGATATCGCGAGATTGCCGCTGGAAGTGACCCCCAAGCCAGATGGCACCGCTACCAACTTGCGCGTGATTTGGCGGGGCGAGCCTTTGGAAGGGGCCACGGTCACCGTTACTGGTCCCGGGATCGACGACAAGCTGGAGGGGACCACCGATGCCAGCGGCAATTATCGGTGCGAACTGCCCCAAGCCGGCGTCTACTCGATTCGCGCCAAGCATGTCGAGGCAACGCCCGGCAAGCACGAAGACAAGGAATACAAAGAAGCCCGGCATTACTCGACACTATCACTGCGGCACGTTCCGGCTAGCTTGTCGCCCGTCGCCAGCAATTTCCCGGCCTTACCCCAGGGAACGACCAGCTTTGGCGGTGCCGTAATCGATGACACCTTGTTCGCTTATGGTGGCAACTATGGCAACGCGCACGAGTTCTCCAACGAAGAGCAGTCGGGCGACTTGTGGACGCTCAACTTGAAGTCGCCGACAGAGTGGAAGAAGGTCTCCGGTGGAACCAAGCTGCAAGGTTTGGCGATGGTGGCTCACCACAACTGGCTGTACCGCGTCGGTGGCTTCACGGCCATCAACAAGGACGGTGAAGAGCAGAATTTGCAATCGCAAGATGACTTTGCCCGGATGCGGGCCGACAGCCCCACGTGGGAGGCACTGCCCCAACTGCCGGAACCCCGTTCCTCGCACGATGCGGCCATCGTGGGAGATACCTTATACGTGGTGGGCGGTTGGAACATGCAGGGTGGTGGCCGCGATGCGCATTGGCTCGAAACCGCCTTGTCGCTCGATTTGACGGCTGAAAAGCCGGAGTGGAAAACCATCGCGGCACCACCTTTCCAACGGCGAGCGTTGGCCTTGGCTGCTTGGAACGGAAAGCTGTATTGCATCGGCGGAATGCAAGAAGATGGCGGTCCCACCACGGCGGTTGCCATTTACGACCCCGCCAAGGACGCCTGGTCTGAAGGACCATCCCTGTTGGGCGGCAATATGGATGGTTTCGGCAGTTCTGCCTTTGCGTGCCAGGGGGCGCTGTACATCACCACGCAGTCGGGATCGATCCAACGACTGAGCGCGGACGGTGCCTCGTGGGAGTACCTGGGCCAGCTCGACCATCCCCGCTTTTTTCATCGATTGCTGCCGTGGAGTGATGCCAACCTGATCATTGTCGGTGGTTCTAGCATGGCCAGCGGCAAGACCGAAGAGTTGGAATTACTGAAAATCGGCGATTCCGCGGCGGCCGCCCGCTAGCCGAGTGAAAGTCATCGCGCATCGACTAGATCGGGCCGAGAGGCTCCGGCTGATCCGCTGGAGTTCTCTCGGTCCGATCTTTTTACGATCAAGCATTGAGGCTTTGCCATGTCATCGCTGCCAGAGACACTTCGCCAGAGACTGTCCCTATGGCACCAGCAACAACACGCAGAGGCCGAGTTGTTGTTGTGGCGGGGCTCGTCGGAACATTCCGATTCCGCCGCGATATGGCAACTGCTGGGCCTGGTGCAGTTCGATCGGGACGCGCGGCAAGCAGCGTTGGATTCGCTCGAACGAGCCAGCGATATCAGTCCGTTGCAACCGTTGGCGGCCTTCACGTTGGCCAAGTGCTATTTGTCGAGCGAACGCCGCGAGTTGGCGGTTTTGGTCCTCCGCGGATTGGCGACAAGTTCTACAACACCCGCGAACCTGCTGCCAAAGGTGGCCTCGTCGCTGGGAGATCTGCGAGAGTTCGGCCCGGCCTTGGCAGCTTGCCCACCGGCGGGCTTTTCGCCGCGCGCATACGTTGGCCCCACAAGTCAGCTTGGCAGTTTAGTTGGGACTTGGCCACTTACCTGAGTACCGAGTTGGCACGCCGCGATCAGCGGGCCAGTTGAGTCGGTTGCGGCCCCCTTTTTGAGAAATGATTCGGGCCGATCGAAACTGTCGTTCGCCTCGAAAAAACGTAGGCCATTGCTGAAAGACAGCTTGCGATTACACCCCAGAGGGCTCGAACCTCTAACCTTCGGTTCCGTAGACCGATGCTCTATCCAATTGAGCTAGGGGTGCGGATAGCATGTGAGCAACCAAGCCCACTGCAAGATGCATAGATTAACACGCCAACCGTGGCGCGGCAACGGGGGAGATTTCTAGCTCGCACAACCGAGGATTGAGTCACGGAGTGCCCATGCGAGGATGTTGGCCGTCTGGCGGCGTGCTGGCGAAATGACCATAGTTCCACTGGTTCGCCATGCTTCGTTCTTGGGGTCGATTAGCTGTCCGCAACCTCAAAGTTCGGATCATGATGCGGCTTCAGATTCCTTTGGGAGAGTCATACGGGCAATTGGCCCTTCTTGCGATCTGGCTGGGCCTCTCGGAACACAGCGACAATAGCCCCGTTTAGGCCCTACTGCTACCAAGCCGTTGCAAAGGCACAACGATTAGGCATCGACGAACGATTTACGCGGGCAACCGGGCCATGCTAGCACGCGGCGCCCGACCGGTGTCCGCCAACCCAAACCGTGGTAGCATCGTTTTCGCAAAGCGGGTACAGTACGGCGTCTGTGAATGCCTTGAAAGACTCAGTAATTCGCGGGGCTTCGTGCAAGGAGGCATCGGATGCCGAGTTGGCCAATATGTTTTGTACACGCCAGCGATTTTCACCTGGAACAGCTCCCGACCGGTCTGGCCGATGTGCCCGACCATCTGGTCGAGTTGCTGGTGGAGTCGCCCTATCTGGCGGCTGAACGTATTTTTGATGCGGCGATTGAGCAACGCGCCGATTTTGTCGTGCTGGCGGGCGACGTGTTCGATCCGCAGGCGGCGGGTCCGCGCGGCGTGTTGTTCCTGGTCGAACAATTCCAAAAGCTGCGCGAGCGAGGCATTGCCGTGTATTGGTGCGGAGGGCATTCCGACCTGGTCGACCGCGGCATTGCCGGCGTGGAATGGCCCGACAATGTCTATCTGTTTCCCACCGATCGGGCCGAGGAATTCATCTGCACGCAAAAAGACCGCCAACTAGCCCGCCTGCTGGGGCGCAGCAACGACCGCCGCACGCGGCTGATTGGCGACGACTACCCTTCTGAGCGCTCGCCCCTGTTCACGGTGGCCGTGGCGCATGTCGGCGAGGGAGAGGTCATTCAGGCCCATGCCGATGTTGACTATTGGGCCTTGGGGGGGAAACACGACAGCCAAACCGTACCGGTGCCGCGCGGCCTGGGCCATTATCCTGGCACTCCGCAAGGCCGTTCGCCCACGGAGTCCGGCGCGCATGGCTGCACAGTCGTGCAAGTCGAAATCGACGGCCATATCCGGCTGGTCCCTCACCCCACCGACGTCGTCCGCTGGCTGGAAGAGCGCGTGGAACTGCCGGAGCAATCGGGCCTGGAACGCCTGGAGATGATACTTTCCGCCCGGCTGGAGCACTTGCGCGCGGAATGCCCGCAAGTAGCCTTGATGGTCCGCTGGCATATCGACGCCAACCCGCGGGTCTTGTCGCAAATTCGCAGCGGCAAGCAAGGGCAAGAACTGCTTGACCGTTTGCGTCGCAAGTTTGGGCACGAGTCGCCTGCCGCCTGGAGCGTGTCGCTGGAGGCAATCGGCGAGGTGGAAGTCTCGCCGGTGTGGTACGAACAAGAGAATATGTTGGGAGATTTTCTGCGCGAGGTGCGCCGCCTGCAGCGCGATGAAGAGTCGCCGCTGGACCTTTCCGGCTTTTTGGAAGAGAGCGTGGTTGACCCCGCCTTGAGCGATTTGATGCAAGTCAGCGATCCCGCGGCCCGCCGCCGCGTGTTGGGCCATGTGGCTACCTTGGGCGTTGACTTGCTGGCCACGGAGGATAGCACGTCGTGAATCTGCACGAAATCGAGATCGACGGATTTGGCGTCTGGAACGGGCTGAAGCTCGACCAGCTTTCCGCTGGCATTAACGTCATTTACGGGCCCAACGAAGCCGGCAAGTCGACCTTGCTGCAATTCGTGCGATCGATGTTGTATGGCTTTACGCCGGCCCGCTGCCGGCGGTATCTGCCCCCCGTGAATGGCGGAGAGCCAGGCGGTACGTTGGAATTCTCGGCGGCGGGGGACCGCTATCGGTTTGTACGGCGTCCACAGTGGAACGATACGCGGCTCGACGCGCGCGATGACCTGCAACTGCGCAACTCCGCCGGCCGACCGGTCGATGGCGATCAATTGCCGCGGCTGCTGGACCATCTGGATGAGCCGGTATTTCAGAATGTGTTTGCCGTCGGGCTGGCGGAAATGCAAGAGTTGGGGACGCTGACCGATACCGAGGCATCACGGTTGCTTTATGACCTGACGACCGGGTTAGAGCGAGTCTCGCTGGGCGAGGTGATTCGCGACCTGGCCTCTTCACGCCGCCGCTTGTTAGCGGCGGACGGGCAGACGGGCGAACTCAACCGGTTGATCGCCCAAAGGCAGCAACTGCTGGCGGAAGGGCAGCAAGCCGCTAGCCAGACCAGGGACTTTGCCCGCTGGAACCGCGAACGCGAACAGCTCGACGCCGAGATCCGCCAACTGGATGACGAGCGTTCTCAATTGGACCGCCAAGTCCGCATGTTGGAAACCGCCGCTGGGCTGCGGGGCCGTTGGCAAGAACGGCTGGCCTTGGATTTGCAACTGGCCGAGTTAAGTGCCGGCCCCACCGTGCCAGAGCGGGCCATCGACATTTACGAGTCGCTGGGCCGCCGGGTGGCCAAGCGGCGGCAGCGGTTGGCGCAAGCCAAGTCCAAGCTCAAGGCGCTACGGACGGAAGGGCGCGGGTTGCGCGTCAACGATCTGGTCTTGGATCACGCGCCGCGCGTCGCCGCGCTGACGGACCAGCACGATACGATTTCCTTGCAAGACAAACTCAGCCGCGATCTCGACGCGGAAATCGCCGACCTGGAAATGCAGCTTCTGGCCGAGCCGGCCCGGCCCGCGCCAGAGATCGTGCCCGTGGTCAGCGCCTCGCCGGAGCATCCAGCTTTAGAACCCAATCTGCTGGCCCGGCTGCGCAAGCTGGCCGATACGCTGGAGCGTGCCCGCGAGAAGGCCGAGGAAGCCAAGCAAGAGGCGGTTCGTCTGCAAGATGAACCAGAACCCGAGCCGGAACCGCTACAAGTGCGGGCGGTCGAGCCAGAGCCTCCAGAGGAAGAAGAAACCCTGGAAAGCGCTGGCAATCTGGTGGCGAACCTGCGCCGCCGACTTCAGATTGAACAACGCATGGAAGGGCTGAACCGGCAGGAAGTCGAGCTGGAGGCCCGCTGTAACGAGTTGATCGACAACCAACTGCTGCCAGTGGGAGTGTTGGCCGGCCTGGGGTCGTTGTTTATCGTGGGCGTGATCTTGGTGCTCGCCAGCCTGTTTCTCCCAACATCGGTGACAGGTTCCTCGGGGTTGGCACTGGCCGTCGTCGGCATCGGCGGAACGGCCCTGGCCGCGATGGCCAAGCACAAGCTAGAGCACGTCGCCGAAAGCCAGTTGGAAACAACCGAAAAACAAATCGGGACGCTACGGACCCAGATTTCACAAGCGCGGCAAGAGCGAGAGGCGCTGGATGCCGTGTTGCCCCGCGGTGGCGGCCCGCTGACCATGCGGTTGCAAACCGCCGAGCGGCGGCTGGCCGAGTTGGAAGCGGAGCTGTCGCACGGCGATCCGCGCCGCACGGTCCGCACCGCCCATGAACGCGCCGATGATTTAGACCTGAACGAGTTGCAGCCCGCCCGCGAGATACGAGACAGCCGCCGCCGGACTTCCCCCGAACAGCGTGAGGCAATCCGCAACCGGGCCAAGGAGACGCATCGCCGCCTGACCGAGTTGCGCCGCGAATGGTCGACTGGGCTTGTGGAAGCCGGCCTGCGATCCGACATTTCTGGCCAGCAATTCTTGGACACGGCTCACCTGTACGTGCCGCGGCCAGCCGTGCGCCGCACCGAGGACGACAGCCGCATTCGCGAGTGGGAAATCCGCCGCCGCGATCTGCAACGCCGGCTCGACCAACGCAAGCTCGACCGGGAACAAGCCCAGCACGGGCTGCGTTCGCATCATCAGCGAATTCAAGAACTGGTCACGGATGTCGGCTTTTCGTTGCCCAATGTCTTGCCCGGCGAGCAATTGCAGCGGCTGCGGCAGCACGTTCGCGAGCAAGAACTGCTGGTGACGCGGAGGAAGCGGACTGCTTCCCGAATTCGCCGGCAAAAGCTACGCCGCGAAAAAATCAGGTCGGAACTGCGGGCGTTGCTCAAGCGGCGTCGGCGGATGTTGCGCAGGGCCGGTGCGGCGGACGAGGAGGAATTTCGTGGGATTGCCGCGCAGGCTGGTGCCATGCAGCGGATACGCCAGCGCCGCGAAGTGGTCGAGCGCGAGCTATCCGCCGCGCGCGCGGGGCAACTCTCGGAAGACGAACTGCGCGGCCTGCTGGCTGACGACGCCGGGCAGACGGTGGAGTCGCATTGGGAGGAATCTTCCTCGCGGCTGCAAGCGGTAGAAGGCCGCCTGCGGACGCTGCAAGCCCGCCGCAACGAGCTAGGGCATTCGTTGGCTGGCATGGCGGCCGACCGCCGGCCGGCGGCCTGCCAATTGGAATTGAACGCCGTGGAGGAGCGGCTTCGCGCGGCCAAGGAAAAATGGCAGGTGCTAGCCGCCGCCCAGCAAGTCTTGCAGTCGGTGCGAGGCGACTACGAGCGGGACCGCCAGCCCGAAACGCTGCGCGAGGCGACCGGTTACTTGGAACGTCTGACGCTGGGTCGCTATACGCGTATTTGGACTCCCTTAGATGAAGACGCCTTGTACGTCGATAACGCCGACGGCGAGCGGCTGGGGGTAGAGGCCCTTAGCCGCGGTACCCGCGAGCAGGTCTTTTTGAGCCTGCGTTTGGCGCTGGCCCGTGCCTACGCGCGGCGTGGGGCGACACTGCCGTTGGTGTTGGACGATGTGATGGTCAACTTCGACGACGAGCGTGCCAAGGCTACCGCCGGCTTGCTGGTGGAGTATGCCGAACTTGGCCAGCAGACGTTTGTCTTCACCTGCCACGAACATATCATGCGGCTGTTCAAGGCTCGCAAAGCTCCCATTATTCGCCTTCCCTCGCGCGACGGACTGGTCGCCGCCCGCAAGCGCCGTCAACAAGCCGAAGTTGAGGTGGCGCCGTTGGAGTTTGAGCCAACCGTGGAATTGGCGGTTCCGCCGGCAGAGCCAGCGGCCATGGAGCAGCCGGTTCCCGTGGTGCAATTCGTGGAACTCGCTCCGCTGCCGGCCGAACCCGCGGCCGTGGCGCTCCCTCCTCCACCGGCTCCTCTTCCGCGCACGCCAGCCCCCGTCATCGTGCTGCCGTTCGCCGAGGTCTATCACCCGGAGCCGGTCATTCCGGCACCCCACTTTTTTCCCAAGCCCGCGCCCGAACCCAAGCTCGAGCGCAATCCGCGCGAGGCACCCGCCGATGCCGATGCCGATCTGGTGATCGACGATTTGTGGTTCAAGCGGCAAGAACCGCGGTTTGTCCACGATGCCCGCGAGGCACCCGCCGATGCCGACGCCGACCTGGTGATCGACGACGCTTACAGGCTGCGCGCCAGTGAACCGGAGTCAGTTTACATGCCACATCCGCCACGCTTGGCCGAGGCAGTCGCGCCAACCCAGCGCGTTATCCGCCGCCGCTGGCGGGGCGTGCCGTTCACGGGCGAAGGGGCCGAGGAATTCGCGGGCGAGTTTGCCGTGCGGCCGACTCCTGGTACATGGGAAGAGTGGGAAGAGGCCGCGGATGGCCAGACTTTCTGGATTCAAAATGGCGAATATTCGGAACACGATACTTCCGCCGACATGCCCACGCTGGATGATTTTGGCAGTAGGGCGCGTGTGGTATTGTATGATGAAGATGACGCAATCAAGGCCACGGATGAGGAACCTCGCGATATCGAGGCCGACTGGAAAAGCCAGACGGCCCACAAGCGTTGGGAACGGACCAGTTAGGATCGGGTGCGGAGTACCTTCCGCGTTCGATCTCCCTCTCCCAGAGTACCGGGCGAGGGGGCTTGAAAAGGAAGTTGCCTCGGAACAAATCCTAAGCCTGCACCTTACTTGCGATGAGCCGTCGTCGATCTCTTTCCCGGCGACAGCCCTCCCGTCCGCCAGCGGTTGCCACGATTTCGCCCTCTTGGAAATTCTGGCTGCAAGTTGCCTTGCTGTTGGCGGCGGTCGTTGTAGCGTACGGCCCGGCGGTTTCCGGCGAGTTCATTTGGGATGACGACACCCACTTAACCCGCAACATTCTCACACGGCAGGACGGGCTGTACCGTATCTGGTTTACAGCGGATGAGCCTAACTACTGGCCTCTCACTTGGACCTCTTACTGGTTCGAGCTGCGGTTGTTTGGCCCACGGCCAACCGTGTTTCACATTACCAATATCTTGCTGCATGTGGGCGTGTCGCTGTTGCTTTGGAAGTTGTTGGCGCAATTGAAAATTTCCGGAGCCTGGCTGGTGGCGTTGCTGTTTGCCATTCATCCGGCCAATGTCGAGTCGGTGGCTTGGATCGCGCAGCGTAAGACATTGCTTTCGGGCTTGTTCGGATTTGCCTCGCTGGCCTGCTACTTGGAATTTGACCGATCCGGCAGACATGCCTGGCATGGGTGGGCGATTGCGACCTTCCTGCTGGCCATGCTCAGCAAGGGGTCGGCTGCGCCATTGCCGTTGGTGCTGTTGGTATTGCTATGGTTTCGGAACGGGCAAGTCACGCGTCGCGATTTGGTCCGCATCGCGCCGTTGTTGTTGATTGCACTGGCCATGGCCGGTGTGGAAGTCTGGTTTCAAAGTTATCGGGCGATCGGGGACGAAAGCGAACTGATTCGGTCCGATTCCTTCTGGTCGCGGCTGGCGGCGTCGGGCTGGGCCGTCTGGTGGTATCTGTATAAAGCCGTCTGGCCGGCCGATCTGGCGTTTGTCTATCCGCGCTGGCAAGTCGATGCCGCCAACCCCATCTCTTACTTGCCTGGCGTGGCGCTGGTGGGCCTGTTGTGGGGCGCATGGCGTTGGCGGCGGCGGGACGGCGGCGCTACCTGGTCGGCCCTGATGGTGTACGGTTTGATACTGGGGCCGGTGCTCGGTTTTGTCAACATCTACTTCATGCGTTACTCGCTCGTGGCCGACCACTACCAATACCTGGCTCTGCCGGCGGTGCTGGCCTGGTGCCTGGCCGCGGCCAGACTGGCCGTGCACCGCGCGTTCGACCGCTCCATGGCTGTCATGCTGGGGAGGTGCGTAGCGGCAGCGACGGTGATTGTCTTGGCCTGGGGAACCTGGCGGCAGTGCCATATCTATGCCGACGACGGCACGCTGTTTCGTGATACCATCGCCAAGAACCCCAACTGTTGGATGGCCTATAGCAATCTGGGCCAGCACCATTTGAAACGGGGCGAGTTGGAACTGGCCGAGCGCCTGGTTCGGCACTCTTTGCAAATCTTTCCGGACAATCCCGAGGCCCACAACCAACTAGCGCGGCTGTTGCTGGACCGCCGCCAGTTCGCCGAGTCTTTGTCCGAGAGCCAAGAGGCATTGCGATTGCAGCCCAGCAGAATGGACGCCCAAGTTAATCGCGGGTTGGCGCTGGCCGGCCTGGGCCGCTTGGACGAAGCCGAAGAGGCCTTCACGAAAGTCCTGCGGCGAAACCCGCAATCGGTGCCGGCCTTGGTCAATCTAGGCAACTTGCGAGACACGCAAGGCCGTCTGGCGGAATCGTTGGCGTTTTACCAGCAAGCGGCGTCGCTCGATCCCACGGATTCGCTCGCGCGGCGAAACCTGGCATCGTCCTTGGCCCAACAGGGCCGTTTTGAAGAAGCCTTGGCGGAAGTCCAAGAAATATTGCGCCAACATCCGCAAGATCGCCAGGCCCGCGCACTGCTCGAACGCATTCAGCGGGCCAGGGGAAATCCGCCATCGAACTGAAAAGTAGCCGCAAAGCTCCTGCTTTGCCGGCTTGATGCGCGGTCGACGTACCACCCCGCGCACGGTCGCTCGGCATGGGCCAACAAACGCGCTGCAAGCGGACATGGTGGGAGCCATGTCGTTACGTAGTGCGACAAGCCATCAACTATCGCCGCGGTACGCCGCCGATAGTCGCATAGAGGTTCAGTTCGGGCCGGTCGCCAATGATGGTGAACAACTGGCGAATCTGTTCCAGGGCATTACTGAACAAAAACTGCGGGTGGCGTCCCTGGCTCTTGGTCCCCAGGATGTAAAAGTCTGGCTCCGGTTGAAGCAACGAGTCGGCGGTGGTGGGGGCGGTGCCGCTCGCTGGAATCTCTTGGACTCTCAATTCTCGGAACAGCGAGTTGTCGGGAAGCCACCCCACGTTGGCTACCAACCGGTCCACCTTGAGCTTTTCCTCGGGGGCATTCAGCAGGCGAACCGAGAACCGTTGGGCGTCGGCTTTCCAGCGAATCCGCTCCACCGCCGCGCCGGACCAATGCGCGATGGGCGACTGGGAATCGGCCGCCAACCGATTGGCCGCCGCCGCCAGTTCGCGCCGGGCTGGCAAGGGATCGTTCTCGATGATCTGTACCGGGGATTCGACTCCGTCGGCAGCCCGCGTCAACCAGGTCACGCGCGTATCAGGTGCCGCCCGTGCCAGTTCCGCCAAGTTCACAATGTTCATGGCGGCGAAAATTCCATTCCCCACGACCAGAATTCGCTGGCCAGCATAGTGCGGACGGTCTCGGCCAAGGATGTCGGGAAGTCCGTACTCAATTCGCTCGCGATGCTCACGTTCGCCAATAGCCGGCAGCCCGCCTGGTCCTAGCCACAGGGGATTGCCCAAATTGCCCGTGGCATCGATCACCGCGTCGGCCGTTTCAAACCGTTCGCCGTCGGCATCCTCGATCAGCAGTCGCAGGTCGGGCTCGCCCCGCAATTCGCGGTCTTCGCAGTCGTCTCTGAGCAAACCGTCGCGGCCAATCGCCAAGACCGTGGTCCGTTCGCGGATCGAGTCGGCCAACAGGTCGCTTTGCGACAGCGGCCCCAGGTAGCTGGCCACCCACTCGTTGCCGGTTAGCAGCGCATCGTCCGCCGGCGGCTGCCAGCTTTGATCTTGCGCGGCTAGCGCCGCCAGACCCAAGGCCGAGCGATTCTGGCCGAACGGGCTGAACATGCGGGCGTGGCCCCACCGCAGCACGTTTTCGGCCACGCGGCCGCGCTCGTAGACGGCAACCTCGTAGCCCAAGAAGCGGGCATACAGGGCCGTTTCCAATCCAACGGGCCCCGCCCCCAATACCGCAATCCTGGCCGGAGAATCAATCGCCATGCGGCGGGCTTCCTGGGGAGACAAAAACGGGCAACGGCGACGATTCCATCGCGGGAAAAACGAAGCCGCAATGCTAACACGCCCAGATGGCGATGCCAACGAGGCACCGTACCCTCCAGCCAATCGCGGATGATGCTTGCCCGCGGATTGAAAGCGCACCGCTAACAGCCTGTTGAAAAAGCCCCAATGGTGGTAGTTGCTAGCTGCAAAATCACCGGGTTTCGCAAGCTAGCATTACCCCTCTTGTTGGCCTTTTTCAACAGGCTGCTAAGTATGCGAGGCCAGGTGAGAACCACGAATCGAACGAATCTAACGAATATGTATCCGACGGAATGCGTACTTGGAGCCGCCGACCGCCCCGCTATTTCTCCAACACGTTGCCACTCGAAAGGTTCATTCGTTGGATTCGTTCGATTCGTGGTTCTTCTCTTTTCTTGGCGGCTTCGCGCTTTTGCGCTATTGCATTTCATACGGTCAATGAGCCCAGGCCGACCAATGGGAAGGCCGAAAGCTATGTAATTTAAAGCGTTCGCACAGGATCATAGTCCAAACGAACCGCTAAAAAGCACCCTTCCGTTGGGTCCGTCCGCGCCAGCTGTCCCCACTTTGCGACGGCCCTTGTGGCGGTCGCGTAGGGTTACGGATCCGCCAGCCCTAGGAAACAAGGGTAATTTCGGACCATTTCTTAAGGCTGCTGCTTGGTTACCAGTAGTCGGTCGATCCGGGGTCCGTCCATGTCGATGACCTCGATGGTATGCCCTTGCCATTGCACGCCTTCGCCGATCTGCGGAATGCGTTCAAGCTCGTCCAGGACCAAGCCGGCGATGGTATTGTAGCCGCGCGGCTCCTCGGACTGCTCCAGCTTAATCTGCAGCCGTTCGGCCAGTTCCTCGATCGGCACAAGCCCATCGACCAGATACGACCCATCCTCGCGGGCGACGATGTCCTGGATTTGATCGCGTTCGTGCTCGTCGCGAATCTCGCCGACAAGTTCCTCCAAGATGTCTTGCAGCGTCACCAACCCCTCGGTCCCGCCAAACTCATCCAGCACAATCGCCAACTGGCTTCCCTGGGCTTGAAACTGAACCAGCAGGCGATCAACCGACAGCGATTCCGGCACGAACAGCACGGGATGCATGATCTTGCGCAGTTCGATCGGAAAACCCAGGTAATGCCGCCGCAGCACGTCTTTGATGTTGACAAAGCCGACGATGTTGTCGAGGTTGCCTTCGTACAACGGCAACCGCGTGACACCAGCCATGGCCACGGCACCCAAGGTTTCGCCGGGGGGCGTATCGATGTCCAGCGCGTCGATATCCAGCCGCGGACGCATGATCTCTTTCAACACCTTGTCGCCCAGGCGCAACGCCTCTAGCGCCAGTTTTTGCTCGGACTCGTCCAGCACGCCCGACTGCGTGCCGGTCTTGATGGCATGTTCAATATCCTCCAGATTGACATCTGGTTCCTTGCTTTCCTTGCTTCCCAGCAGCAACAGCACGAAATTGGTCGAAACCCCCATCAGCCACACGACGGGCCGGCCGATGGAGGCCAGCAGGCTCATGGGCCGGGCCACCAGCCGGGCCAGTCCGCCACTGGCGGAGTGCCGCAGTGCCAACCGTTTGGGAACGAGTTCGCCCAACAGCACCGAGGCATAAGTGATTGCCACCACTACGGCAGTCAGCGCCAAGGCATGAGAGTGCCGCGCGGCAAAGGCATTGCCGCTGGCCTCCAGCGCTTCGGCCAGGTAGGCCTCCAGATGCGCGCCGCCAAAAGCCGCGGCAAACGTGCCGACCAGCGTGATGCCGATTTGCACGGTCGGCAGAAACCGGTTGGGGTCGTCGGCCAACGCCAGGGCTGCCTTGGCCGGCCGGTCGCCATCGTCGGCCAACTGCTGCAATCGGCCCCGGCGTGCCGCGATAATGGCGATCTCGGCACCGGAAAAAAAACCGTTCGCCAGTATCAGCATCAAGATGATGAAGATTTCCCAGACAAACGCGGGCACGCCAGTCTCTCGTTAAGGCCAGTGAAAGGGGCAAGGCAATTGTCGGTATTGAGGCCCAGCGTGCAAGGGGCGAAGTGATAATCGCCAGGCCAAGTAGCCGCAAAGCGCCTGCATTGCCTGCTCGATGCGCGCGTGGTGATCCATTCCCAGCAGAGTAGCTGGGGAAAAGGGTGACTGGCGTCTGACCACCGGGAATGCCCAGCGGAGTTGGCATTCGAACTGGTGGAACCAATCCGCGCCGATTTGGGCAACCTGGTTGGATCATCAACTCCGCTGGGCCATTCGCTGCGCTGCCGGCCCAGGCATCCGCCGTTTGATCCCCGACGAACGTTCAACCGCTGGCAGCGGCCCTAATTGGCCTTACCTGTTCCACTTTTGCCGGGTTTTGGGGGGTAGTGGTGCAGGTAAGCGTTGCCGGTTGAGCGGCGGCGGGGAGCAGTTGTTGGGTGTGGGGAGAGGGGAGCAGGTGTTGGGGGGGGG
>JBFWUW010000078.1:0-29490 GCA_050247075.1 Pirellulales bacterium | reverse complement strand
CGTAGCGGCATACGCGTTAATCGGCCCCCTCTCCCGGTACTCCGGGAGAGGGTTGGGGAGAGGGCGAAGCGGCTGGAGACGTTCCACTCCGCGCAGCCCTCACCCCGGCCCTCTCCCAGAGGGAGAGGGAGAAAATAACTACGGCACCATGCCCGGCAGCAGATAGGCTTGCACCAGCGTCAGCAGGCCGACCAGGGCGGCCAAGGCAATGCTGTGCCAGAACACAAACCGCAAGATGTGGCCTTCTTGGCCATGTTGTTCAGTGGCAACCGCCGCCACGACAATGCTTTGGGCGTCGATCATTTTTCCCATCACGCCGCCGGTGCTGTTGCTGCCCACGATCAGCACGACCGGCAGGTTGAGTTGCTCGGCCGTAATGCGCTGCAGGCTGCCGAACAGTGCGTTGGACGAGGTATCGCTGCCGGTCAAAGCCACGCCCAGCCAGCCCAACAGCGGAGCAAAGAACGGGTACAGCCAGCCCGTGCGCGTGAAGGCTAGCCCCATGGTTGCATCGCTGCCGCTGTATTTGGTGGTGAACGCCAGCGCCAACATGCAGGCAATCGTCAGCAAGGCCAGGCGCATTTTCCAAAGCGTCTCGCCAAATTGCCGCCAGAATACTCCCGGCGCGATGCGCAGCCAGAGCGATGACAGAATCGCCGCTAAAAAAATGCCTGTACCCGTGGCCGAGAGCCAGTTCAGGCTGTAGCGGGCAGCCTCAGCGGTTGCCGCGCGATCACTGCCTGCGGCCACTTCGGCAACCGGTTGTGTGCGGTATATGCGGCCATGCAATTGGGGCACGTCCCAAGTCAATTTGGTATAGCCCGCCAGCGGATTGGGGTGATCCTTGGTGCCGCCATCCAGAAAGGCCTTGACCCGCGGAGTGCCCCACAAGAAGACCATCACACTGAGAATGATCCAGGGCATCCAAGCATGAAAGACGTTGCCCGGGGTCAAGGGCCGTGGTTCTTCCGCCGGCCGGCTGTGTGCCTCGGCCTCGGCCGCCGCGGAGTTCGATTCACTGTCGGGAAACCGCCAGACTTCGGCGGGCTGCCAGACGCGCAAAAAAAGCGTTAGCGCCAACAGCGAACCAAGCCCCGCGATAACATCGACCAAGGTTGGCCCGACGTAGTTGGCCACCGCGAACTGCAAAGCCGCGAACGACCCGCCGCAGACGGCAATCGCCGGCCAGCAGCCTTTCACCCCGCGCCAGCCCGACATGACGGCCACCAACCAGGCCGGCACGATCAACGAAAACAACGGCAACTGGCGGCCGGCCATCTGGCTCAGGCGCATCAGGTCGACGCCCGACACTTCGTGCAAGGTAAGAATGGGCGTGCCGAGCGCACCGAAGGCGACCGGCGAGGTATTTGCCAAAAGTGCCAGGCCGGCGGCATACAAGGGCGAAAACCGCAATCCGATCAACAACGCCGCGGAAATGGCGACCGGCGTGCCAAAGCCAGCCGCCCCTTCAATAAAACTGCCAAACGAAAACGCGATCAGCAGCGCTTGCATGCGCTGGTCGGGCGAGATGGCCGCCACGGACCGTTTGACGATCTCGAACTGCCCGGATCGCACCGTCAGGTGGTACAAAAACACGGCAGCCACCACGATCCACCCAATAGGCAGCAAGCCAAAGCCCGCGCCGTATCCAGCGGCGGCAAGTGCCGCGTTGCCTGGCATTCCAAACCCCCACACGGCCGTAGCCAGTGCCAGCAGCAAGCCGGCCAGCGCGGACCGATGGGCCGACCAACCGGCGACCAACAATCCCAACAGTACGACAATGGGTGCCGCGGCCAAAGCCGTGGACAACCACGGAGAGCCAAGCGGATCGTAAACTTGCACCCAAGTGCCGTTCACCAGGAATTGCCTGCGGTCATCGAGGAGATGGGGCGAAATGGTTGCCGATGGATGATTGTAACGTGTGATCGGCGATGGAATCGCCTCCTACAGCCGGCAGTTGGTGATGTGGGCTTCCAAGATGGCCGAAGCTCCCAACGACTCAAGCTGCTCCATGATGGCGATGACTTCGTTGCGTTTGACCATCACCCGCACGGCGCACCAGCCGGGGTCCTCCAGCGAACTGACCGTGGGCGAATTAAACCCTGGCGTGATTTGCTCCGCCTGGCGGAGCTTGGCCCGCGGCACGTTGTACTCCAGCAAGGAATAGCTGCGGGCGATGACCACGCCTTCCAGCCGACGGACCACCCTGTCGGCCGTGGCGGCATGGCGCTGTTGTTGGTTTTGGATAAGCACGGTCTGGTAGCGGCCAGCTTCCTCCAGCACCCGCAGGCGGTTGGCGGCCAGCGTGCTGCCCGTCTCGACCAGATCGACGATGGCATCGGCCACCCCCAAGGCAATCATGACCTCTACCGAGCCGCCAATCACGACCATGTGGGCCGCTGCGCCCCGTTCTTGCAAAAACCGCCGGGTGACATTGGGAAAACTGGTGGCAATGCGGCAGCCGTCCAGTTCCTCGGCCTTTTGGATGGGGCTGTGGTCGGGGACGCAGATCGCCAGACGGCACGAACCAACACCCAGGTCGAGCCGGCTGATGACCTCGGCACCGTTTTCCTCGACCAGGTCGCCGCCGGTGATGCCCATGTCGATGGCCCCTTCCGCGCACAGCACCGGGATATCATCGGTGCGCAAAAAGGTCACATCGACGGGCAGTTCGCGGCACCGGGCAAACAGGCTGCGCTCTTGGCGGCGAAAGTTCAGCCCGGCCTCTTTCAGCAAGTCGCCGGCGATCTCCGAGAGGCGGCCCTTACTGGGAATGCCAATCCGCAAATTCTCTGTCATTGGTCCCTCAGGCAGCACTTCTTGAATTTCTTGCCCGACCCGCACGGGCAGGGATCGTTGCGGCCTACCTTGGCCGCGGTACGAACGAACGGCTCCTCGTCTCCCACTTGTTCGACGGGGACCGTCAGGTCGTCCATGATCTCGCGGTCTTTTTCGGTCCGTGGCTCCATCATCCGCTTCCAGATGTTCCCGTAGAAGGGATTGTCATCGGAATCGAAATCCTCCGCGTCATCATCCTCATCAGCCGCCAAAAGGGCGGGGCCCAGGCGATGGAACCAGTAACGGTAGTCGTCAAGTAACTGCTGGTTAGCGGGATGGTCCTTGAAATCGATATCGATCAGACTTGGTTCTATCGGCCGATTCTCCTCCAGACACTGGCAGTAGATGCCTTCGAGTTGGTTAACTTCATCGGCGGGGATCAGGCCCTTTACCGTTACATCGCGGCGAACCAACTCGTAGTCACCGTGATCGCAATCGGGGCCGTGGACGTGGGGTTCGTGGCCGGTCTGGCCAGGCTCCGCGGACTCTTGGATCCGGGACGTTTCCGATGATGGGTGCCCGTGCTGGCAGTCGGGACCGTGGACATGCTCCTCGTCGATCTGTTTATCGTCTTCGTCGAAGAAATCATCGTCTTCGTACGATTCTCCCTCGCCAAATTGGTCATCCCAAACGGCCTCGCAAGGCAATTCGAGCTGTTCCAACAAGTAGGCGTGATAGCGGTCATGGCTAGCCATGACCTCGTCGTACTCCAGGGGAAACTCCACCTCGTCAGGCAATTCCAGCGCGGTGCGCATCCGACGGTCGCGGTCCTCGAACGCTTTGACGAATTCGACGGGCAAATCATCCAACGGCACGTCGGAGTCGTCCGCCTGCTCCAGATCCGCAAGCCGCACGCGGGACAATTGCCAATTGATTCCCTCGCGTTTGAGATGTTCTCGGAGCAGCGGTGGGCAACGCGCGAGCGTCGTGTCGTTCCATTCGACCAAGGCATACACGACCCCCGGCTCCTGCAGATCATCGAGGTAGCCCAAATCTTCCTCCGTGCCAGCTTCTTGGATGCTGCCGGTCCAGCCCCCTAGCGGCACATCGTTGTCCAACAAATGCCGCACGCCCGGCTTGACCCTCACAGTCATTTCCTCCAACGAGGGGTCATCTTTGCTCAAATGCGCTAGCGACACGGACAAGGCTCCCGCGGATTCTAGAAGGTGAAAATGGGCGACGGCCAAAGAGTTGAGGACCGTTGCGCTTCAATATAACGCGGCCGGCCGAAAAGGGGCAGGCGGCACCGTGGCAGTAGGGTGGGACAAGCGGCCATTGGGCACGCCATTGGCGAACGGTTTATCCGCGATGTCCCACCAATTGCGGCTCGGTGGGAAATCGCGGGCATGCCAACTGACAATGGCCGATCGATTTCCGCTTGTCCCACCCTACCGAAACTCACTTGGCCCGATGGCATCCGCTAGATCAAATCGAGCGGGCGGTGGCGGCGTTTGGGCTTGGAGCACTCCGCACAGGTGCCAAAGATGATCAAGCGGTGCCCCGTTTCGCGGAACTGATGCTGGCGGGCCACCGCTTCGCGGATTTCCTTGACTTCGTCGTTGCTGAACTCGATCAGCGCCTTGCACTTTTGGCAAAACAAGTGGTCATGCTGCGGGTAGCCGTAGTCGTGCTCGTACACGCGGCGTCCGGCCAGGGGCATTTCCCGCAGCAGGCCGGCATCGACCATCTCCGTCAAGGTGCGGTAGACGGTGGGACGGCTGACCTTTCGCCCGGCGGGGTTGGCGGCTAGTTGTGCCAGTAGTTCGTCGGCGTCGAAGTGCTCGTGATGGCTGAAGACCTGGTCCACAATCGTCCGCCGTGGACCCGTATTTCGCTTGCCGCGGCTCTGCAAGAACTCCTCAAACCGCTGCTGCGGAGTCAGCGAAACCTCGACTTTTTCCAACGCGAACCCGTGCGACATGTGCCTCACCCAAGGACCAACGACGAACCGAAACGATATCTCCGTAATTCTAGGCTGGTTGCCCGCGTTTACAAGCCGTTGCCGAGTAGAGCACGCGATTCCATCAACCGACGACTGCGAGCCGCAGCCAGTGGGGTGGGACAAGCGAATATCGACTGCCCATTCATAGACGCTTTATCCGCGATGACCCACCAATCTCGGCCGCTACCACCGCTCATGGTATGACATTGTGGGCATGCCATACCGCAATGACGTATCAATTTCCGCCTGTCCCGCCCCACAATGCCTCGCTATTGCACCCAAAAGTCGAATACCAGCACCTTGTCGATCAAAGGCCCGACGAGTTTTACGAACTCCTGATGCGCCGGGTGGGGCAGGTACTCGTCGCGCCCTTGCGCGTCGTGAAAGCTGACCACGAATCCGTGCGTGAAACCCTCGGACTTGTTTTCAACGCTGACGTCGGTCCCCCACTCAAAGCCGCAAATCTGGCTGATCTGGCTGGGGAGCGCGGCAAAGGCGGCTTCGACTTCCTTGACCTGGCCGGGCGTGACTTCTTCCTTGAACTTGAACAGCACCACATGCCGCAACACCTTGCCCGCCTGGGCCGCTCCGCTCAAGGCCTGCAACATGTGGTCGGCGACAAAGCGGTTGCCGGCCGGATTCAGATGGACGCCATCGCTGGTCAAAATGTTCTTGTCGGCATTGTCCTTGTTCTCACTCTTGAGATGCCCCAAGAATGCCTTATTCAGGTCGAGCAATTGCGACTTGGTCTCTTGGGCGACTTCCCGGCTAAGTTGGCAGTATTCGGCCAGCATTTTGTCTTGAGGATTGCTGCCGTCATACTTCTCGCCGATGACACTGGCCGTGCAGAGAATCACCCGGGCACCTTGATCGGTAATCTTGCCGATGATGCGTTTCAGGCCAGCGGTGAAATCTTCCTTGGTGGTCCCCCGGCCGTTCTGCCAATGCCAGACATCGTTGATGCCGATGTAGATCACGACCACCGTTGGTTTGCGGTCGAGCACGTCTTTCTGAAGGCGTTTCTCCAGGTCGGGCACCCGGTTGCCGCTGATGCCGGCACCAATCACCTCAATGCCCAAGTCGGGCTGCTTTTCCGCCAGATCCTTGGCCACCAGCGTCACGTATCCGCCTGGCGCCGCGCCGGCTTGGGTGATGGAATCGCCCAAGAAGACCACGCGGTCCCCCTTCTTCAACCCTTCGGCCTGGGCCACGGACATCGTCTGGCTCCCTACGAACTGCACGGCCATCGTCAACAATGCCAGTCGGATCGTCATCCGCCGTAATTCTTGGATCATATTGTTCCTCCATCGTTGTATGCTTGAATTCGTCGCGGCGGCCGCGGAAAGGATTGCGTTGCAGTATGGTTCAGCAATCGCCGTTCGTCCACCAAGGATTCGGTACGAAATAACTTCCCCGTTCGGCTCCCTCTCCCGGTACTCCGGGAGAGGGAGCCGAACGGGGAAGCTATTTCATGTCGGATCCCAATGCGCGGCAGTTGTGGGGGCGATTCCATCACAGATCGATGGCGACTCTATCCGCCGATGCGGGCACTCCACGTCCAATGGCGGTCGCTGGTCTGATGTACTTGTTGGGGATCTTGCCCCGAGGCCTGGACGATGCCGCGAATTTCGTCGAGGGTTAACGCGGCACGCAACGAGTCATCGAACAATTGCCGCTGATGCTCGGTGCAATCAGCCGCGTAAGTCTCAACCAACAACTCCACGGTGGAGCCATCGGCGGGCCGGAGCAGATCGCGAAAGAAGATCAAGCCGCCGGGTGCCAGCACCCGCAATGCCTCGGCCAGAGACTGCGCGGGTTCAGGTATGTGATGCACGATGCTATTGGACATCACGGCGGCAAAGCGGCCATCGGCGTAGGTCAGACCCTTGGCATCGACCAGATCCAGGCGAATGGATGACGTCAGGCTGGCGACCTCGATCTTGCTCCGGGCCAAATTCAACATGCTAGGCGACAGATCGACCGCTAACACGCGAAAGCCCGCATCGCGGCGGCATAGTTCCACCGGAATCTGCGCGGTGCCAGTCCCCAGGTCCAGCAAGACGGCCGTGTGATTTGTGGGAGCCAATTGCAGGGAAGCCAGCGCCGCGGCGACGTCGATCGCCTGCCCGGGCCGGCCGGCCGCCGCCCGCAGAAAATCATCCACGAACAACCGGTTGACCTCGGAGTGGTCCATGGCATCGTAAGCCAGGGCCTCTTCCGGAGTGTCCATGACCTCGGGTTCTAGCACGCGGGCGAGCATGGCGAAGTCCAATATTAGTGGCCGACAGTGTTGGCCGATTGGGAAGTTTGCTGGCCCCGAGGCACATGCAAGGTGGTGTCAGGAAGTTTGCCGGACAGGGGCGAACCCGCCGAAAGGATTCTTGACCGGCCGAGGTAGCTTTCCAGGTCGGCCAGCGCCACTGCAGCTTCCTGGTAGCGGCGCAAGGGATCTGGCTGCATCAACCGTTCCACAATCGCGGCCAGCGCTGGCGAAGTACTCGGCGACCTCAGCCCCAGCGGCACATGGTCGCCGCGTCCCACGCGCGCCAGAATCTCGGCCGCGGTCGAGGCGTTGTAGGGGGCTTCGCCCGACAGGATGTGGTAGAACGTGCTCCCCAGGCTGAACAAGTCCGACCGTTCGTCTAGGGCTTCGCCGCGCGATTGTTCGGGCGACATGTACCACAACGTGCCGCGGATTTTTCCATCCTCGGAGGCCCGCGCATCGCGGTGCAACTGGCTCAAGCCCAGATCGCTTAGTTTCGCGTTCAGGCCGACATCGAGCAGCATATTGGTCGGCTTGATGTCGCAATGGATCAGGCCCACATCGCGATGGATGTAGACCAACCCGCGCAGCGCATCGCGCATCCAGCGGGCCGCTAGCGGGCCCGATGGCACGCCATGCTTTTGCATCCAGCGCCCTACGTCGCCGCCGGCCAGGTGTTCCAGCGCCATCCAGCACTGTTCTTGAAACAAGCCCGTGGCGTAGACGCTGACGACGTGAAACGACCGTACCTGCGCTAGCAGGCGGGCTTCGCGCAGCAGGCTCTCGACAAAGCCTTCTTCCCGCGTGTACTCGGATCGCAACAGTTTTACGACCACTTGCCGGTCCAGGTCTACCTGCGTGGCCAGATAGACTTTGCCCATCCCCCCTTGTGCCAGAAACCGTTCCAACCGGTAACGCTCGTCGATGATCGTGCCGACCAGTTCATCGGTAATGTCGGTCTCGTCCAGCGCGGCTTGCAACTGGCCCCGCGCCAAGTGCCAATAGGCGGCCAACAAACGGTTCTGTAGTTTGATGGACAATTGCCGCGCATTGTCGCCCGCCACACTTTGAATGACCTGCAGCGACATGATCGAACGGCCGGAGGACGGCGAAGGGGCGGAGTCCTCGGCCTCGACCGCCGGCTCGTACGTCACAACATCTATTTCGATGATGGCCAGGCCTAGTTCGGCCAGGCTGCCGGTCACACAGGCCGAAACGCCAACCATGTCGTAACCGGCCACCACAACATCGAACCGCCGCGTCCCCTCGGCCTCGCGAATCGCCGACATCACCGGCCGGTCCTCGCGCAGCATCGCCAGCAATTGCAGATGCTCGGCAATTTGCACCGCCGAGAAATCACGCAAGTACTTGGGCAAATAGCGCACGCGGGCCAGATGCACCAGCAGCGGCCCTTCCTGGCCGTGCGCGCACAGGTCGGAAAGATCTCGGACCATTGGTTCGTCAACCCGCGGCGCGCGTTGGGCCAGCAGATCCGACAACAGTTGCGACATGCCATGACCCCCGTTCGACAAGGCCGGCCAGTGTTGGACACGGTCGCCTTCGACGATACCGCGCAAGGGCCTGAGAATCCATGCCTTGGCGGCGAATCCCTCGTCACGAAACATCACCCCCGAGGCAGAACACCCACCGGTTGGCCGGCCAAAAGGACCACCCGCGGCTCCAGGTGCCGCGTGCCGATTTCGGTTACGCCCATCGTATCAGTCAGCGGGAACTCCCCTTCGATGACTTGCAATACGGTCACATCGGCCGCCGCCCCTGGTCGCAACGTGCCAATCTCATCTTCGAGATGCAAGAAGCGGGCAGGCAGCAGCGTGGCCCGTTCGACGACTTCGTCCAGGCTCATGCCCAAATGCAAGAACTTGTCCATCGTCGTTACCAGGTCAAATACCGGCCCGTGAATGTTGTACTGGTGCATATCGCTGGAAATAAAATGCGGCAGCAGCCCTTCGCCCAAGGCCCGCCGGGCGGTCTTCCAGCAGAAACTGCCGACACCGTGCCCCACGTCCAGCCACAGTCCGCCGGCAACCAGTTCGCGCAGCCGCGGCCAAACAGCCCCCTCGGGCGTAAGCGTGCCGCAGCGGCGTCCGTGAAAAACGTGCGTCAACATGTCGCCGGGGCGCATCTCCTGCAGAATGCGGTCGAGCGGCAACGTCGAGTCGGGCATGTGAACCACCAATGGAACGTTCGCCGCATCGGCCGCCTCCCGTGCCCGCAGCAATCCGGGGAGTTCATGCTTGCCCCCTTCGGCCAACACATCGGTCAGGCGGACCTTAACCCCCAAGACCTTGTCACGGTGTTGTTCGACGGTGCGGGCACAAAACTCCGGATCGACGTAGCGCAGGTCATCAAGATCGCCCAGGTGTGGCATATCGTGCAGGCTGCCCAGCATTCCCTTGGCGGAAATATGGCAGAGCGTGAACAGCCGCGTGCGGCAGACATCGAGCACATACCGCCGCAAGCCGTCCAGCATCAGCCCGCCGCACGACCCGAGGTCCAAAGCCGTGGTGACGCCGCGAGCCAGGCAAAGGGCATCGATATCGACCCCAAAATGGATGACGCCCTCAAAGGCATGCACATGCATGTCGATCAGGCCCGGCACGACATACTGGCCATTGACATCAATCGTCTGCCGGGCCGGCGCATCGGTCCCGGCATCCAGCAAGGCGGCGATACGGCCGCCGAAAATGGCAACTTCGCGACGCGCATGCAACCGCTGAACCGGATCGATAACAGTGCCATTACGCAAGAGAATGTCGTACAAGGGAAGACTCCAAGGATGCGTTGAACCCGCCATTCGCAGATGGCGATTCTATCGCCGATGCCCGCGAATTGCACCGTCCCCTTCCGAGACGAAAATACTGCTTCCCGCCCATGTGAAGGTCAGAACGATGTGAAGGTGCCGCTGGTTTTTCTTGCCTGCGGCAATCGGCCCTCTTACCCTTAGATCGACACCCTTGCCATTTCCACCGACAATATGCCTTCAAGGCCCGATTATGTCCCAACAGAATCCATTCGACACTCGACACTCCGCATTCGACACTCCTTCCTCTCTTCATCGGCGGGCCATGTTGCGGGCCGCGGTTGTTTCCGCCGCTGGCTTGGCTGGCTGGAGGTTGCTGGGCAATGCATTGTCGCGGGCGGCGGAAGGTGATTCCGCGGCCGCGCTCGAGCCGCTCAATCGCTTTCCGCGTATGGTGCAAGAATTTCTTGTCGCCCAAGTTCGGCGGATCGAACAGGCAGCCAATGAGGCCCGCGATGCCCTGCAAACCACCGCCGATGCCCAAACCTACGTTCGGGGCGTGCAAGACAGAATTCGCCAATGTTTTGGGCCGGAGCCGGAACGCACGCCACTGAACCCCCGTGTGACGGGTGTGGTCGATCGCGAGGAATACACCATTGAGAAGGTGATTTTCGAGAGCCGGCCAGGCCTGCTGGTAACGGCCAATCTGTATATTCCCAAAGGGCGCAAGTTTCCTCTGCCCGGCGTAGTAGGCTCGTGCGGCCATTCGGCCAATGGCAAGGCCATCGACGCGTATCAAAGTTTCGTCCAATCGTTGGCCCGGCTGGGATACGTGACCCTGATCTTTGACCCCATCGGCCAAGGCGAACGCATGCAGTATGTCGATGCAAACTGGCAGCCGCGGCGCGGCGTGGGTACGTCGGAACATCTTCATGCCGGCAATCAGCAGGTTGTGGTAGGTGAGTTCTTCGGCGCGTGGCGGGCTTGGGACGGCATTCGCGCGCTCGATTATCTGCTGACCCGCGAGGAGGTTGATCCGCGACATGTGGGTATTACCGGCAACTCCGGCGGCGGCACCATGACAACCTGGCTCTGCGGCCTGGAAAAACGCTGGACGATGGCTGCGCCGGGCTGTTTTGTGACCACGTTTCGCCGCAATCTGGAGAACGAGCTGCCGGCCGATACGGAACAATGTCCGCCGCGAGCATTGGCATTGGGCTTGGATCATTCCGACTTCCTGGCGGCCATGGCCCCCAAGCCGGTGATCATCTTGGCCAAGGAGCGCGATTACTTCGACGCCCGGGGGGCCATCGAGGCCTATACGCGGCTCAAGCGGCTCTATTCGCTGCTGGGACATCCGGACAATATTCAGTTGCATATCGGTCCGACTGAACATGGCTACTCGCAAGAAAACCGAGAGGCGATGTACGGCTGGTTCAACAAAGTCACGGGCGTTTCAGACCAAAATACCGAACCGGCCACCACCATCGAGACGGATGAGACTTTGTGGTGTACTTCGCATGGCCAGGTCGCAGAATTGCAATCGCGAACGGTGTTCGACTTCACACGAGAAAAGTCGCAAAGCCTGGCCACGTCGCGAAAGCCGCTGCAAGGCGAGGAGTTAAGGCAAGCCGCGAGAGAGATTCTCAAGCTGCCCGCCGTGCCTGACGACGGGCAGAATCCTCCGGAGTACCGCATCTTGCGGACGATCAAGCCGCGTGGCTACCCGCGTCCCCATGCGACGAGTTATGCCGTGGAGACCGAGCCTGGAATCTTTTCCTTGGTGATGCGACTAAACGACCAGGCGCACTATTCTCGGCCAGCGCGGGGACCGGGACGTGCCGTGCTGTACGTTTCGCATCAATCGGCCGATGCCGAATTGCGTGACGAAGGCTGGCTGCGGGAGCTAATCGAAGGCGAGTCCGGTGCGGCCTGTTACGCTTGCGATGTGCGGGGGATCGGTGAATCGCGGCCCAACATTTGCGGCGAGGCCAGTTTCAGCAGCCCTTACGGCAGCGACTTTTTCCATGCCTCGCACGGCCTCATGCTCGACCGCCCGTATGTGGGGCAGCGCACGCGGGATGTCTTGCGAGTACTCGACTGGTTGGCCGCCTTTGACCACCGGGAAGTCCACCTGGTGGCCAAACGCTGGGGCGCACTGCCGGGCCTGTTTGCCGCGCTGCTCTGCGACCGTGTCGTACAAGTCACACTGCAACAAAGCCTGGCCTCCTACGCTTCAATCGCCGAAAATGAGGACTACCATTGGCCGCTAGCGCTGCTGCCGCCCCACGTCCTGGAAAAATTTGATCTGCCCGATTGCTACCGCGAACTCGAAGGCACAAGCAAGTTCCGGCAGATCGACCCGCAAGGGGCTTGAAAATGGGCATCATAAACGCCTCTGGACCAATCGAGGCAATTTGACATAATGCAAGGCATGGAGCCAACGGAATAAAAAGATCGTGCAGGGGCCCAAATCACACGGGAAACTTGATGTACAAAAATCTGAGTACGGCGGCGCTTGGAATTTCTGGAACGCAGAGCGAAATCATTGAACAAGCCCTCTCGAATGGATTTAAGGGCCTCGACCTGGACTTGGTCGATTTCAGCCAGCAAGTCAAACTGCGCGGCCTAGAGCAAAGTCGCCGCCTGCTGGATAGTGCCCGGCTGAAAATGGGCACCTTTCAACTCCCGGTGGATTGGCAAGATAGCGACGCCAAGTTCCGCCGCGATATGGCGACCCTGCCGGAAGCCTTGCAAATGGCCCAAGGGCTAGGCTGCCTGCGGGCCGTGACCACCTTGCAGCCGGCGTCGGACGATCGGCCGTACCATCAAAACTTTGAATTCACCCGCAAGCGCTTGGCCGATATCGCCACCGTCTTGGAACCGTTGGGAATGCGGCTGGGCGTGGGCATTGTCGCGCCGGCATATCACCGGTCGGGCAAGGCGTTTGAATTCGTCAGCACTTGGGCTGTCTTGAATATGTTGATCGGCATGGTGCTGCGGCCCAGTGTGGGCTTCGCCGTCGATGTCTGGCAGATGCATGTCGGTGGAGCGGACGTTGTAGACGCCGTTCGCAAACTCACGCCACAGCAAATCGTCAGCGTCTCGCTGGCCGATTGTCCGCCCGAGGCCGATTTGGCTACGATTCGCGAGGAATCTCGGCTGTTGCCCAACCCTAGCGGCGTTATCCCCTCTGCCGCGGTGCTGACCGCCCTGGCCGAAATGGGCTACGATGGTCCGATCACGCCTGCCCCGCATTCCAAGCAACTTGCCGGCCAGCGGCGCGATCAGATCGTGCAGCAAACCGCCCAAGCCCTGGACGCCGTGTGGAAAGCCGCGGGCCTGAACGCCGCCGGCAAGCTGACGGCCCAAACGGCCGGCTAAATCACTCCCACGCCTAGACGGGAACCGCCGTGTTTCACTTTGACGGCGGATTGTTTCTGACTTCGCCGCGATTGGCCATCGACTGCCGCCGCCGGCAGCCGCAAGCCTTCGTGTCGCACGCCCATAGCGACCACATGGCCCGGCACGATGTGGCCATCTGCACGCCCGCCACCGGACGCCTGTATCAATTGCGGTTGGGACAGCGCAAAGTGCGGGAGTTGCCCTACCGTCAGCCGTTGGACTATTGCGGCGTGCAATTGACAACCTACCCGGCCGGCCATTGCCTGGGCTCGGCCATGTTACTAGCCGACGACGGTCAGCAATCCCTGCTGTACACGGGCGACTTCAAATTGGGTGAGTCGGCCACCTCCGAGCGGGCCGAATTGCCCCAGGCCGACTTGCTGGTGCTGGAGTGTACTTACGGCGAGCCGGAATACCGCCTTACGCCCCGCGCGCAAGTCATCGCGGATCTGTTGGAATTGGTCCGCCGGACTTTGACGGATGAAGCCACGCCAGTTATTCAGGCCTATACATTGGGCAAAAGCCAGGAAGTCACGCGGATCTTGACCTTGGCGGGCATACCGGTCTTGCAACATCGTTCCATCTTTGAAGTCAGCCAGGTCTACTCCGCCTGCGGCGTGGACCTGGGCGATTATCGCGTCTATGCCGATGGACCATTGCCGGGCCATGCGGTGATCGTTCCGCCCCGCATGCATCGGCCCGAGACGCTGCCCGGCCTGAAGCGGGTAATCACCATCGCGGTCACTGGCTGGGCCATGAAAGACGCGGTCCGCGGGCGTTGGGGGGCCGACTACGCCATGCCGTTGTCCGATCATGCGGACTATGACGAATTGTTCGACGCCGTGGCCCGGGTGGCTCCGCGGGAGGTCTATTGCACCCACGGTCCCGAGACATTCGCCGACCGGTTGCGAGAAGCCGGCTACAACGCCCACACACTGGGGAAAGGGACGCAACTGAGGCTGTTTTGACGCGCTGAATATGCCCGCCATTCCCACCGTGCTGGCTGCGCGGAAAGCGCCGGCAATTGCCGAAGTAACGGCCTCAACACTTGCGCCGTTCGGCATTTGCATCGTTTGACGCCTGTTCGGCGGCCCAATCGCAAGTTGGCCGCAAGAGGGCTGGATTCATTCAGTTCTGAATCGTCGCACGGACGATGCCAATCCATGCCACGCAACCGTTCGCGCATTTCGCAACGGAAGGGATTCCGCCAGATCAGTCAGGGAAGTCATGCCAGAGCGCAACACGCATTGGACAATCATTCTGTTCTGCGCCACGCTGTTGGGGCTGACTTTATGGCTGCTGGGCTTTGTCAACTCCGTTCCCTCCGCGGACGTGTCGGCGGAACTAGATATGGCGGCCGTTGGACGGGCCAGGCCGGGTACACAACCCGCGTCGCGCAAGCCAAGGCTACCTTCGGCCGGGCAAACTCCCCTGGTGATCGGCGACCAAGCTCCCAAGCCCAACAAGCCGGCGGTTCGTCCCGATTCGCTGGTGTTTCCGCCATCGGCGAATGCGGAGAGCTACCCAAGCACTGACGATATCGATACCGAGGCGGACGACTTTGAAATCGTCAGCGACAACCGATACACCAAGCCTGCATTGGCTGCGCCAGCGGTCGCCAACAACTTTTCGTCGGAACCGGTCCTGGCACCCCAACAAATCAAATTGCCCGGCGATGGTGAAAGCGCCGCGACACAAGGGCGCATCGCCGATGCCGTCGCGCAGCGAGCTGATCTGGAAATCCGCCGTGGCATGGAGCTAGCCGAACGGCGGGCCTTCTTCTCCGGCCGCGCGGCCATCATCAAGGCTTTGCGGCTGATTGCCGAGGCCCAAGATGCGGTAGCAGGCGGCGTTCAACACAGTCAGGCGCTGGCCGCCGGATTACGGGCATTGGAGGAATCGGACGCCTTTATCGCCGCCAACGGTGAACTAGAAGGCGATTTGAATGTCCGTGCTATTGTGGCGGGCCATCGCACGCCGGTCGTCCGCGAGCGCGGCAACACGCAAATTTCCCCACTAAAGGCACGACGCGAGTATTACACCTTTGCCCAGGAACAACTGGCCCTGGCGGTCGAAGGAGAGCCAGTCGGCTCCATGGCCCTGTTTGGCCTGGGGAAAATGCACACTGTCTTGGCCGAGCAGAAATCCGTCATTGTGCCGGGTACCGAGTCCAAGGCATTGGTCTTCCACCAGGCGGCCATCATGGTCAGCCCGAACAACCCGTTGGCTTGCAACGAGCTGGGAGTACTGCTGGCCCGTGGCGGACGATTGGAAGAGGCCCGCGAGTGGCTGATCCACAGCGCCCGGATTTCCGCCTTGCCCGAAACATGGCACAACCTGTCGGTCGTCCACGGGCAATTGGGCGAGGACCAATTGGCCGAGGCCGCCCGGCAAGAGTCTCAATTGGCCAGCCGGGGCAAGCCGTTGGCGCGGGCTGGCGAGAACCGACCCGATGTGAAATGGGTCGATGCCAAGGTCTTCGCCGAACAAAACCCCAATATGGACGAAAACATGCCGGCGGCTCCCAGCGCGGCACAAGCGCCCGGCAAGCCGCGACAAAGTTCCGCCCCGATCCAGCGGTCGCGTAAGTGACTACTTCCCAATTCCGCGATTGCAGCCATTACACCCGTCCGACTTTAGCCCGCGATTAGTCTGCCATGAAACTTGCTCCATGCCGCATTGTCTCCGCGACAGCCCTGCAAAAGCTGGGTGCATGCGCGATTTTGACCTTGGCCATTGGCGAATGGGCCACACAGGCCAAGGCCGTCGAGCCGGCCGCTAAACAAGTTGCGCCAAAACCTCGCACCATCGAGATCGACGCGCCGCTTGTTGCCAGGCACGCCACGGCGGAGAAACCGGGCCAGGTCTTGCTGTGCCAAAAGTTGGGACCGGCGGCACCTGTCAGTCCGCCCTATATTGACTGCGCGGATGGCTATTGCCGGCCTGAACAATACAATCCGACCCGCCCCATGCCGTGGCAAATGTACGCGCAAGGCGAATATGTGGGCCACGCGCGCACGCGGCATGTGCCGGAGTACCGGTTGCGTGTCGATGACGTGCTGGAGTGCATCTACCGCCTGACTCGCGAGCAAACCACCAAACTGTATCAACTGAATGTGGGTGATGAGATTCGCGTGGAGTCGTTCAGCGACCCTAACCTGAACCGCGAGTCTCTCGTGGTACAGCCCGACGGCATGGTCACGCTGCGGCTGCTGGGCGACGTGCGGGCCGCCGGCAAGAACGTCCCCCAGCTTCGTGAGGAATTAGAGCAGCTCTACACCAAGTACTACAAAGAACCCTCCATCACCGTGACGCCAACCAAGGTCAATACCAAGCTGGAAGACCTGCGCGACGCGGTCATTACCCGTTTCGGTTTCGGCGGCCAAATTCGCACGGTGCGGGTGATTCCGGATGGCACCATTTCCCTCCCCGCGGTCGGCGCTGTGCCGGCCTTGGGCCTGACGCTGACAGAGTTGAAGGCCGAACTGGACGCCCGCTACCGTGAGACAATCGAGGGAATCGAAGTCGTCCCCGCGTTGTTCGAGCGTGCGCCGCGCAGCGTCTTTGTGTTGGGAGAAGTCCGCACGCCGGGCCGCCAGGTGCTGACTGGCCCTACCACGCTGATGCAAGCCGTGAGCATGGCGGGCGGCTGGAACGTGGGGGCCAACTTGCGTAACGTCATCATCTTCCGCCGCGGCGATGATTGGCGGCTGCTGGCCACCCGCGTCGATATGTGGGCACCCCTGATGCGCGGTGCCGAGCCATGCCCGGCCGGCGAACTATGGCTGTCGGACTCGGACGTGGTGCTCGTCCCCAAGATGGCCGCCCTGCGAGCCGGCGAATGGGCCGACTTGCTCTTCACCCGCGGCATCTACCGCGTGGTCCCCATGAACTACGCCTTCAGCCTCGGTTCATTAGGGACGCTGTAATAGTAGGGTGGGACAAGCGGGAATAAATCTGCCATTATCTTGTGGCGGCAACGCGATGTCCCACGAATGCATGTCTGCCCTAAAAGGGCCAGGACAATTCTAGCCAGCATCCGGCCTGAAGGGCCGAAGGATTCTAGCCCAGGGTCCAGCGACAAAGTCGCGCAGACCCTGGGTTACGATCCAAATAGGACCGTCTTCACGGCCCTGACAGGGCCGGGGAGAAGCATCGCGATGCGATACACCAACCCTAGCCCACTCCGCGCAACAAATGGGAAATAGCTACCCGCTCAATCCCAAACATACCGCTCATCGTATTCAATCTCATGGCGCACCAGAAGCGCGCGAAATTCCTCTTGGAATCCTCGATGAGCATGATGCTCGGCCTGCCGCCCGATGTATTTCCTCACGTCAGGCACGTTCGATTGGCTGACGGAGAAAGCGCCATAACCGTTTTGCCAGTGAAACTCAGCCAAATCCGGGTGTTGGAGTTGCAGCCAATTCGTCGAGCCCTTCTTGACCTGGCCCACAACATCGGACGCGGTGTTCGTGCGGCCCAGCAAAAACAAGAGATGAGCATGATCCGGCTCGGTGTTGATCTCAACGGGTACGCAGCCGATATCATTCAATATCCCGCCCATATAGCGATGTAAGTCCGGGCGAATCGCGGCAGACAGCCGACGCTCACGGTTCTTCGTGGAAAAAACCGAATGGATGTAGATTTTCGAAAGAGATTGCGACATTGATCGGCTCGTCCTTGTTTGGATGCAAGCCGCGCGATCATCGGCGGCATGATCGAAACCATCTGTTTCCCGTGGTCCTTCAGACCACAACAACAATTCTAAACGGGCCGTTACCCTGGGTTTCGTAGCGTTGCCACTCAACCCAGGGCTAGAATCCTTCAGCCCTTCAGGCTGACGGCACGGTTGCCTTTCCCATCTTAGTCGTCGTCGGGTTCATGCCCATTTTGTTTGGCGGCCCGCAACCGCAAGCGGATGGCTTCCAGCCGGCGCGATAGATCGGCCTCAAAGCCGCGCTGCACGGGGCGGTAGTATTGCTTTTCCACCCCTAGATAGTCCTGGCTGGCGATGCCGTCCAGACTGTCGTGCGCGTATTCGTAGCCTTGCCCGTGCCCCAGCCTTTCCGCGCCGTTGTAATGGCTGTCGCGAAGATGGACCGGCACGGGCAACAAACGCCCCTCGCGAATGTCGCGGCGGGCTTCGCCAATCGCCACGGTGGCGGCATTGGACTTAAACGCGCAGGCCAAATAGGTGACGGCCTGGGCCAGCGCGTATTGGCACTCCGGCAGGCCGACAAACTCACAAGCTTGCATGGCCGCCACGGCCAGCGGCAAGGCGTGCGGGTCGGCGTTGCCGATATCCTCGCTGGCCAATATCACCAGCCGCCGCGTGAGAAACCGCACGTCTTCCCCCCCTTCCAACATGCGGGCCAGCCAATACAAGCCGGCGTCGGGGTCGCTGCCGCGGATGCTTTTGATGAGCGCACTGGCCGCATCGTAGTGCGAATCGCCGTCGCGGTCGTACTCGATCGACTTACGCTGCACCGACTCTTCCACGAGCTGCTTCGTCAGTTCCAGCGGGCGCTGGCTCGTTGAAAGAACGGCAATCTCCAGTGTGGCCAGGGCCTGCCGGGCGTCGCCGTCGCAGACTTCCGCCAGAAAATCGAGCGCGTCGTCGTGCGGCCAGACATCGTGCGCACCCAGGCCACGGTACTTGTCTTCCAACGCGCGGCGCAGCAGCCGCCTTATGTCGTCGGGTGACAGCGGCTGAAATTCAAATACCCGGCTGCGGCTGACCAGTGCGCTGGTCAAGGCAAAGAACGGGTTCTGCGTCGTGGCCCCGGCCAAAACAATCGTGCCGTCCTCCACATGTGGCAACAGCACATCTTGCTGGGCCTTGTTGAAGCGGTGGATTTCATCGACGAACAACAGCGTCTTCAGCCCGTCCGAAGCCAGACGGATCTGAGCCGCTTCGATCGCCTCGCGAAGTTCCTTGACGCCGCTGGTGACGGCATTCATCTGCTGAAAATAACTGCGCGAGGCACTGGCCAACAGTCTGGCCAGCGTGGTCTTGCCGGTGCCAGGCGGGCCGTAAAAGATCACCGAGCCGAGCCGGTCGGCCTTCAGCAAACGGCGCAGCAGCTTCCCCTCACCCAAGAAATGATGCTGGCCGACGAACTCGTCCAAGTTCGTGGGTCGCATGCGGGCGGCCAGTGGCAGCGCGCCGCGGCGGTTTGCCTCTTCGGCCGCTTCAAACAGCGACATGGAGTTCTTCCAAAACGATGAACTCTTCGACGACGACATAGACAATCGGCAAGCAGGCCCGCTGCATAGTGAGTATTCCTCCACAAGTTTCCATTGCGTTCCATCCTACCGCCCCCAATTTCTGCCCCTGGCTATTCCTCGTCGCCCCTTAGTCTAATCCGGCTAAACGGCAAGTCCAACGGGTTCTGAAGCCGCCGGAAGCCCTGGGATAAGATGTGAAGCGACTTTGGCGTAGCCAAGCCAAGGACCGCAAGACTGGACTTTCGTGCCGTGGCGTGCTTTCATGGGGAGCATTCGATTTTGCCGCAACCCCTCCTCCACGGGTACTTTCCATGCATATCTCACGGCGCCTTCGCGGTTCATCGTTGTCGGACAACTGGAGCATCGTCGTCTGGTTGGCCGCCGTGCTGTTATGCAGCCTGGCGGCGCTGCCTTCGCCAGCCGCCGAGGGCGATGCCGTACCGGCGAGAGTGAAAGTGCCAGGCACGTTGCGATTGCTGGCCCGGCAGCGGCGCGAGCCGCAACAAGGTATTGGCCAACTGGAGATCGTCGAAACACCGGTTGAGTGGAAGGCCTCCGAAACGGCGATCATCATTTGCGACATGTGGGACAAGCATTGGTGCCAGGCCGCCACGCAACGGGTCGGCGCGATGGTTCCGCGGATGAATGAAGTCTTAACGGCGGCCCGCGGCCATGGCGTGCAGATCATTCATTGCCCCAGCGATACCCTCAAGTTCTACGAAGGGACACCCTTCCGCCGCCGCATGACGCAAGCCGTCACGGCCACGCCCCCTTCGCCCATCGACCGCTGGTGCCGGCTCGAGCGGGACAAAGAGGGGGATCTGCCGATCGACGACAAAGAAGGAGGCTGCGAGGATCCCGACAACCCGCCTTCGCAAGGAGTCTGGACGCGGCAGCACCCGGCGCTCGATATCTTGGGATACGATGGCGTGACCGACAGCGGCGTGGAGGTCTACAACTATTGCCAACAAGAGGGGATCAAGAACCTGGTGCTGATGGGCGTGCATACCAATATGTGCGTGCTGGGCCGGTCATTCGGCATTCGCCAGATGACCAAGGTCGGCATGAACGTTGTTCTGGCCCGCGACCTGACCGACGCCATGTACGACCCGCGCAAGCATCCATTCGTCAGCCACACCCGCGGCACCGAGTTGGTGGTGGAACATATCGAGCGGCACTGGTGCCCTTCGATTGCATCGGCCGACCTATTGCAGGTTGTGCCCGGATCAGATGATCCCGCAGGCGCGACGAAGTAACGTCTTGTAGGAGGCGTTTCCAACGCCGGCGTTTGCTCCCGCTCTCTTTAGGAGCGGGCCGAGGTGAGGGTTTGGTTGATGGATGCTCTATCGCCGTATCGCCCTCTCCCCAACCCTCTCCCGGAGTACCGGGAGAGGGAGTACTGGTCCCCTTACCGCCGGGCGACCAATACGATCTGCCGGGCGAAGTCGATGCCGATCAGCCGAAACAGCCACCCGAACACATATCGCCGCAACAGTTTGCGGTGCAGCGGATCGTGATAGATGCGCACGATCTGTTCCACTTGCAAGCCAGTCCCCGACACCAGCCCCGCCAGTTCGTCATAACATAACGGTGTGCGATGCGTTGCATCGCGCAGATAGGCCGGCGGGTAAAAGGTGTTCGGCGTGCTTAGCAATAAACGTCCGCCGGGCCGCAAAAGGTTGGCCATCTGTTGCAACCAGCCGGGTATTTCTTCCAGCGGCAGATGTTCGATCACCTCGAAGGCAAACACCACGTCAAAGCTTTCATCGACTTCGCTCCACTGGCGATAGTCGTGCTTGCCATGCGGGTCGATATCCAACGAGCGATAGACGACATCGCTTCGCGCGGCCAACAGCGCCTGGCCCATCGAGCGGTCGCCCGCGCCCACTTCCAGCACATGGTCGCCGTTGGCCACGCACGACAGTAAGACCTCCCGCACGCGGCGGACGATCCTGAGGCCAAAGATCGGGCCGAATTGGGCCGCGGTCTCCCGCCGCCGACGATACAGTTCGGACCAGGAGAACGGTTCGGGCATGAAGTCATTGGCCGCAAGAAGTTCGACTACTCATCCGGGTAGGGCGCGGGTTCGCCCCCCATTTCGCTCAACGCGTTCTGGGCCGCCCGTTGCTCGGCCTCTTTTTTGTTCGTTCCCCAGGCAGGCTGATAGCGCTGCCGACCGATCTGGGCCGAGATTTTGAAGCACTTGCTGTGGTCGGGCCCCTTCTCGTCCAACAACTGGTAGACGGGCGTGGTGCCAAACTCCCGCTGTGCCAACTGCTGCAACAGCGACTTGAAATTGCCGCCATGCTCCCCCTCAACCGTCTCCTCAATCTCCGGCAGAACGTGCCGGGTGATGAACTCCCGCGCGGCTGCGTCGCCACCATCCAGATATAAAGCCGCCACCAACGACTCAAACAGATTCGCCAAGACCGAGTGCGGCACGTTGGGGTTGGTGGTCATCCCCTTGCCCAAGATCAAGAATTCCTCCAGCCCCAAAGCCTGGCTGATCTTTGTGCAGGTGCGGCGGCTGACCACCACCGACTTGATCCGCGTCAGGTCGCCCTCCAAGTAGCGAGGGTATTGCTCGTAGAGAATCTCGCAGACAATGGCCCCAAAAATGGCATCGCCCAAAAACTCCAACCGCTCGTTGGAGTCCAGCCGATGGGACGCGCCAGAGGCGTGCGTCAATGCCGACCGCAGCAATGCTTTGTCCTTAAAGACGTACCCCAAGCGCTGCTCGCACAGCTCGTGCAGCGCGGCAAGTTCCGCCAGCGATTCTGAATCTTCCGCGGCAGCCATGCAGAACTTTTCACCCCTCGCGCGACAAGCCCCAGCAATGCTCGCAACCGTAACGGCAGCACCAGTTTTTGTCAACAAACGGCTTACGGGACCAGAGGTTTAAAGAGAGTCCGCCGAATCAGATCTCGGAAGTAACGGCTGATTCCGCAGGCTCGTGCGCCATCATCGCGGAGGGCGAGCCGGCGCTGACGCGGCCAGAAAAGATAGGATCGGCAATTTCCGTCGATTCGCCGTTACCCGGCTGTTGCGACGAGCTCATTTTGCTAGGCCGCACCAACCACCGCACACCCACGCTGACCAGACCCGACAGGGCGATCCAGGCCATGCCAACCGCCCAGCCAGTCTTTACGTATGCCATGTCGCCTTCAATATCTAAGGCATCCTCCAAGATTGCATTGGCCACCAACAGAACCACGTAATAGAGGCCAACGAACGATACCCACCAGCCGCTCGTGATGCAGCCGATGGCAAACGCCTTCTTCTTGCCTCTCCCGTAGACAATCCCCGCGACACAAGCGGGCGTAATGCACAGCGTCATCAAGCCCATGGCAATCATCGAAACAAGGGCGGGCGCTGCAAACAGCACGGCGCACAACATGGCGGCTAGTGTGACCACGCCAAACAGCGCGCGAAGCGAATACCGCATGGTGAAATCCGTTTCTCGATGAGGTGCGGGACATTTCCAATCAGTACAAGATGAACGAGAAGCCATTGAAGAGTAGCACCGCACCGCCGATCCAGGCCGACACCGCCAGCGGAAACAGGCCCAGCCCGGCTATCTTCATGCCGCCCCGGCCATAGACCATACCGGCCACAATCGCTGGCAGCGGCAACATCAGATAGACGCCGATCAATCGCGCGGCAAATTGCGTGGGACAGGCGTACAAGCCCAGGCCAGCCAAGATCGCCACGCCCAGGCAGACGGCAATCCTTATCGCCGCTTTTCGCCAGGGCCGCGAGAATCGCACGTTGAAGTCCTTTATCGTTGGCCACGGAACGCTTACGTCACCTGCTGAAGCATAAGGAAGTGGTTGTAATTTGCCCAGGCGGCAGCGAACAAAGCGATCGGCGTGGTACAATGGCAACACCCGATCCTCGGAGCTGCTTCAACAATTTGTGGCCCACTCGCCATGCTTCAACTCGGATCCGCCGCCACGACATTGTTCGGCCGCCCATCGCGCCGGGAGATGCTCCGCGTCGGCTCGTTGGGTTTGTTGGGCGGCTGGTCGTGGGCCGATCTTCTGCGGAGCCGGGCCGCGGCCATGCCCGCCCGGCGCAAGGCCAATGCGGTGATTGTGCTGTGGCTGTGGGGCGGGCCAAGCCATATCGACCTGTTCGATCTCAAGCCGGCCGCGCCGATTGAGTATCGCGGTCCCTACGAGCCCATTTCCACCAGCGTACCCAGTTTGCAAATCAGCGAACTCTTGCCGCGAACCGCCCAGCGCATCGACCGCTGCTGCCTGATCCGCTCGATGGTTTCCGCATCGCAAGACCACGGCGTGGCGGGCACCATCGGCCTGACCGGCAGTATGAGCGGCGCAATTGACCTGGGGGGCAAGCCGCAAGGAGGCAGCGTACAGCCAGCTACCGGTTCCATCGTGGGGCGCATCCGCGGCTTTGCACCGGACCGCTTGCCGCCATACCTCATCGTGGGGTCGGAACTGCATCAAGGCAAGAAGCGCGTGGTGGGCGAAGGGGCCGGCACACTGGGCGGGCTGTACGACCCATTCCGCGTGACTTATTCGCCTGTCCATGGCGTGCAACTGCCAGAGACTTCGCTGCCCGACGGACTGTCGCTGGATACCGTTCGCACGCGGCGCGAACTGCTGTCGGGCATGGACCGCCGGCTGTTCGACTCGCTGGGGCTGTCTCCCGCCACGGAGCGCAGCGCTATGCAGACAATGGATCGCCACTACGAACTGGCCATGTCGTTAATTCTGTCGGGCGCGGCGCGCGAGGTGCTGCGGTTGGAGAAAGAGCCCGCCGCCGCGCGGCAGGCTTATGGCGGCACCCGCTTTGGACAAAGCTGCTTGTTGGCCCGGCGTCTGGTGGAAGGGGGAATTCCTTTCGTCCAGGTCAATTGGAGCACGCACGTCGAGCCGCACGAGGATGGGGGCGATGGCGGCTGGGACATGCACGACCGCAACTTCCAGCAGTTGCAAGACCGGCACGCTTGGATCTTTGACCGGGCCTACGCGGCGCTGCTGGACGATTTGGAAGAGCGTGGCTTGCTCCAATCGACCTTGGTTTTGGCGGTAGGCGAATTTGGCCGCACTCCCAAGATCAATGGCAAGGCTGGCCGCGACCACTGGCCATCGGTCTACTCGGCGTTGTTGGCCGGCGGGGGAACCCGCGGCGGTTCGGTCGTCGGCGGTAGCGACAAGCTGGGAGAACATCCCAGCAGCCGGCCCGTCACGCCGGCCGACCTGGGGACCAGCATCCTCTCCACCCTGGGGATTGGCGTGACCGATTTGACCACGTTGGGCCTGGTCCCTCAGGGGTCCGTGGTAGACGAGGCGTTCGGGTAGCACCGCTTTTCGGAGGCGACTCCAGCGCCGATGGCAATGCTGGCGGGCCGTTCAGCCCGACTTGCGGCGAACGAACATTTGGCCTATTCTCCCGCCCGCTTCTTCTTCACCAAAACCTCACAGCTCGATTGCCGTTCGACCGACAACGGCCAGGGATTTATGCGCCACCGTCACCCACGACCGGCCAGCCAGGTTTGGCCCGCTTTTGCGGCGTGGGGAGCCTTCGTACTTGTCGCCGGCGGCGGGTGCAGCAACTTCAACGCCAACATGGCGCAGGCACGTAAAGCCCGTATCGAAGCCGAACTTGCTGTACTGGACGAAGAACTGGCCGCCGACACGGCCCAGGCCAACGCCCCCCCGGCCCCGCGTAGGGCCGTAACTCCAAAGACAAGAGTCGAGACAGCCGGCGACTCGATCGCCAACAAGCCGGTTACGGAACTCCAGCCGCTGGTGGAAGTCCCCCGCCTCGATCCGGTTCCCACCGACGAGACTGTCGCACGGTCGCCAGAGTTGTCCCCCCAGTCCGAACAAGACTTCGACGCCGTCATCGCCGAATTGCAATCGCTGGGAGCCATCGACCCCTTGGCCCGCCAGCGGTTGGTGGAAGACCTCAAAAGGACCAGCCCTGAACTTTGGCCCCCGCTGATTCAATACTTCCGGGCATCGCTGGCGGAACGACGCGGCACGCCCGACACCACTCCCCAGCCGCAACGCGAGAGGCTCCCTCTCGATGCCGCGCCGCCAGCGCAGGCCCAAGCGGACAACCTTCCAGCAACCACCCCTCGGGATTCCGGCCCCCAATTTGACGAACCTCGCCGGTTGCCCGGCCTGGCCGACGATAGCTCGGACAATCGCGATATCGCCACCACGACCAACAAGGCGGTCTCGGTCGATGATCGGCCAAGGCCGCTTGGTGAGGCTGCCGCCGACAAGCAGGCGACTGCGACGCTGGCTTCGCATACCGCCGAACTGCCCACCGCCAGGCCCGCGGCCGTCGATTGGCAAGAACGATTGAAAGAGTCCATCGCCGCCTTGGAATCTGAACTCCGCGAGCGGCAGTTGGCACCCGATCAAGACGTGCGTCCGGCCCAATTGCGGTTCTTGTATCTCATCGCCGGACGCCGCGAGGAGGCCATTCGGCCGGCCGGCGATTGGACGGGCGTGCAACAACAATTTTTGTCGGAGGAGATTTTCGGCCTCTCGACTTTTCTCGACAGTGACCGCATCCCCGACCCCAGCCGACGTTCCGCCGAGGCGTCGCGGCAGTTAAGCGAAGCCGCCGTCAGCCTGGGCGAGACGGCGTCGTTAGTGGTGCGAAATCTGGCGTTCTGCACCGAGATTAAGGACTTTGGCCTGATTACGCGGTTTGACCAGTCGGAGTTCAAGCCGGGGGACAAGGTGCTGCTGTATGCCGAGGTGGAAAACTTCAAGAGCCTGCCCACGCCGCGCGGGCACCATACGTCGTTGACGGCCAGCTACCAGGTGTTCGATAGCGAGGGCCGCCGCGTGGAAGAGCACGATTTCCCGCCGACCGAGGAACATTGCCAAAGCCGCCGCCGCGACTTCTTCATGCCGTTTGTGATTACACTGCCGGCCCAGGCTTACGACGGCCGCCACACCTTGAGGTTGACGATCGAGGACACGCTGGGCAATAAGATCGGCCAGGCATCGATCGACTTCACCATCCGCGGCAAGCGCCAGGACGCCGCCATCAAGTAGACTGTAGGAGGCGTTTCCATCGCCGATGGATGCGTGTGACACCGTGGCCATCGGCGTTGGAAACGCCTCCTACAGGCAATGGCTAGACGAACAACAACGGGCGTGGCATGGCGAGCTACGATGCAATTGTCCTGGGGACCGGTGGCGTGGGAAGCGCCGCGCTGTTTCATTTGGCCCGCCGCGGCGCCAAGGTCTTGGGGCTCGACCGGTTTCCACCGGCCCACAACCGGGGAAGCTCGCACGGCCAGACGCGGATGATTCGGCAGGCCTACTTTGAACATCCCGACTATGTCCCTTTGGTTCGCCGCTCCTATGCACTGTGGCGCGAGATGGAGGCCCTGCGCGGTACGCGACTCTATCATGAGGTCGGGTTGCTGGAGATCGGCCCGCCCGACGGGTTGATCGTGCCGGGCGTGCTGAAGGCGGCAGCCGAACATGGCCTGCCCGTCGAACGCCTCAGTCCCCAACAGATCCAGTCGCGTTTCCCCGGTTTTCGACTGCCAGACGAAGCTTGGGTGGGGCTGTTTGAACGCCATGCCGGATATCTGCGGGTGGAAGCCTGTGTGCAAGCCCATCTGGACGAAGCGGCACGGCATGGAGCGGAACTAAAAACGGGAATCGCCGTACAAGAGTGGCGGGTAGCACCGGGCCATGTTGAGGTAATGACCGAACAAGGCGTCTTCATGGCCGAAAAGCTGGTGATTTCCGCCGGGGCCTGGGCCGGGAAACTGCTGACAGGCTTGGGGCTGAGGCTGGAAATTCGCCGCAAGCCGCAGTATTGGTATCGCGCGAAGGTTGACGACTACCGGGCCGACCGCGGCGGGCCGGCTTTCCTCTACGAAACTCCCCAAGGGCTGTTCTACGGCTTTCCCCAGATCGATGACCGGGGGGTGAAAATAGCCGAACATAGCGGCGGAACCACCATCGACGACCCGCTGCGGCTAAATCGCGAAGTCGATCCGATCGACCAGGCCCGCGTGGCCGGCTTTGCCGCCAGGTACATGCCCGGCATCACCGCTCAATTGCTGCACCATGCCCCGTGCATGTACACCATGACGTCCGACGAACACTTTATCGTCGATCGGCATCCGGCCCACCCGCGAGTGGCCTTCGCCGCCGGCCTGTCTGGGCATGGCTTCAAGTTTGCCCCCGTTCTGGGGGAAGTGCTGGCCGACCTGACATTGGCCGGCAAGACAGCCTTGCCGATTGGTTTTTTGAGGTTGGGCCGACCAGGGTTGGCCTGATCGCCTACTTGGCCCGTGGAAATTTCGTCTTGGCTGTCTTGGCTTGGGCCGCCTTCTCTTTGGCCGGCTTGGCCTTGCCGTTGCCAACGTCTTTTATGCCCTCGGCGGCTTCCTCGCCAAACAAGGGCAATGCCGCTAGTCTTGTCCGTCTGAAGCGGACCTTCTTGTCCGCGAGAGTTTTGCCTTGCGCAGTCGGCGGCGCGCTGTATTGAGGTTCCGCCGAGCCGCTCAGTTCCGCTCCCACCGTGGCCGCATCAACGCGGGCATTGGCCTTGGCGGCGTAATCCTTGGAGAGTTCAAAACCGAGCCAGCGGCGGTTGAGCTTCTTGGCCACGCACAAGGTTGTAGCACTGCCGCCGAAGGGGTCCAGCACCAGATCGCCTTCGTTGGAGGAGGCCCGAATGATCCGCCCCAAAAGCTGCTCTGGCATTTGGCAGCCGTGGAAGCCGGCCCGCTCTTTGAAGGTGCCGGCCACCCGGGGGAAGTACCAGGTATCTTGGTCCGGGCTGAAGCCGTTTTGCACATCTTGCGGGCGAAGGATCCAGGTGTCGTCTGGCAGGCGGCCGTTGGGATTGGCCCGCGTGTCGGCGTAGACCAGTTGCCGGGCGGACGGCACGCGAATAGCCGGGTCTGCCGCGTTGAAGGTGAACTCTTTGGGATCGAGCACGAAGTGAAACAAGTGCGCGTGCGAGCGGTTGAACTTGAATTTGCAGTTCACGCCGAAGGTGTAATACCAGATCACCCAACTGCGGCAGGTCATTTTCAGATCGTTTTGGGCGATCAGCTTGAACTCGGCGGCGTACTCGTCGCCAATGGCGATCCAAAAGGTGCCGGTCGGCTTGAGGGCCTTGCGCACGCCGCTCATCCACCGCCGCGTCCAATCGAGGTAGTCGTCGTATTCCTTGCGGTCGTGGTACTCGTCGTACTCGTAGCCGATGTTGAAGGGAGGGTCGGCAAACGCCAGGTCCACGCTCCCCGGATCAACCTTTTCCAGCAATTCAACGCAGTCGCCCTGATAGATCTTGTTTTCCGCGAGACCCACTTCCTCACCTCCCATGCTTGGACGCGGGCCGGGCGATTCTGGCAATTCGCGGCCCAATGAATCAAAGCTTCATCTTAGCGCTTAGTCAACGGAATTCAAGCACCGCGGCGGCCGGCAAAATGGGCGGTGTTGGCCGCCTCTCGCTCTATTCGTGCAGCGCCGGCATGAACCACGCGGGACTCCCCACGTAAGTGCGGGATTCCGCCCGCGACGGCCTGGTGTGCAATGCCCGCGGCTTGTTGGCCGGCCTGGCACGGGCCGCCGAAATCTCCCGCACGCTACGCAATATTGACGTGAGCAATTCCTCGATCTGCTGATGCACGTCGGGCGTTTGGTCAACAACCACGAAGTATTCGTCCTGCACTCGCAACGGTTCAATTGTTCCCGGTCCCCCAACTTCATCCCACGATTGCGGCTCAATGGTCGATTCGATCAAGTGAATCACGGTTTTAAAATCGGCCACGTCACCCCCTTCGTTCTTTTGTACCATCAGATCGCGGACGTTGTAGAGCAAAACCTTCAAGGTGCTCTCCGCTTCCTCCTTGGAGGTAATCATCAATACCTCATCTTCGACGACTGTTGTCAATTCCAACTGGCTTTGTTGACTAACTCGATTCGGTACGAGGCATTCCAAGTTGTGTGAATTGATTGAGAATCCTACATCTCAGACGAGCCTCGGTGGATTGGTTTTCGAAAAGTCGGTTTTTCAAACCCCCGC